>JAFZIO010000042.1 GCA_017554335.1 Bacteroidales bacterium | reverse complement strand
GGCCCTTTCGTTGGCCGTTGTGCCCGTCTCCTGCTCAGAGAGCTTCTCCGTTGAGGTTACTCCGGCGGAACCGGACATGATCACCTTTACCTGCGTACTTGAAAATGACGGCACGAAGCTCGGCATAGATGGTGCTGGGAAGACCAAGTGGGAGCCCAATGATGATATTCTCGTTCATGGCAACAACACCGGTGTGGTTGTCACGCTCACAGAATCGGATATCAGCAATGAAGGGCGCACCGCCACAATCTCCGTCCCCGGGAGTTTAGCTTCGTATACATGGGGGCTTTCTGAGTACTATGCGGCATATCCGGCATCTGCTATAGATGAAAGTGTTACAAAGCCATATTTCTATAGCGTCTTCAAGAATACCAACAAGCCCTTGATGGTTGCGTATGCGAACGGTGACAAAGTGTTCCACTTTGAGAACGTTTGCGGAATAATCGCTTTCACAATACCTTCAGGCCACGATTTCGAAAGCTATATCTTCCGTGGCAACAATAGTGAAACCCTTGGTTACGGAAAATATACGGTAGGGATTTATCAAAGTGATGAAGAAACTGTTTCCCGTACTTTTCCCCGCAGTGATGCTGGCTGGACAAACAGCCCCCTGACACAGCTAAGCGGCCCGGTAGTCTGCAATGGCACCACACTCAACAAAGTGTTTATCCCCCTTCCAATCGGCGCATCCAGGGTGAATCTTACAAGTGGATTTACAATCGAACTGGTTAAAAACGAGTCCGTCGTAAAAACACTCTCAACCTCCACAAGCATCACCCTTCACCGCCAGGAAATGATCAAGATTGGCAGCTTGCCGGTAGACTGATAATGCCATCGGGCTTACCCGGGACCACTTAACAGGCCGAAAACATATTCTCGATTATGAATATAGATTAAGCAACTGGCAACCACTGACTGCAACTAGCAGCAAGTAACACGCAACTACGCAAGAGTCGCAGCAACTCCCATGATACTCTGGGGTAGTTGCTGCGACTCGCATATAGTGGCGTACGACTCTTACGCGTGGTTCATCGGAGGCTTACTAAGTGGGTGGAGTATCAGTAGAAAAGTAGCAGCAACTTACCGACGATACAGTGAGTTGCTGCCACAGCTTAATAATTTGTTTAATCCCGTAATTTTAGTCTGGAATGTTTGTCATATATATCTGAGAAACAGAAATCAGACCATTACTGGAGCCAGAAGCGCAGTCGGCAACAATTTGATAGTATTTATTGCTTGCAGGAGAACCGATAGTTACACTCTTGTCTCCTGTGGCTACAGTAAATGAATACTCTGTAGCATTAGACATATCGCTCTTCCCAGAAACCTTTAGTTTAAGCGAATTAATCTTACTTGCAGTAACTGCATCAATTGTCAAGGTAACCTTGCAGATAGCCTCGGGGACAGCGCTTTTTGTAGTAATAGTACCAACAGAAGCGTTATTCTTTCTACCAGCTTTAACGAAATCCCACCCCTTTTGATTGTTATTCCAATTTACCAAGGACCAAGTAAGACCACCATCAGTATGGTCCCAAGTAGAAGTATAATCATTAATAGAAGTAGAGAAGTTATTCTTCCTAAAGGTTGTTGTATAGGGACCATGTAAAACAGTAATAGTATATTCAACGTAAGTGGCTTCATAAGTAGCATTCCCGGCGAATGAAGCGCGGATTGTTGTCTCGCCCCAAACACCTGCTTTGAATGTTACAGTGCCATTAGAGACAGTCGCCAAATCTTCATTGGAAGAAGTCCACACGATAGGAGATACGGAATTGGGATTTGAAAGTGCCTGCCCAGCAAAAGCATTATAATCGTCATCCCCCAATGAGAATTCGTAAGCTGAATTACTAAAAGATAGCTCTGGATCTGCAGAAGCCGCACGGAATGAAGCTGTTATTGTAACATTGCTAGAAGGCATTGTAAACTGATTTGAAGTTACCGTTACAGCCTTGCTGCTTCCGTCAACTACTGATAAAGCATCCAGAACATATCCCGATTGCGGGGTAATGTTTATACCAACTGTTGCAGTTTCATAAGCAGCTCCGGAAGGCGTTGTCGTAATAGTACCAAAAGTCGGCGTTGTATTATTAATCGTGATTGAATACTTGCTCCCTTCAGTTACTACTTTCTTGAAGAAGGCAATGCGCGTATCTGCGATATTACCTCCAGATGAAGTATAACATCTCCAGTCTTGACTGCTATACACTCCTAAATAACGGGAAGTTCCAGCGTTAAACAAATAATCGTTACTCGATGCGTCCTGCTTAATCTTAAAATCCTTAGAAGAATCAGTACTACCGACTCTAACACCATCATTTGTGTTTGTCGCATAAAGATAATTGTTGGTTCCGGCTACTTTAAAACGATATACACCATATGAGGGGTTTTCAAACAACCATTGAAGATTACTCTCAACATTTGAAATCGTTGTCCCATCAGTAATAGTAACGCTCGTCGCGACAGGTGCTTTAGATGTCCCTTTATCATTCGACATGGCTCTTTCTGACCCGGTGTCAACAATAGTAACGACATCACCTTCTTTAAGGGCTGTGATATCTGTTTTTACCCAAGAAGCAAATTCCGGAGCGGCGTCTTCGCGACTAGTTAGTGTTGCGCTTGCGAGATCAAGACCAAATGCCTTAATTCCGGAACGGACTAAATCCTTGGGGGAAGAAAGGGTATAGGTATACAGAGCTTTATCTGTTTTTACATTGATAGTGCCCGTGTAGGAACCAGGGGCGACAACCATATAAATATCAAGTGCTCCGGCCTTATTACTGCCTATCGAGGCGGGAGTAATAAGAGAACTCTTTATGCTAGAAAATCCAGTAGTGAAACTAATACCCATGGTTTCTTCATCATCCGGATCTATGGTTGTCAAGTTCTTGGAGAAGATGCCAGCAATATTTGCATCTTCTGTATTCGTAGCGTTTCTTGCATTAAAGGATATGCTCTTAACTTTTTCAGTTGCGCGCCCCGGATCAGTAGAAAAAACCTTGAAAAGAACAACAGAACCCAAGTTTGCCATGTTAATAGTCGCGATGGCAGTTTCATCAGTCTCTGATGCCATACCGGCTGTTACCGTAACTTGCTTGGCGACCATCGGCATATTCCGGAAGTTGAATTTATTGTCCGATACGCGAAGCGTCTGTTCTTTCGAGATTTCAAATGATACAGCCTCGGGATTTGTCTGAGTGGAAAGGTAAGGGAACCATACATTGATGGTGTTTCCGGCCTCCAAACCATCTTTGGACTTAATCTTGAACTGTGCAGGAGTCTCGTTTGTTGCTGGAGTAATATCCGAGTAGCCCTGGGTATTGTTGGTAATACTACCAAGCTGATCGCCAGCTGTCCATTTGATATAATCGGCTGTTCCATCGTTGTCCAACAGCGCTTTAGTGAACGCGATGTCATCTCCAAGATTGAATGTATATACGAACTCCTTGGGATCGTCTGGAACCACAACCTCTAATTCCTTGTTGCAAGAGGTAAATGCGGCAGTGACTACTGCGGCATATGCTAAAGCCTTAAAAATCTTTTTCATAATCAGCAGTACTTTAAAGGTCCTCGTAATCATAGTCGTCACCACTCAATAGATACTGAGTGCGATTGTATGTATTGACACTGTCTGAAAGTGTCAATATGGTGCTTTCTAATCGCACCTCAAAGGTTAAGGCCGTAGGGGCCTCGTAAAGTAGTTTTTCTTTGTTCATAGACGTTATTGATTATAAGTTAGTTGTGTTCTCGTGGCAGGAGCCCTTATCTGTTACATAAGGGCACAAATACAAAAATAGACTTTTAAATAAAAAATCGCAAAGGATAGACTTGTTCTTTGTAAACAAGTTATCAACTTTTTATTAACAATCGGATTCGAAAACTGAGTCAAAAATCTCCCTGAGCCGCCCGTGGTCGCGAATAATCTCCCTGAGCTCCCTCAGCGGCTCCTCGTTCGGTGAGCCGGGAATGAGCAGGTGCAGGTAGCCGCCTTCGGCGTACTTTTCATTGAGATGTTCCAGAGTCCTTTCCCAGTGCCCCTCCTTGTCGAGCTCTGGATAATGGTCTAGGCCGAACTGGACGGTGCGGCGGATAATAGTCACCGGCTCAATCATCCTGTCCGCTTCGGCGACGAGGCAGCCGTAGATGCTGCGGGGCGGGGTGGTGGCGGAGGCGCGGTGGTCTTCGGCCGCCTGGGCGATGGTCTCAATCTGCGCGTCGGAGAACCACTCCCGCAGGCGAGCGTCGGCCCGAATGATGCGGCCGCTCTCCAGATGGTGCGTCTTGCGGTCGACGGCAAGCCCCAGGTCGTGGCAGGCAGCGGCGGTGTAGAGCACCTCCTCGTCTATATCGTACGCCTTGCCCATGGAGAGGGCACGTTCGACCACCGTGCGGGCGTGGTCTTCCCGGTGGGCCATGTCGAAGGCGGCGTAACGCGGGATGACTTCGCACTCAATGTATTCCTTAAGGCTTTCTCGTATCATAAGACTCCGCTAAGATAAACAATAAAGTTGTATATTTGCATCCGCTATGAAACACAGTGTTAAAGAATGGGTGGCAGCGACCCGTTACTGGGCCCTGCCAGTGTCTACGATGCCTCTCGTGGTATCATTTGCATATTTGTTCAGTATCAGCGCCCTGCCGGTCGGCGCCAAGCCCTGGATAGTGCTTGTGCTCTCGCTTCTGGGCGTAGTGCTGCTGCACTCGGCGGGCAACCTGCTCAGCGACTGGTTCGACTATAGGAGCGGAGTGGACAACGAGAACGCCTACGCCGTGCCCAACCTGGTATTCGGCAAATTCCAGCCCAAGGAGTATCTGGTATTCAGCATAGTGCTCTTTGTCCTTGGTATTATCGACGGCCTTGTTATCACGATGATAAGCGGCATAGGGGTACTGATTATAGGCGTCATAGCCGTTGTACTTACAGCACTGTATTCCTTCCTGAAATATCATGCCCTGGGAGACCTGGACATCTTCATTATTTTCGGCGTGCTTACCGTACTTGGACTGGCTTATGCGGTTACCGGCGGCTGGTGCTGGGATACCCTCATGCTTTCCGTGCCCCTGGGCGTCATTACGGTTTCCGTGCTGCACGCCAACAATACCTACGACATCCCTTCCGACGGGACGGCGGGCATAAAGACCTTCGCCATGGTGATAGGGGAGAAGGCCTCCGCCGTGCTCTACTGCGCCTATATGGTCATTCCTTTCGTGTGGATAATCGGAGTCGTGGTTGCCGGATACATGTTCCCGCACGCGCTGCTGTGCCTGCTGGCCGGCGTGAAGGCCTTCCAGAATTTCAAGCAGGCCGCAGGATATAAGAAGCTTGGCCGCGAGGCCATGAAGGGACTTGATTTCCGTTCCTCGCAGCTGCAGCTGGCGTTCTCCCTGCTGCTGGCCGCAGGATTGTTCTTGTCTGCATGGCTGTAAGTCGGGACCTCCGGAAGCTTATAGCGGCCATTTGCGTGGCCGCCGTTTTCTGGTTCTACATGTTCAGCCCCTGGACGGGCGGCTGGCCCAATTTCTGGGTGGTCATGAGCGTGGCCGCCATGGTCCTGACGACTCTGGCGCTGGCATTCACCCCGGACCGTCAGGAGCTGGCAAAAGTTGAAAAGCCGCTTCTGCAGGTGCTGGGCGGCATAGTCATAGCCGCCGCCCTGTGGGGCATATTCTGGGTTGGGGACAAGCTGTCGGGGCTTATGTTCGACTTTGCGCGCCCGGAGGTGGATGCGGTGTACGCCATGAAGACCGGCCTGCCGCCGCACACCATTGCCATTTTGCTTATTGGCCTGATAGGCCCTGCGGAAGAACTATTCTGGAGGGGTTACGTCCAGCGTACCATGGCGCGCCTGCTGCCGGGGAAGAGGGCCGCAGACCTGGCCTTCATCCTTACGGCCGCAGTTTACGCCCTGGTGCACATCTGGTCGTTCAATTTCATGCTGATAATGGCGGCGCTGGTGGCAGGAGGCGTATGGGGCCTCATATACAGGATATGCCCCAAGGCCCTTCCGGCCCTGATAATAAGTCATGCGCTCTGGGACGCCCTGGTGTTCGTGATCCTGCCTATCTAAACAACTCCGTCCACATCCTCCAGTTCCTCCTCGCTCTTAAGGTTGGCGCGGATGAAGTTCTGGCGGTCGACGGTATTGTCTCCCATATAGAAGTCCATTATGTCGTGGATGGACTCTTCTTCGGCCAGTGAAACCGGATCCAGACGCATGCCTTCGCCTATGAAGTCCGAGAACTCGCCGGGGCTTATTTCTCCGAGGCCTTTGAATCGGGTTATCTCCACTCCCGTCTTGAGGGCGTTTACTGCCTTCTCCTTCTCGTCCAGTGAATAGCAGTAGCGGTTCTCCTTCTTGTTGCGTACGCGGAAGAGGGGAGTCTGCAGTATGTGCACGTGCCCGCGGCGGATGAGGTCCGGATAGTACTTCATGAAGAAGGTGAGCACCAGCATGCGGATGTGCATTCCGTCGTCATCGGCATCGGTGGCCACTATTATGTTGTTGTAGCGGAGGTTGTCCAGGTCGTCCTCCACGCCCAGGGCGTTAACCAGCAGGTTGAGCTCCTCGTTTTCCGCCACCTTCTTGCGGCTCTCCTTGTAGGAGTTGATGGGCTTGCCGCGGAGGCTGAAGACAGCCTGGAAATTGGCGTCGCGGGCCTTGGTGATGGTTCCGCTTGCGGAGTCGCCCTCGGTGATGAAGATGCTGGACTTCTCTATGTTCTCCTGCGTCTTCTCCGTTACCTTGTCGTTGTAGTGGAAGCGGCAGTCGCGAAGCTTCTTGTTGTAGATGTTGGTTTTCTTGTTGCGCTCGCGGGTCTTCTTCTGTATGCCGGAAATCTCCTCGCGCTCCTGCTGGGAGGCCTTTATCTTCTCTTCGATTACAGGTACTATCTCCTTGTGTATGCGCAGGTAGTTGTCCAGGTTCTTGGACACGAAGTCGTTCACGAAGCTGCGGATGGTGGGGCCTATGTCCGTGGTAAGCTGGCCGTGGGCGTCGCGCACCTGCTTCTCCCACATGTAGTTGGACCCCAGCTTGGTCTTGGTCTGGCCTTCGAAGTTGGGCTCCTGAATCTGTATGCTTATGGCTCCCACTATGCCCTGGCGGCAGTCTGCGGGCTCGTAGTTCTTCTTGAAGAAGTCCTTGAGCGTCTTGGCTATGGCCTCGCGGTAGGCGGCCAGGTGGGTGCCTCCGTCGCGGGTGTTCTGGCCGTTGACGAAGGAGGATATGTTTTCGCCGTAGGCGTTGCCGTGGCTGAGCACTATCTCTATGTCTTCCCCTTCCAGGTGAATGGGCGGGTAGAGCGGTTCTTCGCTGAGGTTCTCGTTCACCAGGTCCAGCAGGCCGTTCTCCGATTTGTAGGCGATGCCGTTAAGCGTAAGGGTGAGGCCCCTCTTGAGGTAGGAGTAATTCTTCACCATGGTCTCCACGTAGTCCATGTTGAAGTGGAAGTCGCCGAACATCATGGTGTCCGGGTAGAAGCGCACCAGGGTGCCGTTCCTCTCCTTGGTCACGTCCTTGCCGCTGTCCTTCAGGGCGCCCCTCTCGAAGCTGGCCCAGGAGCACTCGCCGTCGCGGTATGAGCATACGTAAAAACGCTCGCTGAGGGCATTCACGGCCTTGGTTCCCACGCCGTTGAGGCCAACTGATTTTTTGAAGGCCTTGTCGTCGAACTTGCCGCCGGTGTTCAGGATGCTCACGGCCTTCACCACGGAGTCCAGGGGGATGCCGCGGCCGAAGTCGCGCACCGTAACCTCGTTGTTCTCTATGGTAATCTGTATCTGCTTGCCGAAGCCCATGGCGAACTCGTCTATGGAGTTGTCCACCACTTCTTTCAGCAGCACGTAGATGCCGTCTCCTATGTTGTTGCCGTTGCCCAGACGGCCTATGTACATGCCCGGACGCATCCGGATATGCTCTACGCCTTCCAGGGTTATTATGTTAGCGTCTGTATAATTATGCGTCATATCCTGCAAATATAGCAAAAAATCCTATAGCCTCTTGACCTTGGTCACCTGCTTGAGCGCTCCCACCTGCGAAATCACCTTGTCCAGCTCGGTGGAAGAGGGCACCAGGATGCGCATGGAAATCTCGTAAGTGCCGGCGCGGTAGTTCTCGTTCACGTTGAACGAACGTATGGATGCGCGGAACTGGCCCACCACGTCCATTATGCCGGGCAGCACGGAATGCTCCATCTCCGAGGTGATGTTGAGGGTGGCGAGGAAGCTGCCGGTGGCCGCGTTGTCCTGCCAGATTACCTTCTGGATGCGGTAGGGATACCTTTCTATGAGCCTGGCGGCGTTGGGGCAGGAGATGCGGTGTATCTTGATGCCGGCGTTGCGCGTGACGAAGCCGAAGACGTCGTCTCCGAACACCGGGTTGCAGCAGGCGGCCATCTTGTAGTCCAGCCCCTTCACGTTCTTGGCGTTCAGCACCAGTATGTCTTCTCCGGTGTTGCTGTAGGGGGAGGCCTTCTCCTTTGCGGCTTCCGGGGCTGCGGCCTCGTGTACCTGAGGGGCGGTGGCCTTCTCCAGTATGTACGCCTTTATGGCGTTTATGTCCACCTCTCCCGTGGCTATGGCGGCCATGAAAGCCATCACGCTCTTGTAATTGTGGGCCTTCATGTATTCCGTCTGCATGCCGTCGGGGAACTCCAGCTTCCAGTTCTTCAGGCGGCGTTCCAGTATCTCGCGGCCCTCGGCGGACTTCTTGCGCTCCTCGGCGTCCAGCTCCAGCTTTATCTTGCTGCGGGCCTTGGAGGTCACCACCCAGCCCAGCCAGTCGCGGTTGGGCCTCTGGTCCTTGCGGGTGAGGATTTCTACGGTGTCGCCCGTCTTCAGCTTCTCCTTTATCTGTACGGCCTTGCCGTTTATGCGGCCGCCGCAGCAGCGGGCACCGAGGCCGGAGTGTATGCTGAAAGCGAAGTCCAGCACGGACGCGCCTGCCGACAGTATGCGGAGCTCGCCGGTGGGCGTGAATACGAAAATTTCCTTGTCCGGCGGGGCGGGGAGGTCCTCCGGCTTGGCGTCGAAGGGATGCTCCAGCGCGTCGCGTACGCTCTGCAGCCAGCCGGCGGTGGACGCCTCCTGCCGTATGCCCTTGTAGGCCCAGTGGGACGCGTGCCCGTTCTCGGCTTCGTCGTCCATGCGTACGGTGCGTATCTGCACCTCCAGGTAGTTGCCGCGCTTGTTGTTGACGGTTATGTGGAGGGACTCGTAGCCGCTGGGGCGGGGGGTGGTTATCCAGTCGCGCAGGCGTCTGGTGTCAGCCTCGTACTCCTCGGTAACGTAGGAATACACCTTCCAGCAGAGGTCCTTCTCCAGCACCGGGTCGGGCTCGCAGTCTATTATGAATCGAATGGCGAATACGTCGTAGACGCCCTCGAAGGGCACTTTCTGTACCTGCATCTTGCGCCATATGGACCAGGCGCTCTTGGTGCGTACCTTCAGCTTGTAGTGTATGCCGGCGTCCGAGAGCTTCTTCTTAAGCGGCTCTATAAATTCTTCCGTAAGGCGCTCGCGGTCCTTCTCGGTGGCCTTCAGCTTGTTGGTGATGGCCCTGTACTGCTCCGGGTCGGCGTGGCGGAAGTAGATGTTGCCCAGCTCGCTGTTTATGTTGTAGAGGCCCAGCTGGTGCGCCAGGGGCATGTAGAGCATGAGCGTCTCAAGCAGCTTCTGGTCCCTGGACATCTTGGGGAACATCTCCAGGTTGCGCATCACCTCCAGGCGGTCGGCTATCTTTATCACGCTCACGCGGGGGTCGGTGCAGTAGTTTACTATAAGCTTCTTGTATTTTTCCGCTTCCAGGCTGGTGTCCTTGGGCTTGATGGTAGATATCTTGTTCAGGCCGTCCACCATCAGCTGCACATCCTGCGGGAAGGCGCTGATGTCTATGTCTTTGTGGACGCGGGTGGCCTCGTGGAGGTAGACGGCGGCCGCGCAGGATTCCGGCAGGCCTATTTCTTCCGTCACTATGCGGGCTACCCCGTCTGCATGGGTGATGAAGGGGGATCCGTCGTAGCGGGTCTCGCCTTCCAGTGCACTCAGTGCTATGCTGCGGGCTTCTTCTATCATTTTATCTTGGACAAAATTAATAAAAATATTTAGTATATTCGCAGTGCTTTATGAAGTTTGTTTTAGAGTCCGCATACAAGCCTGCCGGGGATCAGCCGGAGGCCATAGACCAGCTCTGTTCGGCCCTTTCCGAAGGTGTTCCGGACGTTACCCTGCTGGGCGTTACGGGCTCCGGAAAGACCTTCACTATGGCGGGCGTAATAGAGCGCCTGCAGCGGCCTGCGCTCATCCTGAGTCACAACAAAACCCTTGCCGCACAGCTCTACGGGGAGTTCAAGTCTTTCTTCCCTTCCAATGCGGTGGAGTATTTCGTGTCTTATTACGACTACTATCAGCCGGAGGCCTACATTCCGGTCACGGACACTTATATAGAGAAGGATTTAAGCATCAACGACCAGATAGAGAAGCTCCGTTTGAGTGCGGCTTCTGCGCTAATGAGCGGCAGGCGGGACGTCATTGTGGTGTCCAGCGTCAGCTGCCTCTACGGCATAGGCAACCCGGAAGACTTCCATTCGCAGACCATAGAGGTGGTGAAAGGGGAGAGGCGTACGCTCACGGGCCTGCTGTACAAGCTGGTGGACGCCCTCTACAGCCGCACGGAGACGGATTTCAAGCGCGGCACGTTCCGCGTTCACGGAGACATAATAGACGTCTTCCTGGGCGGCGCGGACGAGGCGGTACGCATAGAGTTCTTCGGCGACGAGGTGGACGGCCTGAGCCTGATAGACCCGGTTACGGGCGCCCACATCGAGGAGCTGGAGCACGTGAGCATCTGCCCGGCGAACAACTTCGTGACCACCCGCGAACGCACCATATCGGCCGTGAGCGCCATCCAGGACGACCTGGTGAAGCAGATGGAGTGGTTCGAGTCGGTGGGCAAGAGCCTTGAGGCCAAGCGCCTCAAGCAGCGGGTGGAGTACGACCTGGAGATGATAAAGGAGATGGGTTACTGCCCCGGCATCGAGAACTACTCCCGCTATTTCGACGGCCGCAAGGAGGGGGAGCGCCCCTTCTGCCTGCTGGACTACTTTCCCAAGGACTTCATAACCTTCATCGACGAGAGCCACGTCACGCTCCCGCAGGTGCGTGCCATGTACGGCGGCGACCACTCCCGCAAGAGCGTGCTGGTGGAGTACGGCTTCCGCCTGCCCGCCGCCTCCGACAACCGTCCGCTTAAGTTCGAGGAGTTCGAGGCCCTCACGGGGCAGAAGGTGTACGTCAGCGCCACTCCGGCCGACTACGAGCTGCAGAAGTCGGAAGGCCTGGTGGTGGAGCAGGTGGTGCGTCCCACCGGCTTGCTGGACCCGCCCATCGAGGTGCGGCCTACCGAGGGGCAGGTGGACGACCTGGTGGAGGAGATACGCAAGCGTGCCGAGGACGACGAGCGCGTGCTGGTGACGACGCTCACCAAGCGCATGGCGGAGGAGCTTGACGAGTACCTGCGCCGCATCGGCATACGCGTGCGGTACATCCATTCCGACGTTGACACCTCCGAGCGGGTGGAAATCATAGAGGACTTCAAGCACGGGCTGTTCGACGTGCTCGTGGGCGTGAACCTCTTGCGCGAGGGCCTGGACATACCTTCCGTGTCGCTGGTGGCTATTCTGGACGCCGACAAGGAGGGCTTCCTGCGTACCGGGCGCGCGCTTACGCAGACCGCCGGCCGTGCCGCCCGTAACGTCAACGGGCTGGTGATAATGTACGCCGACAGCATCACGCCTTCCATGGAGCAGACCATTCGCGAGACCGAGCGGCGCCGCTCCAAACAGATAGCGTACAACAAGCTGCACGGCATCACGCCGCGACAGGTGGAGACCCGCAGCAACGTGCTGGCGGCGGAGCTTACCGGGGGTGGGACGAAGCCGGTGTACGGCAGGGGCGTTCCGGCGGCCGGCGTTCCTGTGGCCGGCGTTTTTGCCGACGGCACCAAGGAGGTCGGCCGCGGCCTCGCCGGAGGCACCACCGGGCGCGTGTCCGCCGCCAACTCCTACGACGCTCCGGTCTACGTGCCCAACCCCTCCGACCTCGGCAGGGGAGAGGTCACCGTCGGCTTCGGCCACGACGCCTTCCGCGAATCCGGCGCCGCCTACTCTTCCGAGGGCTTCGTCCGCGCCGACCTCGCCGCCGTGCTCCAGGATCCCGTCATCCGCTCCATGTCCCGCGCCCAGATCGAAAAGATGGTCGCCGACGACCGCGCCCGCATGAAAAAGTCCGCCGCCGAGCTCGACTTCACCGCCGCCGCCCGCTACCGTGACGAAATGTGGGCCCTCCAACAGTACCTTAAGGTCTGGAAGGATAAATAGCTTTCTTTTTGCCAGTGTTGCTGGTGCCGCCGCCGGAATATGCGACCTCCGGCGGCTACGGCGCGCCGCTGCGGGTGGCTCTGGGGAAAGGCCATCCTCGCGGCGGCCGTCACCAGCCGAAAATATATCAAATTTGCCCAAGGGTGCTTTTCCCTGTACCCTTGGGCGAATTTTTGGCCTTTTTCTCGCTCAAGGGTACAACTAGAAGCACCCTTGAGCGAACTTTATCTCTTATTTCTTCAGGCAGACGGCGTGTGCCGGCCAGGACTGGGCCTTGGCGAGCTTGAAGGCGGCGGTGGCGCGGATGTCGGCCACGGAGGCGCCGAAGGCTGCGTTGTAGTTGCCGGCAGCGGTCTCCCAGGCGCTGGTACCCTCGTTGAAGGAAGCCAGGGTGTAGGGATCAACCACCATAGTCACAACCTCGCTCTCGCCGGGCTTGAGCTCGCGGGTCTTGGCGAAGGCCTTGAGCTCGCAAGCGGGCTTCTCAAGGCCGCCTGCAGGGGCGCTCACATAAAGCTGGACTGCCTCTTTACCTGCAACTGAACCGGTGTTGGTAACGGTCACGGATGCAGTCACGCTACCGTCCTTGGCAACCTTCACGACGGGCTTGCTGTACGCAAAGGTGGTGTAGCTCAGACCATAGCCGAAGGGATAGGAAACACCCACGCCGGCAGTGGTGAAGTAGCGGTAACCTACGTTCAGGCCCTCTGCATATTCGGTATAGTCGATGTCTTTACGGAGCACCCTGGGAGCCCTTGCGCCACCCATGAGAGCGGCGAGGTCGATGGAGTTGCCGCCCTTGTAGTTGTAAGGGAAGTTGTGGGATGAAGGGATCTCAAGATAGCTCACGGGGAAGGTCATAGGGAGCTTGCCGGAAGGGTTGGCTGCACCTGCGAGCACGTCGGCAACGGCGTATCCGCCCTCCTGGCCGGGAGTCCAGGCGAGGAGTATTGCGTCGGGGATGTTCTTCCAGGAAGCGGTCTCGATGACGCCGCCTATGTTCAGCACCACCACCAGCTGCTTGCCGGCAGCGTGGTAGGTGTCAGCCAGGACCTGAAGCATCTCGCGCTCCTGTCCGGTAAGGGTCCAGTCGCCGTCGGCGGCCTTGCGGTCGTCACCTTCGCCGGCGTTACGGGAAATCGTGAGTACAGCGATGTCGGTGGCCTTTTCCTTCTTCTCGATGAAGCTGCGGGAGACCTTCATCTCAGGCACCACGGGGTCGCCAAGCAGGATGCCGAGGCCGTTGTCTGCGGTGTTGTTGCGGAGCTCGGTCTTGGTGAGGGCGATGTACTGGTTGTACCAGGACTCGATGTCTTTGTCGACCTCGAGTCCGTTCACGCGGAGGCCTTCGGCGATGTTGCGGACGTATGCCTTGTTGACGTTGCCGGAGCCGGTGCCGCCGGCGATGAAGTCGTAGGAGCCGGTGCCATAAAGGGCGACCTTCTTAACGCCCTTGAGGGGCAGCACGCCGTTGTTCTCCAGGAGCACGAGGCCCTCGGGGGTGGCGGCACGCACGAGCTTGGCATGACCGGCGAGGTCGGGCTTGTTGCTGTACTTGTAGCCGGCGAAGCGGGGGGTGCGGACGATGTACTCAAGCATGCGGCGGACGTTGCGGTCCAGGTCTGCTTCGGCGAGGCTGCCGTCCTTCACGGCGGCGATTATGCGCTCGATCTCGTTGGGCATGCCGGGCTCCATGAGGTCGTTGCCTGCACGCACTGCGGCCACGGTGCCTTCCTTGTTGCCCCAGTCGGTCATCACGATGCCGTTGAAGCCCCACTCGTCACGCAGGATGGTGGTGAGGAGCTCGTAGTTCTGCTGGGTGTAGACGCCGTTGATTTTGTTGTAAGAGCTCATGACGGTCCAGGGGTCGGACTCGCGGACGGCGATCTCGAAGCCCTTCAGGTAGAGCTCGCGGAGGACGCGGGGGCTGACGCGGGAGTCGTTGCTCATACGGTTGACCTCCTGGTCGTTGGCGGCGAAATGCTTGACGGATACGCCCACGCCGTTGCTCTGGATGCCGCGCACGTAGGCTGCGGACATCTTGCCGGTGAGGAGGGGATCCTCGGAGAAGTACTCGAAGTTACGGCCGCAGAGGGGGTTGCGGTGCAGGTTCTGGCCGGGAGCCAGGAGCACGTCGGCACCGTATTCCTTCACCTCCTCGCCCATGGCGGTGGTGAGTTGCTCTACAAGTTCCGTGTTCCAGGTAGATGCGAGCACGGTTCCCACAGGGAAGCCGGTGCAATAGAAAGTCTGGTCGGTACCGGGACGGGTAGGGTTGATGCGGAGGCCGGCAGGGCCGTCGGCAAGAACCGTGTTGGGAATGCCCAGGCGGGGAATGGCGCGGGTGGTGCCGGCAGCGCCGGAAACCAGGGATGCGTCGGAAGCGGTGAGGGAACCGGCAGTCATGCTGCCCCAGCCGCCGCCCACCACCAGGGTGGCCTTCTCTTCCAGGGTCATGGCCTTAAGGACAGCGTCTATGTTGTCCTTCTTCAGTTGAGGCTGTGCGAACATTGAAACTGTGCAGAGAACGGCTGCACCCGTGAGGAAAAATTTCTTCATATAATTTGTATTGGTTATTGGCTTTTTGCAAACATAAATAAAAGCATCCATACGCGCAAGTACGGATGCCATATGATAAAACATTTGAACAAAACGGCAAAAAGAACAAGCCTACCCCCCGTACTCAGAGGGCGGGACGCCGAACTGTTTCTTGAAGGAGGTGGAGAAGTGGGAGAGGGTGTTGAAGCCGGTCATGTAGGCAATCTCGGACATGTTGAATTTGCCCTCCTTCAGCAGGTCGGCGGCGCGGTTGAGCTTGTAGCGCTTGAAGAACACGGAAGGGTTCTCGCCGGTGAGGCCCTTCACCTTGTAATAGAACTTGGTGCGGGAAATCTTCATCATTTCCGTCATCCTCGTAATATCCAGGTCGGTATTGGCCAACTCCTTCTCCATCAGCTCGTAAAGCTCCTTCATGAAGGCCGCGTCGCGGGGCGAGAGGGCCTCGGGGGCAATCTCCTCGGTGGTGGTCACGGAACCCAGCTGGCGGTGCAGCTTCTCGCGGTTCTCGAGCTGGGACTTCACCAGCGCCAGCAGGTATGCCGGCTGGAAAGGCTTGGTAACGTAGGCGTCGGCGCCCTTGTCCAGACCCTGCACCTGGCTCTCCACGGCCACCTTGGCGGTAACCAGGATCACCGGGATATGGCTGGTCTGGATGTCTCCCTTCACGGCCTCGCATAGCGCGTATCCGTCCATGCCCGGCATCACCACGTCGCTGATAATCAGGTCCGGAGCATCCTCCGCCATGCCTGCAAGGGCAGAAGCGGCATCGAAGTACAAAGACACCTTGTACTGCGGCTTGAGCAGTATCTTCAGGTAATTGGCAATGTCTATATCGTCGTCCACCACCGCCACGTGCTTCTTGGGCGCATCGTCTTCAGCCGCGTTCTCAACGGCCGGCACAGGCGCAGGCGTGACAAGCTGCAGCTGCGGCTTCTCCTCCGTACGCTCCTCTTCCGGATAGGAAGAAGCGCTCACGGGCAGCACTATGCTGAATTCGGCGCCGCCCTCCTCCCTGTTCCACGCCTTGATATATCCGTGATGCAGGTTGCAAAGCACCCGGGCGTAATAAAGCCCGATTCCGGACCCCTGAAGCTTATGGCTGTGCGCCGACTGGTAGAAGCGCTCGAAAATCTTCTCCAGCTCATCCTCGGCAATGCCGGGGCCGCTGTCAGTAACGCTGATGCAGGCGTACTGCCCGTCGGTGTCGGCGTCCGTAAGCGGGAAGCGCGCCGCTGCGTCGTCCCTCGGAATCACGTCGAAGCCCAGGGTCACCTTGCCGCCGGAGGGCGTGAACTTGAGGGCGTTGGACAGCAGGTTCATGACCACCTTCTGCACCTTGTCGGCGTCCACCCACATGGTGAAGGGGTCCTCCAGGCCGTAGGTTCCGAGCTCTATGCCCTTCGACTGGGCGTTGTAGCGGAATAGCTCGGCAATGCTGTTGAGCGGCCCTACTATGTCCATCTTGGCCACCTTCATCCGCAGTTTGCTGTTGCCTATGCGGTTGAAGTCCAGCAACTGGTTCACCAGCGAAAGCATCCAGGTGGCGTTGCGGTTAATAATGTCCACAAGCTTGCGGTCGGAACCCTTTATCCCTTCCGAGCCGGCGAGCTGCTGGGCGGGGCCGGCGATCATGGTCAGAGGCGTACGGAATTCGTGGGCCACGTTGGCGAAATAGTTCATCTGGATGCGGTTGAGGGCCTTTTCCGCCTTCTCCGCCTCCTCCGCCTTCTCGCGCTCGCGCCTCTCCTCGCGTATGTGGTGGGCGGCGATCTTCCGCACCCTGCGCACATGGCGCCAGAAGGTGTAGCCGACGCCGATAAGGAAGATGGCGGAGACCACGTCTATCAGTATGGCCCACCAGCTCTTGTACCACGGCGGCATGACCTTGATGTCCAGCGTCTCCACCGATTCCGTGACGCTGTGGCTGCCGTTCGTGATTCTGACGTGCAGCTTGTAGCGCCCCGGAGGGATGCTGGTGAAGTAGGCGTCGTGGCGCGTGCCTGTCTTGACCCAGTCGGGGTCGAAGCCCTCCAGCTTGTAGGCGTAGCGTATCTGCTCGTACTCGCTGAAGTCCAGGGCGGCGAAGGAGATGTCGAAGCCGTTCTGCCCGTGCCTGATGGTCACCTGCGGCTTCTCCGACAGCATTTTGTCGATGGGGCCGTTCTCCGACGGAAGCACCAGCTTGTTATGGATGGTCAGGTTCTCGAACACCAGGGGGACGGTGCGCTTGGCGGGGGTGTCAAGCGGGTTGAACCAGGTGATGCCGTTGGTCCGGCCGAACACCATGGTGCCGTCCGGAAGTATGCAGGAGGCCCTTTCGTTGAATTGGTTGCCACCTATTCCGTCGTCCTCGAAGTAATGCACGAAAGTGCCGACAGTGCGGTCGTAGCGGGCGAGTCCGTTCAGGGTGGATACCCAGATGTTGCCCTGGCGGTCCTCCTCGATTGAGCAGATGTCGGGGCAGGGAGCTCCGTCCACTGGCATGTAGCCGCCGCCGGCGGGATGACGCAAAATGCCGTTGACCTGCGTGCCGACCCATACGTCGGAGGCGCTGTCCACCAGAATGCAATGGGGGATGATGACGGAACGGCGTATGCATGCCTTATGGTCCTCTTCGCTTACCGGCAGTATCCTGCTTTCGAGCGAATAGGTGTTGACTTCTATGGGTTTCTGCCCGAAGGCGCAAAGCAAGAGCTTTCCAGGCTCGCCCATGGCCATGCATGTCACAACCGTCCACTCCGTGTCGTCCAGGAACGGCACGTCCGTAGTGCTGTCGTCCTGCTTGTCGTAACGCAGGAGCTTGTTGCTCATTCCGCCTATCCAGATGCAGCCGCGGTCGTCTTCGGCAACCGATATGGGGTTGTAGTAGAAAAGGACTTTGCGGGCTTTCAGGCGCCGGCCGTCCCAGCTGCAGCGAATGACGTTCATCTTTTCCGTGAACACCAGCCACAGGTCTCCTTCGGAATCGCAGAAGATGCTGGAAACACGTATGTAGCCGACGCTGGAGTCGCTAATAAGCTGATTAGTATCTACAGGGAGTATGGTGCCTCCTGCGAGGTCGTAGCGGAAGAGGCCGCTGCGAAGGGTGGCGATCCACAGGCCGCCTTCCTTGTCCGGGCAGAGTGAGGTGACATTCTTGCCCTGGAAGGCGTCGGAGAGGTATTTGTTGCTGCCGAAGAGGCCGCTGTCGTGGTAGGAAACCGCAAACCCGCTGTCGGTCGTGCCGAACCACAGGTTGCCTACGTTATCCTGGAAGATGCTGCTGATTTCGGTGTTCGGAATGCTGTAAGGGAAGCCGGCGTCGTCCTGGTAAAGCACCTTGTCCCTGGATCTTGAATAATGGAAGAATCCCTTCCCGATGACGTTCAGGAGCATGGATTTGTCGTCCGGAGAGAAGAGTATGTCTATGTCTCCGTTCATCAGGCGCTTCTCGGCCCTGATTGCCTCAGGAAGCTCTTTCCATTGCCCGTTGCGAGTGTCCAGTATGCTTATGCGTCCCATTCCGGAAATCCACAGCTCGCCGTCGCCCATGGTGCAGATATGGTAACACTGGTGGGGTAGAACTATGCTCTGGAGCAGGCTGAAGTCGGAGGAACTGTAGCAGTTGAGGACCATTCCGCCGCCGGAGATGTTCCAAATACGGCCGTCACGTCCCATTACTGTGGACGGGGAGCCGAAGGAATTGAAGTCGCGTATTACGGGGCGGATGGCGTCCTGGGCCTCATCGTACTTGAAAAGCGTGCCGGCGTTGGAGAACAGGATCCCGCCTTCAGGGCTCTCGAGAATCTGGTTCATGCTCCTGTTGCGGTCCAGTACCTTTACCAGGCTGAAGCCGCCGGTGCTGTTGCGGCGGGCTACTCCGTCCACAGTGGCCGCCCAGAGGGTGCCGTCCTTTGCGGAATACACGGTGTTGATTATGTTCGCAGGCAGGCCCAGGGTGTCGTCCGCGCAGAAATACTGCTCGAATTCGCTGGAGTTGTATTTATTGAGTCCGCGGGCGGTCGCTATCCAGATATGACCGTCTTTATCTTGCGTGAAGCCGTTGACTTTCTGGTTGGAGATCCGCTCGGAGAGCACGATGCTGCCGTCTTCGGGGCTGACTATTTCGCCGCCCTCGTAGGCAGTGCAAGACACCGCAAGGAGCAGAATTCCGCTTAACAGTTTGATTCTCATAAATACAAATATAAGTAAAAAAAGCCATCCTCTTAACGATTTGAACAAATAGAAAGATTTTTGAACAAAATTTTTTCTGCCTTTGGCTTTTAAAGAAAACAATTGAAAATGACAAAAAAAGAAAGATAAGGGCATCATTTATTTTTGCATCGTTAAAAACTGCATTAAAATGACACTCAAACCTCTTGCTGCACTAGGCATCATCGCAACCATCCTTTGCTCCTGCGAAGGACACGTCCACAGCGGAAGCCAGTGCCTCTCGAGTCTCGAGACCTCCACAAAAGCAACGACTGTTTCTACCGTCAGCGGCCAGGTGGCCGGTTACATCGACGACGGCGTCTACATCTACAAGGGCATCCCTTACGCAAAGGCCGAGCGCTTCATGCCTCCCCAGGACCCCGAATCCTGGAAGGAAGTCCGCTCCAGCAGGGCGTACGGTCCCACCTGCCCCCAGGACAAGCGTGCCGGCTGGTACTCCGACGCCCAGGCTTTCGCCATGCACTGGGACGACGGTTTCCCCGATGAAGACTGCCTCCGCGTGAACGTCTGGACCGCCGGAATCAACGACGGCGCCAAGCGTCCGGTGATGGTCTGGCTGCACGGCGGCGGCTTCCGTGCCGGCAGCGGCCAGGAGCTCATCTCCTACGACGGCACCAACCTCGCCCGCGACCACGGAGTGGTAGTCGTTACCCTGAACCACCGCCTCAACGTGCTCGGCTTCCTTGACCTTTCCGCTTACGGCGCCAGGTACGCCCACAGCGGCAACGTCGGCATGCTGGACATCGTGAAGGCTCTGGAGTGGGTGCGTGACAACATCTCCAACTTCGGCGGCGACCCGTCCAACGTGACCATTTTCGGCCAGAGCGGCGGCGGTGGCAAGGTGTCCACCGTTATGGCTATGCCGGCCGCAAAGGGCCTCTTCAGCAAGGCTATCGTGCAGAGCGGTTCCATTACCCATCTGCTCGAGCCCAAGTACTCCCGCCGCATAGGTGCCTACACCGTGCAGGCCCTCGGAGTGAAGCCCTCCGGCATCGACGCCCTCGCCTCCATGCCTTACGATAAGCTGCTGGCCGCCTACAACGGCGCCATCAAGAAAGTGGGGGAGGAAGCCAGGCAGGACGGAGAGCTCCCGGAGAACATCCTGGACCTCATCCTCTTCGGCCAGGTGCCCGTGGTCGACGGTGACGTGATTCCTTTCCAGCCGTCCACCCCCGAGGCCCTCGAAATCTCCAAGCACGTGCCTGTAATTATAGGTACTGTGTATAACGAATTCACTCCGGACAAGGAGGACGTGATCTTCCGCCCGCTCGCCCTGGAACAGGCGGCGGACCGCAGCGAAGCCGGTTGTGCGCCCGTGTATTTATATAGGTTCGACTGGGCCTCGCCCGTGCTCGACGGAGTCTTCGGCAGTACCCACTGCCTGGAGATACCTTTCGTGTTCGACAATGTGCTGCTTCACCGCACCTTCACGGGCGGAGGCTGCGACGCCGTTGAACTCGGCCACCGCGCAAGCCGCCTCTGGACTTCCTTCGCCAAGACCGGCAAACCGGAAGCTGAGGGCATGCCGGAGTGGGAACCGTACCCCGCCAACCTCGTAATCGATTTAGAATCAAGTATAGAGAAATGAAAAAAGTACTGCTTCTGATTGCTTCACTCGTTGTTCTTTTCGCTTGTAGCGGAACCCGGAACAACGATCCCTGGGGTGTGATAGATCCTACCAAGACCCCCAAGCAAGCCACTGTTGTAGAAAGCTCCATCAACAGCAGTATTATGCGCCAGAAAATGACCTATTCCGTGTGGCTGCCCGCCTCTTACGACGAGAACCAGAGCTATCCTTTCCTTTATCTCCTGCACGGATACGAGTACGGCGACCAGAGCCGTCTGGACCGCTGCTGGCTGGATAAGGGCAACGCATCCAGGCTTGCATCCGACTATGAAATCAAGGGCGGCGTTCCAATGATTATAGTGATGCCCAACGGACTCAGCTCCTTCTATATGGGCGACTATGAAGATTACTTCCATACCGAGCTCATGCCCACCGTGGAGGCTGCATATAAATGTAATGGCAAGAGGGCCATTGCAGGCCTTTCCATGGGCGGTTACGGCACCCTGTATCACGCTCTCAAATACCCCGAGAAGTTCACATACGCTTACGCCATGAGCCCTGCGGCAGATGCCACCATGGCTTCTTTCATAGACCTTAAGCAAGACAAATCCGTGTTCCCCAAGTTCACCATCGAGGTAGGACTTCAGGATGCCACGGTAGACAACAGCAAGGCAAAATCCCTTTACAACAGCATGACACAGAAGGGCCTTACGTGCGAATATATTGAACGCGCGGGCACGCATGACTGGGTGTTCTGGAAGGAGTGCCTTCCCAAGGCCCTGGTTGCAGCAGGCAATTCTTTCTGACAATTATTCATAAACCATTAATAATCAAAACACAATGAAACGTATTCTTACTATCCTTGCCATGAGCCTTGCAGTCTCTGCGGCTATGAATGCACAGGAACTTACCAATTTTGCTTTCTGGGGACAGAAACCCATCATTTCCCCCGAAATCCAGAACGACAGCGTCACCTTCCGCCTCAAGGCAGACTACGCCACGGTGGTGAAGCTCAGCGGTTCCTGGATGGAGAATCCCTGGTTCGGCACTATCGATATGAAGCGCGGTGAGAACTGCGTGTGGGAGGTTAAGATTCCCCTTCCCGAGCCCGAGATTTACACCTACAATTTCGTGGTGGACGGAGTGAGTGTAAACGACCCTCAGAACGTGCTCGTGCAGCGTGACGGCACCCGTTACCTGCCCATGCTCCTGGTTCCCGGCAAACGCACCGAGAATTACGGCGAGGCCCATCTGCACGGCACCGTAAGCCATCCCTGGTATCACAGCGAGATACTCGGTATGGACCGCCGCCTCACCGTCTACACTCCGTACGGTTACGAGACCAGCCCCAAGAAGAAATACCCCGTGCTCTATCTCCTTCACGGCGCAGGCGGTGACGAGGAAGCATGGTCTTCCATGGGACGTGCCGCCCAGATCCTGGACAACCTCATCGAGAAGGGTCTTGCCGAGCCTATGATCGTTGTCATGCCCAACGGTAATGCCAACCAGGCGGCTGCACGTACCCTCAACATCCCTGAGAAGCCGATGCCCAACCGCTGGGACCGTGAGGCGTTTGCCAAGTTGAGCGAGGAGGAACGAGACCTTCTCATGAATGGTTATGTGAGAAGCCTCTGCACCGAGATCGTTCCTTTCATCGAGAAGAACTTCCGTGCCGTTCCCAAGCCGGCATCCCGCGCTATTGCAGGTCTGTCCATGGGTGGCGGCCACACCATCAGCGCATCCATCCTCTATCCTGAGATGTTCGACTATATCTGCCCCCTGTCCGCTGCAGGCAGCGCCACTCCCGAGCAGATCGCTGCTCTCAAGAAGGCCGGTGTGAAGCTTTACTTCCTGGCTTGCGGCAACACCGACTTCCTCTTCAAGGGCGCCGAGGAAATGCACGCGAAACTTAACGAGCAGGGCCTGGAGCACGAGTACTTCGTGTCCGAGGGCGGCCATGTATGGTCCAACTGGAGGCTCTATCTGAACACTTTCGCACAGAAGCTTTTCAAGTAGCCAACTAATTAACCTAATTAATAATAACCGAAATGAGAAAAAGCAACTTTCTGATGCGCGCAGCTGCCACGGTACTGGGACTCGTTCTCAGTGCAGGGGCGTTGCTGGCGCAGAATAACATCACAGTGACCGGCACGGTTACGGATGTTGAGAAGGAGCCGCTCGTCGGTGTTGCCGTCATACAGCAAGGCACCGTCAACGGCACCGCCACCGATATAGACGGTAACTTCCAGATTACCGTCCCGGAGGGCTCCATCCTGGAATTCTCCTCCATCGGTTTCGTGACCGCTAACATCAAGGCCGCGCCCAAGATGAAGGTGGCCCTGGTGGAAGACTCCGAGCTCCTTAACGAGACCGTGGTCGTGGGTTACGGCGTACAGAAGAGGGAATCCCTCACCGGCGCTATCACACAGATCCGCTCCGAGGACATTGCAGCCACCAAGACTGTGGACGCAGTGAACGCCCTTCAGGGCAAGATCCCCGGCCTCCTTATCAACCAGAACAACGGTAAGCCGGGTGCTTTCGCTTCCGACATCAACCTCCGTGGCTACGGTGCTCCTATGGTCGTTGTGGACGGTGTCGTCCGCAGCTCCCAGAAGACCCGCAAGACCACCGGCTACACGCAGGATATCACGGCCCTCGAGACCTACAACGATATCTCCGTGCTGCAGGAGCTCAACCCAGACGACATTGAGAGCATTTCCGTGCTGAAGGATGCATCCGCTACCATCTACGGTCTGGGTGCCCAGAATGGTGTGCTCCTCATCACCACCAAGAAGGGCCAGGTGAAGAAGCCGTCCGTGAATGTTTCTGCAATGCTCAACATCTCTCAGCCCGCAACCATACGCAACGTTGAGAGCTGGACCTCTTACATGAAGTGGGACAACGCCATGTCCGATGTGGCCAAGATGCCTCAGCGCTTCACTGACGAGGTGATTGCAGCATACCAGAACGGTGACCCCAACTACATTTACCTGGACTGGTACAACGAAATCTACAGAAAAGCCGCCCTCAACCAGCAGTACAACGTGTCCGTCACCGGCGGTACCGAGAATATCCAGTACTACCTCGGCGGTAACTTCACCGACGATAATTCCATCATGAAGGCCGACAACCTCGGCTACAAGCGCTACAGCTTCAACGGAAACGTGAACATCAAGCTTACGAAGGACCTCAGCCTCCGTTATGCCACATCTTTCCGCCAGAGCACCAACCTCGGCCTCGGCGACCCTGATATGGAGTGGAACCTCTACTACTATGTGTATCAGGCCAACCCGATGACCAATACCACTACCATCGCAAATCCTTCCCACTACAGCGACCAGCTTGAGAACATCAATGCCGCCGCGCTGCTGGATTCCGATGTGTCCGGTTATTCCAAGACCGACAGCAAGAGTTTCACCAATACTGCAGACCTTACTTATGAGGCACCGTTCCTCAGGGGACTCCGCTTCACTGCAACCGGTGCATACGACTTCGACCGCAACAAGACCCAGACCCTCGTAAAGAAGCACCCCTTGTACAATTACGAGAGCGACGAGCTTGTAGCTTATTCCCGTGCTGAGACCCAGTACGCCGAGCTCTGGGTAGACAATACCCGCTATTACGGCCGTGCCCAGGCTCTTTACGACAACCACTTCGGCGAGCACAACGTGTCTGCCATGCTCGGTGCCGAACTTACCGACATCCTGGTTGCCCGCGTAGGCGCCGACATCTTCTACGGTGCAGACAAAGACAACTGGCTCTATACCCACGATACCATCAACTCCGGCACCAACCGTCCCGGCAACTCCGGTACCCGTACCAACACCCGTACCGCCGGTTATATCGGCCGTATCAATTACAACTACGCAGGCAAGTACCTCGTGGAGGTGATGGGCCGCTACGACGGCAACTACCAGTTCAAGAAGGGCAAGCGCTGGGGCTTCTTCCCCTCATACTCCTTTGGCTGGCGTATTTCCGAAGAGAAGTTCTTCAAGCAGGCTCTCCCTGTGGTGAACAGCCTCAAGCTGCGCTGGTCCGACGGTTTCACCGGGTCCGTCCAGGGTAGCCCCTACGATTACGTGGGCGGTTATTCCGCAAGCGGCTCATGGGTGTTCACCGACGGCAAGTCTACTACCGGTTACTACAACAGCGCCGTGGAGAACAGCGTCCTTACCTGGGCCAAGGTCCGCATGATGGACTTCGGCGTGGACTGGGAACTGTGGCATGGCAAATTCGGCGGTACCTTTGACTGGTACAGGCGCGAGATAAACGGACTCGCTGCAAAGCGCGACCTTTCCCTGCCTGACTTCTACGCCGTTTCCATCCCTAATGAGAACCTCGACGTCTATGAGACCCAGGGTCTGGAACTCAGCCTCTATCACCGCAACAGCATAGGTGAGCTCTTCTATCAGGTAAGGGGTAACGTCACCTTCACCCGCGGACGTTATACTTATAAAGAAGATGAGAAGACCAGGGTTTATTCTTCTTCCATGGATTACTGGAAGAGGTATTATATCAACCGCTGGAGCGGCTACATGGGCGGTAGCAGGTACGAATGGGCCGGTGGCCAGTTCACTTCGCTGGATGACGCTGCACGGAGCCAGGTGCTTTATGAGCTTTCCGCTTCCGGAGAAGGCAACCGTGCCATCGTTCCCGGTATGTACAAGATTGAGGACCGCAACGGAAACGGTTACATAGATTCCGATGATGTATATTACAACTGGGGTACCGGTTCCAACCCTCCTCTCCAGTTCGGTCTTTCCTTCAACGGAAATTACAAGAACCTCGACTTCAGCCTTGTCTTCAGCGGCTCTGCCCTCAAGTATAAGAGCTACATGATGGGTGGTTACTCCAGCTACGGTTACCTGTACTACCTGCCCAGCGAGTATACCGATTCTTACCGTGTAGCCAACTACGGCGACGATCCCTGGGATCCCAAGACCGAGTGGGTGTCCGGTTACTGGCCGGCCCTCGTCCGCCTTACCGGCGCCGGTTCTTCCCACAATGCAACTTACACGAGCAGCCAGCCTTACAACTACATCGACGCTTCTTACATACGTCTGAAGTCGCTCGAAATCGGCTACCGCTTCTCTCCTGCATTCCTTCAGAAGATGGGTGTAAAGAGCGCACGTCTGTTCTTCAACGGCGGCAACCTCTTCACAATCTGCAACCCTATCCTGAAATACATCGACCCCGAAAGCTCCGACACCTCCTGGGTGGCCGGCGGCGTGTATCCTATCACCAGGACTTACAATTTCGGTTTCAACCTTAATTTCTAATCCTGCACAGTCATGAAAAAAATATTCAGATATTTTGTACTTACGCTCCTTATTGCAGGAACCACCGTCTCTTGTGACAAGTTCTTCGATGATATGGAGGGCGACCTCAGCAAGGTGGCGGCAGAAGATATGATTGCCACCGAGTCCGGTCTGCTTAGCCTTCTGGCCAATCTCTACAGCGGAATTCCCATGAACGCCTTCTCAACAGGCGACCAGGGACAGCTTTTCGCAAACGGCAGCCGTTCGACGCCGTCTTACTACTCTTCGACCTCCAGCTTCTGGAGCTATGGAACCATCCGTTCCATCAACAAGTTCCTTGAGGCTCTTGACGGTGCCCAGGAAAGAGGCATCATCACTGAGCAGAACCGCAACGCCTACTATGGCGAGGGCCTTTTCCTCAGGGCATATTGCTACTTCGCAATGGTCCGCACCCTTGGCGGTATTCCTATCGTTGACCACTCCCTTGACGATCAGCTCGGCGGAGACAACGCGGGCCTTTATTTCCCCCGTTCTACCGAGAAGGAGACCTGGGACTGGGTTCTCGACCAGCTTCAGCAGGCTGCCGAATACCTCCCCGAGACCCAGGAGCAGGAAATGCGCGTTACCAAGTACACCGCTCTGGGCATGAAAGCCCGCGTGGCACTCTGGGCCGCTTCCGAGAGCAAGTACTGGAGCCGTGCTCCCATCAACAGCAGCTACGTTGCAGTACAGAAGAAGCTTACCTATATGGAAGATTCTTACAAGGACAACTACTACGCTCAGGCTATCGAGGCCGCCGAGGCCGTTATCAAGTCTGAGCGCTACAAGCTGTATCAGCCCACCCCCGGATCCATCAAGGATGCCGTCTCCAACCTCGTGGCTCTGTTCCAGGGCTGGAAGAAGGAGGAAGGTCTGCTCGGCAGGTCTTATGTTACCGGAGATGCCAACGACGGCAACGGAGTTAACGGCTGGTCTCCCAACCAGGTGGTTACCGGTTACATGGGCGCAGGCGCCGGCAGCTATGCCGTTACCCTGAACCTTGCAGACGAGTATGACTACTATGCCGGCGAAGCAGACCGCAGCCGCAAGGACGGCAAGATCCAGACTCTCAACAGCGGCGACGAGAACGTATTCTTCTATGATGTGGAGTCTGAGATGAGCGACGACAAGGTGGCTTCCTACAAGAAGTACGACAGGGTCACCGAGCCTTTCGAGCTCAAGGACGCCCGTTTCCAGGCCTGGGTCGTTTATCCCGGCGTGGAGTTCCGCGGCAAGACCATCTACATGCAGGGCGGTTATGTTGACGAGCAGGGAAGCGTGCACGTCTATCCCAAGGAGAACGATGCACTTTCCAAGTTCGACTGGACTACTTTCGCCCAGGAGACTTACTATCCTTACGGCGGAGCCCTGGAAGACAACTCATTCTTCTACAGGCTGAAGGACGATACCAACGGTAACAACCGTTCGTTCTACTGCTTCACTCCCCGCAAGTATCTGGACCAGAATGCCGACAACGCCAACACCCAGACCCCCTGGTATGACCTCCGTTATGCCGAGGTGCTCCTCACTTACGCCGAGGCGGTGGTCGAGAGCGGCAAGGGCGACAAGACCCTGGCTGCCAAGGGCTTGAACGAGATCCGTCACCGTGCCGGCTTCACCGACGACGTAGAGCTCACCCTCGCGAACGTGCTTCACGAGTGGAAGGTCGAGTTCGCCTTCGAGAACAAGTGGTCCGACGTGCTTTACCGCCGCCGCGCATTCTACAATCCCGACAACAACCCTACTGTCGAGGAAGGTTCCGTCGGTCAGAAGCTTACTCTCATTCCTCTGGTAGACCTGAGCGGCGCTTCAGCCAAGTACATTTTCCTGCGCGCCCTTCCTTACAGCGCTACCTCCGCTTTCCACTACAGCGGTACTCTGCGCTTCATCAACGAGGACTACTATGGCGCTATCTCCAATTACGCCAACAACAGAATTGAAGAGAACAATAAATAATCGGTAAGACAATGAAAAGAATAATATACGCTATTACCGCTTGTGCGCTTGTTGTTGCTTCAGCAGTTTCCTGCTCCATGTTCGAGCTGGATCCTATGGAAGGACCCAATGCACAGGTTAACGGCAAGCTCCTGGATGCTTTGACAGGAGAGAAGATTGGCGTAGAGACCGCCCAGACCGGCACATTCGACTGGAATACCTGGAGCTATACCTACGCTGCCGACGGCGGCGCCCTCGTGGTTATCGAACAGGGCTGGCAGGCTGAGGCAGACCAGGACTGGATGGTACGCTACGACGGCATGTACACCAACAACCTGGTATTTGCCGGTGATTATGTACTGAGCACCAAGAAGCTCCCTTGCTATGAGCCCGAGAATAAGGCTTTCACCCTCAAGAAAGGCAAGAACCGCCTGAATTTCGGTCTGGTTCCTTACTGCCGCATCAAGGATCCCCAGTTCAAATACGATGCAGCAGGCAAGAAGCTTGTCGCTACTTTCTATGTTGAACTGAGCGACCCCACCAAGGCCAACACCATCGCCAATGTAGCATTCTGCGCCAATACCCAGATGTTCGTGGGCTGCAACTACATGAACCTGGCCAGCAAGGATAACGGAGCAAAGAAGAAGAACGTAACTCCCGGTGAGCTTATTACCCTCGAGATCGACATGACCGCTTCTGCCAACGCCGACCTGTTCGGTGTGAACAAGAATACCGGTGAGCCTTATGTCCAGGACCGTTATCTCCGTATCGCTGCAATGGCTAACGGCAACGGTTACAATACCAACAACTACTACAACTTCTCGCCCATCTACAAGATTTCGGCTGATTTCTCCACCGTTGAGGAAGTGGTCTGGGATGAGTGTGACTGGTAATTCTAGAAAGTAGGTAATTATGAAAAAGTTATTAAACGTTTTAACACTTGGTCTCGCTCTTGTGGCCTGGGCATCTTGCACTGAGATCGGCCCCGACACCATAAATGAGATCACAGATCATTATACCGCTCCTGCAAATGCCGTCGAGCTCAGCTCTCTGTCGAGCTCTGCCTCTACCTGGGCTAACGACAGGCGTTTCTTCGACCTCTCCTTCTCCGGAGACGGCGCCAGCTTCTCTACCAGACTGGTAGGTTATGGTGCATTGCTCGAGGCCGGCCAGTATGTGGTCGTTCCCGAGGCTGAGGCCCAGATAGGTCAGGCCGTGGCGGAGAAGACCCTCCTGGACGGCAAGGCCGTTTCTTCCGGCTATGTGCTGGTGTCACGCAACGGCAACCAGTATCAGATTACCGTCGTGGTTCCCGACAAGGACGCCTGCCTTACCTGGAAGGGCAACCTTGGATTCAAGGAGGATCCCGCTCCCACTTCGCTTCCCGTAGTGATGTCTGCCCAGAGCAACGTGCCCAACGGCACCAACTCCCTGACTATCAATCTCGCTACCGAAGGCATCTCCCAGGAGTTCGACATGACCACCTGGCAGACCGTTTGGAAGGGAGAAGGCGGATACCTGGCACTGGATATCTTCAGCGACGACGGCTACCTGCACGAGGGCGTCTATAAGCCCAGTGCAGTCGGCGGAGTCATCAACGCCGGCGAGTTCGGAATAGGCTGGGATCCGGGTGATATATACAACATAGGTTATCCCTTCACGGACTGGGGCACCTGCTGGTGGACCGTCTCCAACGGCGCAACATCGGCTGCCAAGATTACCGACGGTATCGTCACCGTTACCAGGACCGAAGAGGGCTGGAGGATTGCCTGGGGCAAGAATTACCCTGTCGAGTACCTCTTCGAAGGTGCTATCCCCGCACTCACAAAGCCTGAGAAGCCTGACGGACCCGCATCCCTCGACTACACCTATGAGGTGGCTGAACTGCAGCCTGTCACAGACCAGTCCGGCGCAGTTGTGTCCGGCGTGCTCAAGCACCCTGTTACCATCTACGACAAGAGCAAGAACGTAAGGGCATATCTGGAGTTCCTGCTTGCCGAAGGTCAGACAGATTACAGCGGATCTTATCCCAGTACGTCTTACGCAAGCCAGGCCGGCCAGTTGGCCGACGGTTGGGAGTTCGACGGCACTGCATGGGGCATGGGCTTCATGGAGGGCGGCTCCTACTACATCGACGACGCCGGTAACAAGATTCGCCTCACAGCCGGTGCTTACACCGTTGAGGTAACCAAGATTGCAACAGGTGCATATCGCTTCACCTGCTCCATCTTCGACCTGGCTGCTGCCGGTCCGGATTACGATCCTGCAAGCGGCGGCGGCGAAGGTGGCGACGACGTAAGCGGTGACGTGGTTCTCAAGATCAATTCCGGTCTTACTTATTCCATGGAAGACCAGACTGCAAGCAACACCAGCGCAAGCGGTGCCGCTCTCAGCGGAGTTACTCTCTGGAGAGTCAGCGTAAATCAGGGCTCTGACCTGGTCGCCAACTTCGACCTCGTAGTCGCTGCCGGTTCCCAGGATCTTGCAGGAACCTATACCGTTATGTCTTATCCTGACGAAGTCGGGAAAGCAGGTAACGGCTGGGGCTTCGCTTCCTGGAACATGTTCGGAGGATGCTACTTTAAGGTTGACGGCAAGTACTATTTCATCCCGAACGACGCTACTGTTACCGTATCTTCCAATTCGGACGGCAGTCTTAAGTTTAAGTTTACCGGCTCCGTGCAGGATGAGAATTATGCCGATGCCGGCGTAGGCGGCCTGCTGCTCGACAATGTTGCTAAGAAATAAGATATGAAAAGAGTTATTACCATTATAGCTGCCCTGTGCATTGGCCTCGTTGCCAATGCACAGCAGGCCCTTTGGGGTGGCCCCCAGGTGGAGTCTCCCGTTATCAACGCTGACGGTACCGTCACCTTCCGCTACCAGGCCCCCAAGGCCGTGAAGGTTGAGGTCACCGGCGATTTCCTCCCTACCCAGAAGATAGCAGGGGAGTTCAACGGACAGAAGTTCGAATACGACGCCCCCGGAGTACGTGAGCTGAAGGAAGGCCCCCGCGGCGTGTGGGAGTACACCACCGACTTCGTCGTGGCCCCCGAATTCTACAACTACACCTTCCGCGTGGACGGCCTCTCCGTCATCGACCCCAACAACGTCTTCGTGAACCGTGACGTGGCCTCGCTTACCAGCGTGCTGCTGGTTCCCGGCGAGAGGGCGGACCTCTATGCCATCCACCGCGTACCCCACGGAAGCGTCTCCAAGGTATGGTATCCTTCCGCAACCGCCGGCTTCGACCGTCGCCTGACCGTCTACACCCCGGCCGGTTACGAGACCTCCAAGGCCAAGTATCCCGTTCTCTACGTGCTTCACGGCATCGGCGGTGACGAGGATGCATGGGTCACACAGGGACGTGCCTGCCAGATCCTGGACAACCTCATCGCCCGCGGCGAGGCCAAGCCCATGATCGTGGTGTTCACCAACGGCAACATCTCCCAGGAGGCCGCTCCTCTTGAGAATTCCATGAACTACACCCGTCCTACGATGCAGCTGCCCCAGACCATGGAGGGCACCTTCGAGACCGCGTTCCCGGAGATCGTGAAGTTCATCGACGGCCGCTACCGTACCATCGCCAAGAAGCAGAGCCGCGCCATCTGCGGCCTCTCCATGGGCGGTTTCCATACGCTGTACAACACTCTCAACTATCCGGACCTCTTCAACTATTCCGGTATGTTCAGCGCCGCTATCGGCGTGAGCGATCCTTCCGTGAGCCCCATCTACCAGAACTTCGACGCCAAGCTCGACGCATACTTCGCCAAGAAGCCGGCGCTCCTCTGGATAGGCTGCGGCAAGACCGACTTCCTCATCCAGGCCAACCGCGACTTCATGAAGAAGCTGGACGACAAGGGTTACAAGTACACCTATCTTGAGACCGAAGGCGGACATATCTGGAAGAACTGGAGGATTTATCTTACCGAATTCGTACCTTTGCTTTTTAAGTAAAAGCATATGAATCGTATACTTATCATTGCAGCCGTCCTGATGGCGGCTGCTTGCAACAATCCTCTGCCCCAGGAACGTCTGACAAGGAATGATGCACGCATAAACGACATCATAGCCCAGATGACCCTGGAGGAGAAGGTTGAGATGCTCCACAGCAAGACCAACATGTCCTCCGCCGGCGTCGAGCGCCTGGGGATTGCCGACATCAACTATGCCGACGGTCCTTTCGGCATACGCGAGGAAGGCCAGCCCAACGGCTTCATGAGCGCCGGCTGGACTCTTGACTCCGCCACATTCTTCCCTACGGGTTCGGCCCTTGCCGCCACCTGGAGCGAGGAGCTGGCGTACAAGTACGGCACCGGAATGGGCAAGGAAGCCCGTCTCCGCGGCAAGGACGTCATCCTCGGCCCGGCCGTGAACATCCAGCGCCTCCCCGTGGGCGGACGTACCTATGAGTACCTCAGCGAGGATCCTATCCTCTCCGCCGCCCTGGCCCTGGAGTACACCAAGGGCGTGCAGGATGAAGGCACTGCCGTATGTATCAAGCACTTTGCCGTCAATAACCAGGAGACCAACCGCGGCAGCGTCAACGCCATCGTGAACGAGCGTACGCTCCGTGAGATCTACCTCAAGCCCTTCGAGCGCGCCATCATAGAGGGCGGCGCCATGAGCGTAATGCCGGCCTACAACAAGGTTAACGGCGACTATTGCTCGGAGAACGAGCACCTGCTCAACGAGATACTCCGCGGCGAGTGGGGATTCAAGGGCATGACCGTAAGCGACTGGGGCGGCACGCACAGCACCATGGGCGCCATGCTCCATGGCCTCAACGTGCAGATGACCGGCTCCAACTACCTTGGCCAGCCCGTCATCGACTCCATCGCCACCGGAGCCCTCACCGAGGACCTTGTGGACGAGAAAGTACGCCAGATCCTGCGCGTGCGCTACGCCGTTGAGGCAGTTCCCGCCGACGTTGCCAATACCGTCATGACCTCCCAGCCCGAGTGCCAGCAGATCGCCCTTGAGGTGGCCCGCAAGAGCATTGTCCTGCTGAAGAACGAAGGAGTGCTGCCAATTGCCAAGGACGTCAAGAAGATCGCCGTCATAGGCCAGAACGCCGTGCTGAAGGTCCAGAGCGGCGGCATGGGAGCAGGCGTGAAGGCCCTTTACGAGGTGACCCCTCTGGAGGGCATTCAGAAGCGTGCCGGAGCTGACGTGGAGGTGCTTTACGCCCCCGGTTACAAGAATTACGCACGCCGTATGTGGGGCCCCCAGAACCTGGGACCTCTTGAGACGGCGGACATTACCGAATACGACCCTGCGCTGGCTGAGGAGGCCGTCGCACTGGCTCGTGAGGCCGACCTCGTGATCTTCTTCGGCGGCACAAACAAGAACATCGAGACCGAAGGCTCCGACCGCAAGGACATCAAGCTCCCGTGCGGCCAGGAAACGCTTGTGCAGGCACTCCGTGAGGCCAACGCCAACCTGGTGAGCGTGCTCATCTCCGGCGGTCCCACCGACCTGCAGGTGCTCGAGCCTGCATCTCCTGCAATCGTTCAGGGATGGTGGAACGGCACCGAGGGCGGCACCGCACTTGCTGAGGTGCTCTTCGGCGACATCGCCCCTTCCGGCAAGCTCCCGTTCACCTTCCCCGTGAAGCTCGAGGACTCCCCGGCGTACGCCATGGGTAACTTCCCGGATCCGAACGGCGCCGGCGGCGACCTGTTCACCCTGATGTTCCGTCCCGACGTGCTTGCCATGTCTCCGGCCGAGCGCCAGGCGTTCATCGACTCCCTGCCCAAGCCCGAGTCCCACTATACCGAAGGCTCGCTGGTGGGATACCGCTGGTTCGACACCAAGCTGGTCAAGCCCATGTACGCCTTCGGCCATGGCCTGAGCTACGTGACCTTCGCCTACGGTGACTTGAAGGCCAAGGCATCTTCCAAGGGCGTGAAGGTCAGCTTCAAGCTCACTAACGAGGGCGGGATGCCGGCCGACGAAGTGGTGCAGCTCTATGTCCGCCGCATCCAGTCCAAGGTTGAGTGGCCCAGCAAGGAGCTCAAGGCCTTCAAGCGCGTAAGCCTCGCAGCAGGGGAGACCAGGACCGTCACTCTGGAAGTGGCCCTTGACGACCTCCGCTACTGGAACGAAGAAGCGAATGCCTGGGATCTGGAGCACGGAAAGCTTCAGCTCCTCCTCGGCGCCGCTTCCAACGACATACGTCAGACAGCAGAAGTAAACATTTAAGCTCGGTATGCGTAGATTAATGACTTTAGCCAGTGCGGTGCTGCTCGGCACCGTGCTGGCTTTTCCCCTCGGGGCACAGTGGTTCCGGCAGCCTACCCCGAATGATACTTTGAAGTCCGTGCGCGTGCTTCCGGACGGAAACGTGCTGTTCCAGATATATGCCCCTTCAGCTTCTTCCGTTGCCGTTGTCGGCGACCTGCCCTGGGACAAGCCGGTTAAGTTCGAAAAGGCGGAGAACGGCGTCTGGAAGGGCCTGTGTGAGGGACTGGGCGACGGTTGCTTCAGGTATTCGTTTATGGTCGACGGAGTGCGGGTGCAGGACCCCAAGGCGCCGCTTTCAGCGGAGCAGGCCTCTGTGCTGACGAAAGGGGAGGGCTATGTGAAGGACGTTCCTCACGGAGCCCTGGCCCAGCGCTGGTACTGGTCTTCGACCCTTGGAGAGCTGCGCCGTATGCATGTCTGGACTCCTGCCGGCTATGAGAAGAGCGCCGAGAAGCTGCCCGTGCTGTATCTGATCCACGGCGGGGGAGACAACGACGCCTCCTGGCCCGGAGTCGGTGCCGCCGGCTGGATACTCGACAACCTGCTCGCAGAAGGCAAGATGGTCCCTATGATAGTGGTTATGCCCAACGGCACCATACAGACTTCCGACATGATGGGCGAAGTGCCCCTTTTCGGCCGCGATATGGTCGCAGATATCATCCCGTTCGTGGAGGCCAACTACCGTGTGATTGCCGACCAGGCTCACCGCGCCATGGCGGGTTTGTCCATGGGCGGAATGGAGACCATCGAAACCGCTTTCAAGCATCCCGAACTTTTCAGCCACGTGTGGGTGCTGAGCTCCAGTTTCTCGCCCGGCAAACAGAAGGAGTATGTTGCTGATATCAAGCTGAATGAGATAGCTCCGGCTCTGAACAGGAACTTCAAGGCTCTCTATTTCACTCAGGGCGGCCCCGCCGACATCGCCTACAAGAACTGCCAGGAAGCCCTCGGTTATTTGAAAGACGCCGGCGTGAAGTACCAGTATCTGGAGAACGCCCAGGCCGGCCACAGCTGGACCACCTGGCGCGCCGACCTTCAGGTCCTCGCTCCGACGCTGTTCAGGTAGCCGGGACCGCCTTCAGATCGTACTCGTCGGCCTCGGTGATGCGGACGGAGAGGTAGGAGCCGACGGGAACGTCGGCGGTCTTGGGCACGAGGATCTCCCCGTCGACTTCGGGGCTTTCGTACTGGCTGCGGCAGACAAGGGTGTCGCCTACGACGTCGTCGACCAGCACGCGCTCCACGGTGCCGATGCGGGAGCGGTTGAATTCCAGCGAGATGGCTGACTGAAGCGTCATGAGCTCGTCGAGGCGGCGGCGCTTCTCCTCCTCGGGCACTGAGTCCTCCAGGTGCGTGGCGCCCCAGGTGCCTTCCTCCTCGGAATAGGTAAACGCTCCGAGGCGTTCGAAGCGGGCTTCGCGCACGAAGTCCAGCAATTCCTGAAATTCGTCGGGCCCCTCTCCGGGATGCCCCACTATCATGGTGGTACGCAGAACGACGCCGGGCACCTTCTCCCTCAGCCGGCGAATGATGCTGCGGGTGCCGGCGGCGTCGATGTGGCGGTGCATACAGCCCAGCACGCCGTCGGAAATGTGCTGCAGGGGGATGTCCAGGTACTTGCAAACCTTGGGGTTGGAGGCCATCTGCTCCAGCACGTCCTCCGGGAACTCGGAGGGATAGGAATAATGGATGCGGAGGCGTTCGATGCCGTCCACCTCCGACAGCGCCTTCAGCACGTCGGCCAGAGCCCTGCGGCCATAAAGGTCGAGGCCGTAGAAAGTGGTGTCCTGGGCTATCAGGATGAGTTCGCTGACGCCTTCGGATGCAAGCTGGGTGGCCTCGGAGACGAGGTCCTCGATGGGCACCGACTTGTGCGGCCCGCGGATGAAAGGGATGGCGCAATATGAGCAGCGGCGGTCGCATCCCTCGGATATTTTGAGGTATGCGTAACCGCGGCGGTTCTCCTGGCGGCGGCGTGTGAAACGGGACGGCGGGGCGCCCAGGTAGCGCAGCAGCGGATTGAGGTCGCGGGCCCCGAACCAGGCGTCCACCTCCGGAATCAGCTCCGGCATCTGGTTGGCGTAACGTTCAGAGAGGCAGCCGAATACCAGCAGCTCGTGGGTCTCTCCGCGGCGCTTGGCTTCGACGCCTTCGAAAATGGCATTTATTGACTCCTCCTTGGCGTCTCCTATGAAGCCGCAGGTGTTGTACAGGAGGTAGTCCAGCGGGCCCTCTTCGGCCACGGAGAACTCATCCGCCGGCAGGGCCGCCAGCAGATGCTCCGTGTCCACGCTGTTCTTTGAACAGCCAAGGGTTATGACCTTAAGCCTCTTCAACTTGCTTCTCGCGCTCTTCGTCGGTAACGAAATCGAAGGAGGCGTATTTCTCCAGCTCACCGTACCAGTCGAGCACTTTCTTCATGTGTGACACGTAGAAGCGGTCTTCGTCGTAATTGGGAATTGCGGCGGCGAAGAAGGCCTTGATTGCGTTGGAATCGGACTTGGAAGTAGGAACTTCCTTTCCGGAATCGGCCTCTTTCTTCATTGCCGTAAACACCTCTGCCAGACGCACTTCGCCCTCGGAAGTGAAAATTGCGATATCGTTCAGGGTAGATACTTTGCTGTGGGTGTCGAAGACGGTGCGCTTCTTGTCGCTCAGGGACTCGGCTATGGCGCCGTTGCGGGCCTGGGCAAGATAAAGGTAAAGACCGTGCTGTCCGGAGACGGACAGGATTTTGGCCAGATCAGTTTTCATAATGTTTCTAAAAATTTATCTACTTTGGTGTGCAGCGACATCAAGTCGGAGTCGTTGCAAATGGTATAATCAATCAATGTCCCGTCGTAGCTTTGAAGGGCGTTGCGCTCGGCGGTCCTGGGGTTGCGGGCCAGCCTCTGCTGCAGGGGTGCCGTGACCATAAGCACCTTGTCCCAGAGGTGGCGGAAAGCCGGTTTTTCCAGGGCTATCGCGGACTCTATGAAGGCGGCGCCGGAATCAAGCCCGGCCTTCCACTCCTCTATGTCCTTGATCAGCAGAGGATACACTAAAACTTCCAGCTTTTCGCGCAGGGAGGCGTCGCTAAAGATGCGTCCGAGTTCGGCGAACGGTATGCCCAGCTCCTTCTCTATCTGCCCTTTAAGCCCGGGGACGCTGTCGTACAGGGCCTTGCAGCGGGAGTCGCAGTCGTAGACGGGATATCCTGCAAGCTCCAGCAGACGGCAGACGGTAGACTTGCCTCCGCCTATGGGACCCGTAACGAGGACAGTCGTCATAGGGCATCCTCCACGACCATGCAGTCGAAGGTCTCGGGCTCCAGCCGCCACTCAATTACGTACGGCGGCAGTTTGTCGCAGTGCGCCACGCACCGGCCGGAGTGGGACGAAGCGAATTCGGCATAGTCGACATAGAACTCGCAGCTCTCGGCGGGATCCTCCCTGGCCGGGAACTCGCAGCGGAAGACAGCTTCGGCGTGCGAAGGATAGACGGAGAAAGCGACTCCTGCGGGCACATTATGCACCGCCAGGCGTACCTTGCTCCGCAGCTCTACGTAACGCACTACCTCCAGCGACCAGGTCACGTCGCGGTCCGACATACGCAGACCGGGCTCTTCGACCAGCCGCACGACGCCTCCTTTGCTCTTGGACAAGTCGTTGAAAGTCAAAGACCTGGTAACGACCTCCTCGATGGCGGCGAGCTTGTCTGCCTCTCCGTAGACGGTTACCGAATCGGGGACCAGTTTCATCGGCCCGGCGGCCATGTACTGCGGTTTGTAGTACGCCGAGAAGACGGCCTTGACGGGCACGGTCTTGTAATTCTCGGCGGCAAACTCGAAGGTGTAGTTCTGGTTGAGGAAGGTGATGAGGGTTACCCCGTCGCCGAAGATGTCCGACGTGTATTTGGCCATCTCGGCGGCAGACACCTGGTACTTGTCTTCCCCGGCCCACACAAGGTCCTCCTCGTGAATGCTCACCTGGGCGTCCCGGCGCTGGTGCTTAAGCTGCAGCAGCTTGAAGCCTGTTGCCGAGCAGCGCGCGCTGACCATTACCGCCTCCTTGGCGTCCGCGGCGCGCCCCTTGAGCGCACTGTGGGCCATGACGGGGACGGTCACAAGCCCCGCATAGTCTTGCGCGAGGTTGTGAATCAGCCAGATGCTCGCAGAGAGCAGGAGGCAGAGCAGGAAGTGGGGCCAGTTCTTCAATGGCTAGTACTTTTCTGCCTTGGGCTCCTTGGCGTCCTTGGAAGGCTTGTGCTCTTCCTTAGGTTCCTCGGCCTTCTTGGGCTCGTCGGCCTTCTTCTCCTTTGCCTCAGGGGCGGGAGCGGCGTTGGGATCCTTCTGGAGGGAACCCTTGTCGACCTTGATCTTCACGTCGTTGTCTATCCTGAGGAGCACGTAGCGCTCGCCGTCCTTGACCTCGGCGATGGTGCCGTAGATGCCACCTGCAGTGATGACCTTGTCACCCTTCTTGAGGCTGTTGCGGAACTGCTCCATCTCTTTCTGCTGCTTGCGCTGGGGACGGATCATAAAGAGCCACATCACCGCGAAGATGAGAATAAGCATAATCCACATTGACATTCCTCCGCCAGCCTGGCCGGCAGCTCCGGCCGCAGCCTGAAGCAAAATAGTAATGATATTCATAAAGCGTTAGTTTTTGTTTATCAGTTTATCGAGTACTCCGTTCACGAAGCCCCTGCTTTCCGGGGTGCTGTAGAACTTGGAGATTTCCACGAATTCGTTGATGGTGGTCCTGTAGTCTATGTTGCTGAAGGTGTCGGCCTCCGCAAGGCCGCAGATGATGAGTGCCAGGTCCGTGGCGCAGATGCGGTTGGTGTCCCATTTGGGCGTCACCTCCGCCACCATCTGATAATACTTGTCGAAGTTGCGGAATGCGGCGCGCACGAGGTCGTACACGAAGGCCTTGTCGCTCTCCTTGCCGGCGGAACCGGGCATGTCGCTCATGTACAGCTCGGGCAGGCACCAGCGGCGGCCGCGGCCGAAGGCGTCCATGCTGCGGCAGCACCAGCTGAGGGCGTACTCCAGCTCGTCGTTCCAGTAGATGGAGAGGTCTTCCAGTATATCCTCTAGTTCCTTGTTGTCAGGGAACTCTTCCTCGTAGATGCGTGAGAAGAGGGCGGCGTCTTCCTGGAGCGAACGTCCCGGGGCGGCCATGTAGGCCTTGAACCAGTCGCGCTCGCGCACCGACTCGTAAAGGTGGCGCAGGAACATGTCGTCGTTCTCCCAGGAGAGCTTTTTCTTCTTGACTATCTTGGAGAAATCGGGATCTTCCTCAAGCAGGGGGGCGATTCCGTTTTCCACGAATTTCATGTTGGGGTTCAGTTCATCCGGAGAAGGGTTGAACTTGGAGCGGGCAGCCTCAATACGGGAGCGGGCCTCCCCGGTAAGGGGGCCGGCTACAGCCAGAAGGAACAAGTAGAGGTCCCTCGTAGCTTCACAGGAGCGCTCAAGCTCGTTTTCGGCATCCTTGAGCGTCATCGCAGGATTTTCCACACGTGAATAAATAACCTTAAAAGCCTTTATCCTGAGGATTCTTCTGTTCAGCATAGATTTCAAACAAATTTTCCTGCAAAGATAATATGTAATCTGAGAAAAAGTTATATTTTTGCATAAATCAACACAAATTATTTATTATGTACAGAGAAGATTACGATGGCGCAGGATTTCAGGACCGCAATTCCGAGGATGTGTACTCCAAGCCCGTCCGTGCAGGAAAGAGGACCTATTTCTTTGACGTGAAATCGACGAAGGGCAACAACGACTTCTTCCTCACCATCACGGAGAGCAAGCGCAGAAACAACCCGGACGGCTCATACGCCTACGACAAACACAAGATTTTCCTTTACAAGGAAGACTTCGAGAAGTTCAAGGAAGGACTCGACGAGGTTATCTCATATATCACCAACACCTGCTTCGGCGGTGTAATCCCCCAGCGTGCACCGGAAGACAGGTCCGTCGAATTCGAAGACCTGTAGCCGGTGATTCTCCTCAGGAATATCGGGATTGAAGGCTCTGCCAGGGATGTCCTGATAGAGAACGGCGTTATTTCGAAGATAGCGCCTGCCGGCAGCAGTCTGTCCTGGGAACTTGCCGGTGACATAGAAATAATGGAATGCAGCGGCAAGGTCGCCGTTCCCGGTTTCGTCAACATGCATACCCACGCCGGCATGGCCCTCATGAGGGGCGTCGGCGAGGATATGGTTTTCCAGGACTGGATACGGAGCATCTGGGCCATCGAAGACAAGTTCGACGCCGACTTCGTATACTGGAGCACCAAGGTGGCATGCATGGAAATGATACGTACCGGCACCACCACTTTCAACGACCAGTACTGGTTCTTCCCGGACACCCATCGTGCCGCTTCAGAAATGGGCGTGCGGCACGCCCTGGGCTACGACGTCATAGACCGCAACGACCCGGAGGAGACGGAGAGGGAGAAGGAGCAGTGCACCCGCTGGTACGAGGAGAAAGCCGCCGGCGTCCGCGAAAGCGGGAACATCTACCAGGTGGCCTTCCACGCCATCTATTCGGTCAGCGAGCCCATGATACGGTGGGTCTCCGAATTCGCCCGCGAGCGTGGGCTCAACCTCCACATCCATCTCTGCGAGACCCGCAAGGAGGTGGAGGACTGCAAGGCTGCCCACGGCGGGCTGACGCCGGTGGAGTACCTCGACGAGCTTGGCGTCCTCGGGCCCAACCTGCTGGCGGCACACACCCTCTGGCTGACGGAGCACGACATAGAACTGCTGGCGGCCAGGGGCGTCCATTGCATCCACAACATAAACTCCAACGCCAAGCTGTCCTCCGGCTACAAGTTCCTCTACAACGAGATGCGGGACGCCGGAATCAACCTCTGCATAGGCACGGACGGCTGTGCTTCCTCCAACAACCTGGACATACTTGAGGCCATGAAGACCTCCGCCCTCTTCCAGAAGGCGTGGAGGGAGGATCCCAAGGCGCTGCCGCTGGAGGAACTGCTGGCTATGGCCACGGTCAACGGAGCCAGGGCGCTGAAACTCAACGCCGGCAAGCTGGAAGAAGGGGCACTTGCAGACATAAACATCGTGGACACGGACAACAGCTTTTTCCTGTCCCCGGCACCCTTCCTCGCCAATTTCATCTATTCGGCGCACTCCGACTGCATAGATTCCGTCATCTGCGGCGGCAGGTTCGTGATGCGTCACAGGGAAATCGAGGGCGAGAAAGAAATACTCGAACAAGCAAGGAAACAAATAACCAGAATGTTATAACACTATGAACGAAAGAGAAGAAAAAATCCAGCACGCTGCGAGATACGTTAAATCTTGTATAGGCAAGGTGCCCCCCAAGATCGGCATCGTTCTCGGAAGCGGACTCGGCAAGCTCGCCGAGCAGATTGAAAACCCCATCGTAATACCCTACAGGGACGTTCCCGAGTTCCCCATGTCCACCGCCATCGGTCACAAGGGCAATTTCATCTACGGCGACCTGGGCGGCAAGAAAGTAATAGCCATGCAGGGCCGCCTTCACTACTATGAGGGTTATCCCATGGAGCTGGTCACCCTCGGCGTGAGGGTCATGAAGCTGCTCGGAATCGAGTACTTCTTTGCCTCCAACGCCGCCGGCGCTACCAATATCGAGTATCATGTGGGCGACCTGGTCATCATCAAGGACCACATCAACATGATGCCCAACCCGCTCATCGGCCCCAACCTCGAGGAGTTCGGCCCCCGTTTCCCGGATATGACCTGCGCCTACGATATGGACCTGCAGAAACTGGCCGAGCGCCTCGGCATCCAGATGGGTCTCAACATCCACAGGGGCGTTTATTTCGGCAGCACGGGCCCGACCTATGAGACTCCGGCAGAAATCCGCTTCTTCCGTGAAGTCGGCGCCGACCTCGTGGGTATGTCCACCATCCCGGAAGTCATTGTGGCACGCCACTGCGGCCTGCGCGTCTTCGGCATGTCCGTCGTGACCAACGAGGCAAACAGCCGTAACATTCCCCGCAACTTCAACGACGGTGACGACGTGGTCAAGCAGGCCGGCATAGCAGCCGACCTCATGTCCGAGCTCTTCCGCCGCATGATCGAGGAACTGTAAGTCCATATGCGTATCCCCGCAATAATTGCAACGCTGGCCATAGTGGCCGGCTGTTGCTGTATTCCGTCCAAACCTCTGCCCCGCGCAAAGGCCGACCCGCTTATGGCCGAGACCCTGGAACAGTATCTCAAGGCCGTAGCGGACAGCGCTGAAGACCTTCACAGCGTAATGGTCCTCCAGCATGGTAAAGTGATTATGGAGAAGCAGATTGCCCCGGACACGGCGCATGTTATGCATTCCGTCTCCAAGACCTTTACTTCTACGGCTGTAGGATTTGCAATTTCCGAGGGTTTGCTTTCTCTGGAAGACAAGATTGTCGACCTGTTCCCCGAGTGCGTTCCCGAAGAGCCTCAGGAGCGGCTTTCAGAGATTACTATACGCCACCTTCTGACCATGAACTGCGGTCATGGAAAGGATCCTACCGGAGCGGTCCGCTATACGGACGGAGACTGGATCAAGTGCTTCATGGAGTGGCCAATCGCATATGAACCCGGAAAGTGCTACTGCTACAACAGCCTCGGCACATACCTGCTTTCCGCAGCAGTGCAGAAGGTTACTGGAGAGAAGGTGGTCGATTATCTGGATTCACGCCTCTGGCAGCCCCTGGGCATAGAAAAGCCGCACTGGGACGAGAGCCCTGCCGGCATCAACACCGGCGGCTGGGGCCTTTACATCCATACGGAAGACATGGCGCGCATGGGACTCTGCATCCTGAACGGAGGAAAGTTCTGCGGCAAGCAGGTCATCCCCGCCGAGTGGGTGCGTGAAATGTCTGCCAACCAGGTGCCGTCAGTGGGCGCCGGCCTGAATGAAGAGCAGATGAAGGAGATACTGGCAGCTCATCCTGACCTGCCGTACTTCCTGCCGGAAAACAGCGACTGGGTGCAGGGCTACGGCTACCAGATGTGGCGCTGCCGCCACAACGCCTTCCGCGCCGACGGTGCCAACGGCCAGTACATCATCATCCTGCCGGAGAAGGACGCCGTCATTGTCACCACCGCCTTCGTCAAGAACATGCAGCAGGAGCTGAACCTCATCTGGGACCACCTCCTGCCAGTGCTCTAGCGGAGTAGAATTTGGGCAAGGTCCCCGGCATGGAATTGGACCTTGCCCAGAGAGTCACTCCGCCTAGCGATTTGCTTTCGCCGTCTTTTCCAGGTCGAGGGCCTCGGCGAGAATGCTGACGGGGTTTTTCACGGGCACGCCGGTGCTCATTTCTATCTGCCACTTGCAGGTTTCGCACTCGCAGGCCACGTAGTCCGGGGCTACGGCTAAGATATTGTCGAACAACGGCTTGCCTATGGCCTGGGAGACTTTGTAGTTCTCCTTCTTGAAGCCGTAGGTGCCTGCGATACCGCAGCAGTTGCTTTCAAGCTCGATAAGCTCCATGCCCGGAATCATCTTCAGCAGTTCGGTGGTGAAGATACCCCATCCCAGGCGCTCTTGATGGCAGGGACAGTGGTAGGCGGCGCGGGCCTTGAAACCTTCCTTCCATACGGGCTTGAGCGCACCGGACGCAATGCCCTTATACAAATATTGCTCAACGAGCGAAATATGGTCCCGAACCGCAGAATTGTCCACCTTCAGCAGCTCCGGATACTCCTCAAGGAGGGTCAGGGTGCAGGTGGTGGAGACGGTCACTATGTCACGCCCCTCCTTCACTGACTTCCCGAAAGCCCCTATATTGATCTTCGCATCGCGGGTCGCGGCGGCGATCATGCCGTTGGCAATCTTGGCCACGCCGCAGCAACGTTCGCCGTCAATCAGCTGTACGCCGATTCCGAAGGCGTTCATCACCGCCACGAAGTCCTTGCCCAGCTGAGGATAGTTGTAGTTGGCATAGCATCCGTGGAAATAGCTGATCTGCTTGCCAAAAGCCTCCTGGGCCGCGGCCGCATTCTTCTTGAACCAATGCACGAAGGTCTCGGAAGCGTACTTCGGAAGCGTACGGTGCTTGTCCACGCCGATAGTAAGGTCCATAAGTCCCTTGACGGGGGAGAGTCCGAGGCTGAAGTTCGCCAGAGGCGCAAATGCGCTTGCCAGAGGTCCCACCTGGTCCGTGCTGGCCAGCATCACGTCGCGGAGCTTGGGAGCCTTGCGGCCGTAGTCGATGCGTGCCTGCTGTATCAGATCGGCGATACGAACGCCGGACGGGCAGGCTACCTCGCAACGTTTGCAGTTGAGGCAGTATTTCAGGGAATCCTCGAAGAAGATGCCGTTCTTCAGGCGGTAGCGCTCGCCGTCGGGACCGGAACGCTTGGGACCGGCATACTTGGGATTGTTGGCCATCACAGGGCACACGGTCTCGCAGAGCGAGCACTTCTGGCACTGTTCGAAATTCTTGGCGCTTATATTGGTCTCCTGCATAACTATTTCCTCCATATTGCATTAACCGCCTCAACAGCACTCTTCACTATAGCCTCAGTGGCATCTCCCTGGGCGCTGGTCACACCGGCCAGCACTTCGCCGGCAGGGTAGAGGTTGGCAATCGCCTTGCCATCCTTCACCGCCTTGCCGCCTTCACATTTAACACCGAATTCCAGGAACTTCTGGGGTGCGGCGAAAGACGGGTCGAACCATTTCGAACGGTCTTCATCGTATTCCACATCCAGCCCGAACAGAGGCTCGTAGACCTTGTCCATGTCGGCTACGAGGCCGCGGGAGAAATACTTTCCGGTGGCGAGCACGAAGTTCTCCGCCTCAAGCTCGACGTCTCCCAGTTTCTCCGTGCGAACGGCAACGAGGCGGTCGCCGGCAAAACGTCCGGAAACTACCCGGTCGCCGGCCAGCAGGGTGCCTCCGGCGGCGCTGAATCCGCGCCTGGGTGCATTTTGGAGAGAAAGACCCTCGGCTACTATGGCGCAGCGCAGGCCGGCCTCCTGAAGGGCGGTGGCGGCTGTCATTCCGGCAAGCCCGCCGCCTATTATAATAACGTCAAACTTCATCGTAGGAATACGGTTTTTCGTATTTGTAAACTCTCTGCATGAACTCCATTTCGCGGAGGGTGTCGCCCCAGCCGACGGCGCGCATGCCTTTCCAGCGCTCGTCCAGATAATCGGCCGCCAGCTTGTCTGCCAGCTCCGGCTGCCCGAGCGCCTCCGCCAGTGCTTTTGCCGCCCTGCGTATGCAGAGGGTGCCCTGGCAGGTGCCCATGCCCACGCGGGTGCGGCGCCTGAGGTCTCCCAGGTTGCGCACGCCGAGTTCGCGGACGGCGTACTTGATCTCCGCCAGCGTCACGTTCTCGCATTCGCAGACCAGCTGCTTGTCGGCTTCGGTCTCGAAGGTAATCTTGGAAACCATGTCTCCCTGACGTCCCGCGGCGCCTTTCTGGCCTGCGGTGGGCTTGCCCTCGAAGCGCTTGCTCACGCTCTCGATGCGGCCGTTCATCGACCCGGGCAGGGGAGTCTCGGCAGTGGTGCAGCCCTTGCTGACTCCGAGCTTGCGGCACACGGCGTCGGTGGCGAGCTCCGCCATCAGGCGGTAGGTCATCAGCTTGCCGCCGGTGATGCTTACGAATCCCTTGACGCCGTCGCGGGTCTCATGGTCCAGGCAGACTATGCCGCGGCTGATGCTGCGGCCGGTAGGATCGCTATCGTCGGCCACCAGCGGACGTACGCCGGCGTATGCACGCAGGATGCGGGTGCTGGCGAGGGCGGGGCAGAGGGCGCAGCCTTCACGGAGCAGCAGGCGCACCTCGTCGGGCGTTACTTCCATGTGGTCGCACTCCTCGAACGGCACCTTGGTGGATGTGGTTCCGATGACGGTCACGGAGTCGCCCGGTACCAGGATGTCGCCGTCCGCCGACTTGCGGCAGCGGTTGATTACCACGTTGTTGACGCGGTGCCCGAAGACCAGCAGTGCTCCCTTGGCGGGGTACATGCCGATGTGGACGCCGGCCTTTTCGGCCACCCCGTGTCCCCAGATTCCGGCGGCGTTGACGGTGACGGGGGCCCTGTACTCGGCGGTCTCGCCGCTTCGGGTGTCCAGCACCTTCACGCCCAGGATGGTGTCTCCTTCCCGTATGAAATCGAGGAATTCAGTATATGCCAGCACTTTGGCTCCATGGAGCACGGCGTCGGTGACGTTGGCGCTGCAGAGGCGGAAGGGGTCCACAGAACCGTCGGGCACCACTACGGCGCCTATGAGGGTAGGATTGACGGAGGGCTCCATCTCTATTGCCTCCCTGGGGGAGATGGCCCGAGCCTCGATGCCCGCTTTGTTGCAAGCCTCCAGGAAGGTGGCCTGATAATCAAGGCCGAAGCCCGAGTCGGCATCTTCCGGGAGGGTGATGAACAGGCCTCCGGTATCTTCTACGCAGTTGGCGGCGATGCGGCGGAGTATCTTGTTCTCCCGTATGCATTCTTCCGCAGATTCGCTGTCTTTTACGGCGTAACGGGCTCCGGAGTGCAGCAGGCCGTGGTTGCGGCCGGTGGCTCCGGTGGCTATGTCCTGCCTTTCTATGAGAAGGACTTTGAGGCCGCGCATGGCGCAGTCGCGCGCCGTACCCGCTCCCGTGATACCGCCACCGATTATGATTACATCAAATTCGTTTTTGACTGGCATATAAGTTCTGTGTTTACGTGTTCTAAAATAAAAAGGCGGGACCGTAAGCCGGTTTCTGTTTATTCTGCCATTTATCTTCGCAACCTACCCCCCGGCATCAGGCGGGCCGCCCTCAACTGCCGGTATACTTGGTCTTGCAGACCCTGGTGCCGTACCCGCTGCGCATCGCTGCGCTGCGTCGTGAGCTCTTGCCTCGCGTTTTCACCCTTACCCTTTCGGGCGGTTGTTTTCTGTTACGGCTTGCGTAAGGTTACCCCCACCTGTGCTTTCCACAGCAGGGCGCCCTGTTCTGTCCGGACTTTCCTCAGCATTTCTGCCGCGGCAGACCGTCCCGCCTTAAATCTTACAAAGATAGAAAAATTTGTGTATATTTGTGACTGATGACTGACAACAGACTGAAGATATTCGTGGCCGTGGCGGAGACGGGCGGCTTTACGTCGGCGGCCCACAAGCTGAAGATGAGCCAGCCGGCGGTGAGCCAGAACGTGGCCCTGATGGAGGAAGAGGCCGGCGGCGCCCTGTTCGAGCGCGGAGCCAACCCCTTGAAACTCACGGAGAAGGGCCGTACGTTCCATGCCTATGCCATACGCATCTTGTCACTCTACGATTCCCTGGCCGCAGAGCTTTCCGGAGCGCCCGGAAGCGCCGCCGAAAGGTCCCGTCTGGACCTCGGAGACGGCCGTCAGGCAGATATATCTGTTGCCGATGGAAAATTGGTGATTGATATCAAATAAATTATTAGTACATTTGCGAACTTTATTTAAGTTGGACTAATATCTATTTTATGGGTAGAAATGAAGAAATTGCTTTTGTTCTTCGCAGCGTTGCTGCTATGCTCCCTTGCGCATTCGCAAGAGGCTGAGGAAAACGGCAAGTACGCCGAGTTCCAGTTGATTCCGCGTTTTGACTTTAATCCTTATTTCACACCGGGGAAAACAGGTGACGGATCGAGTGGATACACATTCGGCAATTCTTCAATCTACACGCTCGTAGAGGGCGCATTTTCAGAACACGTTGCATTTACGCTCAGCAATCACTGGGCCGATATGATTACGCCCGGATTCGGGGATACCAAGGCCCTGTTCTACAACGAGAACAGCGGCGCTCCGCAGTTGTTCTACTCCAATACCAACAACTGGCTGGACATTGCCAAGGTGGATTTTACTTTCGGCAACTGGACCTTCACAGTAGGTAAGGACTGCCTCGCTTCCGGCGGCTTCGAGTACGACGACTGGGACGTGGACGTCGATTACCTCCTCTCGGGAGACAAGGTGCTCCTTGCTTCCAACCTTTGGTATAACCTCCCCAGTTATCAGTGGGGCGCATCGGTCGGCTACAGCATAGGGGACCACACCAACCTCCAGGTCCAGATGGTAACTTCTCCTTTCGGCGAGAGGTCTTTCGCCAGCGGGCTCTTCAGCTATTCCGGAAAGCTCAGCGGTAACTATGGCCCCTTCTCCAACATGTGGTCGGCTTCCGCCATCCAGCGTGCCGACGGCGGCACCGAGTGGCTCATCTCCCTTGCCAACAAGCTCGAGTTCGCGGAAGACTTCACCTTCGGCTTCGACTGGTACAACATGGCCGACGTGGAATACGACGATGACGATTGCCCGACAGGCCTCCTGGACGGCAATACCTTCCGCGCCAGCCTGGCGTGGGCTCCGGAGGACTGGTGCGACGTGAAGCTGGTGGGCAACATCTACGAGGCGTTCGGCACCCTGTACGACGCCAACGTGGCCGCCGCTTTCCATTATTATCCTTTCGAGTGGATGCAGCTGCATACGGCCCTGGGATGGGACTGGTTTACCAAGTCCTTCTCCGGAATGGCCGGCGTCAAGATTAACTTCACCTTCCTCTCCCTCTAGCGATGGCAAACGACTATATCATTGACATACAGCACCTCAGCAAGTCCTTCGGTGGAGTCAAGGTGCTGGACGACATCAATTTCTACATACGCAGGGGAGAGTTCATCACCCTGCTGGGCCCTTCCGGATGCGGCAAGACCACGCTGCTGAGGCAGATCGCCGGCTTCATCGCCCCCGACGAGGGCAAGATACTCCTGGAGGGCAAGGACATCTCCGGCATACCCCCTTACGAGCGCCCGCTGAACACCGTGTTCCAGCGTTACGCCCTCTTCCCGCACCTGGACGTCTACGACAACATAGCCTTCGGCCTCAAGCTCCAGAAGCTCCCCGCCGACGAAATCCAGAAGCGCGTCAAGAGGATGCTGAAGATGGTGTCCATGACCGACTACGAGGACCGTTCCGTGGACTCCCTTTCCGGCGGACAGCAGCAGAGGGTGGCCATCGCCAGGGCCCTCGTGAACTATCCCAAGGTGCTCCTCCTGGACGAGCCTCTGGCTGCACTTGACCTTAAGATGCGCAAGGATATGCAGCTGGAACTTAAGGAGATACACCGCAAGATGGGTATTACCTTCATATACGTTACCCATGACCAGGAGGAGGCCCTGACGCTCTCCGACACCATAGTGGTGATGAACGAGGGTAAGATACAGCAGATAGGTACCCCTATAGACATTTACAACGAGCCCGTCAACTGCTTCGTTGCCGACTTCATAGGGGAGAGCAACATACTCAAGGGCCGAATGATACGCGACCGCCGCGTGGCTTTCATCAAGCACCAGTTCGACTGCGTGGACGAGGGCTTCGGCGAAGACGTGCCCGTTGACGTGGTGGTGCGCCCGGAAGACATTTACTTCACGACCGACCCCGCCAAGTGCCAGTTCAAGGCCAAGGTCAATTCCTGCATATTCAAGGGCGTCCATTACGAGATGTGGGTGGATACCGACACCGGCTACGAGCTGATGATACAGGATTACGACCCCTACGAGGTGGGCACGGAGGTTATGCTCTACATAGATCCGGACGACATTCAGGTCATGCACAAGGAGCGCACACGCAATGTGTATGACGGAAAGATGGTGGACGAAAGCCATGTGGAGATGATGGGCGGCGTCTTTGAATGCGAGCCTCAGGAAGGTCTGGCGGAAGGGGATGAGGTGCGTGCCGAAATCCGTTTCGAGGACGTAGACCTGCTGGATCACCAGGAAGACGGCGTAGTGGCCGGGGAAGTGCATTTCCTGCTCTACAAGGGCAACCACTACCACCTGACCATACTTACCGACGAGGGCTACCATATCTGGGTAGACACCAACGATATCTGGGACAAGGGCGACCTTGTGGGCGTGAACATAGCCCCCGGGGCCATTAAACTCAGCAAGCGTAATGATTAAGCGCAGCCACTGGAGCATTCCGTACATCATCTTCATGGTGGTGTTCGTCGTGCTGCCCCTCCTCCTGATTGTCATGTATGCCTTCCAGGATGGGAACGGGCACTTCACCTTCGCGAATATCACCCGCTTCTTCACGGACAAGGACTCCCTCTCTACATTTGCACTATCGCTAGAGATAGCAATAGAGAATACGCTGATATGCATACTGTTGGGCTATCCGGCAGCATGGATATTGTCGAACAAGGACTACAACCGCAGCGCGGTGACGGCGGTGCTCTTCATCATGCCCATGTGGATCAACGCCCTCATGCGTACCCTCGCCACGGCGGAGCTCTTCAACGTGCTCGGAATCACCCTCGGCAAGGGCACCCTCCTCTTCGGTATGGTGTACGACTACATACCCTTCATGATTTACCCCATCTACAACACCCTCTCGCGTATGGACAAGTCTTACGCCGAGGCGGCCGAGGACCTGGGGGCGACTCCTTGGAAGGTATTCTGGAAGATCACCGTCCCTCTTTCCCTTCCCGGCGTAATGAGCGGGGTACTTATGGTGTTCATGCCTACGGTCAGCACCTTCGCCATTTCCGAGTTCCTTACCAACAACAAGATCAAGCTCTTCGGTACCATCATTCAGGAGAACATCAACTCCTCAATGTGGAACTACGGTGCGGCGCTGGCATTCATAATGTTGCTGATAATCGGTATTTCAACTCTCTTCATGAACAATGACGAGAAAGCTGCGGAAGGAGGTCTGATATGAAAAAGATTATCGCAAAAGCCTATCTGTGGGTGCTTCTGGCCCTGCTTTACGCCCCTCTGATCTTCATAGGCATATTCTCCTTCACGGAAGCCAGGGTGCTCGGCAACTGGACCGGTTTCTCCACCCAGCTGTACGCCAATCTGTTCACAGGAAGCATGGGAGGCGGGTCCGGGCTGCTCAGCGCGGTCAAGAACACCCTCCTGATAGCCCTGATAGCATCTATAGTGTCCACGCTCCTGGGTACGGTAGCCGCAGTGGGAATACACAACATGAAGGGCCGCGGCAAGGCCGCCGTGCAGTTCGTGAACAACATCCCCATGATCAACCCGGATATAATCACCGGTGTGTCGCTGTTCCTGCTTTTCGTGTTCCTGCACTTCAGCCAGGGTTACGTGACCGTCGTGCTGGCCCACATCACTTTCTGCACCCCTTACGTGGTGCTGAGCGTGCTGCCCAAGCTGGCGCAGATGAATCCCAATATCTACGAAGCAGCCCTGGACCTCGGCGCCAAGCCTTCCCAGGCCTTCTGGAAGGTGCTTGTGCCTGAACTCCGTCCGGGCATGATTACCGGCTTCCTGCTCTCCTTCACCATGTCTATCGACGACTTCGCCGTGACATTCTTCACCAGGGGCACCATAGGCCTCGACACCCTCTCGACGTACATCTATACGGATGCCCGCAAGGGCGGCCTCACCCCTGAACTTCGTCCTCTGATGACAATAATCTTCCTGCTCATCCTGGTCCTCCTGGTCATCTTCAACATACGCCAGCACAGGTCCGCAGTTAAAGCACAAGCCAAATAATGAAAAGAATCCTTAGCATAATTGCCGCCGCGGTGCTCCTGTCCGCGTGCTCCGCTGACCGCGACGCCGTACTCAAGGTTTACAACTGGTCCGACTACATCGACGAGTCGGTGATTCCCGAATTCGAAACCTGGTATGAAGAGCAGACCGGCGAGAAGGTGAGCGTAATTTACCAGACCTTCGACGTCAACGAGACCATGCTCTCCAAGATAGAGAAGGGCCATGAGGACTACGACGTGGTTTGCCCCTCCGATTACATAATCGAGCGTATGCTCAGGAGCGACCTGCTGCTGCCCATCGACCGCGACTTCGGCGACACCCCCAACTATATCGACTGCAACCTCTCGCCCTACATCCGCGAGCGCTTCGGCAAGATGGAAGGCGGCGACAAGGACGCCAACGATTATTCCGTAGGCTATATGTGGGGTACCACCGGCATTCTTTACAACGCCAAGTATGTCACCGACGAGGAGGCATCAACCTGGGACGTGATACGCAATCCCAAGTTCGCCGACAAGATTTTCATCAAGGACTCCGCCCGCGACGTCTTCTCGCAGATAATAATCTTCCTGCACCGCGACGAGCTGGCCGCCGGCACCGTCACGCTTGACGAACTCATGCACGACTCGTCCGACCAGGCCCTGGCCGAAGTGGAAGCCTACATGAAGCAGGTTAAGCCCCTCGTGGCCGGCTGGGAGGCCGACTTCGGCAAGGACCAGATGACCCAGGAGCGCGGCTGGATAAACCTCACCTGGAGCGGCGACGCAGTGTGGGCCATCGAGGAAGCCGCCGAGATAGGCGTGGATCTTCGCTATGTTTGCCCTAAAGAAGGCTTTACGGTGTGGTTTGACGGCTGGGTGATACCCAAGTATGCCAAGAACGTCAAAGCCGCGAAATACTGGATTAATTTCATGAGCCGCCCCGACATCGTGATACGCAACGTGGACGTTACCGGTTACGTGTCCGTGAGCGGCGCGCCCGAGGTGCTTGAGGCCTTCGCCGACGAGGAGGAATACGAGCCCATAGACGTGAGCTATTTCTTCGGCCCCGGTGCAGAAGCCGTCTGCCTCGACCCGGTGCTCTATCCCGACAAGGCTGACATCGAACGCAGCACCCAGGAGCACGACTGGGGCGACCGCACCCCCGAACTTGTGGCCATGTGGAGCCGCGTGAAGGGCGAGAACGCCAGCGCAATGACCGTAGTGGTAGTGGTAGTCTTCCTGCTTGCCGTAGCCGGCCTTGCAGTCTATTCCCGTGTAGCGAAGAACAAAAAGAAGAGCCGCTCCCGCAGGCGTTAGAAATGGATATTGCAGTTCTGGGCGTCGGAAACCGCGCGCGTAAGTATCTCAGCTGCCTCCCGGAGAACGTCCGGGTGAGCTGCCTGGTGGAACCGGAGGACATCCGTTTGCGCCAGGCTGCAGCGCGCCATAACGTGCCGCCCGAGAACTGCTACAGCAATCCCGATGACTTCTTCGCTCAGCAGCATCCTGGCCTGGAGGCGGTTATTATAGCCGCCCCGGACAAACTCCACGTGCCCCTGGCCCTTTCCTGCGTTGAAAGGGGATGGCACGTGCTGCTGGAAAAGCCTGCCGCCACCAGCGAGGAGCAGTACCTCATGCTGCTTAACGCCGCCGACAATGCGAAGGTGTACGTGGGCGTGTGCCTGGAGCTCCGCCTGCACCCCTTCTTTCGCCGCATCCGGGAGCTGGCCGCCGAGCTCGGCCCCATCTCCAGAATCGACCACGAAGAGCATATAGGCCCCGACCGTATGGCCCACACCTTCGTGCGCGGCCTGTGGTCGCAGAAGGCCGCTACGGGCCCTATTTTCCTGTCCAAGTGCTGCCACGACGCCGACTTCCTGCTCTGGCTTACCGGGGCGAAGTCGGCGGGGGAGGTGCACAGCCGCGGCGCCATAACCCGCTTCCGCAGTTCCAACGCCCCCGAAGGCGCCGCCGGACGCTGCGTGGACTGTCCGCTCGAGCGTGAGTGCCCCTATTCGGCCGTCGACCTCTACAGCCGCCGCGGAGCCTGGACCAGCGGCTTCGACGTGCCCGAGGGCCAGACGCTGGCGGACGTTATAGACGAGGAGCTGCGCAACGGGCGCTACGGCCGCTGCGTCTACCATTGCGACAACGACGTCTTCGACACCCAGACGGTAACGGCGGTGCTGGACGACGGTATGCGCATCAACATGCATCTGGAAGGCACCAGCATGCAGGAGGGAAGGGTTACCCAGATAATAGGGGAGAGGGGCATGGTGCTGGCCGAAGGAGGGCGCGTGAGCCTGTTGCTGGACGGCTCCGTGGTTGCCAGCGCCGAGGACGACTATTCCGCCCTGAACGACGCCCCGCTGCATGCGGGCGCCGATGCCGCACTCCTGCGCGATTTCTTCGAGAGTGTGGCTTGCGGGCGCGAACCGGTAGCTTCGCTGCGTTCCGCTTACCCGGGCCATCAGCTTTGTTTCCTGGCGGGTCATTAAAAGTTTGCAGGGAAGCGACTATTTTGCTATATTTGCGAAAACCATATTTAAAATATGAATCTCGAGAATATAGCTAAACTCTTTGCCATAGAGGGCAATGTAAAGGAAATCAAGCCCCTCGGCAACGGCCTTATCAACGACACTTACAAGATTACCACGGACGGCCCCAAGGCTTATGTGCTCCAGAGGGTGAACAACGCCATTTTCACCGACGTTGACCTGCTGCAGCGCAACATAGTTGCGGTAACGAAGCACATCCGCCGCAAGCTGGAACTCGCCGGCGAGTCCGACATCGACCGCAAGGTTCTGACTTTCGTTCCCCTGGTTGGAAGCGACTGCACATGGTTCGAGGATGAGGGCAAGTACTGGCGCGTGTCGGTATTCATCCCCGACGCATACACTTTCGAGACCGTGGATCCCAAGTACTCCCGCTTCGCCGGTGAGGCATTCGGCCGTTTCGAGGCCATGCTGGCCGACCTTAAGGAGCCCCTGGGGGAGACCATCCCCGACTTCCACAACATGGAGCTGCGCGCCCGCCAGCTGCATGAGGCCGTGGCCGCCGACAAGGCCGGACGTATGGCCGAACCCGAGGTGCAGGCCATCCTGGCCGAACTGCTGCCTTTCGAGGAGGAGATGTGCAAGGCCGAGCGCATGCACCGCGAGGGAGTGCTTCCCAAGCGCATCTGCCACTGCGACACCAAGGTGAACAACATGATGTTCGACGCCGACGGAAACGTGCTCTGCGTCATCGACCTTGATACCGTAATGCCGAGCTTCGTGTTCTCCGACTTCGGCGACTTCCTCCGCACCGCGGCCAACACCGTGGCCGAGGACGACCCGGCAGTGGACAAGGTGGACTTCAGGATGGACATCTTCGAGGCTTTCGCCCAGGGATACATCAAATCCGCCAAGACCTTCCTTACCCCCGTGGAGAGGGAGAATCTGCCTTACGCAGCATGCCTCTTCCCGTACATGCAGGCAGTACGCTTCTTTGCCGACTACATCAACGGAGATACTTACTACAAGATAAAGTATCCCGAGCACAACCTCGTGCGCACCCGCAACCAGGTGGCCCTCTTCAAGGCCGCCCGCGCCAAGGTCCCTGCCATGCAGGCAATCCTGGAAGCCCTTTAGTGATTCTGTAATTCATAAAATACTATGCTTAGAACGCGTTTAATCATTGTTTGCGCTGCCTTGACGGCGCTCCTGGTTTCTTGTGCACAGAACGACGGCATCATCCGTACGCCTGTTCCTCCCCGTCCCGCCGGACAGCAGGACATGCTTCAGTTTGCCGCCGAGCCCATCGCTGACGTAGGTATTGGTGTCGTAGGCCTCGGTGACCGCGGCTCCGGTGCCGTACGCCGTCTTTCCTATGTTCCCGGCAGTCATATCGCCGCTATCTGCGACGTGGAGACCGACAGGGCGGAGAAGAACCTCGAGTTCCTTCAGGGACGCGGCATGACCGCAAAGGTCTATGCCGGCGACGAGGAAATCTACAAGCAGCTCTGCGAAGATCCCGAGGTCGACCTGGTATATATCTGCACCGACTGGATCCATCATGTACCCGTGGCCCTCTACGCCATGGAGCACGGCAAGCACGTAGCCCTCGAGGTTCCTTCCGCAGAGACCCTCCAGGCATGCTGGGACCTCGTAAACACCTCCGAGCGCACCCGCAAGCACTGCATGATACTGGAGAACTGCTGCTACGACTTCTTTGAGCTTACGGCTCTCGAAATGGCGCAGCAGGGCGTCTTCGGCGAAGTTATCCATGCCGAGGGTTCCTATCATCACAATCTCGATCCTTATTGGAGCGGCTACTGGCACAACTGGCGCCTCGACTTCAACCAGAAGTATCGCGGCGACCTCTATCCCACCCACGGCTTCGGCCCCGTCTGCCAGGTGCTCAACATCCACCGCGGCGACCGCCTGACCACCTTGGTGTCCATGGATACCGACGCATTCAACGGCCCCAAGCTCGTTGAGGCGCGTACCGGCGAGCCTTGCACCGACTTCAAGAACGGCGACGAGACAATGACCATGCTCCGCACCGCAAAGGGCAAGAGCATCCTCATCGAGCACGACGTAATGACCCCGCGCCCCTACGACCGCATGTACCAGCTGGTGGGCACAGACGGCTATGCCGCCAAGTATCCCGTCGGCCAGATCTGCCTGCGTACCGAGAATACCGGTGACGTGAACTACGAAGACCTCGAATTCGAGAAGGTATACGACGGCGCCGAGCTCGACGCCCTCATGGCCAAGTACCGCAACCCCATCCTCACTCCCGAGCTTGAGGAGATGGCAAAGCATGTAGGCGGACACGGCGGAATGGACTTCATCATGGACTACCGTCTGGTCTATTGCCTCAACAACGGCCTGCCTCTGGACATGGATGTGTACGACCTCGCCGAGTGGTGCTGCGTCACCGAGCTGAGCCGCATCTCCATCGAGAACGGATGTGTCCCTGTAGAGGTTCCGGACTTCACCCGCGGCGCCTGGGACCGTATCCAGGGCTTCAGCTACGCATTCGCGGAATAGTACCCGTATTTACTTAAAATATTCCCCTCTTGATTGTTGATAATCAGGAGGGGAAACTTTTTTGTTATTACTGTTAACAATTTTGTTTCAAAAGGGGTTTCGGGGCCTATTTGGGGGCCAGCTTGTAGAGGACCGCGGCAATTGCGGTGTATACGAAGTTGGGCAGCCACAGAGCCCATCCTGCAGGTAAAGTGTCGGTGAAAACGAACATTTCACTGAACTTCAGGAACAGGATATAGAGGAATGCGAGACCTATTCCAAGGGCCAGGTTGAAGCCAATGCCGCCGCGCTTCTTCTTGCTGGTCAGGGCTACCGCCATTATGGTAAGGATGAAGGCGGAGAAGGGGAGGGTCATGCGGCGGTTCTTCTCTATCTGGGCGTACATCACGTTGGAGTCGCCGCGCATCTTCTGGGTCGCGATAAGGGCGTTGAGGTCTTTCTGGGTAAGGGTCTCAACGGTCTTCTGGTTGCGGTAGAAATCGCTCAGCTTGAGGGCTATGACCGTATCCAGCTTGTCGCCGCAGCGAACCTTGTCCTCCAGGCCGGTGCCGTAGTCGCGTATGAACCAGCGGCGCAGGTGCCATCCGTCCATGGTGCTGTCCCAGACGGCGGATTCGGCAGTTACCTTGGACACCAGCTTGTTGTTCTCTATGGTTTCCAGGGTGAACTTGTATGCCGTATTGTTGTATGCGCTGAACGACTGTACGTACACGAACTGCCCCGGAGCTATCTGGTAGTGGACGTTGTTACGGCTGTACTTGGTGTAGTTCTGGTCTACGTATTTTGTCTCGAAGTCCACTCTGGTGGCGTTGGATCGCGGAATCACGAAGAGGTTGAGACCCAGCGACAGCAGGGCTATGAGGGCTGCGGAGACCACGTACGGCACCATCATCCTGTGATAGCTCACGCCTCCTGACAATATGGCAATGATCTCCGAGTTCGCTGCCATCCTGGATGTGAAGAAGATGACCGTTATGAACACGAAGAGCGGCGAGAACATGTTGATGAAGTAGGGGATGAAGTTGACGTAGTAGTCCAGTATGATGGTCTTCAGGGGCACTTCGTGCTCCACGAAGTTCTCTATCTTCTCCGAGATGTCGAAGATGATGACTATGCCGATTATAATCAGCAGGGCGATGAAGAAGGTCGAAAGGAACTTCTTCATTATGTATCTGTCGAGTATTTTCGGCTTCAAACTCATTTCTTACAGTCTCTGGGTGAGCTTGCGTACCGCCTGGTCCTTCCAGGCTGCGAAATCACCCGCTTCTATATGCGCACGCGCCTGACGAACCACGTCAAGGTAGAACGCAAGGTTGTGCTCGCTTGCCAGCATCGCGGCGAACATCTCGCCGGCTATGAAAAGGTGGTGCAGGTAAGCGCGCGTATATGTATGGTCCGCAAAAGACGTGCCCTGCGGGTCTATTACTGAAAAATCGTCAGCCCACTTGGCGTTGCGCATGTTCATTATGCCCTCCCAGGTGAAGAGCATGCCGTTGCGGCCGTTGCGGGTGGGCATCACGCAGTCGAACATGTCCACGCCGCGGGAGATGGCCTCCAGTATGTTGGCGGGTGTGCCGACTCCCATGAGGTAGCGCGCCCTGTCCCGGGGTATCACCGGGTCGAGCACCTCGAGCATTTCGTACATCACTTCCGTGGGCTCGCCGACTGCCAGGCCGCCTATGGCTATTCCGGCTTCGGAGAAGGGGATAGCGTGCTCGGCGGCCTCCACCCGGAGGTCGGGATAGGTGCATCCCTGGATGATGGGGAAGAAGGTCTGGGCGTGCCCGTACAGGGGCTCCGTCTCCTTGAAGTGCTTGGAGTAACGCTCCAGCCAACCCTGCGTAAGCTTCAGTGACTTAGCGGCATACTGTCGGTCTGCGTCTCCCGGGCAGCACTCGTCCAGGGCCATCATTATGTCGGCTCCTATTATGCGTTGCGTGTCTACGTTGTTCTCCGGAGTGAAGAGGTGTCGGGAGCCGTCTATATGCGACTGGAAGCGGCATCCTTCAGGAGTGATCTTGCGAATTTTGGAGAGGCTGAACACCTGGAATCCGCCGCTGTCCGTGAGTATGGGACGGTCCCAGTTCTCGAAGCGGTGCAGTCCGCCTGCCTGCCTGAGTATGTCGAGTCCGGGCCGGAGGTAGAGGTGGTAAGTGTTGCCGAGTATTATCTCTGCCTTGATGTCTTCCTTGAGGTCCCTGTGCCAGACTCCCTTGACCGAACCCACTGTGCCTACGGGCATGAAAATGGGGGTGTGTATCTCTCCGTGGTCGGTGGAAAGAATGCCGGTGCGGGCAGATGATGCCTTGTCTTTGGCAATGGGGACAAATTTGAACATCTATGCGTTTTTGATGCTGCAAAAGTACGGATTTTTTCGTACATTTGTAAGAATTAGCAGATAATAACACTTTATACTATGCAGAAGATAAAACCCATTACTCTCAAGCTCGTCTTGATGCTTTTCCTTGAGTTTGCCGTCTGGGGCGCCTACCTTACTTCCCTCGGCCGTTACCTCGGCAACATAGGCCTCGGATCGCAGATCAAATGGTTCTTTGCCATGCAGGGCATAGTTTCCATCTTCATGCCCACCCTCATGGGTATACTGGCAGACAAGAAGATGGAGGCCCAGAAGGTGCTTTCCCTCTGCCACGGCATCGCCGGTGTGGCAATGGCAGGAGCCGGAATCTATTGTATGAATGCAGGCGATGCGGTCCAGTTCGCACCCCTGTTCATCATGTACAGCATCAGCGTGGCTTTCTTCATGCCCACCATCGCCCTGGTCAACTCGGTGTCTTACAACGCCATGGCCAAGGAAGGCATGGATCCCGTGAAAGACTTCCCGCCCATCCGTGTTTTCGGTACCGTGGGCTTCATCTGCAGCATGCTGACCACCAACTTCCTGCACATCGGCGGCGTCGCCATGCAGGACAGCTACACCCAGCTCATTTCTTCCGGTATCCTTTCGCTTATCCTCTGCGGCTATGCGCTGACCATGCCGGCCTGCCCGATTGACAAGAGCAAGAAGAACGAGAGCCTGGCGGACGCATTCGGCCTCAAGGCCTTCACCCTCTTCAAGGACGGCCAGTTCGCCATCTTCTTCATCTTCTCCATGCTGCTCGGCGCCTCCCTGCAGATTACCAACGGCTACGCCAACACCTTCCTCAGCTCCTTCGCTGCGGATCCCGCCCTGGCCAACACCTTTGCCGTCAAGAACTCCAACGCCCTTATAGCCATTTCGCAGGCGTCCGAGACCCTGTGTATCCTCCTGATACCTTTCGCAATGAAGAAGTTCGGCATCAAGAAGGTGATGCTCATAGCCATGTTCGCATGGGTGTTCCGCTTCGGCTTCTTCGGTCTCGGCAACCCCGCCATGCCGGGCGTGCTGCTCTTCATCCTGAGCTGCATAGTTTACGGTTTCGCATTCGACTTCTTCAATATCTCCGGTTCCCTTTATGTGGAGCAGAACGCTGCCGTTGACATCCGTTCCAGTGCCCAGGGCCTCTTCATGATGATGACCAACGGCTTCGGCGCCACCATCGGCACTCTTGCCGCCGGCGCAGTCGTGGACGCCACCGTTTACAAGGCTGCCGTTCCTTCATGGCCCAAGGCATGGTTCATCTTTGCCGGTTACGCCTTCGTGGTGGCGGTGCTCTTCGCCATCCTCTTCAAGGACCCCCAGAAGAAACAGAAAGTCGCCGCATAATGAAAGTCAAGGTTATAAACCGCAGCTCCAATCCGCTGCCGGAGTACGCCACGGAGTTCTCTGCCGGGCTTGACGTGCGGGCGGCGAATGAGGAGCCTATAGTGCTTGAGCCGCTGGGGCGTGCAATGGTGCCCACGGGCCTGTATCTGGAGATTCCGGCGGGTTACGAGGTGCAGGTGCGTCCCCGCAGCGGGCTTGCTGCCAAGAAGGGGATTACCGTGCTCAACGCCCCCGGCACCATAGACGCCGACTATCGCGGCGAGGTGTGCGTCATCCTGGTGAACCTTTCCAACGTGCCGTTTACGGTGGAGAAAGGGGAGCGCGTGGCGCAGTTGGTGCTGGCGAAGCATGAAGTTATTGAGTGGGATGTGACGGATTCTCTAGCCGATTCTGCCCGCGGAGCCGGCGGCTTCGGCAGTACGGGAGTTAAATGATTGTTATTTGCTGCTGCTGTTAGCTCCCGCAGCTGTCTGTTTCTCCATCCTCGGACCTCCGGTCCTCGCCCTCCCAGCCTTGCGGCTGGGCCCCTCCCTCTACAAGCGAGAGTGCTTACGATTGCGAAACAGACAGCTGGCTCCCGCTACAAGCAGCAGCATTAATTTCAAGGTATGATAGAAAATCTATATAAGTTGTATTGCGACTGCGGTTACAGGGTGACGACCGACAGCCGGGCAATACAGGGCGGGGAAGTGTTCTTCGCCCTGAGGGGTGAGACGTTTGACGGCAACGCCTTTGCCATGAAGGCGCTGGAAGACGGCGCCGCCTGGGCGGTAGTGAATGATGATGCCGAGCTGCCTGAAGACGGCCGCCTGATTAGGGTGGCGGATCCGCTGACTACGCTGCGTGACCTTGCCATCTGGCATCGCACCCACGTGCGCGACGGCAAGCTGCCGGTGCTTGGTCTTACGGGTACCAACGGCAAGACAACCACCAAGAACCTTATAGCTGCCGTACTTGAACGAAAGTTTAAGGTAACGGCTACTAAAGGTAACTTGAACAATGACATAGGAGTGCCGCTAAGTCTGCTCAGTATTACCCCTGAAACGGAGATTGCCGTAATCGAGATGGGCGCCAACCACCCCGATGATATAGAGAAGCTGGTCCGGGTGTCGCAGCCCGACTACGGCCTCATAACCAACGTCGGCCGGGCGCACCTTCTGGGCTTCGGCTCCTTCGAGGGTGTCAAGCAGGCCAAGGGGGCGCTCTACCGCTGGCTGGGCTCCCGTCCCGGCAGCCTCATCTTCATCAACGAAGATGACGAAGACCTGCGCGGAATGGCCGCCGGCCTGCCGTGCCACTTCTTCGGCTACGGCCTGAAGTATCAGGGGGCGGAGCTTCTGCCCACCACTCCCGAGGAACCCTTCCTGGGTCTTAAGTTGCGCGATTGTGAGGTGCATACCCGGCTGGTCGGCGCGTACAACGCCGCCAATGTGCTTGCCGCCCTTGCCGTGGGTGAGTACTTCGGCGTGCCGCGTGCCGATGCCGTAGCCGCCATAGAGTCGTTCGTGCCTGCCAACCAGCGTTCGCAGATGGTGCGTACGGAGCGCAATACCCTCATCGTGGATGCCTACAACGCCAATCCTTCCTCCATGCGTGCGGCTCTTGAGAACTTTGCCGCCCTTCAGGCTCCGGAGAAGCTGGCGCTTCTGGGCGACATGCGCGAACTCGGCGCCGAATCGGTGGCCGAGCACGTTAAGGTTGTGGAGCAGCTCCGCGCCGCCGGTATCCCCGCCATCCTGGTAGGGGAGGAGTTCGGCAAAACTGCTTCAGGCTGCCAGTGCTTCCCGGATTCCGCTTCTCTTGCTGCCTGGCTTCATGAACACCCCGTCTCCGGCCGCGCCATCCTCGTCAAGGGCTCCCGCGGCATCCAGATGGAGAAAGTCTTGCCGGAACTGTAGCAATCCGGGCAAGGTCCCGTTTTATTAGGGGGACCTTGCCCATCAATATGCCCGAGAGGCGTTTCAGAGACACATTTGCGGGCAAGGTGGGCCCAATAGAATGGGACCTTGCCCACCGAACATGCAAGATTTTATGAATAATAGTATTTATGTAGTGTAAAGTCGTTGATTATGAAAGCAAAATATCTGATAATCTACATCGTCGTCGGCGTAGCATTCCTGGGCGTTTCGCTCTGGGTGTTGCTTTCCAACGGCAAGAACGCCAAGGCTATACGCTACAAATACAAGCTTGGCGGCATCCTGCTCACTGCATGGTCTATGCTTACCTTCGCTTCCTGCGAGGGCCCCGGGCCGTTTGTGACCTGTTATGATCCGGTTCCGCCGGAATATGCCTATATCGAGGGCAAGACTACGTTCACTAACGGGGATGTTATGCTTGTGCACTTTGTAACCGATCTTGCCGGCAAATACAAATGCCGGATTGCCCCTTATGATAAAGCGGAGCCTGGGGAGACACTTCAGGAGCAGGAGTTTGAATGCGTGGCCGGAACAAATGACTGCAAGATAACCCTCTCCGTAGGAGACTTCAAGGGAGATGCGATACTATATTTCATTCGTATTGTTCAGGGAGAGGACGGCTCGGAGATGGAAATGGATCAAGTTTATACCCCCTTCACAATCAACTGATGCCCCGCATATGACTACTTATAACGCTCAAGGGTGCCTGAGAATGTACCGTTGAGCAAGGGCTAAATCTGCTCCAAGATAGGATCAGCTTCGGCGAAGCTGCCGTAGACCTGCTCTGAGGCGGCGCGGCAGCCGCCGTTGCAGCGGCTCAGAAGAGCGCAGTCGCGACATTTCTCAGGGACCACGGCGTAACGGGCGACCGTTTCCGGGTCGGAAAGAATCTCCCCTATGGGGCGCTCCCAGATATTGCCTATTACCTTGGGCGAATGGTTGCAGAAACGTACGTCGCCTTTATAGCTGACGGCTACGGGCCTGCGGCTGAAGTCGGTGCTGCACCAGGTGAATTTGATGTGCGGATAGGGACTGACGTCCAGCAGGCAAAGGGGCGTGCATACTCCGCTGACGAAGTGCATGTCGGGGTGCGCTACGGCGAAGGCCTCTACGTCGGCGAATGCCTGCTTGAGCACCTCCGGCTTCAGCACCAGCTCGCGGCAGTTCCGAAGCCCCATCCCACCGATGTTGAAACGGTTTACCATCACGTTCCTCACGCCCGAATCGTATATAAGTTGCAGCGTCTGCGGCACGCCGGGGGCATTGACGGCGGTTATTACCAGTACGGCATAGGCGCCAGTCGGCATTACGGCGGCAACACGCCTGAGGGCGTCGGTGGCTTTGGCCCATGAGCCGGGGAGTTGCGTAAGATACTCATGAACGGCGGCATTGGCGCTCAGTATCGGAATCTGAATCGCGCCTACACCAAGGCTGACGAAGTTCGTGAGAGCATCTTCCGTAAGCATGGTTCCGTTGGTCAGCACGTTCACGTGAGTACCCTTGAACCGGGCGGCAAGTGCGAGGTCGTGGATATTTTTCAGCAGCATTGGCTCGCCACCGGAGAACGAAATCGTGCCCACGGATGCCTGGGAGAGCAGTCGCCGCAACGTCTTGCGGGCGAGCTTGGGGTCGGGAGGAGGAAGCGGCGTGCTGCCGTCCCGCCAGTAATTATAACAGAACCTGCAACACTGGTTGCAGGCTTCCGTCAGTTCGAATACTATGTTGCCTATTGTGGGAACAGACATTATTTGGTCAGGTGGAATGAAGTGAAGACAGCCAATTCCGCTTCAGCCTCTTTTTCGGACTCAGAATTATAGAGGCCGTAAACTACGAGCTTGATGGTTCCGGTATAGTCGGTGTCCCGGACAAGCATCTCAAAAGCGCAGGGGGCGCCTTTAACCTCGAAATCATTCTCCTGGAGAACCACAGGTGCCGGGGCATTGGGCGACGTGCTGGCAGTAGAGAGGCGGTAGCGGTAGCGCTCATAACTGGGGTACTCTACCTTGATGACGATGGCGTCTCCGCACTTTAATAAATCACCGCTTTTATCCTTGATGCCAACCACAACGAGGTCCTGCTCCTGCACCACGTCGTAACAGGTGACCGCCGGCTCATAGCATGTCACAACCGGTCTGCCCCCCTCGCAGGAAGCGAAAGTAAGCATAGACCATGCAGTGAGCAGGATGCCGCCCAGCTTGTATTTGTAGCGTATAGCCTTTGAGCTCTTGCCGTTGGAAAGGAACACCCAGAGCGAAACGCCCAGGAACGCCGCGCCGGCTAAGATGTAGATTACCAGATATTTCGCTTTCATAATAGATGCATTTTCATTACAAAAATACAAACATTCCCGGAATCTTGCACGATTGGATAAAAAACTAACTATCTTAGCACTTCAGAAAGGCAAAATATGAAACGCGGTCTGCTTGTTTTGTTGCTTCTGATTCTGTCCGGGCACGGTATCCCAGCCAGGTCGCAGGATCTGTTTTCCGGCCCGGTGGAATTCGAGGCCGTGCAGTTTCGCGTAGGAGAGAATGCCACGCTGAAGGATCTCCTCAAGAATATGCCCGGGATGGAAGTCAGCCAGGACGGCAAGGTCAGCTTCAACGGCGAAGAACTGGATTGCATCAAAATAGGTGGCTGGCCCTTCTTCTTTGACGACCAGAGTACGGCGGTTTTCAATTTGCCGGCCAGGATGGTTGAAAAAGTGACGATAGTAGACAACGAGAGCGAGCAGACCAGGGCCTCAGGGATACAGGACGGCGAACGGGAGAAGGAACTGGACATAGAGCTCAAGCCGGAGTTTATGCAGGGCTGGTCCGGACTCCTGGAGCTGAAAGGCGGAGTCACACGCCACGACGACCGGAGATTCCTGTACGGCGGCAATTTGCTGGCGTCCGTGCGGTCAGACAAGGATCAGCTGACACTGGTAATGAATTCTCAGAACATCAACAGTTCAGACATGGCCGTAGTAATAGAGGCCTCAGATGATGAAGAAGAGGCAGGCTCCCCGGATGGGGGCATATCTTCCGCGGCCCAGTGTGCGCTGAATGTCAATACCTCCCGACTGAAAGACGTGGAGACCTCCGTAAGCGCAAACTACAAATACATTGATACCGACACCGAAACACAGTCTGCCCGCGTCAGCTGGGGAGAAGGCGGGGAGTTCTCCACCAACGCCAGGAAAAGCGGGAAACGTTATGTCAATTCCGCCAGCGCGGAAGCCGAACTGCTGAAAGAAGACGGACGCGTCTGGTTCCATATACGCCCGTCTTACGTTTTTAAAAGTGTCTCCAAAAGCGAAGAGAGTTCATCAGTAACGGAGCGGGAGAACACCGTGACCAATAAATCAAGAGGCTCCGAGTCCGGAGTGGAGAACACCGGCGACTTGAGCCTGAGCGGAGATGTTACCATCCGCGAACTGGGCGACAGGAGTGGACGTACCCTGGGCTTCAGCGCCGGCGCTTTCTATTCATCGACTGAAGCGAATTCTGAGGAGCAGTCCCAATTGGAACTGGGTTCGGCGGAAGAGGATATCTTCCTGCGCAACGAGACACGTGCAAGTTCGTACGGCATAGAGGGAGCCGTCCGCTATACCGAGCCTCTGGGGCCGAAGCTCACTCTTTCAGCCACCGGACGCATAGATTTCTCACGACCGTCGGAGGACATTCACGCCTATGACAGGGGAGGGTACAACAAGTACTACAGTTCGTCAAGCAGCAGCAAGACCTTGAACCAGGTCTTTGACCTCACTTTCCAGTATGTATTCGGGCCGCAGACCTGGCTGACCGCCGGCGGGCGGGTAAGCGGAACCATGAACGAGACTTATACCCGGAGCTTCGATGTGGAAGAGACAACCGGCGCCGGAGAGTTTATGTGGTTCTTCTCGCCAAGCCTGCGCTTCCAGCACAGCACTTCCATCGACCGGCTAACCGTGGATGTTTCGGGATACAGCAGGGAGCCGTCGCCGTCACTTATGCTTCCGGTGCTCAACGTCGCCGACCCTTCGCGTATCAGCACGGGCAACATATACCTTAAGCCTTACGGTTCAACGACACTCAATGCCAATTGGACCCGGAATGACAAACCTGATCTTACCATGGTGAGTGTCTCACTATCCGGCCAGCTGGACTACAACAGCATCAGCTCCGCCCTCTGGTATGACGCAGACGGCATCCAGTACTCGGTTCCCGTGAACTCCAGGGCGCCTGCCATGGATATTTCGTTGTCCTCCGGATACTCTTCGGCTCTGGATAAAGACGGCCTCTTGGCCTTCTCAGTAAGCGGATCGGCCGAGTATGCCGCTCTCACTTCCTATCAGGCAGGCTCGGAACTTGCGGGGCTGGACATTGAGGCCTTCGATTATCCGTTATTCATGAGCACTTTCTGGGGCGGAAAGGACGGAGAACGCTTCTACAGCGGCAGCAGCAGATTCCGGGAAAGCCGTACGCAGGTTATTACGCCAATGGCGGGTATAAGCCTGAAATACAATCCCGGCCGCTGTTCATTCAGCGTCGGTGCATCTTCCGTGGGCCGGGTAGCCCTTTACTCCCTGGATTCTGGCGCCAATCAGAGCACCCAGGAAACCCATCTGACCGCCAGAACTTCGTATCTGGGCAAGCGAGGGCTGAATTTCAGCACGGACCTTACCTATGTTTTTTACTACGGTTTCGAAGAAGGTTATGGTTCGCCCGAGTGGCAATGGAATGCGGAATTGTCCCAGAAACTGGGCCCTTTCAACCTGTTCCTCAAAGTCCACGACATCCTTAACCAGACCACGAATCTCACCAGAACTATAACGGCCAATTACACGGAAGACAGCTACCGGATGGTGTTGGGCCGCTATGTTTTGTTCGGACTCAAATGGAACTTTGGCTAATTCTCGTTATATTTGCGGTGATATGGCAGAATCCAATTTCATAGACTACGTAAAGATATTCTGCGCTTCCGGGCACGGGGGCGCGGGCAGCATGCACCTGCACAGGGCGAAGTATATTCCCAAGGGCGGCCCGGACGGGGGAGACGGCGGACGCGGAGGGCACATCATCCTCCGGGCGAACGCGCAGTTCTGGACCCTCATCCACCTGAAGTACCGCAAGCACATCAAGGCCGACGACGGCGAGAAGGGCGGTGCGGCCACCCGTACCGGCAAGAACGGAGCGGACATCTACCTGGATGTGCCGGTGGGCACCGTGGTGAAGAATGCCGAAACGGGGGAGCAGATATTCGACCTCATGACCGACGGCGAGGAACGTATCCTCTGCCAGGGAGGCAAGGGAGGTTGGGGCAACGACCACTTCAAGACGGCCACCAACCAGACGCCCCGTTACGCCCAGCCGGGCGAGGAAGGGGAGGAAGGAGCCTTCATCCTGGAGCTCAAGTTGCTGGCCGACGTTGGACTGGTGGGCTTCCCCAATGCCGGAAAATCCACCCTGCTCAGCGCCATAACCTCCGCCAAGCCTAAGATTGCATCGTACGCCTTTACGACCCTGGAGCCCAATCTCGGCATAGTACGCTACCACGACGACCGTTCATTCGTCATGGCGGACATCCCCGGCATAATCGAGGGTGCGCACGAGGGCAAGGGCATAGGCACACGTTTCCTCCGACATATAGAACGCAACTCCGTGCTGCTGTTCATGGTCAGCTGCGAGGAAGACGACATAAACGCCAGCTACAAGACCCTGATCTCCGAGCTCAAGCTCTACAATCCAGAGCTGATGAACAAGGAGCGCGTGCTGGCAATAACCAAGTGCGACTTAATTGACGAAGAGATAGAGAAGGAGCTGGCCCGCAAGCTGCCCAAACGCATACCTCACGTCTTCATCTCTTCAGCCACCGGCGAAGGCCTGGACAAGCTTAAAGACGAATTATGGAAGGCGCTGCAGAAGTAGCCGGCCTGCTGGGACGCCTGGATGCCCTGGACAGGGATGTGACCCTGGCCCTCAACGCCTGGCATAATCCCGTAACCGATTCCGTCTGGCAGTTCTTCTCGCATGTCCAGATCTGGTATGCGATGTACCTGATTATAATAGTTTTCTTCTTTATCCGCCTTGGGTGGAAGAAGGCCCTTATAGTCACGGCCTCCTGTATTCTTTTCGTAGTGGCCTGCGACCAGTTTGCCAATCTTGTAAAGCACACGGTCTGCCGCCTGAGGCCCATGGAAGACGCCGACATGATTGCCCGCGGTCTGAACGTCCTGGAAGGGCACGGCGGGCTTTACGGCTTTTTCTCGGCCCATGCAGCCAACTGCCTCGGCTTCGCGGTTTGCTCCACCATGGGCTTCTGCAACGACCACCGGAGCAGCTATCGTGGCTACTCGCTGTTCATCTATATTTGGGCTGTGCTGGTGGGTGTCAGCCGAGTATTCGTGGGTAAGCATTACCTCGGCGACGTGCTCGTCGGCTTCGCCGTCGGCGCCCTCATGGGCTGGTTCTTCGGCTGGCTGGGTCAGATGCTCTGCCGGAAGATATAATCCTTCATGACCTCTACCAGCTCCTGCGGCTGGTCGATGGTGGCGCTCAGGACTGTATGCCTGCCTTCGGGAGAAGGGGCGAACCAGGTGAAGCCGTCATCGTCAACCGTCACTTTCCCGGGAGCGCTTTCAGTAAACAGTTCCGGATGCAGCACATATAGCACGCTGAGTATATCCCAGCTCGGGCGGTCGTAAGGCATGGGACGGTAGGCCTTGTAGGCCTCGACCACCGGATTCAATTCATCGAAACCCAGATTCTCTTCTATCAGCCTGCCGGGGAACATGGCCTGCTTGCCTATTTCGAAGGGGTTCTGCCATATGGCGGAAGGCCAGAGCTCGAAGACTTTCTGCATGGCCGGAATGTCGTTGATTACATTGTATTCAGCACGCTTCTTCTCTCCGTAGCTGCCTGCCATGACGGACAGTCCGGAGGTCTTGCGGGCGACCAGAGACACTCCGTCCAGGGGTGAATATTCGTCCGGTCCGCTCTCCAGCAGCTGGGCGAGGGTGGTACCGAAGCCCAGGCTGACAAAGCGTACAGAATGGTCGGGGGCCTTGGAAAGGAGCTTCCGATACAGGCTCACCGGCTCCGGATACTCCCAGTGCGACTTCGCAAACGCTTGCTCCACGGCAGTGTAATCCACATAATCGGAGAACTCCTGCACAGGCGTGCGGCTCATCGCCACTTCCACCTCAGGGTGACCGTACCAGGTGCAGACGGCATCGGTGAAGGCGGCGGCTGAAGGGGAGTTCTTATGGCAACCGACGGCCAGCAGCTGCACCTGCCTCTCGTCGGCGGCACGCAAGGCCAGCGCGAGCGCCAGGGCGTCGTCGATGTCGTTGCCCATGTCGGTCTCTATGATCATGCGTACGGGGCCCTGGGGCCCGGCGGAGCACGCCGCCAGCAGCAGCGGCAGCAGGATCAGCAGCCTTCTCATTTGCCGGCTATGACTATGGCGGCGAGACCGGCTATGAAGAAGCAGAACATTGCAGCCAGCAGGCCGTAGACACCCTTTTTGGCTCCTTTGAACTCCTGCCAGATGAATACGCCCCAGATGGCGGCAATCATGGGCGCTCCCTGCCCGAGGGCATAGGAAACAGCCGGACCAGCCTTCTCAGCGGTAATGTAGCTCAGGGCGGTTCCCAGGCACCAGATGCAGCCTCCCAGAACGCCGACGAGGTGGGTCTTGAAGTCTCCTGCGAAATATTGCTTGTAGCTGACGGCGGTGCCCACGAAGGGCTTCTTCATCACTATGCTGTTGAATACGAAATTGCTGATGAGCACGCCGAAGGTGAAAATTACAATGGCGGTGTACGGTGTCACTTTCCCGGGTGCGGGGTCGACGAAGTTGGCCGTGTCCATGGCCCTCATTACGAAGGAGGAGAAGAAGGACATTACCACTCCGGCAATCAGCGCCAGTATGACGCCCTTGCGCCTGGCGGATCCGGACACTCCGCCGTCGCCTTTGCGGGCGGAAGCCATGCCGTTGAATACAATGGCGCACACCACCAGCAGCACGCCTATTATGAGCAGCACCACGTTGCCGGTCTTGGACCCCTGCTGAACCGCAACCCTGTAGTTGTTGATGACCCCCAGCACCAGGGCGAGTCCTACGCCCAGGGGGAAGGCCACCGACATGCCTGCCAGCGACACGGAAGCCGAAAGGAGTATGTTGGAGGCGTTGAAAATCACGCCGCCTAGAAGTATCCACAGGATGCTCTCCGTCGAGGCCTGCTTAAGGTCCTCAAGGAAAGGACGGCCTTCGCTGCCTGTGCTTCCCAGGGTGAACGCCAGCAAGAGTGCGAAGAGCACCATACCGATTACGTAATCCCAGTAAAACAGTTCGTAGCGCCAGTTCTTCGACGCCAGTTTCTGGGTATTGCCCCAGGAGCCCCAGCAAAGCATCGTAACGAAGCAGAGTACGACGGCGAGGGCGTAGCTGTTGACTATAAACATAATATTATAAGCTTTCTATCTCGTTCTTGTAAGGAGCGCTTGCCTGGGCGCCGAGGCGCGTCACGGCTATGGAAGACGCCAGGGTTGCCACCCTTGCAGCCTGGAACAGGTCTTTGCCCTCGGAGAGCGCAGCAACCAGCGCGCCGTTGTAGCAGTCGCCGGCTCCAGTGGTGTCAAGAGCCTTGACAGGCCTTGCCGGCACGAACTCCATGCGGTCCCTTGTGGCCACCAGGGAGCCGTTGCTGCCCATGGTTATTATTACATTCTCCACCCCTTCGGCAAAGAGGGCTTCCGCGGCCAGTCGGGCGTCGTTTTCGGAGGAGATGGTTATGCCGGTGAGTTTTTCGGCTTCGGTCTCGTTGGGCGTAATAAGCCACAGGTGCGAAATAAGCTCCTTGGAAACGGGGCCCATGGGTGCGGGGTTGAGTATCACCTTGGCTCCCAGCGAATCCGCCATCTGCGCTGCACGCAAAACGGTGGGCATGGGGATTTCCATCTGGATGAGCATGTAGGCCGCTTCCTTGAGGTTTGCGGAGATGGTGTCCACGTCTTCCGGCATAAGGTCCATGTTGGATCCGGGAGCGACGGCTATGCAGTTTTCCGCATTGTCGTCAACGAAAATCAGTGCGGTGCCGGTAGGTGTGGAGGAGAACTTGATTTTGGAGGTGTCTATGCCCTCGGCCGCGAGGGAGTGCGACAGGGTCTCTCCGCTGGCGTCCCTGCCGAGGCAGGTGAGCAGCAGCACATCGGCCCCCATACGGGCGGCGGCGACTGCCTGGTTGGCCCCTTTGCCTCCGTTGGCGGTAAGCAGGTGTCCGCCTCCTATGGTCTCTCCGGGGCGGGGAAGTCTCTTGACTCTTGCGGTAATATCCAGATTGGAACTGCCTATGACGACTACGCCTTTTCTCATAAGATGGTTGGTTTCGGTGTTATTAATCACTGCAAGATACGCATAATTTTGCAATAAATAAGTATATTCGCAGCCACATATTGCGATACTGATGACCACATCCAACAAGAAACCTTTTCTTCGCCGCTCTTCTATAGAAGCCCTGATATTCCTGGCGCTGTTTGCCGCCGTTTCTTTCGCCCTCGGCTCAAGAATGGGCAGCGGAAACCTTCTTAACACCATAATGAACACGGCCCACAACCTCCTGCTGAACACCGTGTTCTACCTGATGGGCATAACCGTACTCACCGGAGCCTTGTCCAAGCTGCTCTCCGAATTCGGGGTGGTGACCATGCTGGAACGCCTCCTGCGGCCGCTTATGAAGCCGCTGTACAATCTCCCCGGCGTAGCGGCCCTGGGCGGCCTGATGACCTTCCTGTCGGACAACCCGGCCATCATAGCCTTCGCAAAAGACAAGACCTTCTCTTCCTATTTCAAGAAATACCAGCTTCTGTCGCTTACCAACTTCGGAACCGCGTTCGGTATGGGCTTCGTGGTAATCATCACCATGATAAGCTTCGGCCATGCCGGCGGCGCATTGGTGGGCCTGTTCGGAGCGTTCTGCGGCTCCATTATTTCTACCCGTATAATGCAGCGCAGCTGCCTCAAGGCATTCCCGGAACTGGACGCTCCCATGCTTGAGGGAGGCCCCGTAGAAGCTGCGGAAGAGGTGGAAGAGACCAAGAAAGACAGCATCTTCCTGCGTTTCCTGAACGCCATCCTGGACGGTGGCAAGAACGGTGTGGAACTGGGCCTGGCCATAATCCCCGGCGTACTCATCATCACCACAATGGTGATACTCATCACCTTCGGGGCCGGGCCGGAAGGCTATACCGGAGCTGCCAACCAGGGCGTGCCCATCCTTCCCTGGCTCGCCGGCAAGATACACTGGGTGTTCGAATGGCTCTTCGGCTTCACCGACATGCGCCTGATAGCCTTCCCCATGACCGCCCTTGGTGCTGTAGGAGCCTCGCTGGGTCTTCTGCCCACCTTCAATGATGCAGGTATCCTGGACGGCAACGCAATCGCGGTCTTTACGGCAATAGGAATGTGCTGGAGCGGCTTCCTGAGCACCCATACTGCAATGCTGGACACCCTCGGCTTCCGCAAGGCCATATCAAAAGCTTTGGGCGCCCACACCGTTGCAGGACTCTGCGCCGGTGTGATCGCCCATTTCGTTTATCTGCTTGTCTCGCTGTTCTAGCGGAGCATTATTGAGCGCAGGTCGTCGATGTCCTTCTGGGGCACGCCGATCTTGAGCAGATACTTCACAATACGTTCCTGATAGGTTCCGCTGGAGATCTCGCTGTAGATGGTCTTGCGGACTGAGCCGTAGCTGTAGTTGTCGCGGGTGTGTTTGTACACGGACTTTCCGTCTTCCGTGGACATACCCCAGTCGGCAGGGGAGAAGTATGTGAGCTCGTAGTCCTTTGCCATGTCGCTTTCGCTTATGCCCAGGGCGCCCTCGATAAGTATTGCGAGGGTGGCGGTACGGTCGCGTCCCGCAGCACAGTGGAAGTAGACGGGCTTGTTCTCGCGAAGGCGCTGGACCACCCACATGAAGGTATCCTTCACCTTGGCGGGGTTGTCGCGGACCATGTGGTTGTAGCCGCTGTCGAAGCCGGGAGCGTAGAAATCTATGTCGCTGCCGAGGGGTGACTGCTTGGGCACGTCGGAAGCCTCACGAAGGTCCACTTCGGCCTTGATGCCTTCGGCCCTCATGTCTGCCCTGCCGGCGTCGTTCAGGTACTTGCCGTCCACGCGGCCGCCGCGGTAAATCTTATGGAAGGCTACGGTCTTGCCGTTCAAGCCCTTGTAGCCGCCAAGGTCGCGTCCGTTGCGCACGTTGGGCGTGAAGTACACCTGATGCAGGAGGCCCTTGGTGTCGAAGGTGCCGTTGGCTATGACGCTGCCGCTGGTGGATGTCACCTGCCAGGTGTAGCGGGTTCCGGGGACCAGGTTGGTGACGCCGTAGGACTTGGTGCCGGCCTTCATGCTGTAGGTGCGGCTCCAGTCGCTCTCCTGGAGGGTGAGGGTCAGATCGCCGGCAGAGGCGTCTGCATTCCACTCAAGCGTGACGGTAGGAGGAATCTCGATGTTGTTCTCGCTGGGGCCGCCGCCGGGGTAGCCTATTACTTTGGAGTAGGTGTAATCGGAGTTGCCGTAGTCCACTTCTTCCAGGAACTTCTGAATATACTGGTTGGTAACCAGGATGGCGTTGGGGTTGTCCGCAGGAGATGTAGCGGGCAACAGACGGGTGGAAAGGGCCTTGGAGAGCGACCACTTGGAGTCGTCGGCCTCAATGTTCCAGTACATGGCGCCGAGTAGGCCCTTGGACTTTACATAGTCGGCCTTGAGGCCTACGGAAGTCTCGTCGTCGTAGCTGAGTACCATCACTCCGGAGGAGTTGGTCAGATAAGGTACCTGTGCGTTCTGGTCCCACTTGACCTGGTAGCCGTTGGTCTTTATTTCGTTGTAGTCCACGCAGTCGGAGCTGAAAGTGCTGCCGTCGCCGTGGCCGTAGAAAGGTACGCCGAGGACTATTTTCCTGTAAGGCACGCCTGCACTGAAGTGGGCGGCCACGGCCTCGTCGCAGCTGTACTTGGTCATGGAAGACTTGTACAGGGCGGCGTTATGGTACGGCGGCTTGCCCATGTCGTAGGACATTATGTTCACGAAATCCATGTACTGGATGGCGTTCTTGAAGTCTATGTACTTGGCCTTGGCATAGGAGGCCATGGTCACAAGCTTGCCCTCGCCGAGAGTCTCGCGCAGATCCTTCATCAGCTTGGTGAAGTTCTTGGTGTCGTTGGGGGACGAACTGATTCCGGCGGCGTTGCTGGTAGGATACTCCCAGTCAATGTCTATGCCGTCCAGTTTGTGCTTGTTCACAACGGTAAGGCAGTTGTTGCAGAAATTCTTGCGGTGGGTGTCGTCTGCCGCCATTTCGCTGAAGTTGCCTGCCTCCCATCCGCCGACTGAAAGCAATACCTTCAGTTTGGGGTTCTTGTCCTTGAGCGCGGCAATCTTGGCGAGGCGTGTCTCGTTCTTCACGTCAAGGCTTTCGAAGTCGTTCTTGATGTGTGCGAACGCATAGTTGATATGGGTCAGCAGGGTAGGGTCCGGCATGGTGGAGTCCCAATAGGTCGCATAGCCTACGATTATGAAATCGGAGGCCTCTGTGCCGGGCTGCTCGGGATCGTCCGGATCTTCGGGCTCTTCAACAGCAGTCTTGTCGGAAGGAGGGGGTACGTCAATACCTGTGTCCGGCTTCTCGCATGCGAGAAGGACGGGAAGCAATACCAGTAAAATTTTGTGAAGTACTTTCATGTCGGCAAAATACGAATTATTAAGCTATGGTTATGCGCATATTGCGTAAATCTACTCCCAATTTGCAAATAACTACAAATTCAGGCCAGACCTGGCTTGCAAGGCTTGCCTATGGAGCGGCGATATGCAAAGTACAGCTCTTCAGTAGCCAGGGCCATTTTGGTAACGGCGCAACGGGGCGTCCAGTCCAGGTTTTCCAGCGCTCCGCCCGGCGGAACGCATCCGGGCACCTTGGGATAAGTGTACCAGGTATCCGTAAGCGTGTTCAGGTCCACGCAGTCGCCCCACTTGCCAAGGTAGTTGTACTCGATATGCACGGAATAGGCCGACGGAACCGGAATGTCCATCTTGTACTCCTTGCCCAGGAGGTCTTTGACGCTTACACGGAAGCCGTTCATGTCGTGCACCATAGTGCCCTTGCCGAGGGGGATGAACTTCTTGGAATTCGGCAGCGAACGCACATCGACCGGGATTTCCCCTGTGCTGTATGTGCCCGCCTCAACCTCGGCACGAACGTTCGCCCGCTCCCATTCGTACCAGTCGGGCACATGGGAAAAGCGGGTGCTGCCGTTCACCGCCCGCAGCTGCCCGTTGGGGGCCATCTCCCATTGCTTGCCGCAGTGGTTGCAGGTCAGCAGGTTGTCCTCGGAAGACATCTCATACTCCGTACCGCAGTCCGGACACTGGTAGAGCACCTTTTCCAAACCCTCCGCACGCTTGTCGTAATGCATTTCCAGACCTTTGTCGCGTAGCCAGGCGAAGTCGTCGTACTGGAACGCCTGCACCAGGCCTGCGTTTATTTCGTCAACGCTGAGTTCCGCCAGTTGCTCGGGGGTGTAGAGCAGCTTGAAGTCCGCTTCGGTAGGCTTTATGCCGCGGGGATGCAGATTCCAGAAGGGGGAGTTGACATGGTGCCCGTGGCAGATGAACGTTGCAACGGGGACCTTCAGCATCTTGCAGAGCTTGCCGAGGGCCTCCGGGAGCACCGCCGTGGTGCCGCACAGGGAGTATCGGGCCTCGGGGTACACTACCGCAATGTCGCCGTTCTCCACCACGCGGGCGAGCTGGCGCACAAGGGTTACGTCGGAGGTGAACTTGCGCTTGCAGATGCATCCCACGTTACGCAGGAGCCACTCCCGGCCTATGAAACCGTCTATGGCCACCACGTAGTTCGCCCTCCTGGGATATATGGCCTTGGTGAGCACCTTGAAATCCATGAAGGCGTTGTGGTTGCTCAGCATAAGGAAGGGCGGCTTGAGGTCCTTGGTGCCCTCGTAATTAATCTTGGTGTTATGAGCCAGCACGTCGGAGATACTCAGCAGGTATGTAAGGGGACGCAGGTACCAGCGCGTCCTTATGGGCGGCCGCGCCATGTCGAAGCGTTCGAAGTTATCAGTCATAATGTTGCGTGTTGATTACAAATATAAGATTTATTTAGTATATTCGCGTATGATTAGGAAATCTCTCGCATTTGTCTCTTTTCTTGCCCTGGCCGTTCTGGCCGGATGCATAAGGCCCGACCCGGACGATCCGGGGAAAACAGAAGATCCAGTAGATCTGGTACCCTGCAAGGCCAGCATAGAGGTTACGGACAACTGGGTGTTCGGCGGCAAGCCTTTAATCACCTTCAATGTGGAGAATCCCAACAGCGTGGCGGCTACGGCAGAGGCGAAGGTCAGAATAAGCACCGACCTGAAAAAGGAAGTGACGACCGTCGTGGTCAATGACGAGGTGCCGGCAAACGGCACAAAACAGATAGTGGTCACGACCGAGCAGGACCTCGATCCCGGATTCTACAAGGCCGCCTGTTTCATAGACAAGCAGAGCGCAAAGATTTTCACCTTCGGAATTTCTCCCGAAAAGATTGTTTCCGCGCCCGACAAGCAGGCGGACTTCGACTCTTTCTGGGAGGGTGCGAAGAAGCAGCTGGCAAGCCTGGACATGAAGGCCGAACTTACGGAAATCCCCAGCAGGAGCACTTCCGCCCGCAAAGTGTATATGGTGGAGATGCAGTCCGTCCCCGACGGAAAGAGCGGCGACCCCGTAACGGTGCGCGGCTATTATCTGGAGCCGCAGGACGGCAAGAAGCATCCGGTCATCATGCATTTCTTCGGATATGATACCCAGCCCCCTTACGGCGCCATTCCCAAGATTTCCTGCCCCGGCGGCGGCAGTTCCGCCGAATTCGCAGAGTTCTACCTCTCCAACCGAGGCCAGCAGATAAACGCCCGTCCGGCCTCCCTGCGCTCGGACGGTATAGAGAAGGACTTTGCCAACACCTATGGCGACTGGTTCGCCTTCAACTTCGGCGAGAAGGACAAGTATTACTATCGCGGCGCCTTCATGGACTGCGCCCAGGCCATACGTTTCATTGCTACCCGTCCGACCAGCGACCTGAACAATATCTTCGCCGAAGGTTCCAGCCAGGGCGGCGCGTTCAGCTATGCCGCAGCGGCCCTCAGCGAATATCCGCTGAACGCCATTGCGCCTTGCGTGGCTTTCCTTGGCGACTTCCCGGATTACTTCCGTATTGTCGACTGGCCGGCAAACACTGCCTACAGCAACCAGGGCCCCATGACCGCAAAGGAAATGTACGCCTTCCTGTCGTACTTCGACACCAAGAACCTCGCGACCCGCATCAATTGCTCCGTTATCGCATGCTGCTGCCTGCAGGACGGAACCTGCCCGCCGCACACCCACATGGCCCCTTACAACAACCTCGCAACCAAAGACAAGGAGATTTATTACTATCCGCTCCTGCAACATACCACGCCCTCCAACTGGCCTTCGAAATACGAAGCCTTTTTCCGGGCCCGCATAAAATAACACTGAATGACTGACGTACGCGTAATCGAAATCAAAAAAAGCGTTTTTGCCGACAATAACGAAGATGCAGCCAGGCTGCGCAGCGAACTGAAGGGCAGGGGAACTTACCTGCTCAACCTCATGTCGTCGCCGGGCAGCGGCAAGACCACCACGCTCATACAGCTTATCAACCGCATCAAGGACAAAATCAAGGTGGCTGTAATGGAGGCCGACATTGACTCCGACGTGGATGCCATCAAAATCAAGGACGCCACCGGTATTGAGTCCATACAGCTGCATACCGGAGGCATGTGCCACCTGGATGCCGAGATGACCCGCCAGGGCCTGGACAACGTGAGCCTGGACGGGACGGACCTGGTAATCCTGGAAAACGTAGGAAACCTCGTATGCCCTGCTGAGTTCGACACCGGCGCGGTGCGTAACGCCATGATACTCAGCGTGCCCGAGGGCCACGACAAGCCCCTCAAATACCCCCTGATGTTCTCGGTCTGCGACCTTGTCATAGTTAACAAGATCGACGTCATGCCTTACTTCGACTTCGACCTGGACAAGTGCAGCGAGTACGTACACATGCGCAATCCCAAGGCCCGGATCATCCCCATCTGCGCCAAGACCGGTGAAGGTGTGGATGCCGTTGCCGACTGGCTGCTGGAAGAAGTATACAACTGGAAACACTAAAACGACTGCTACATATGCCTGAGATGTCAACCAAATTCGTCCCCAAGCACAAGGGCGACAAGAATCCCAATCCCAAGCTTCTTAAGTTTGTCCGTCACGTCACGGACCGCGTTCCCGGCAAGATAAAGATGGATAGCGACGCCCCGGAGTACTGGGGCCTGGCCTGTATCTTCGAAGATGAGATGGACGCCGTGACCAGGGAGGCCTCCCTCGACCTCCTGCTGGACATGCTGCCCAAGAATTTCTTCAAGGTGCGCGAACACCGCAGCTACGCCCTCCTGCATCAGTGGAACGCCGAAAAGCACTATACTCCGGACGACAAGAGCTTCGACGAGCTGCTTGACAAGCTGGCCTATTTCGGCATGCTGGAGTACGACTACGGCGACAAATACACCGATGACGGCCCCGTGCCCGGCACCACTTACAACAGGGAAGACCGCATCTACTGGGTTCCTATGTTCGTTCCCGGCAGCGCCGAGTACACCAACATGAACGTGGAGCTTATGGACAAGCATCCGGAGCTGGCGATGTTCTTCGAGCGCATGACCTTCCTGCCGCTGGAGAAGATAACCCCCATGGTGCCCATGGGCGGCAGCGGCATAGGAATGCACGTCATCCCGGTGGAGAAGGCCATCAGCATGGAAAACCAATCGGTTGATATAGAGCACATAAGCTACTGGCTCAAGAAGTACGAGGGGCACATCGGCGTGGGAATCTGCTCCTGCCGCTACGGCCGCAAGAAGATGGACGAGGGCTGCGCCGACGACTACCGCGACTGGTGCATAGGCGTGGGCGACATGGCCGACTACCTCAGGGAAACCGGCCGCGGCCACGATATCACCTACGATGAGGCTATGGCCATCCTGAAGAAGGCGGAGGACCACGGATTCGTGCATCAGGTCACCAATATCGACGGAGAAGGCAAGATCTTCGCCATCTGCAACTGCAACGTCAAGATCTGCAACGCCTTGCGCACCTCGCAGCTCTTCAACACCCCCAATATGTCCCGCAGCGCCTACGTTGCCAAGGTGGAGCCGAAGAACTGCGTTGCCTGCGGCCGCTGCGTGGAGTATTGCCCCGCCGGCGCCGTGAAGCTCGGCCAGAAGCTCTGTACCAAACACGGCCCGCAGGAGTATCCCAAGCAGGAGCTGCCGGACGCCGCAAAATGGGGTCCGCACAAATGGAACGAGGACTACCGAGACCGCAACCGCATCAACTGCTATCCTACGGGAACCGCTCCCTGTAAGACGGCCTGTCCGGCACATATCGCCGTCCAGGGCTACCTCAAGAAGGCCGCCGAGGGCAAGTACACCGAGGCGCTTGAGCTCATCAAGCGTGAGAATCCCTTCCCGGCAGTCTGCGGCCGCATCTGCAACCGCCGTTGCGAGGACGCCTGCACCCGCGGCACCATCGACAGGCCCATCGCCATCGACGCCGTGAAGAAATTCATCGCCGAACAGGACCTGAAGGCGGAGACCCGCTTCGTGCCGGAGGTGAACATATGCTCCAACGTACAGGATCGCTGGGAGGAGAAGATAGCCGTCATAGGCGGCGGCCCTGCCGGTCTGAGCTGCGCGTACTACCTTGCGACCATGGGATACAAGCCCACGGTATTCGAGCGCAACCAGGAGCCTGGAGGCATGCTCCGTTACGGCATACCTTCGTACAAGCTGGACAAGGAGGTAATCAAGGCCGAAATCGACATAATGCGCGAAATCGGCGTGGAAATAAAGACTGGCGTGGAAGTAGGCAAGGACGTCACCATCGCCGGCCTGCGGGAAGAGGGCTACAAGGGCTTCTACGTGGCCATTGGCTGCCAGGGCGGACGTCTGCCGGGCATCCCCGGGGATACGCTTCCCGGAACCACCACCGCCATAGATTTCCTGCATGACGCCAACTGCGGCAAGGTGAAAGTGAGCGGCAAGGTGGTCGTAGTAGGCGGCGGCAACGTGGCCATAGATGCGGCCCGCGTCGCCAAGCGCAGCGGAGCCTCCGAGGTGACGATGCTCTCGCTGGAGACAGAAGACATAATGCCCGCCTCCCTGGAGGAGCGCGCCGAAGCACGCGAGGACGGGGTGGTGCTGAATCCCGGCTGGGGTCCGAAGGAGGTCCACGGCGAAGGCAAGGTCAGCGGCATCACTTTCAAGAAGTGCACCTCGGTCTTCAACGCCGAGCACAAGTTTGCACCCGAATACGACGAGAACGAACTCATCACCCTGGATGCCGACATGGTAATCTTCGCCATTGGTCAGACGGTGGTGCTGAAGGACCTGCTGAAGGACACCAAGGTGGAGTTCTTCAGGGGCGTATATCCCATTGCGGACAAGCTTACCTACCAGACCGCCGAGCCCGACATCTTCGTGGGCGGAGACGTGTTCACCGGCCCCAAGTTCGCCATCGACGCAATCGCCGCCGGCAAGGAGGCCGCCGAGAGTCTCCACCGCTACGTGCAGCACGGCCACATGACCATAGGGCGCAACAGGCGCGACTTCATAGAGCTGAACAAGCAGGATATACTTGTGGAGTCCTACGACAACGGCTCCCGCAACGAGCCGGGAGTGCTGCCGGTAAAGAACGCCTTCGAGGAGTATCACGGCACGCTCACCGAGGATCAGGTGCGCAAGGAGACCGCCCGTTGCCTGAGCTGCGGCGCCTCCGTGGTGGACGAGAACCGCTGCATAGGCTGCGGCATATGCACCACAAAGTGCGGCTTCGACGCCATCCACCTGTACAGGGTGCATCCGGAGGCCAGCCACATGGTTACTTCCGAAGACAAGTTCAGCGGCATCCTGCCGTACATGATAAAGAGAACCGGTAAGATAATATTCAAAAAGAAGTAATGCACGAACTGGGCATAGTCTTCTACATAATCCGCGATGTCAAGCAGGCGGCGCAGGAAAACGGGGTGGAGCATGTAAATGCCGTGGTAATGAACATAGGCGAAGTGTCCACGATAGTCCCGGAATACCTGACTGACTGCTGGCGCTGGGCGGCGGACAAGGAAGAGATGCTCAAGGGCTGCGAACTCAAGATAAACATAATCCCGGCCGTAACCACATGCGGCGACTGCGGCCGGGAATATGAAACCGTCAAGTACGGGAAAACCTGCCCCCACTGCAACAGCGCGAACACCTGGCTGCTGAAGGGCAATGAAGTGGAAATAAAAGAAATAGAAGTATAGTTATGTGTTGTTTTTTAGTACCTATGGCTGAGGCCGTGGCAACCAGCATTGTACGCAAGTCCGTCAGCGGCAAGCCCACGTTTGCCGGCCGTCACATCGCCTCCCTCGAGAAAATGCTCTGGGGCGGTACCGTAATGCTGATTGTGGACCACATAATCAACGGTGAGCTTACATGGCGCTTCCCGTTCTTCACGGCGCTGGGGGAGGAAGGGGGCACGGAAGTCTTCCTCCGCGAACTGCTCACGGTGGGAGTGCCCATGGCTTTGGTGCTTACTCTGGTATGGGTGGTTTACGGCCTCCTGAAAGACAGGGCCGCAAAGCGTCAGGCCGCCTAACTGATATCTACTGTCAGTCCTTTTCCAATGGTCAGCAACTTGGTTATCGTTGACCTGTAGTTCCGTTGCCGGATATGGAGGTTCAGCGTCGCCACATGGTCCGTGACGCTGAAAGAAGCAATCTCGGTTCCGTTGCTTTCAATCTCCTTGAGTATCTCCAGAAGCTGATCGCTTGTAACGGGGGAGATGGTCATGGTTACGCTCTTCTCTCCGTAGCGGTGGGAGATTATGTGCATGGTCTCCAGGCAGATGAGCGTCAGGAGGGTGGCAGCAATGGCCACGGCGTACATTCCGGCACCGCAGGCGAGACCTATGGCGGCAGCTACCCAGAGGCCTGCCGCCGTGGTCACGCCACGTACCACGTTCTTCTGGAAGATTATAACGCCCGCGCCTATGAAACCTATGCCGGATACTACCTGGGCGGCGACGCGCGCTGCGTCGAAGCGTCCGGTAAAGGCATATTGGGAAATCAACATAAACAAGGCGCTGCCCAGCGCTACGATGAAATGCGTGCGCAGGCCGGCTTCCTTCGCCCGTACCTCACGTTCAAATCCTATGAGGCCTCCGAGCAGTCCGGCAATAAGGAGCCGGAGAATTAAATTCCATTCGATAACCATAATCAGAAGAGTCCGGGTGTAATGTTGAGCCATTTGAGAACCGTCTCTCCGAAGACCAGGATAAGTATCCAGGAGAAGGTCATCATGGTGATGCCGAACTTGAAGGCATCAGTCTGGCTGTACTGGTTGGTGTTGTAAAGCAGGGCCGCCGGCTTGCTGTTGAAGGGCAGCACGTAGCAGTGCTCGATAAGCATTGCCACCGGCAGCGAAAGGCTCATGGGAGGGAAGCCGAAACGGGCTTCCACGCCCAGGGCTATGGGAACGAAAACCATGGTCCTGATGGTCTTGCTCTGGAACACCAGGCCGGAGTACATCATCAGGAAGGTAAGGATTACATAAAGTACCCAGAAGGGTGTGCCTTCGCCTATTCCCATGGAGTCGAAAGCGGCATTCACCATGGTGTTGGGAAGGTCGGTGGCGTTGAGGCCGCTGCCGAGCACGTATGCGCCGGCGGAGAAGAGCATGAGGTGCCAGGGGATGTCCACGTCGTTCCACTTAACCACCCCTATGCCCGGGAGGAGGGCCAGGATGGCGCCGATTAGGGCCACGATGGTCTCGTCTATATTGTGGAAGGTGCCCTTGGTGACCCAGAGCAGCAGGACCACCAGGAAGATGACTACCGCACGCCACTCCTGGCCGCTCATCTTGCCCATGGCTTCGAGCTCCGTCTTCAGGCGTTCGATGCCTCCTTCGATCTGCGGCTTCTGCTCCTCCTTTTTCATGGGGAAGAAGACGTACATGCCCATCAGGAGGCCGACGATGAGGATTATGACGCTCATGGGACCGACGGCCACGAGCCAGTCGGCGTAGCCGAAGTCGCAGCTGCCGATGAAGCCTGCGATGAGGGAAATCGCAAGCAGGTGGGCGCCGGAGCCGGTGTAGAAGGCGTTGGCGCCGATGTTTACCTGGAAGAGGTTCTGGATGACGAGGTTACGGCCGAAGTTGTTGCGGTTGCCGCCGGACGCTCCGTAGATGGCGCAAATGACCATGAAGATGGGGAGCATGATGGTGGCCTTCACCGTGGTTGCCGAAATGAATGCGGAGAGCACCAGGTTGATGACCAGGAAACTCCAGAGCACCCCTTTGGCACTCTTGCCGAACTTGATCACGAAGGCCAGGGCGAGGCGCTTGGCGAACTGCGTCTTCACGAGCATGGACGCCAGCACGAAGCTAAGGATGTTCAGCCACATCACGGGGTGGCCGAGCTGCGCCAGGGCCTCTTTCTGGGTGGTGACTCCGAACAGTACCGTGCCCAGGATGAGTATGAGGGAGGTCAGGTAATTGGGTATGGCCTCCGTCATCCAGAGTATGAGGCTGGATACGAAGATGGCCAGCATAGCGTAGTTGGCGCGTATGAAGGCCTCGGGCCCCAGCACGCCCAGACGTTTCTGGGCGGTTGCCGCGAGCCTGCTGGTATCCAGGTTGTCGATGAAGCCTATGTGGCAGAACCAACAGATCCAGACGAAGGCGACTATCGCAAGGGGCCCGCCCAGCCTCGCCATCCAGATCTCGAACTTCGATTTCTGCATCTTGGGCAGTTTCTCGATCTTGTAGTTGTTCATGTCGAGCGGATCGAACGTGGTCGCCGCCTTCGTCCCGGTCTGTGTTGCCATAACTTACTTCCAGTTTTTATAAGGGTTCTTCATCAACATCGAGTTGAAGTACTTGGGGTCGCCGGTGACCTCTTCGCCGAGCCATGCGGGCTTGTCGAAGGGCTCGTTCTCGTCGGCCAGCTCCACTTCGGCCACGGTGAGGCCGTCGTTGTCGCCGTAGAACTCGTCAACTTCCCAGGTGTGCACGCCGTCGGTGTTCTTCACCAGGTAGCGGGTCTTGTCGATTACGCCGGGTTCGGCGAGGTCGAGCAGGGCGCGGACATCCTCCACGGGAATTTCCTTCTCCCACTCGAAGCGGGCGGCGCCGGATGCGTTGCCTATGCCCTTGATGGTGATGAATCCCTTGTCGCCCTTTACGCGGATGCGTACGGTGCGCTCGGGAACGCTGCAGAGGTAACCCTGGGTGATGCGGGTCGCCTTGAATGCCTCGGGCTTGAAGTCGCCCTTGACCAAGAATTTCTTTTCGATTTCCTGTGCCATAATACTACTCGTTTGCAAGGGGTTTGTCGCTCATGCCGATGACGCGCTTGATGGCCTGCAGGTAGTTGATGTTCTCAACGCCCTCCAGGTGGCAGTCGGCGACGGTTTTCTTGATGTCTTCGATTTCGGTGGACTCGGAGTTGATGGTCACTACCTTGGCGCCGTTGATGAGCACGTTGCCCACCTCGCAGATGGTGTTGTTCACCATGTAACCGAAGCGCTGCTTGTGCACGCGTACGGCCGCCAGGTCGGGATTGGCCTTCACCATGGCAATGAACTCGTCGAAAGTATAGGTGTCCTTATCAAGCTTGGGCATCTCCACCATGAAAGCGGGGAAGACCTCTTTCTCGAGCACCTCGCGGCTGATGGGGAATTCGCCCTTCATGAGGGGGTTCCACTGCTCGAAGCCGTCCACGGTCTGCACGTAGGTCTTGATGTCCATCTTGCCGTCGCGGATCTTGGTGTTGTTGATGTCGTTCTTGGCGCTGATGATGTAAATCTCATCGCTGCTGCGCTCCCATACCTTCTCGGGGACGGGGACGGAAAGGCGTGCCATTCTCTTGTGAGCTTCGCAGAAGCACTGACCGAAGCTGCGGAATTCAAAGCGAGGCTTGCTTATCTCGCCGATTTTTAATTCTGCCATAATGCTTTATATGTTGATAGGTTAATACACTACTGTTTTACGTCGGGATCGTCAGTTCCGTCGGTGGAGTTCTTCTCGCCGGGGGTGAAAGTTGCGGTAATCTTCCACTGGCCGGTGCCGTCGGGGATACGGCTCCAGGAGCCCTTGTTGTTGCTCAGGGAAGCGCCCCATTCGCCGGTATCCATCTTCTCGCCGCGCTGGAACTGGTCTATCTTGTTGCCCTTGTTGTCGAAGAGCTCGATGAGTACGCTCTTCTTTGCGGAGAAGCCGCTGGAGAAGCCGCGGGGGGTGGTGCCCTTGCCGCCTACGATTGCGAAGAAGCCCTTGGCGGGAACCACTTCGCCGTCGATGCCGGTCCAGCAGTTAGCCTCATCCTTGCTGATGGTAACGCCGGTGAGCTTGATGTCGAAGTCGCTGCCGTTGTAGAGCTCGAAGAACTTCTCCTCGTCTGCGCCTGCGCCGTAAACCTCATTGAGCTTGAGCTTGGTCCAGTCGGGAGCGGGGTCGCCCACCTTGTAGGAGTACTTGTCGGAAACGGTCTCGAGACCGGCCTCGTTGACAACTTTCACCGTGAAAGCAACCTCGGTGCCGTCGGCCATTGCGGGAATAGTAGCGGAATAGCTGTTTCCGGAACCGTTCATGGCAGCGTTGGTGCCGTTATAGGTAAGGGTGGCGGAAGTGACTGCCTGAAGGCCGCTGACTGTGGCGGTAACGGTCACTGCGTCCTTGGAAGTAGGGCTCTCGGGAGAGAATACGACCTTCTCTATCTTGGAGGGGCCTTTGAAGATTTCGTCCTTTACGCACCCTGTAAGTGCAAGAAGAGCGACTGCGGCAATAAAGAATATCTTTTTCATAACAAATGTCATTTAATAGTGATACTAGAAGTCTACCTCGAAACGGAGAGCCACCATGTGGTAGTCTACACCTGCCTTTCCGGTAGGGGCTACGACCTTGGTGTAATCCTTCACAGGGTTGCCGGCTGCGTCAAGGCCGACGTTGAGCTTGTCCTTGCCGTTTGCGTAGCGGTCGTTGTTGTTGTACTGGTAGTTCAGCTGCATGCGCACGTTGTTGGTGACCCAGTAGTTCAGACCGATGGTGTAGGCCTCGGCGGAACCTCCGTAGACCTTGTTCGTCACGTTCTCGCCGAAGTCGTTGAGGTTGCAGTACTCGTAGCGTGCGCAGAGCTCGACGTCGCCCCATTTCTGGCCGCGGATGGCACGGGTGTACTTGGCGCCCTTGGAATCGTAGCGCTGCTTGCCGCCGAAGAGCAGGTAACCTGCCTGTACGTACCAGCCGCCGAAACTGTTGGTAGTGATGCTGGCTGGGTCATTGCCGTCATTGAAGAATACCTTGTCGCCTATGTAAGCGGCCTCATAACGCAGCCCGTTCCAGTGGCCGGCGAGTTCGACTGTCCAGAGGTGATTGTGGGAGTAATTCTTGAGGTTGTTGGTATCCAGGTACTTCTTGCGGTTGATGCTGGTGGAGTTGCGTGCGCTTGCGCGGTAGGTGCCCCACTCGCCGGTGGCCATGCTTGCAAGGGTGGTGCGGAAAGAGTGGGCCAGACCGATGTGGAGGCTGGCGTTGTCAAGCTTGCAGAGAGGGCGGAAGACTATCTTGTTGGTGACTGCGAAGCCGGTGGGCTGGTCAGTGAAGAGCTTGATGCCGCGGCCGAAGTCCTTGTTGTTGTCGGCCACGTTGGTCCATTCCTCGGAACCTGCACCTTCCTGTGCGAAGAAACCGGTAGAAACCCAGAGCCAGGGATTATCATACTTGGCGTTGATGCCGAGGTGGCGGGAAGGAGCCAGGGCGGAGCAGACCATAGGACGCTCGATCATAAGGAGGTAACGGGAAGAGGAGTTGCGCTGGATAGAGAAGTTCTCCTTGAAGTTACCTGCCTGGAATTCGAAATTAGGAAGGCCGGTATAGCGGACGATGGCGTCCTTGAGCTCGACGAGGCCGTTAGCGAGGTCCATATCGAATTCACCGTACCAGTTCTTGTCTACCTGTGCCTTGATGGCGAAACGGGCGCGGCGGATGCTTACGCCGCTGCCGATGGGATCGGCATATTCGGGAGCGCCGAAGAAAGCGCCGGCGTCGAACTGGGCGCGGTTGTCGAACCAAATCTTGTATCCGCTGGTGGGGGAAGAAATCACCAGGAAGCCGTCCTGGGACTCTGCGTCAAGCACATCGGATTCTACGGCCACGCCGTACTGGTTGTACTTGACCTGTGCGTTGACTGCCGTAACTGCGGTCAACAACACTGCGAGAGAAAATAGAATTTTGCGCATAATTAATAGGTTAGTGTTTAAATGGATTTTATGAATTGTATCAGGTTGTCGCTGCGCTCAAGCCCCAGCTTGGTGCGCAGGCGGTAGCGGCTTATTTCAACGCTCTTGGGCGTTATGTTCATAAGGGAAGCGATGTACTTGCTGGAGAATCCCTGCCTGAGCAGGTTCGCCAGCTTGCGCTCGGCCTCTGTGAGGCTGGGGAAACGCTCGCTCAGGCGCATGTTGAAGTCTTTGTGGAGCACCTCGCTGCGGGCGTAGAAGTCGTTCATCTCGCGGGTGAAGTACATCCTTTCGCGCAAAGCGGAGAGCAGCTCGTCCATACGTGCGTTCTTGGCGGCGCCGTCGGGCATTGACCGGACCTTCTTAAGATCTTCGTATATCTCTTCCATGAACTTCTTCTGGTCGCTTATGCCCACGGCGAAGTCTACAAGTTCCTTGCGCTTGTGCTCCAGCTTGCCGAGCAGGTCCTTCTCCGTGGTCTCAGCCTTCACTTCCAGGGCGGAGAGCGACTTCTGGGTGCTGTAGACCTGCTGCTCGCGGGCACGTACTATCTGTTTCTGGAGGTCGTGGCGCGCCTGCCAGCGTATGTAGACTATCACGGCCGTCACCAGCAGGCAGAGGCAGAGGACTATTATGGTGTTTGCCAGGTCTCCGTCTATGATGCGGCAGAGACAGTATCCGGTGACGGCGCCAAGCGCGGGGGCCATGACGGCTGCCAGTATGCACCTGCCGATTTCTTCACCTTCTATAAGTGCCTGCCCGCGCGTAAGGCTTATGCCGGTGAGGGCGCTGACGAAGAGCACTCCCACGGGAAGGGGAGTGGCAGCAAGGCCCGCCTTGCATATGAAGCCACAGGAAAAGAGGGCCAGCACTACGGCCATAGAGCTCACCAGAGCGAGGATGGACAGGGAGTCGGTATCCAGGTCGGAGTCGATTGTGCTCGAGGTGCTACCGGAGATGCGCTTGTACATAACGGCGTAGAGCAGGAATGCGCAGGCGAAGGCAATGCCTGCGGCGATGTAACCGTTGCCTGCGGTGATGGACGGCAGCAGGCACAGCAGGGGAGCGTTGTTCCAGACAAAGGCGGCGGCAAGCACCAGCGAGGCCAGGGTGGCGATTTTAAGGATGCGCGCTTCCATTAAAATGAAATGCGCGTTGTGCTTGCGCGCGAGGGACGTCCCGAGCTGGTAGATTCCGGCCGCAATGGCGCCGCAGAGCAGGGTGGCGATTGTCCAGGAAAGCAGGTAGGAGGCGTTTACCATCCACGCCTGCGTGCTGCCGCAAGCCCTGGCGATGCCTGTGAGCGCCCCGATGAATGCGAGCGGGGCTGCGGGGAAGCGGCTGATAAGGCCCGTGATGATGCAGGTGGCTATAGTCGCTATGCCCACGGGGAAGAGCATGCTCTCCGGAACCGCCGACACTATGCCTGCCGAGGATTGCATAAGCGCTCCCGGGAACAGGCAGCTGAGGAACAGGGCTGCCAGCATGAGCAGCGGAACCAGGATCTTGACTGATAATTCCTCGCCTGCCCCGGACGCCATAATGCTTCCGTGAACCAGCGGAAGGTCCCTCACAATGAGGACCGTACCGCAGAGCAACGTGGCGAGGACTATCAGCAGGAATGAGGACATAGGGCTACAGGGAACGTTTGATTGCCATTACTGAAAGCTGCTCGGCCACCTTGACGGCAGCTTTGGCCAGGTCCTCGATATGGAGCGCAAAGTAGCGCAGATGAAATTTTTCGCTCAGCTTAAGCTTGTCCATGTCATGGAAAACCGTCGTCTTGATAGATTGTGAAAGCTTGACGGCCTCCTTCTCGTAAAAATATACCCGGTTTGTGGTCTCGGCCACGTTCTTCGGGTCGTTGAAATATGCTTTGGTACCAGGGATGGAACTCTCTACCGCCAGGGAGGCGAGCTCGGACAGTTTGACGAATTCTTTCTTAAGTTCTGCCGGCACGTTGGGCGCCTCAATTTCAAATTGGATGAGATCCGAACTTATAATAGATATAATATGGTCGAACCTTTCCAGCAGACGCATTATGTCGCCCCTTGAACGGATAAGGTAGCCTTTTGAATACAGGGTGCTCTCTATCTCCCTGATCCTGGCTCCTGCCTCGGTTTCCAGCGAAGCCATGGTAGAGAGGTTTTCGGCAAAGGAAGAGTCGTCGTTGTAGAGGTAATCTTTGACTCCGTTTTTGAAAACTATAAGCGAATTATCTATTATTACCAGCAAGGCATCTATGCTGCTAATCAATTGGTTAGCCTTCTTGTTGGAGAAAATGTCGAATAGTCCCATGGGGTGTTCGTCTTAATGTTTGTAGTGTAAAGATACTAATTATAAATACTACTTGCAACACTTGTAGAGTTATTGTAGAGGTAATTATTTAGTTTGTTCTCTATTTGAAAATACTTATATTTGCATATATGATGTTCTTACAGACCAATCCCTTCGCACCTTCTCCGGAAGAAATAACCAGCAAAGTAGACTCCGCCAAGATTGCGGCAAACGATTTAGCCCAGGCTATAGTTACCAATCCGTCCGAGGCTTTCCGCCAGTTGGGCCATGAGGCTATACAGTTCGGCCTCAAGGTCCTGCTCGCCATTATAATCTACATTGTCGGCGCATGGGTTATCAAACTGGTAAAGAAGGCCCTCAAGAAGTATTTCGAGGCCCGAAAGACGGATAAGACAGTTGCGTCCTTCGTGACCAGTTTCGTATCCGTGGCGCTGACTGTGCTGCTGATCGTGCTGACCATCAGCACTCTCGGCTTCGATACTACCTCGCTTGCCGCCCTTCTGGCCGGCAGCGGCGTAGCTATAGGTATGGCCCTCAGCGGTACGCTTCAGAACTTCTCAGGAGGCCTGCTGCTTCTTGCCTTCAAGCCGTTCAAGGTGGGGGATTTCATTGAGGCCCAGGGCTATGCGGGCACCGTGGCCGAAATGTCCATAGTAAGTACCCGTATGAACCTGCCCGACAACCGCAGTGTTACCATTCCGCACGGAACCCTGGCAAACGGCAATATCAACAACTATACGCGCAATCCTGTCCGCCGTCTCGAATGGAAGGTGAACCTGGAGTATGGCGTGGATTCAGACGCCTGTATTGCCAAACTTAAGGAAATTGTAGCCGCAAATGAGTTTGTCCTGGACGACACCACCCCCGGTGCCGTGAATCCCATGGCGGCTGTTTTCCAGCTGAGCGACAGCGCTGTGACTTTTGTCGCGCGCGGATGGGTGCTCAACGAGAATTACTGGGACGCCTATTTTGCGGTCAATGACGAGATATACAAACAGCTGCCGGCCTCAGGATTCATGTTCCCGTTCCCGCAGATGGATGTACATATCAGATCCTAAAGGGAGATTTCGGCGTCGTATCCTATAACCTGGCCGGGGACAAGACGGTCGCAGGCTATGGTGAGCGCAGGGGAGGCGGATACGGAAGCATCCTTAATCTCCACCCACTTTTCTTCGCCCGGCATAAGATTCATCAGGTTGTATTCTCCGCGCTTGCCGTCCACGCATACGTATGCGTCATGGTAAATGGGCGCTACGCCGGTATTCTTTATCAGCACAGCGCTGCCAGTACCTTTCTTTACCTTGAAGTCCAGTACGGCGAAGTTGTAGCCCATAGAGCGTGAAGCCTCCACTATGCGGTCCCAGTCTTTATAGCGCGGCTGGTCGTTGCCAATGATGAGGCTCATGTGGAACTTGGCCACTTCGTCTTCGAAGACCCTGCCGTGCATGCCTTCGGGGTCGAGGCAGTGCTTCTGGTCCGATGTGGTATAGTAGCTGAACTCTCCGCCCAGCGGTGCACGTTTGTAGCGCTCCTCGCCGAAGAACTGCCAGCTCCTGGTATTGTAGCCATCGTGGTCTTCGCACATAAAGGAATCGTCAAAATTGCCGAAGCGGCCTTCCAGCAGCTCGGGATGCTGACGGAAGGGGCCGTATTTGCCGTCTGCGGCATCTATGGAAATCATCCAGGGCGTGTGTATGAACCATCCTTCCATCTTCTGGAAAAACTCGGTCTGGAAGTCTTTAGAAGGGAAAGTGCGGCCTATTATGAACGGGCCGTCGTAGATATGGTATTCCGCCCAGAGACCGAATCCTGTCTGGAGATAAGCCAGTCTGGGATCTTTGTCGTAGCGTTCCGCGAACAGCCTGTGGAACTCCAGGTGGAAACGCTGAAGTTCGCTGTTGCGCCAGTCGGGGAACTCGGTATTGCGGCCTTCGCTCTTGCTGTTCGTGGCCTCATAATCAGGCAAAGCTTTGATGTAATCCGGAACGGCGCATTTGTAGCCGGGGTAGGTGTAGCGGAAACGCAGCACCGCCTGGTGGCCATGGGATGCAATCTGGTCCAGGAGCTTGTCAACCACGCTCCAGTCGTACTGGTCTTTGGCCTTGCATACGTCGTTATACAGCATGTAAGAGAACTCCAGCTGGATATTCTCCGTAGAAGATCTGCTGTTTTCGGCCCATAGAACTATACCCGTGAAGGGGCGTACGCCTTCTGCCTTGCTGTGCAGTTCTACCCGTTGGTAATCGGAATAAAGATTATCGGGATCTTCCGGATCAATTGGATTCGGAGTACAGCACTGTAACGCGAGCAGGGATATTAACAGGATGGCTTTCAATGCTTTCATGGATTAAGGCCGGTGAAATCGAGCCTGAAGATGGCGCATACGTCATCGTCGTCCAGGCCGACCCATACGCAATTGTGTTTATGGTCCACGCAGACGGACTCGTTGTTGTGTATCATATTGACGGGGTATTCGGCGAGTACATGGGTGAGGTCGCCGTCGAATACGAAGACCTTGTGTGTCTCGGAATCGCTTACCCATAACCAGTCGTTTACGGGATCGTAGCAGAGACCGCCTACTTCCACGATTCCGCTGTATACCTTCTTAAGGCTTACAGGGCCCTTAACCACGGTGCCGTCGAACTTATAGATCCATACGTTGGCACTGGTCTGCGTGCCTACGAAGAGCATGTCGTCCTTGTAGTAGCTGATGCCCTCCATGCCGCTGTTGCCGTAGCCCTTGGCCTCGGTTACCGTAATAACGACATCCCATGAAGAAGGCTTCTCGTAGGGCGCTTTGAGGCGTGTTACGGTGTTGGGTTCGTTGGCAATGTAGAGGTCGCCGGTGTTGGGGTCCAGGGTAATGCCCTCCATATCGGCACTCTTGGTCCAGTACTTGGTGACTTTGCCGTCGAAGGATACCTGGCCGAACCAGCCGTTGTCTCCTACGGTCCAAAGGGCAGAGCCGTCTGCGGTGAGGCAGAGACCGGAGAGCTCCGGTACCTCCTTCACGTCAAACCTTGTCACGTTTTTAAGCTCCGGCATCTTCGGCAGCTCGGGAGCCGGACCGCTGTAGTCCTCCAGCTTGGAGCTGATGTTTCCCAATGCCAATACTTCGCCGCGCTTGAGGTTGACGTCTCCGCTGTAAGTGAACAGTTTGGGATAGGTATTTCCTTTGCGCATATAAATGCGGAATCCGCCGTTGAGAGTAAGGCTGTACGGGAAATAAAGGGTTACGCTGCCGTTCTTGAAGTCTTTACGCAGGAAGTAGTCAGAAATGGTTTTGCCGCCGCGCCTGAAGTTGGGATCCTCGCTGTTGACCTGCACGCTCCATTTGTCGAAGGCAACCATTTCCCAGTTGAGGCCGCTCAAAACGCAGCCGTCGTAGCCCCCGTCTGCAGACAGGGCGATTGCAGCGCAGACGTGCTGGAAAGTAAAAGTGTCGCCTGATAGATAAGCGCACAAAAGATCTGCGTCTGTGCCGATAAAGTCGAAGGTGTCTTCGGAGAAGCTGCTCTCCGGGTCAACAAGCCCTGCAGGATATGCTGCATAGAACTTGTCCGTGCCGAAGGTGGTCTCCGGAACCTTCTCCAGGTTAACGGTCGCCGTTTTTCCGTCGCTTGAAATGTCAGATGCTGTGAGCTTGACAGTTACAGCGCCGGGATAGTAACCGCCGGTAACCAGAATTTCGTCACCTGCTTCCCACGCGGTCTTCCCGTCGCCCGCTACGGATGCCTTGCTGCTGTAATCGGGGATTACGAACTTGTAAACTCCGGGAGCGGGATTTTCCTTCTTGGGCTCATCGGGGTTTTCGGGACCGTCGGGTGTGTCGGGGTTATTCGGCTGGTCCGGGTTGCATGAGAATATCATGAGTACGGAACAGAATGCGGGGAAGAGGTGACGGAATTTCATGGTCAGTTTAATTTAGATTATTTTACGGTAGTAACTTCCAGCAGGTGGCCCCAGCCGTCGCCGTTTCCTTCAGCGATGGAAGAGTTGGGCAGGTTGGAAAGCTCGCCCCAGTCATGGGTGTAGAAACGGAGTCCGGTGTGGAGCACGTTGCCGATGGCCTGAGGGTTTGATTTCTTCTCTACGCGGTCGAAGACCTGGCGGTCGAGGGCAATCTCGTACTTGTTGCCGTTGCCGGCGCCGACGCACATGCCGCTGCCTTCTTTCAGGAGCTCTACCCAGTCGCCGTCATAGCGCTGGTGCAGGGTGCCGTCGAATGAAACCCACTGACCTTTGTCGGCGAGGCTGCCTTCGATGATGTAATCGTAAGCATCGAGTGAATACTTTGCGTAACCGGAGGTGAATTCACCGTCGATGTTGATGTTTATACGCATGGGGAGGCCGGGGTGTGCTTCGTCCCAGGAGGCCAGCTGATCCTTAGCCTCGGTGCTGTCGAACTCAATGTAGTAGTAAACATAAGCCTCGGTAGCATAGACGCGCATCTGCTTCACGGCAGTCCATGGGGAGTCGGCATTGTTCTTGGCGGAGGCGACGCTGGCCTGGTCGAGCTTGGCCCAGTCGTCAAACTCACCGTCGATAACGATGGGATCTACCTGCTCTTCCGGTTCATCGGGATCGTCCGGGGTGTCGGGATTGTCGGGAGTTTTGGGTTCGCAGGCTGCAAACATGAATGCAATCGCTGCAAGAGAAAGGAAAAACTTTTTCATAATTGTGTGTTGATATATAAGGTTATTCTCGACTTAATATGAGTACGCAGCTGATTGCAGCCGCGATGCCGATTATCTGCGGCACGGAAGGGACGTGCGCGTAAAGGATCAGTGAGATTATGCAGCTGATGACGGGAGCGCAGGCATCGCACAGAGGAGCGATTATCATGGCCTTGCCGTAGCGGTTGGCGTACACCAGGGTGAAAGCGCCTATGGCGTTGAGTATCTGGATGAAGAAGGTAAGGCCGGCACCAGTGAATCCATGGTCGTAAGGCTGGGAGAAGTCTGTCATGGCCAGGGCCGCCGGAATGATAACCAGGCTGGAAATGGTCATGTACACGAACACGCTCTCGGCGTCAGGCGCGTAGTTGTTGGCCATCTTCATAACGAAGGCCTGGATACCCCAGGAAATGAATACCACAGCAGCAAAGACTATCCAGAGCCAGCTGTTGACGGTAGCGTCTGACTTGCCGGACAGCGAGAAGCACACCAGCGCCACGAAGGCGAAGGCAATGCCCACGTATCCGAACTTGCTCACGCGCTCCTTAAGGAAGATGGCGGAAAGAATCACGGTGATGATAGGGGCTACCGAAATCATGGGAATTACCAGGTACCCGGGGCCGTACTTGAGCGCCTCGAAGAGGGCCAGCTGTCCGCCGGCGCCCAGAAGTCCCACGCCCATTCCGAGCAGTATGCTCTTGGGCCTTACGTCCAGCTTGAACTTGATGTTGGCCAGGGCCACGAGGGCGCAGGGAATCATGCTGATGGCCCAGACCACGTAGGTGAGGGTCGAAGGGTAGTCCGGCTGGTCGGAGAAGGCTCCCCAGATGCCCCAGGTGACCATAGTCACCAGGGCGTACAGCAGCCAGTTGTGTTTCTTTTGCTGAGTCATATGGTTTTATTCTACAAACGACATTACCTTTCTGCCGAGAGCCGCGTTCTCGACTATGCCTCCGAAGGAGTCGGATCCGGGTCCCCAGACGTAGTAGGGAACGACTATGCCGTTATGCCCGTGATTGCCGAATTCAACCCCGATGCGGCCCTCCTCGATGCTGCCGTCCTGCAGCGTGAGGGCGCCGGTGGCATGGTCGGCCGTAACTACGACCAGCGTGTGCCCGTCTTTCTCCGCCCACTGCAGCACGTCACCTATGGTGCGGTCGAAGTCGAGCGTCTCCTCCATGGCGAGGTCGATGCGGTTCCAGTGGAGCCAGTCGTCGATGCAGGAGCCCTCGATCATGGCAACGAAGCCCTTCTCGCCGGACGCTTCGGAAAGGAGTTCCAGGCAGCGGGCCGTCATGTCGCGGAAGAGGTCTCCGCGCTCCAGGGCCACCGGCAGGTTGTCGTCGGACATGAGTCCCAGTACCGGCAGGGGAGCGTTCTTGAGCTGCTCGGCATCGTTGGCGTAATTGTATCCCTTGGCCTTCATCTCCTCCACTATGTTGCGGCCGTCCTTGCGCTTGGGGCCGAAGTAGTCGCGTCCGCCGCCGGCGATGAAGTCCACGCCGCATTCGGCATAGCCGGCTATGAGCTCGTCGGAGTTGTCGCGGCACTCGTTATGGCAGCAGAAGTCGCAGGGAGTGGCGTCGGCCAGGTGGCAGACGGTAACGCATCCCGTTTTCTTGCCGGCCTGCTGTGCCTTCACAAGCACCGAGTAGAGGGGATTGCCCTCGGGGTCGCAGCCCACGTGGTCAATGTCGGTCTTCTGACCAACGGCCAGGGCGGTGCCGCCTGCCGCCGAGTCGGTGATGAGGTTGTTGGCGCAGTAGGTGCGGTGAAGCCCCACGACGGGCATGTTGTCCAGGTTCAGCTTGCCGTGGTTGAGCACCCAGGCGCAGCTTATCTGTTCCAGTCCCATGCCGTCGCCTATCATGAAAATTATGTTGCGCACCTCGTTGTCTGCAGGGGGAGGGGTGACGCTCACGGTCTCATAGGGAGCGGGGGAGGTGTAATACGTGAGGTCGGACCGGTTGCATCCGGCCAGAATGCCGCAAACGGCGGCGATGGATACTATCTTGAGAACTTTCATAGCGATTCGGGAGTTGCAAATTGCGGGGCTTCAAATTCCAGGCTATATGGTATATCTATACGGCCGTCCTTGTCTGTAAGGAACCAGAACGGGGCGGCTTCCAGATCGAACCAGTCTTTCATTCCCTCCGGCTTGAGGTATTGCCAGCCGGGGATATCGGGTACCGGACTCCAGCCGAAGCAAAGGGCCACATGGGCGGCCTCAGGGTGCGTTTCCGCCAGTGCCGCGAGTGCCTGCCGGCATGTCCTGCAGTCCAGATTGAGCACAAGGTAGAGGGTATTGCCTTCGGGCGTGATGCCGTCAGGAAGTGTGCAGGGCTCGCCGGCGCGGTTGTACTTGTCTATGGCGACAAGCCCTTTCAGGCGCTCCACCTCTTCCGGGGCCAGGATGCCGTCGGCCTCTATCCTTTCAACGACGGCTTCGAAGAGCCCGGAGTTGCGGCAGGGGGAGGCATAATTCAGGAAGGCATACTCCATCCACTGGGTGTAGATTATGTAATCCACCTCATTGTCCAGGAGCTTGTCGAAAAGGGGATTCAGGGCCTCTATGGCCTCGTCTTCCGGTGCCTGGACCAGAAGCTCCGCGAACTGCGCAAAGCGGTCCTGCGTGATGCTGAAGTTGTCTTCGGTTACGGTAACATCCACGTCGTCCCAGAAGCCGGCAATGTTGCTGCCGCTTTTGCAGCCCGCAAACAGTATTGCGAGCAGGACGATCAGGGATACTGCCGGACGCCTCATTTTACTTCGAAGAGTTTATTGTATCCTGTGGAGCTGTCGAATACTCCCTCGTTGGCCAGGGCTATGCTGTACTCGGGACGGCCGGGCAGCAGGGGATCCTCCAGCGCAAGGTACAGGGTGCCCTTTGCGGACGAAGGGGTGAAGCTGGCATTTACAACATGGTACCCGTGATGCCATGTGCGCGGGTCGGAGTTGATCTTGAACTCCTTCTTGCTTCCGTCGGAAGCCACCCAGACGAGGCTGGCGTTGCGGGGATTCATAGGTGCGGCGCAGCCTGTGTTGTAGAAGCGCATTGCAACCTGGCATTCCTTTCCTGCGGCGAAATCCTCTGAATAGAAGAGGTCCGTCATGACCAGGCGGTATCCCAGGATGTTTACTATGTCGTTATAGCAGTTGGAAGACTTCCAGCGGCTTATTACGCCCTGGTGGTAGTCTTCGTTCAGGTAAGTCCAGTGATAGTCCTGAAGGTCTTTTATGGTAGCGCTGCAGACGCAGTAGTCGGAGAGGCCGCAGGTCTCGCCGCCCATGATGGTGTAGCGTGTGTCGGCCTTCCAGAACGCGCGGTCGTTCTTCTCGTTGTCGAAGGTTCCGTAGTCGTCTGCGGAGGCGCCGAAGCAGTCGTTATGACCGGCAAGGCGGGAAATGGCGCTCCCGTTATGCGCTGTTGCTGCTGTAAGCGTATCCTTGACGGTAAGCCCGTACATGCGCATCTTGAACTGGGGAGTGCGCAACTGTATCTGGCGGGATGCCGGGAGGGCACCCAGGAGCGCTTCGGTAAGCTGCTTGCGCGGCTGGTAGTCGGCATCGGTCCTGGGCTGGAAGATGAAATGTGATGTGTAGTACCATTCGCCCCACGAACCCACGAAGCCTGCCTGAAGCACGAAAATGACGTCCTCGTTCTTCTGAAGAAGGGGTTTGAGCTGCTCCACGTGGCGGAGCACAACAGACACCTCGGGATCCATTACGTCGGTGTCGTTATGATAGTCACGGTAGGCGAAACGGAGAATGCATTTGGAGCCGCCGTCGCGGAGAGCGTCGAAGGTGCCCTGAACCATATCCAGGAATGACTGTGATATGTCTCCGTTCATGAAGTCGGTAAGGTAGAAACCTATGTACCAGAGGGCGTGTCCGTTAGTACGCTCAGCCTTCACTTCCGAAGCTTTCAGTATGCTGGACTTGGAGCCGAAGTCCCTTGCCCGGTAGATGCCGCGTTCAGGATTAAGTATGCGGCTGGTGGATTCGGTAAAAGTAACTTTCTTGCCGGCCAGGTCCGGGTGATTCTCATCGGGAACGGTGAAACCGGAATTGGTGGCTTCTGCCAGCAGGGTGAAGCTCACAGACTCGGTTACCTGTGGATAAAGTCCGGAAGCGTCCTGTATGAAAGTCAGGGTTATTTCCGTCTCTTTCCCGGGAGCCTTTGTGCTTACCCTGTACTGGCGCTTGCCGCTGACCACTATCGAAGCAAGGTCAGGGGCGCTCGACTTGAAGTCTATGGCGCCGGGGGACTTGCTGGAGATGCTCAGGTTAAACGTCGAGAATGCCTTTACAGGCTCGTCTGGGACCCCGATTATCGTGAAATCGGGATTGGCCTCCTGCTTGCCCGGGAGGTCGTTGTCTGGAACGCAGGAAAACAGGCAGATGAGTCCTGCTAAAAGGTATACACAACTTTTCATTAATACTACAGGCTAATGGTAAGCAGCTTGTTGTAGCCGGTATTCTCGTCCCATACGGCTTCATTGGCCAGACGGATGGAGAAAGAGGGGTTGCCGCGCAGGGTTGAGCAAGGGTCCGGCAGGTTGAGCCAGAGCGTGTAGTCGCCGCTCAGTCCGGAAGGCAGCTTTATGGTCTGGTCCACGGTGGTGGGCTCTTCAGGCATCCAGTAGCGGGGGTCGGATTCGAGTGCCCAGGTTCCGACTTCCTTGCCGGAGGCGTCCGTGAGCACGAGTTCGGCGTCGCGGGGGTTCATCGCCGGGGCGAAGCCGTCGTTGCGTATGATAAGAACGGAACGGAAGTCCTCACCCGCCTTGGGCGTTTTGGTGAAGAATCCTTTTTCGAGGACGTAACGGTAACCGAGGCGGCGCTGAATGTCTTCAAAACAGCCTTCGCTCCTCCAGCGGCCGATTACGCCCTGGTGATAGCTCTGATTGAGATAAGTATAGTGGTTGGCGGCCATGTCGGCAAGAACGCCGCGGGCTTTGGCGTTGTCTGCCTGGGGCTCGCAGTGGCAGTATGCGGAAACGCCGCAGGTTTCGCCACCCATTATTAAGAAGGAGGATTCAGCCTCCCAGTATTTGCGGTCTTTAGCGCCTGAATAAGTGCCCTGGTCGTTGGAGCTGGCCAGGTAGCAGTCGTTGTGGCCTCCCAGACGGGCCTTTACAGTGGGCTGATGGGCGGTCTCACGGGTAAGTGTATCTGATGCGGAAATTCCGTACAATTGCATTTTGAAAGCCGGAGTGCGCAGGGAAATCTGCCTTTCGGCAGGAACTGCATCCAGCAGGGCGTCGACTATGAGTTTGCGGGTCGGCGTGTCTTTATAGTTTTCGGTATAATACCATTCTCCCCAGCTGCCTATGAATCCGGCCTGTACTACCATTATTACGTCGTAGTACTCCTGGAGGAGGGGCTTGAGCTGGGCTATATGACGGAGTGCCTGGTCCGGTGTTGCGTCCCAGGGCTTGTCCTTCTCGTCAAAGCCGTTGGAATAGCAGAAACGGAGGACGCATTTGCTTCCTGTAGTACGAAGCGAGGCGAAATACTTCCCTATGTTCTGGAGGTATTCGTCCGAGATGTCTGAATTGACGAAAGCCGTGAGATGGAATTCAAGCAGGAACAGCGAACGGCCTTGCTTGCGGTTCACTTCGGCGCTTTCCTTGGATACCTCGGACACTCTGGTGTCACGTATCTCTTTAGGAGAGTAAAAACCGCGCTCAGGGTTGGGGAAGATGGCATCGGTGCCCTGGTAGCTTACAGACTGAAGGCCGGGATAGTGATACGGCGCATCGGGGTTGCAAGCGATAACAAGCGGCAGAAGAGCTGCGCACAATGTCAGTATTGGTCTGCTGAACAGTTTCACGGATTCTTTGTTTTTAAAAACCAAGGGCGGATACCCCGGAAGCGGGGTCCCCGCCCTTGGCTGAAGGATGATTAAAAATTATTTAACGGTAGTAACCTGCAGGGAAGCGATATAACCGGTGGGGTTGTCATCGGTAGGAGTGCCGATAGGAAGAACACCGACGGAATCCCAGCTCTGCTGGATGTCGAAGCCGATGGAGAAGTTGTCAGCGATCTTGCCGAGAGGATAGAGCTCGCGGGTGATGCAGAACTCATACTTGCCCTCTACGCCAGCGCCCTCGCAGATACCTGCAACGTCGCCGAGGCCGTCCCATGACCAGCCACTGCCGTTGGCGTCGCCGATCCACTTGAAGCAATCAGGCTCGTAGGAACCGACAGCTGCGCCGTCAGGATAGATGAAGCCCTCGAAGAGAACATCGGTGCAAGCATCGGAGAACTGATCTGCGAAACCGCCGGTGGAGGCGTCGCCGTCACCGTTAAGATAGACATGGAAAGGAACATGCTCTACATCGGGCTGATGGGTGATCTGCTCCTTGTCCCACTCGAAGTATACGAAGATGAAGTACTCATCAGCGTAAACCTTGACGAGCTTGAGAGCGGTCTTGTTAGCATCGGCAGGGCACTTTGCGGTTGCAATCTTGGAAGCGTCAAGCTTTGCCCAGTCTGCGAAGTCACCGTCGATTTCGATCGGCTGTACGTACTCCTGCTCGGGATCGTCAGGTCCGTCAGGTCCGTCGGGTTTGTCAGGATCACATGCTACGAGAGCGAATGCTGCCATTGCAGCGAAAAGGAAAAACTTTTTCATTTGTACAAAAGATTAAAAAGTTAATAAAAAGTTAAATAATAATTGGTTTTTATCTGGGATTCTGGGGAATACCGCTGGCATTGATCTCATCCAGAGGGATAAGCAGTGCAAGGCGGATGTCGTTAGGCTGGATGATCTCCCATTTGTGGCAACCTACGTACTGGCGGTCCATAGGGAGCTGGTTGCGGAAGATGTCGAAGAAGCGGTGGCCTTCGAAGCAAAGCTCGAAGCGGCGCTCTGCCAGGACTGCGTCAAGGACGGTCTTGAAGCCAAGGCCGGCGATGTTGCTTTCGGTATAGAGCTGGTCTCCGGAAAGGCCTGCGCGCTTGCGGATGGTGTTCACGTCCTCAAGTGCTTTAGCCTTGTCGCCCTTCTTGGCGTAAGCCTCGGCGCGGTTCAGCACAACTTCGCCCCAGCGCAGGAACACAGGAGAGGTAAGCATTGCCAGACCGTCCTGGTAGCTGAACTTGGTGTTGAAGTAGATTGCGTAAGTACCGCCCATGTTGGTACGGGTGCCGTCTTTCAGGGTGAAAGAAGGACGCACGTAAACGCGGCTCTTGCCGTTGAGCTTTACACCGGGGAAGCTGGCGTCGTTCACGAAGTACTGTTTTACGCCGTTGACTATCTCAGGAACTGCGGTGTAAGACTTGGACATGTATTTGAAAGGAACGGAACCGTCTGCGTTGGGGGTGCAGCTATAGTCGAACCCGTCAGAGCAGGAAATGCTGTCGTCGTTGATCTTGATAGGGAACAGGACGGTAACCTTGCCGCCGGCGGCAGCTTCCATTTCTTCCCAGTTCAGGTTGCCCACGTGGTCACCGGAAGGGTTCTGGCTGATCCTCATACGGAAGTATGCCTTGAAACGCTTGTCCTCCGGGCAACGGCGGAAGTCGTCGATCAGATTGTCGTTCCAGTAGTGCTCGCCCCAGCCCTGGCCGTCCTTGACGTACATGGAAGCGATGGAGGCCTCGGCGTGCTCGCCGGCCCACTCGTCGGAGGTGTCCAGACGGATGCACCAGATGGTCTCGGGATGGTCGTAGGTGTGCTTGGGATAGTCTTCGAAATCGTATCCGGAAGTGACTGCCGAAGGCGCGTTGGCAAGCAGCTCGTTGCACTGCTCGATGCACTTGTCGTTCTCTTCCATATAAAGGTATACGCGGGAGAGGAGGGCGGTGGCTGCGTTCAGGGTCACATAGCCCTTCTCGTTGGCGTTGCCTATACGCTCGAGCTCGCCGTGTGCCAGGTATTCCTTGGCGGTGATGAGGTCCTTGACGATCTGGTCGTAAACCTCACCGACGGTAGCGCGGGTGGTGGTGGAGATGTCGAGGTTGTTGCGCAGCACCACGCCGGGCTTGTCGCGACCGCTTGTATAAGGGGTGGCGAAAAGGGTTACGAGGTGGAGGTGCATGAAGGCGCGGAAGAAGTAGTTCTCACCCAGGAGGTGGTCGCTCAGTTCGGAAGCACCGGGCACGATGGCGTCGATGTTGGAATTGGCGGCGTTGATCATCTTGTATGCGATCCACCAGGTGTAGTAGATGTTCTTCTTGGTAGGATCGTCATTGTACATGTATGCCAGGGTGAAGGGGTCCTCGGACTGGCCGGAAACCGTCACGTTGTCACCGCGGAGCTCTGCGAGCTGGAAGTAGTGGCGGCAGTAGTAGTTGCCGCTTTCGCCGCCGCTCTGGCCCTTGTATGCGATTCTGTCCTTGAACAGTGTATAGATGCCGTCAGTGGTGTAGACAGCCGAAGAGGGGTTGTCTGCAAGCTGCGCGGAAGTCATGGAATCGGATGAGTAGAAATCCATGTTGCAGGCAGCGAGAAGCAGTGCGGCAATGCAGAGTGCAAATATATTTTTCATAACCGTTTGCTTTTAGAATTTGACGTCAATACCTAACACGACGGAGAGAGGCACAGGGTAGTTGTGGGAGTACAGACCGGCGTGATGATAGGTGTCACCATCCAGGCGGACCTCAGGGTCCATACCGGAGAAGCGGGAAAGCGTGAGGAGGTTGTCGCCGGAAATGTAGATGCGGGCGCCCTCCATCTTGATGTTCTTCAGGACGCTGTCAGGCAGGGTGTAAGACAGGGTCACGTTCCTCAGACGGAAGAAGCTGCCGTCTTCAAGGTAACGGGAAGAAGTACCGTTGGCACCATCGGAACGGGCTGCGACCAGTGCAGGGTGGGTGGCGACGTCGCCTTCCTTCTCCCAGCGCTTCCAGCCGAGGCCGTTGTTGATGGACATCTGGTTGAGGCCGGTGTAAGCACCGTCGGCGTCCATTTCCTCACGGATCTTGTTGTAGATCTTGTTGCCTACGACGAAGTTGCCGTTGGCGCTGAGGGTGAAGTTGCCGAAGCGGAGGCCGGTGTTGATACCGCCGCTGAAAATAGGGGAAGCGGTACCGACTGCGGTCTGGGTGGCCTGGTTGATGTTGTTGACGATGGTTGTCTCGGCTATGACAGGGTTGTTGTTCTTGTCCCTGATGGGATCTCCCTTCTCGTCGAGCTCATACTCATAGTGATACCACTGAGGCTGGCCGGACTTGGGGTCTACGCCTGCCCATGCGGGCATGTACCAGGTGTAGACGTCATGTCCTTCGCGGATGACCTGGTTCACGTCGCCGCGGTTCATGACTATGTCCTGATGATCGGGGAGCTCAAGCACGCGGTTCTGGTTGAAGCCGAGGTTGAGGCCGACAGTCCATCCGAAGTTCTTGTTGTTGATGATGGATCCGTCGAGGGCGAATTCAACGCCCATGTTGCGGACCTTGCCCACATTGCTCATAACTGCGAAGAAGCCGGTGGAAGGGGACATAGGGGCCTCGAGGAGGATCTTGTCGTTGATGGTATGGTACAGGTCCACGGTGACGTTCCAGTTCTTGGCGATCTCTGCGTCGATACCGAGGCTGGCCATGTAGGCCTCTTCCCAACCGAGGCTGGGGTTGGCCATACGCTCGAGGATAGCGGTCTTGACCTTGTTGTACTGGCCGCTCAGGGAGAAGGTGTCCTGATAGGTGAATGCAGGGATGTTGTCGTTACCGGTCTTACCGTAACCTGCACGCAGTTTCAGGAAGGAAATGGCGCTGCTGCCCTGGAGGAAGTCTTCCTTGGAGATGATCCAGGCTGCGGAAACGCCGGGGAAGTAACCGCCGCGGTTGAGAGGACCGAACTTGTAGCTCTCGTCGTAGCGGATGGAAGCGGTTGCGACATACTTGCCGAGGTATGAATACTGTGCCTGTGCAAGCAGAGCCCAGGAACGGGACTGTGCGTCGGCGCCGCTTATGGAGTTCATGATGGAGTTGGAGAGGGACCTCTGACCGATGGGGAAGTTGATACCGGTGGCTCCCATGCTGCGGGAGTAGCCCTCGCCGTATTCCCAACCCACGATGGCGTTCACGTCGTGGCTGCCGAAGGTCTGGTGGTACTTGGCAAGGTTGGTGGTACCCCATCCGTTCCACTCGCTGTCGCTGTTCTCCAGGTCACCGTTGGTTCCCATACCGTCGTAGGTGCGGGGGTCGGCGTAGTACTCGTAGTAGGAGTTGGAGGAGTCGTAGCGGTTGATGGAGGTGAGGGTCAGCCAGTCGGTGACGTTCCAGACGAGCTGGAGGTCTCCGGTGATGTCCTCACCGTGTCCCTTGGAGTAGTTGTACTTCTCGCTGTGGAGAATGTTGGAAGGGTTCTGGGTCCACCAGGTGCCTCCGTTGTCGGGACGGGTGGAACCGGTCATGTAGATGGGCTCGTTGTAATTGTAGGTGCCGTCCTCGTTCTGTACATAAGGGATATCCCAGGGCATTGCGTAGTAAGCATAGTCGAGGGTACGCCAGGAAGACTGGCTCTGGTCGTAAGTCTTCGCGTAGTTGATACGGGCGTGCATGGTGAAGCGGTCGGTAATAGGGGCCGACAGGTTGATGCGCGCCGCATTCTTCCTGAAGTTGGTGTTGATAAGGGTACCCTTCTCGTTGTAGTGGTCGATACTTGCGTAGTAGCTGACCTTGCCTGCCTTGCCGGCGACGGATGCGAAGTAGTTCTGTACAACGCCGGTCTTGAAGCAGTTGTCAACCCAGTCGAAGTCCTGCTCGAGGAGGGTCTCGGGATACCTCATCTTGAAGAAGGTCTTGGAATACATTCCGCGGGTGTACTCGTAGAGCTCGGAGGAGTTCATAGGCTCGAAGCGGCCGGTAAGGGCGCGCTTGATACCTGCGCTCGCCTTGAATTCCACGTTGGTCTTCTCGCCGCTGCCGCTCTTGGTGGTAACGACGATGACGCCGCCTGCTGCCGCGGCACCGTAGAGAGCCGTTGCGGAAGCGTCCTTAAGGACGGTGATGGTCTCGATATCGTTGGGGTTGAATGAGCCGCCTGCAACGCCGTCAACGACGTACAGAGGGCCTGCGCCTGCGGTGATGGAACCTGTACCGCGGATGCGGATGTCGGCGCTGGAACCTGGCTGGCCGGAACCGTTCATGACCACCACGCCGGCTACCTTGCCCTGGAGCATGTTACCTACGTCGGGGGTGCTGACGTCACGCAGCTTTTCGCCGCTCATGGTGACTACGGAGCTGGAGAGCTCAGCCTTCTTCTGGGAAGTGTAACCCAGAACGACGACTTCTTCCAGCAGCTGGTTGTCGGGCTGGAGGCTGACGTTGATCTTGGTACGGCCGTCGACATTCTCCTTGTGCTCGGTGTAGCCGAGGCTGGAGAATACGAGCACGGCGCCCTTGGGTGCGCTCACGACGTAATTTCCGTCGTAATCCGTGACAGTGCCGCCGCCGGTGGAGACAAGGACTCCTGCGCCGATAATAGGCTCACCGGTAGAGGCGTCCAGGACCTGTCCGCTGATGGACACGTTCTGGGCGGACATCGTGATAGACAGTGCCAGCGATGCAAGCACGGTCAGGATGCGGGTTGGTGAAAGTGTCATAAGTTAATTATTGGTTTGGTTAGATATACAGAGTTACACCCTCTACCACGCGGGAAATGTTGCCGTCCTTGGAAGGGGAGTCGGGGCTGAGCCCGAAGAAGATGGACTTGTAGTATCCGAGCAGCTGGGCTACGAACAGGTAAGATACGCAACCGTAGATGTCGGGGAAGCCTGCGGGCAGCATGGTCTCGATCATGAGCTCGGTCTCGGGGCACTCGACGGGCTGCTGGCAGATGGTAACCGTAGCGACGTAGCGGCCCTGCTTTCGTATGGTCTTCATGAGATCCATCTCGTAGCGGCGAACGTCGGGATTGGGGGACACCAGGTAAACGATAAGGGTGTCCTTGTTGATGACAGCCTTGGGACCGTGGCGGAAACCAAGGAAGGAATCGAAGGCGCACATTACGGTGCCGTCGGTAAGCTCCTGGAGCTTAAGCCTGGACTCCTCCGAGATGCCCTTGAGGGTGCCGGATCCGAGGAATACCGCACGCTTGAAATCCTTTGACGCGATGGCCTCGAGATCCTTCTCGTAGCGGGCGATGGACTTCTCCACGCAGGCGGAGAGGGTGTCTATGTACTCCTTCTGGGACTCGATTTCGTCTATCCTGGAAATCATGGAGCATGCGAGCAGCATGGTGGTGCAGCTGCTGGTCATGGCAAGCGAAAGGTCGTTGGTCTCGGGAGGCAGCAGGACGCAGAGGATGTTGTCACCCTTGGTCTTTGCAAGGAGGCCGTCTGCATTGCAGGTGATGAAAATGTGGGCTGCCTTGCCTGCGGTCTGCTCGACTGCCTTTACCGCACCGATGCTCTCGGGGCTGTCGCCCGAGCGTGCAAAGGAGATGAGGAGCACCTTGCTGGCTGCGTTGAAGTAAATGCCGGGGCAGGAAAGGATGTCCGTGGTGGCGATGGAGCGGGCTCCGCGAAAACGGGTTGCGGAAAGGGCGCACTCGAGGGCGTCTCCGATGTAGGCCGACGAGCCGGCGCCGGTGAGGACAACCTGATAACCGTCGTTCAGGTACTTGTCTACGAAGCCCTTGATCTCATCCTTGCGGGAACGGATGGATTCGTAGGCCTTGCGCCAGACCTGCGGTTGCTGAAGAATTTCCTTGTGGGTATTGAATTCCATACAATATAAATAATAAATTAGACAAAATCTTGCATCTACACGCTCACTGTTTCAACATTAATGTTCATTGCCCGCAGCTGGTTCCGGATAGAGGCCGGAAGATTGTCGTCAATGATCACGGTGTTGATTTTGTCGGGCATGGTTATGAAAGCCAGCGCTCTCTTGTTTATCTTGGAAGAATCGAAGACTGCGATAACCTCGCGGGCGCGGGATATCATCACCTGGTTGGTGCTGGCTTCCTCTACGCTCGGAGTGGAAAGACCGGCGTCGACGCTGAAGCTGTCCACGCCAAGGAACAGTTTGTCGCAGTAAAAGAGCTTGAGGCTCGATTCCGCAAGGGCCCCCACGGTCGAGAGACTGGTGCTGCGGACGCTGCCGCCGACCAGTATCACGTTGAACCTGTTGTATTTAAGGGCTTCAATCATCGCGTTCACGGAGTTGGTGATGATGGTCAGGTCGCGGAATTTCTGCAAGTTGCGGACAACTTCGAGGGCAGTCGTACCGGAATCAATCATGATTGTATCACCGTCCTTTATATGGGCGGCTGCGGCACGGCCTATCGCTTCTTTCTCCTTTACGTTAATCAGCTTCTTGGCATTGAAACTTCCTGCCTCCACATCCTCCTGTGGCACAGCCGCACCCAGTATGGCACCTCCGTGCACACGGTAGAGCAGCTTGCGCTCTTTCAGTATTCCGAGGTCCTTTCGGATAGTTACTTCCGAAACCCCGAACTGCTGACTGAGCTGCGCTACTGAAACGGTGGAATCCTCCCTTAATTTCTGGAGAATTGCAGACCGTCGTCCTTGGGCAGAGTCGTAGATGTTCATAATTTTGTGGTTTTACCGCGACAAATATAGAAAAAAAATTATCCGAAAGCAAACGAAATCGTTTTTTATAAGAGAAACGAAACAATGTTAGGGAAAAACGAAATATTTTTTGCAAATTTGTAAGGTTATAAACTGATAACCCTTAAATCATGAAGCAATACGACATTGCCGCTATCGGCGAACTTAACGTAGACATCATTCTGAACGGCATCGAGTCCGAGCCGGAAATCGGAAAAGAGAAATTCGCTAAGGAGATGACCGTTACCCTTGGCAGTTCCACCGCTATTTTTGCGGCCAACGCCGCAGCCCTGGGCAGCAAAGTCTGCTTCGTGGGCATGATAGGCCGAGATTCCTTCGGTGCCCTGGTCCGCAGCTCCCTGGAGGCCAAAGGGGTTGATACCCGTTACCTCGTGGAAGGGGACACTCCCACCGGAGCCACCATCTGCATGAGCTACGGCGAGGATCGCGCGAACCTTACTTATCAAGGCGCGATGGACGTAATGACTTTCGCCGACATACCTTCGGAAGTTTTCGAAAAGGCACGCCATATACACCTGAGCTCCCTGTTCATGCAGTCCGGGCTGCTCCGCGACGTGCAGCTGATCCTCGATGCTGCCGCTGCCAACGGCGTTACGGTTTCGCTCGATACGCAATGGGATCCCATGGAGACCTGGAAGCTGGACTACAAGGCCGTGCTGCCCAAGGTCACCGTTTTCATGCCTAACGAAAAAGAGCTGCAGTGCCTCACCGGTACGTCCGACCTGGAATCCGCCATCGCAGCCGTTCAGCCTTACCTCGGCGGCTGTATGATGCTTAAGTGCGGCTCCGCAGGTTCCATGCTCATACGCAAGGACGGCAGCAGGGTGGAGCTCCCCGCCTTCTTAAATAGCCATGTCGTGGATGCGATAGGCGCCGGCGACAGCTGCAATTCCGGTTTCGTAAGCGCTTTCGTGAAGGGCCTGCCGCTCGAGGAATGCCAGCGTACCGGCAACCTTACTGGCGCCGTCAATACTACCGCCGCCGGCGGCACCGGGGCTTTCACCTCGCTTGAGGCAGTCCGCGAGATTTGCGCCACTCGCTTCGGACAGACTTTGAAAATCTGACAGTTATGAAAAAGCTCGCCATATTCCTTGCACTTTTCTGCGCTGCCTCCTGCAGCGTTCCCGCTGACAGGCTGCTTACTCCCGGCGGCCGCACAATACCCAACATTACCGTCATCGCCAACAACGAGATGCCGGAGAACCATCCCGGAATGTTCATAAGGGACGTCGTCTTTGTCAACGAATCCGGCAAACCCGTAGAGGTCGGAGCCATGGAGACTTCCCGCATAAGCATCACCAGCCGTGAGGTATGGAGCCTGCAACCCAGCTCCACCGTTGAGAGGCTGGACTGGGTGCTCCCCGTGCCCGCAGGCTTCAAGCAGCGTAACTATCTGGGAATGAACCAGAGCGACTACGGCGGAGGCATACCCATGGTATCCCTCTGGACTTCCGAGGCGAACGTCAGCGTGGGCCTTGCCGAGCCTGTGATCAGGCTGGTGTCCATGCCCGTTCAGCGCCGGGGCGACAAGGCGGAAGCGTTCATACGCCGGGATTTCGACCAGCCGGTGGTGCTTCAGCCGGGCGACTCCCTGAAGGCGTACCGTCAGTTTATCATGCTGAGCAAGGGCGACTTCTTCAACCCCCTGCGCCAGTTTGCCGGCTACATGCACGATACCTACGGATATGAGCCTCCGGTATCGCCGGCGGACGCTTTCGAACCCGTGTGGTGCGCCTGGGGTTACGAACGTAACTTCACCGTCGATGAGGTAATAGGCACCCTTCCCAAGGTGTCCGAACTCGGTTTCAAGTGGGTCGACGTCGACGACGGCTACCAGATCTGCGAAGGCGACTGGGAGGCTAACGACCGCATCACCGACGAGGGCATGCGCCGTATCACCGACGCCATCCACAAGCAGGGTCTGAAGGCCAAGCTCTGGTGGGCCCCGCTTGCCGCCGACCCCGGCAGCAGCCTTGCCGAAAATCATCCCGAGATGCTGCTGGTGCAGAAAGACGGCTCGCATGAGGACATCAGCTGGTGGGACAGCTGGTACCTGTCGCCCGTCAACCCTTACACGCAGGCGTACACGCTTGATTTGGTAGACCGCTTCCTGCTCGACTGGGGCTTCGACGGCTTCAAGCTGGACGGCCAGCACCTCAACCTGTCGTCGCCCGACTACAACCCCGCCAGCGGCCTTGCGTACCCGGAGGAGGCTTGCGAACGCCTGCCGGAGTTCTTCCGTTCCGTCTACGAGAGGGCTCAGGCCGACGTGCCCGGTTCCGTGGTGCAGGTGTGCCCCTGCGGATGCGCCATCAACTTCTTCTATACGCCTTACATGACGCAGGCTGTGGCTTCCGATCCTACTTCCAGCGCCCAGATACGCATGAAGCGTAAGGTCTATGCAGCCCTTTGCCCGGATCTGGCATACTATGCCGACCATGTGGAGCTCAGCGACGGCGGAATGGATTTCCCCACCCAGATAGGCGTGGGAGGCGTCATCGGTTCCAAGTTTACCTGGCCGGCTCCCAATCCCACTGTGGAAGGGGACGGCTACATCCTGACTCCCGAGAAGGAGGCCGCCCTGCGCAAGTGGGTAAGCATTTACAACGATAAGAAGATATCCACCGGCCGTTACCTGAATCTCTACGATTACGCCTTCGACAAGCCCGAGGCCCACGTGATAGAGAAGGACGGAGCCATGTACTACGCGTTTTATGCCGACGAATGGACCGGCGACGCCATAGTGCTCCGCGGCCTGGAGAACCGTACTTACACGGTTACGGAATACACTTCCGACGATCTCCGCAGCTATACCGTGGAGGGCCCGGATCCCGTCATCCGTCCCGATTTCGAAGGCAGTTACCTGATTGAAGTAAAATAAATCATCACATAAATTATGAAAATGAACTTTTTAGCACTTCTTTGCATTATCCCGACTCTGGTGTGTTGCGACCCCAAGCCCGTAGATCCCGTTCTGGAAGCCCCCCAGGTTACCATCGAAGGGGAGAAAAATATCAGGGTGGGATGTCAAGCAGGCTCCTGTACGGTGTCGTTCACTGCCAACCGCGACTGGACCGTGACCCCGGACGATGAATGGTTTACAGTAAGCCCCGAAAGCGGCTCCGCCTCAAAGGATCCTGTTACCGTTACCGTCACCTATACCCAGAATCCTTCGACCGTCGACAGGGACAGCTATTTCCTGATTGCGGCCGACGATGCAAGGGAGCCCGTCTACATCTTCCAGGTCGGCGATCCGTATGCAGGAGCCGCCCCTACGTTCAAGAGCGGCGATGTGCTTCTAGCCCCTAGTGCTCTGGTTGAGAAATTCCTCACCGAGGTGAATTACGAAGACAAGACCTACACAAAGGATACCAAGGTGTTTGACTATTACGGCGGATTCGACGGCGTGAACCTCACCTGGGATAACTGGGAGACCGACTGGCCCGACGGCGACAAGCCTTCTTCTTACAGTATCCGCTGGGAAGAAGAAGATATGGACGGCAGCAAGATGACCCTTCATCTGGAGGATCAGCTAAAGTGGAAGGGCGATTTCGAGATTGCCTCCGGCGCCCGCTACGTCAACTTCACCAACCTGGTGCCCAACGACAAATATACCTACAAGGTGAGTACCGAGAAGGGTAAGGTAATCGCCCAGGGCGAGTTCAGCACCAAGGGCAGCCTGCATCAGGTGTTCTTCCATGGAAAGGTTACCAAGAGAAGGGGAATGGAGCTTAAGGGAAGCGGCGCCCGCAACGCCCGCGACCTCGGCGGCTGGACAACTCTTGACGGCAAGAAGGTGAAATACCGCATGGTATATCGCGGCGGCCGCCTGAACGAGAAGTGGTCTCCCTATCCTCTTGACGCCCAGGGCGAGAAAGAGGTCCTGATCGAGGGCATCGGTGCCCAGCTCGACCTCCGCGGCAACTCCGACGTTATGTTCGAGTCTGCAGTGACCAAAGCCAATACAGGCCAGGAGCTCGACCACTGCGCTCCCGTTATCGAGCAGGGCGGCAAGACCATGCTCGTGAACGACGCCGCCAAGACCAAGGAGTGCTTCGAGTTCATCGTCAACAGCCTCCGCAAGGGCAAGCCGGTGTACTTCCACTGCTCGCTGGGACGTGACCGTACAGGCACCCTGGATATCCTCCTGCTCGGTCTGCTCGGCGTTCGTGAGGGCGTCATCGCCAAGGAATACGAGGTGACTTATTTCGCTCCCGTGGGCTACAGCGTTTCTTCTTCCGACAAGAAGAGCAACACCAAGCCCATCTTCAAGAATACCCGCATGCAGTGGGTCTACAGCGATGTGGTTCCTTATTTCTGGGAGCTTGCAGGCAACGGAACTTTCGCTTCCGGCGTAGAGAAATACCTCCTCACCGTAGCTGGCGTCTCCCAGAAGGATATCGACGACTTCCGTTCCATGATGCTTGAATAAAATACTTTGATTATGAAGAAGATAAGTTATTTTTTCCTCGCTCTGCTCGTGCCTTTCATGGTAATGTGCGAGCAGCCCGAGCCCGATAATCCGGATACCCCGGACAATCCGGATACTCCCGTTGTAGATCCCGACGAGCCCAGTCCCGACGAGCTGGTTCCCGCAGAGGTTAAGAACGGAGACCGTATTCTCGTGACCAACGAGATAATCGAGAAGTTCATAACCACCATTACTTATCCGGAAAGGGATTACAGCTATTCCGCCATGAAGAGAGGCGAGGAAGCCGATTTCCTGAAGCAGCCGTATGTAGATGAAGATACCGGCGAGGCCAAGACCAGGCTTCTTATTTCTCCGGGCAAGGAAGATATCTCCCCGACCTTCACCATCAGATGGCCCAAAGACACCCAGAGCTCCGAGTACACCGCAAAGCTTTGGGAAGGGGACTGGAGCGCCACCTATACTCTCGATCCCAACCCGGATCCCGATGTGTCTTTCGGCTACTGGGCCATCAACAACCTCCGTCCTAACGCACAGTACAATTATGAGGTCAAGAACGGCTCAACCGTGGTTACCAGCGGCAAGTTCGAGACTTACGGACATCTGCACCACCTTACTTTCAAACCCGGCAGCGCCTCGGGTGTACGTAACGTCCGTGACCTCGGCGGCTGGAAGACCAAAGACGGCAAGACCGTCAAGTACCGCAAGGTCTACAGGGGCGGCAGGCCCGACAAGATCAGCAATATCGGCAAGCAGGAGGCCCGCAGGGAGGGCATCCTGGCCGAACTCGACCTTCGCGGCAAGAGCGACCACCTCGGCGCCACTCCGTTCACGGATGCCATCTTCCTGTCTCCTATTATCGAGGAAGGCTATGCACAGATGCTCCGCGACGATAAGGAGAAGACCCGCCAGTGCATGCAGTTCATCTTCGATTGCGTGGACCAGGGCAAGCCGGTGTACTTCCACTGCTCGCTCGGCCGCGACCGTACCGGAACCGTGTCCATGCTGACCCTGGGTATCCTGGGTGTCGACGAGGGCGAAATATCCAAGGAATACGAGCTTACCCAGTTCGCTCCCCACGGTTACAGCGTATCCGAAGGCGAGAAGACTCGTATGACCCGCCTCAACGGCATAGATTACGACGGTGCCGCCAAGTTCATCTGGGCATACGGCAAGCAGGACGACGGCAGTTACCTGCCCTTCAAGGACTGCGTCCAGAAGTACCTTATCGAGATCGGTATAAAGGAGAGCGACATAGTGAAGTTCAGGCAGAATATGCTTGAGTAGTTGATTAGCGTAGCCGGAGGTACATCTGGATGGACCTCCGGCAGCAAAAAAGGCCAAAAATGAAGCCGGAGGTACAGTTGCGTGTACCTCCGGCTACGTTTTTCCAGGCGCTGTGTTACTTTGCGTAGCGCTTGGCGACCACGTCCCAGTCGACTATCTGCCAGAGGGCTGCCAGATGGTCGGGGCGGCGGTTCTGGTAATCCAAATAGTAAGCGTGCTCCCAAACGTCGAAGGTCAGGAGAGGGTTGAGGCCGCTGCGTACGGGGTTGCCGGCGTTGGCTTCCTGGGTGATGTAGAGCTTGCCTTCAGTATCGGAGGCGAGCCATACCCAGCCGGAGCCGAAGAGGCCGGCGCCTTTCTTCTGGAACTCGGCCTTGAACTCCTCGATGCCGCCGAAGTCACGGATTATTGCATCTGCGAGGGCACCTTTCGGCTCTGATGCTGAGCCGTATGCCTTGAACTGGGTGAAGTACAGAGTGTGGTTGAGAACCTGACCGGCATTATTGAAGATGCCGCCCTGGGATTCTTTCACAATCTCTTCCAGGGATTTGCCCTCAAAACCGCTGCCGGGAAGGGCTGCGTTGAGGTTGTTGATATAGGCCTGAAGATGCTTGCCGTAGTGGAAGGCAATCGTTTCGGCGCTGATGACGGGTGCCAGGGCGTCCTGCGCATAAGGCAGTCCGACGGGGGCAAAAGAATAATTGGCTGTTGACATATGTGTGGTTTGAGTAGTGTTATAATTTTTTGCAATATAAAAAATAATCCATATATTTGCAATCCCAAAAACGCAGGGGCGTAGCTCAGCTGGTTTAGAGCGTTTGAGTCACATTCAAAAGGTCATCGGTTCGAATCCGATCGTCCCTACAATAATCGCAGAATCTCAGGGTTCTGCGTTTTTTGTTTGGGAATTATATACCTGTTGTCCAGAATAAGTCATAAGAAAAGCCGTAGGAAAATCCTGCGGCTTAATCATCATTACAAGCATCCCATTCATTTGCTGCCGCTTGTTGATTGGTTCCGACACGACCTGGCATTGTAGTAGGCATCGCAAACCATTCTTTCACCATATTGATAACATCAACAAATCTATCTTTTTTTCCTCTGTTACCATAACTGACGACATCCCATAGTTCTCCGTTCTCAATAAATACTTTGATTTGCCAACCGTCTTGTGGGAAATAGACGTGCATATGAGGTGGTTTATGCGGCGAATTATCGCCTTGAACCCATATTTTGTACTTATTGGAAGGAAAAGGTGATTGAGAACCATCTTTCTTGTTTAATCTTGCCATTTCGTTGATTGTGTTCCTTCCAACAGGGCAATTATCATATTCATAGTTCAAGGCAACGGCGCCTTCGTCAAGGACTTTTTTTACAGATTCCTTGACAATTTCTCTCAATTGAGATTCGTTTATTCTTATGACCTCTTTCTTTGTCATATTCAAGTTTTATCAAATATACTAAAAAAATCCGAGAATAACAAGTTTAGTTTTTACCCATTACAAGTCTTCTCAAGGAGTTTTCTGAATGATTAACGTACTTACTAATCAAAGGTACTAAACGTTGTAGTGTCCCAACTTTTTCTTTAATACCATTTATAAGGTATTGTACTGCTTGATAACTATTACTATTCCCTTCATCTTCTAATGCAGCAAGTGCATTTAATATTCCTGTTGCACATTGTTTCATTTCTTCCACATAATCTCTACCGAATTCATTCTCTTTATGCGAAAAAACAGATTCATAAATGAAGTTATCAGCATATATCCAATCTTTTGGTTCAAAGGTTGTAATATCACCATTACAAGAGCCAATTGTTGCAACCCAGTTACCTTCGTTATTTGAATAAGCCTTTAATTCTTCTTCTGCCGCAGCTCGAACTTCAGCTTCACTATCATATGGCCCCTTAGCCTCACCTTGATAGTTTTCTATTTCATTTTCTAAATAATAGTACCACGATTGAGGTAAATTGTGCTCTTTCAACACCCTCTTAACAGACTCAGCAACAACATTCCTTAATTGTGCTTCATTTAGTTTTACTATTTGTTTCATAACGAATTATATTTTCTATATAAATAGTTGGGAAACGAGAAAACGTTACGCCATAATCCTCACGTCACTGTAATAGCACGTCCCCATAGCCTTCTTGAACATATAGGAAAACCTTCCAGATTCTCCCATCCTTCTGGTGTTGTAGCGGTAGATGGACTCATCCACATACCTTTGCAGGTATACCTTGGAAACAAAGTGGTAGGTGCCGAAAATACACCTCTTGAAATGTGCCCAGAAACCTTCGATGGTGTTGGTGGTCACACCTGCCTTGGAATACTCACGAAGCCCGTGACGAATCACACTGTGACCATATCCTTCCTCTTCCAGATTAGAATACGCACTGAGCTCATCAGTGAATATATGAGTGTTGTCAGCCACGAACTGCTTGATGATAGGCAGCAGGGTCACAGCCCTGGTATCGGGAACCACAAGAGCACGTGCCTCACCGTACCTGGCAACCATACCGAAGATAGGAGCCTTGGTCTTCGTGCTGCGCCCCTGGGTTCCAAGGGTTTTCTTGGATTCGTGCTTATTGGTTTCGCGCCCACCAAGGTACATTTCGTCAACCTCCACTTCACCTTCAAGTGCAACGTCATCATACTGCCTGTAAAGAGTACGAACCTTATGAAGGATGTACCAGGCGGTCTTCTGGGTCACGTGGATATCACGTGCCAACTGGCAAGAAGATATACCCTTCTTGTGGGAGGATATGAGGTACATTGCAATGAACCACTTGCGGAGTGAGATTTTCGTGTTCTCGAAAATAGTGCCCACCAGCACCGAGAAATTCGCCTTGCAGCCAGGGCAGTGGAACCTACCGTCTGTACGACTGACGCAATGGTGCTGCCCACAGAACGGACAAACAACGTCCTTCTTATTCCACCTGGAGTCGAAAATCGCCTTGCGGCACTTAGCTTCAGAATCGAAGTAATCGGTAAGGTCAAAGATATTAGAGAATCGCTCGAAGTTAATCATAAATCCCAAGTTTTAAGGTTTCTATATACTTATACCTTAAACCTGGGATTTTCTTTCACAAAAATCTATAGTTTTTTGCGTTATTTTTCAGGAAATTACACTGGTTTTATGGACAACAGGTATATAATTCCCTTTTGTTTTCATCCCGGAAAATCATTATATTGCGGAACATGAGTTTCGCAGAAGTTGTATCGCAGATAAGCAAGATAATATGGAGCGCGCCGCTGATCGTGCTCCTGATTTTTGCCGGCCTGTTTTTTACGGTGGGGACGCGCTTTGTGCAGGTGCGCCACTTCAAGGATATGCTCAAGTCACTCTTTGCCGTTAAGGCGGGGCAGGGCAAGGGCATTTCTTCTTTTCAGGCCTTCTGCATGGCGCTTTCCGGCCGTATAGGAACCGGCAACATAGTCGGCGTTGCAACAGCAATAGCCATAGGCGGCCCGGGCTCAGTCTTCTGGATGTGGCTCATAGCCTTTTTCGGCGCCGCCACCGCATTCATGGAGTCGTCCCTGGCCCAGAAATACAGATACCAGCACGAGAGCGGGTTCCGCGGAGGCCCCTTCGCATACATAGAAAGCGGGCTCAAGCAGAAGTGGATGGGCATATGCTTCGCCGTGGCCGGAGTCGTAGGCTACGGCGTCCTTCTGGTGACTGTACAAGCCAACGGCATAGGATCATCCATGAGCAATGCTTTCAGCGTGCCGCCGCTGTATGCCGGAATAGGTCTGGCCGTAATACTGGCAATAGTGATATTCGGCGGCGTCAAAAGCATATCCAGGGTGTGCTCCATAATCACTCCGTTCATGGCCCTCGGCTATATAATCATATCGCTGATAGTCATCGGACATAACATTGGAGCCGTACCCGGAGTCTTCAAACAGATTTTCGAAGGGGCATTCGGAATAGGGGCGATAGGCGGCGGAGCTCTCGGAACGACCATCATGATGGGCGTGAAGCGCGGCATCTTCTCGAACGAGGCCGGCCAGGGCAACGGAGCCATAGTATCGGCGTCTGCAGATGTGAGCCACCCGGCCAAGCAGGGCTTCGCCCAGAGCTTCTCGGTCTACGTCGACACACTCTTCGTCTGCACCGCAACGGCCCTGATGATACTGATCGCCGCCCCTCAGGACATGGGAAACAACTTCGCCGGATACACACAGGCGGCGATAGACACCGTATTCCCTGGCTTCGGTTCCGCATTCGTCAGCATAGCCATGGTGTTCTTCGTATACACCACGGTCATGGCATATTATTACTACGCTGAATCCAGCCTGCTTTTCCTTATCCGCAAGCACGAAGGCACCACGCTGGAGAAGATACTGATCAATGTGCTTCGTGTAGCGCTGCTGGCCGCGGCAGTCATGGGAACCGTGTATGAAAGCACCGTCACCTGGGATCTGGGCGACATTGCGGTGGGCCTCCAGGCCTGGGTGAACGTAATCGCCCTCCTGCTGCTTTCCAGGCAGGGTTTCAAGATACTAAGGGATTACGAGCAGGGCGTCTAGGGCCACATCGCAGACACGGAGAGTGCCTTTATACGGAAGAAATTGTTGTTGTCTCCGCTTAACAGGCGGTATTCCTTGTGGTTGCCCCAGTCTGCAGGTCTGTCTTCTACGACCATGTCCTCACCTGTATCATTCGGCACGTACAGCCCTATGGCTCCCTGCCATTTCCGAATGCGGAGAGCCGCGGCCTGCTCTGTGTTAAGGCCGTTCTCTTCTACGCATAATTCCTTAAGGTAAGACATGTATTTACTCTTCCATTCAGGATTTTGCAGAACCTTCAATACCAGAGGGTTGTTGTTCTGTCCCCACTGCAGCGGTGACTGCCTGCCGGAGTCTTTCTGGACTCCGCAGACATGGCTGGTCCCAATGGTGTTGTCGTAATCGAACGGAATAAAGTAGACTTTGCCCGCCGGAGTAAGATACAGGTAATAGTTGTTGGAATTGTTCCAGTAATCATCCCACATCCCCACGGCTACATTAACCGCATAAGTGCGAAGGAAAAGGTCTATATCCATAACCGACTCCAGCCACTTGAACAATTCTTCGCCGCTCTGGGTGTTGAGTTTGGTTATGAAGTTAGCGAGCTGGTCTTTGGCGGCTTCAATGCCTTCCGGGCCCTCTTTCAGTTCATAGACATGCTCCTTGCCGTTGTCGTCCGTTCCGAAATCCGCGTTGGTCTTGCGAAGGTCGGCCCCGTGGCTGCATTTCCACAGGTTGCCGTCTGCCGAACCGAATTGCTTGCGCCGGGCCAGCAGGTAGCTCCTGTCGATGTGCTCCATCATCTCGTACACCCCGAAGTAGGCTTCGTCCCCGTTGCCGACCCTGAGCCACAGGCGGCAGTAGACGTCGTTGACTGCGGTCCAGACTCCGAAGCGGCGGAAAAGGTCGTAGCAATACATCTCGCGCACGTAGGCCGGGTCGTCCTTGAACCATTTCAGGTCGACCCGCCTCACTCCGTGGAGTGTGTGGAAGGGGTTCTTCTCGTAGTAGTGGTAGTTGAGGCAGAAATGGCAGTGGTGCCAGTCCGGATTGGCGCTCTGGTGCTTCTGGCCGCTGCGGCCCTCCGGGCGCCGTCTGGATGTGTTGCCGCGAAGGCGCAGGCCGGCATTCGGAATTTGTATGTTTTCGTCTCCCTTGATGTGCCGGACGTCGCAGGAGATGTATTCCTTGGTGCCGCTGTTCTTGTCATATTCCGCCAGCAGGCGGTTCCACTCATCCACGGAGACGCTGACGTGTATTTCCGGGATGACGCTGTCGTCGAATACGCAGGCGAGGGCGGAAGCCCAGTCCACGTGCTCGGCATTGTCGTCGGAAGGGAAGTAGTTGGGGTCTATCCTGTTGCAGCAGCACAGGAGCAGGAAGACGGAAACGGTGGCCAGGATGCGTCGCATAGGCTAGAGGATGCCGGCACAGAAGCGCTCCGCCTCTCCGAGGGTGTCGAATTTGCCTACGTCGACAAGGTTCAGCTTCTCCGGCGCCGCGCCGTAGATGGGATGTTCCGCGCAGGCCTTCAGGTAGAAATCGATGATGGGGAAGCGCTCGGGGCACTTTTCCTGCTCGAATACCTTGAAAATCTCCGGCGAAATGTTGTGTATGCCGGCGAAGGCGTACTTCCGGCAGTCACAGGCCTTCAGCCCGGGATACGGGCTCTTGACTTCGCCGGTCGCTATGTTCGTCCAGCCGACCAGGCGCATGCCGTCGTCGAACAGCAGGTAGCGTTGCGTCTGCCGTTCGCTTACGAGCAGCGTCGCCAGCGCCCCCGGGCGCCATTGCTCCCGGAACCACCGGAGGTTCAGGTCGGATATTATGTCGACGTTATGTACCAGGAATGGCTCCGCCCCGGAGCCTTCCAGGAGCGGCCGGGCGTGCATGATGCCGCCGCCGGTTTCCCGGAGAAGGTCGGTCTCGTCGGAGATGGAGATTCGTACGCCGTAGTCGTGCGTGGCCAGGTAATCGCGGATCTGGCCGGCAAAATGGTGGACGTTCACCACTATTTCGTCGTAGCCCGCAGCCACAAGTTTGCACAGGACATGATGCAGCAACGGCTCGCCGCAAACCGGCACCAGCGCCTTGGGTATGCTGTCCGTGAGCGGCCTCAGCCGCGTGCCGAGCCCGGCAGCGAAAACCATCGCCTTCATATCCTAGAGAGTCTTTTCTATATCCAGTTCGCGGTGAGTAAGCTTCACCTTTATGTCGTACTTGGTGGCCAGATGCTTTGCCAGATGCTCCGCGCAGAAAACCGAACGGTGCTGGCCGCCGGTGCAGCCGAAGCACACCTGAAGATGCGTGAACTTGCGTTCGATGAAACGCTCCACATGGGCATCCACAAGCTTGTACACGCTGTCCAGGAAAACATAGACCTCGCCGTCGTCCTCCAGGAACTTTATGACCTCGGGGTCGTTTCCGTTGAACTGGCGGTAGTGCTCATACTTGCCCGGGTTGTTTATGGAACGGCAGTCGAAAACGTAGCCGCCGCCGTTGCCTGTATTGTCCGCCGGAACGCCCTTCTTGTATGCAAAACTGTAGATGTGCACCTCCAGCCTGCGGTCCTCCATTATCTCGTAGAACTGGGGCATGTTGGTCAGCTTGGTAAGTATGCCGTTGAGGTAAGGGTAGTCGGAGAAAGGCGTCTTGAGCAGGTTGCGCAGGTTGTCCAGGGCGTACGGCACGCTGGCCAGGAAATGCGGCTTCTTCTCGAAGTAACCGCGGTATCCGTAGGCTCCAAGTACCTGCAGCGTGCGGAAGAGCACGAAGAGGCGCAGGCGTGCGTTGAACTGCTCCTCGTCCACCTCAGTGTAGCTTCGCAGCGCCCTCAGGTAGCTGCGGATAAGCTCCTGCTTGAGCTCTTCCGGGAAGCGGGAGCGGGCCTGCCAGATGAAGGAGGCCACGTCGTAATAGATGGGCCCGCGGCGGCCGCCCTGATAGTCGATGAAATACGGCTCCCCGTCCTTCAGGATGACGTTCCTGGCCTGGAAGTCACGGTAGAGGAAGGTGTCCGTGTCGTCTTTCAGCAGGTCCGCCTTCAGGAGCTCGAAGTCGTCCTGCAGCTGCATCTCGTTGAACTCCAGGCCGGTGGCCTTCAGGAAGCAGTATTTGAAGTAGTTGAGGTCGAAGTCGACCATCCGGGCGTCGAATTCCTTCTGCGGGTAGCAGACGCTCCAGTCGAGCCCTTCCGCCCCCTTGAACTGCAGCTTGGGCAGTTTCTCTATGGTGCGGCACAGCAGGCTCGTCTCGTAGGAGCTGTAGCGTCCGCTTTCGCGCCCCTGCGACAGCTGGTCGAAGAGCATCTTGTCGCCCAGGTCTTCCTGGATGTAGGACATGCCGTCTTCCGACACTGCCAGCACCGTGGGCACGTTGATGCCCTTTTCCTTGAAGTGGCGGGACAGGGTGATGAAGGCGTTGTTCTCGTCGAAATCGGTGCCCAGCACGCCTATGATTGAGATGTTGCCCCCTTTCAGGCGGTAATAGCGCCTGTGGCTGCCGGAGGTGGGCAGTTCCGTCCGTTCCGACAGTTTACGGCCCGAATAGGATTCGAACAGCCGTTGCAGAATGTCTTCAGTCATATCAGCTTAGATTCCCAGCAGCTTCTTCCTGGACAGGAAGCAGTCGCCGATGGCAATAGCCTTGCGGCCAAGGGTCGAGAGGCGTATCTTGGTGTCGGAGCTCACGCGCTCCATGGAGAGGCGGTTGACGGCGGTGCGGATGGGCAGGATGAGGTGGTCCTTGCCTACGATGAGCCGGCCGCCTATGATCACCATACCGGGATTGAAGATGTTGATGATGCCGGAGATGCCGCGCCCGAGCGTTTCGCCTATTATGCCTATGCATTCGATGGCCAGCACGTCACCGTCCTGTACGGCCTTGAGTATGTCGGAGAGCTCTATGTCGCCGTTTTCCTTGTAAATGTTGTACAGGGAGGAGCGGCGGCCGGCCTTCAGCTTCTCGATTATCATCCTGTGCAGGGCGGATCCGGAGGCACCCGTTTCCAGGCATCCCACCTTGCCGCAGCGGCACATGATATCGTTGTCCAGGAGAGGGAAGTGGCCGATTTCGCCGGAGAAGCCGGACTTGCCGTAATAGAGCTGGCCGTCCAGTATCATACCCATTCCGAGGCCCCAGCTGAGGTTGATGGCGATCATGTCCTTGTTGGCGTTCTTGCCCAGCATCATGTATTCGCCGTAGGTGAGGGCCCTGGAGTCGTTCTCTATGCTGACGGGTATGTTCAACTCTCTCTGGAACAGGTCTTTAAGGGGCAGGTCATCGCTCACGAAGTAAGTGAGGGAATAGCCCTCCTCCGGGTTCACGCGTCCGGAGAGGCTCACGCCTGCAGAAAGCACCTTGATCCAGGGAATCCCCGCCGCAACCACGTAGTCTTTGACCATACGGCACATCTCCCTGAACGACTGGCTGTTGGACTCCAGCACGAACTCTATGTCCTCTATGTATTTGAGCATGTTTCCCTTGAAGTCCGTCACCGCTATGTGGAAGTGATGGCGGGCTATGTCGATTCCGACGAAGTAGCCGGCACTGGGATTGAGCCCGAAGATGCTCGGACGCCTGCCGCCGGAAGTGCCTATCTTGCCCTCGTCCAGAAGGAAACCGTCGTCTATGAGTTCACCTATCAGTTTGGTTATGGTAGGGACGCTTATTCCCAGGCTCTTGCTGAAAAAGGAGATGCTGGATTCGTCGTGGCTGATGCACAGCCTGAGAATGGCCCGTTTAATCTGGGCGTTCTTCCCAGAGTTGTCGTTAAGGAAACTATTGGTCATAGTGTAAACGTGGTATTATGCAAAAATACCAATAATTTCTTATATTTGTGCAGATTTTGTAAAAAATTTTAAAATGAAGCTGTCAATTAAGGCAAAATTGACTTTAAGCCTCTCGGCGATTGCGGCTATCCTGCTGATATCCGCAACCATATCGGTGCTCGAGTACTCCAAGATGAGTACCTATGTCTCCGACCTCATTGCGGATGACATTACGAGCCTGAATACCGCCCACAAGCTTGCAGACATAAGCAACAGATACAACCTCGACATCCTTGCAGTAATAGGCGACGAAACGCACGGCGACCTGCCCGTATTCGACCAGGAGTACTTCCTCTCGCACTGCGACACCCTGCGCGCTTCCCTTGAATCCAATGTGATCCAGCCGCTTACCGACTCCGTCATTTATTCCTGCACGGCCTACGTGCTCACCTCGCTGGAGCTGGAGAATGTGCTGGATTCTTATTTCATAGATTCCCGCAGCTGGTACTTCAACCGGCTGCAGCCCAGCTTCGCGCAGCTGGATGCCGATATAGACGCCCTTGAGACGGCCATTTACAACGATCTGGAGAAGCACTCCAAGACTTTCGAACGCGGTTTCTACAGGAGTATCATTCCCGGAATAGTGGCGGTGGCCGTGGGCCTGCTGCTGGTGGTCATGCTGCTGCTGTTCATGCTGGCGTATTACGTAAATCCGCTGTACAAGATGCTGGACGCCCTGGACGGCTACCGTTCGTACGGCAAGAAATACACTTATACCTTCGAGGGGGACGACGAACTTATCAAACTGAATGAAGGACTCTCGGAGGTGGCCAACGACAACCTGCTGCTGAGGAAGCGCCTGAAGGACCTGAAAGCAAGAGTTTCGGATGAACTGGAAAGCAATCAGCCGTAATGTAGGACTGGCGCTCCTGGTGAGCTCCCTGTTCATGCTGCTTTCGGTGCTGGTGTCGGTGCTGAACGGCAACGACAGTGCCCTGGCGGCCCTCACCATCAGCTTCACCATTACTTTCCTGGTAGGCGTCTTTCCCTTCATTTTTGTCCGCAGGACCCATGCCATCACCCTAAAGGAGGGCTATGTGACCATCACCCTCTCCTGGCTGCTGTCCTTCATATTCGGCATGCTTCCGTATGCCCTTTGGGGCGGCCCGTTCTCCCTGCAGAACGCCTGGTTCGAGAGCGTCTCCGGCTTCACCACCACCGGCGCCACGATCCTGGACAACGTTGAAGCCCTGCCAAGGAGCCTTCTGTTCTGGAGGGCCAGCACTCATTTCATCGGAGGTTTGGGAGTCGTGGTCTTCCTGCTGCTAATTATCCCGGATTCCAGCCCCGTCAAGCTGCGCCTTGTCAACATGGAGATAAGTTCCTTGTCGAGAGGGGCTTACGGTATGCGCATCAACCGTACGGTCAATATTTTCGCCTACGTTTACCTGAGCATTTTCGGCCTAGCTCTGCTGCTGTATCTGCTTGCCGGAATGCCATTCTTCGATGCCATATGCCATGCTATGAGCGTCTCGGCGACCGGCGGCTTCAGTACGAAGAACGCTTCCATCGGCGCCTTCAACTCAAGATGGATAGAAGCGGCTACCATGCTCTGCATGTACCTGTCGTCGCTGCACTTCGGCCTCCTGTTCCTTACGGTGGTTTCCCGTTCCCTGAAGCCCATGAAGAACGCCATAGTGACGTACTACACCTCATCGCTCCTGTTGTTCTCTCTGCTTATGGGCATTGGCCTCAAGACCGGAGGTTTCTGCAAGGGTTGGGGTGAGTCGCTCTGGAACGGCCTCTTCGAGGTTATGTGTATCTCATCCACCACCGGATTTGCTACCCTGGACAATGCTTCATGGCCTCCCGTAATGGGCGGACTCATTATACTGGCAGCTGCGGTCTGCGGCTGCGCCGGATCCACTTCCGGAGGTCTTAAGATAGACCGCATAGTCTTGCTGTTCAAGGCTATAGGCCGCCAGATCAACCTTATCCTGCATCCGTCTTCCATAAATGAGGTCAAGCTCGGCGGAAGTACGCTGCTGGACAAGGACGTGGCGCCCCATGTGCTGTACATAGCCCTGTATGCCGTGCTGCTGTCCTTTTCAGCGGTGCTGTGCCTGCTGCTCGGAGTGGGCTGGCAGAACTCCCTTGCGGCGTCGGTAACCAGCATCAGCAACGTCGGCCCGGCCCTCGGCGAGATGGGCTCCATGGGCTCTTTCAACTGTGCACCCGAGGCGGCCAAGCTGGTGTTCACCTTCGATATGTTCCTCGGACGAATAGAAATCTACCCTGTGCTGGCGGTGGTGGCAATGGTGTTCGACAGACACAGGCGCTGATGGACGCAAAAAGCCTCTACGAGGGATTCCTCAAAACCATGGGCCATGAGCCCACGCCGTGCCAGGATGCGCTTTTCAGCGACCTTGCGTCTTTTCTTACGACCGACGACGGCGACATCTTCGTCATCAACGGATATGCCGGAACGGGCAAGACCACGGCGCTGTCGGCCGTCATCAATTCACTCTGGCGGGTGGGGATACGTTCCGTTTTGCTGGCCCCGACCGGCCGTGCCGCCAAGGTGCTGTCGGCCATGTCCGGAAAGCCCGCATTCACCGTCCACAAGCATATCTACCGGCAGAAATCGGTAGACAGCTCCGGCTGGGGGCGCTTTTCTCTCAGTCCCAACAAGGCCAGGCATACCCTGTTCGTGGTGGACGAGGCGTCGCTGATAGGTGTCGACGACGGACGCCAGCAGCAGTCGCTCTTCGGCTCCGGCAACCTGCTGGAGGACCTTGTGACCTTCGTGCGTTCGGGCGTCGACTGCCGCCTCATCCTGCTGGGAGACGCCGCCCAGCTGCCTCCGGTGGGCCTTAACGCCTCGCCGGCCCTGACTCCGGAGTTCATGGACAACTTCGGCGGCGTACGGTACGCGGAGCTGTCGACCGTCGTGCGTCAGGCCCGCGAATCCATGGTGCTGTCGGACGCCACCGTGCTGCGCCGGCTGATAGAGAATGCTGACCCGGACGAGATGTTCGACCGCCTGCAGCTTGCGGCCGGCGAGGGCTGTGAGGTTCAGCGTATCGGCGGGGGAGAGCTGCTGGAAGCCATTTCCGACGCCTACGACCGCTACGGCTACGACGACACCGTGGTGCTCTGCCGCTCCAACCGCCGTGCCATACGCTACAACCTGGGCATACGGGCGCAGGTGCTCTTCAAGGAGGAGGAGCTGGCCCGCGGCGACAAGTTCATGATAGTGAAAAACTGCTACCAGTTCGTGGAGGATGTGGACGAGATGGACTACATTGCCAACGGCGACGTGGCGGTGCTGCAGAAGATATGGCATTATGAGGACCGATACGGCCTCCGTTTTGCCGACGCGCTGCTGCGTTTCCCCGACTACGATGACGCGGAGCTGCAGGCGAAGGTGTGCCTGGACACGCTGCGTTCAGAATCCGCTTCGCTCACCGCCGAGCAGCAGAATATGCTTTACGAGGGCGTGAGTGCCGATTATTCGGACCGCGGTACAAAAAAGAAGATTTGGGAGGCCGTCCGTGAAGACCCGTATTTCAATGCGTTGCAGCTTAAGTACGCCGAAGCCATTACATGCCATAAGGCGCAGGGCGGCCAGTGGCGCTGCGTTTTTATAGATAATGCTTTCTGGGAGGATGCCCTGACGGTGGAGGACCTCAAGTGGCTTTATACGGCTCTTACCCGTGCCGTAGAGAAGGTGTACCTGGTAAACTTCAAGGACTGGCTGTTCGCATGAGTTTCGCCGAAATACTGCAGAAGCTGGAAGACGGCTCCGTAAAGCGGCTGGAGGCTAAGGTGCCGTCGTGGGCTGGTGTGCCTCTGGAGGTTCCGGCATCCCTGAACCTGCAGCAGTGCTCCGGCGAAACGGCTGCGCGTTACAAGGCGTCGCTTATTCCTTCAAGCGTGCGGGTGGCCGATCTGACCGGCGGCCTGGGGGTGGACTCCTGGGCGTTCTCGCTGCGCGCTTCGGCGCTCTGGTATAACGAACGCGACGCGGTGCTGCTGGAGGCGGTGAAGCGGAATTTCGCCGCCCTGGGCGTCTCCAATGCCGTTTTCTGCGGCTACGATGTGAGCGCCTCAGACACCGCATGGCTGGATGCTCTGCGTGCCTTTGCCCCGGACGTCATATACCTCGACCCAGCCCGCCGCGACGCCGCCGGACGCAAGGTCTTCCTGCTGGAAGACTGCAGCCCGGACGTCGTGTCCCTGATGCCTCAGCTGCTGTCCGTCGCACCCCTGGTCATGGTTAAGGTCTCGCCCATGGCGGACATCACCATGCTCCGCCGCCGCCTTGCTCCCTGGCTCTCGGAACTCCATGTAGTCGGTGCCGACGGCGAATGCAAAGAGCTCCTCTGCCTTTGCCGAATGGAATCATGCTGCACTGCGCGGGAGGTGTCTCCAGAAACTTCCGCTTCGCTTCATCCCTCCCACTTCGCTTCGCTCGTGGGCCCCTCCCGTTCACGTAGCCACGGGCGGCTACGGTTTCTGGAGGCACCTCCCGCCTCCGTTCCGCCTGGTTCTATTCGGCAGTATGGCACAAATGGAGCGTCAATCATCCTAGCGGAGGACGGTGTGGTTTTTCAGGAGGAACGGGAACAAAACGGTTTAAATTGTTCCCAAAATGAGAAATTTTTGCAATTTGGGAACAAAAATGGCGTTTGTGTTCCCGAATCCGAGCTTCTGTTTGTGCCGTCGGCGGCGATGGTGAAGTCGGGGCTGGGACCGGGGATGTGCAGGATGCCGTACGACGAGGAGCTGAGCCACTTCGGAAAGTTCTACCAAGTCATTGAAGATCTGCCGTTTGCATCATCCGTCATAAAGGAACTCGGACGCCGTTACCCGCAAGCCGAAGTAACCGCAAGAGGAGTGCAGGTCAGCTCCGAAGAACTGCGTAAAAAAATAAGGACGAAGCCCGGAGGCCCCGTCCATATCTTCGCCTGTGTTCTCAATAACGAACGTAAAATTCTAATCTGCCAGCAAGTGCTTCGTCCAGAATAGGTGGTCGTTCGCCGCGTCGTGCTCATGCTGGTAGCCGCGGTAGCCATGCATGCCGTCAGGATAAATCATAAGCTCGAACTGGATGCCGTTCTTCTGAAGGGCGTCGATAAGCTGTAAAGTATTCTGGAAGTGCACGTTGTCGTCGCCGGTTCCGTGGGTAAGCTTAAGCGCCGGCATGCCCTTGTGCAGGCCCCTGCGCTCCTTCAAGGCGCAGGAAGGTACCCAGGTCAGCACGCTCGCCTCGGCATACCCGTCGGGGTTCGCCTGGGGCGTATCCATATAGCGCTCGGTATAATGGGAATCGTAGAGCTTCCAGTCGTAAACGCCGCCGCCTGCAACCCCGCAGCAGAAGTATTCAGGATAACGGAGAACCAGCATCGAGGTGGTGGTTCCGCCGAAGGAGAAGCCCTCCACGCCTATGCGCGAACCGTCAACGTAGGGGAGCGACTGCAGCCACTTGGCCCAGCAGATATAGTCGCCAAGTTCGGGCACCGTCATACGCTGGAACGCCTCGTCCATTCCGCGCCTGCCGTTCTCTCCGGAGGAGCGGGGATCGAGCACCATATAGATGATTCCGTGCTCCCACGCCCAGTTGTCCCGGTTGCGCCACATATCGCGTACGTAAGGAGTGCCCGGACCGCCGTAAACTTCGACTATAACCGGGTACTTTTTACCCTCGTCGAAATTCTTTGGAAGGGTCATCATTCCGTACAGGTCGAAGCCGTCGTTCTCCAGCTTTACCAGATCCGGTTTGGGACCTGGTGCGGCACTTTCGGTGGATGTGGTGAACTTCTTGACTTTCTGTGCGTTGTCTGTAACGTTAAACCAAGGAGTACGGGAGTTGGAAAGCATGGCCGAGAAAGTCTTGAAATCGTCGGAAACCTGGGCCATTACGGTGTTGTAGGATGGGTCTGTAAGAGTATAGATTCTGCCCTTTTTGTCCAGCCTGTAAAGGGTGGAATGGATGCGGGAATCACGCTTTGCAAGGAACCACAGGTTGCCCTTTTTTGCGTCGTATTTCAGGAGCTGGATATCCCAGTTTTCGCCATCGGTAAGGCGCTTCAGCGAGCCGTCGTAACCAAGGAAGTAAATCTGCTCCCAGCCGGTCTCGAAATTGCGCGCCATGAACAGGCCGTTGTCGGTGAAAAGCATGCCCTCGATCCAGGTTACCCAGGTAGGATAGCTTTCATTGTAGACCGGGCGCTTGCTGCCGTCGGCGGCTGAAACTGCGAACACCTCCAGCTGGCTCTGGCGTCGCGGCATCCGGCTCACGAAGAGCTCCCTGGAGTCGGGCCCCCAGAACGGAGTGCCGAAGTACTGCTCCGGGTCCTCGGGGAAGTCGGCCCAGGTGATGCCGTCACCGTCGGCAGCGGCGATGCCTATACGTACGGGCGGGTTGCATTCGCCCGCCTTGGGATAACGCGTGAGAGAAAGATTCCCGTCCTGCCCGAAGGGGGAGTAGATGGGGAACATGGGCACCTTGCTGTTGTCGAAGCGGTAGAACGCCAGCTGACGGGAGTCGGGACTCCACCAAAAGGCGCGGTATTTGGACGGACGGCCGAAGATTTCTTCGTAATAAACCCAGGAAGCGTAACCGTTAAGTATCAGGTCGTTTCCGTCGCTGGTGATGCGGGTTTCTGCGCCGCTTGCTATGTCCCTGACCCACAGGTCGTTATTCCTTGTAAATGCTACTTTGCTGGAATCCGGCGAGGGAGTGACATTGAGGTCTTGCGCGTATGCGGATACGCATGCGAACAAGAAAAATATAATAAAAATGCGTTTCATCACCACAAAATTAACAATTATCCCGCAAATAATGTCTATATTTGAAGATTAAAATAAAACTACGAAAAATGGCAATTATCGAATGTAAGGAAGTCTGCAAAAGCTTCGGCGAGAAAGTGGCTCTGGACCATGTGAGCCTCAGCATCCCCGAAGGCCAGATTTTCGGTCTGCTGGGCCCGAACGGCGCCGGCAAGACTACTCTTATCCGAATCATCAACAGGATTACGATACCCAATTCCGGCGATGTCCTGTTCAACGGCAGGCCTATCACTCAGAACGACGTTGAGCGTATTGGCTACATGCCCGAGGAACGCGGTCTCTACCGCAAGATGAAGGTGGGCGACCAGGCAATGTACCTGGCACGTCTCAAGGGCATGAGCAGCAACGACGCACGCAACGCCCTCAAAGACTGGTTCATCCGTTTCGGCATTCAGGACTGGTGGGACAAGAAGGTGGAGGAGCTCTCCAAAGGTATGGCCCAGAAGCTCCAGTTCATCACCACCGTGGTCCACAGGCCCTCTCTGATGATACTTGACGAGCCTTTCTCCGGCTTCGACCCGGTCAATGCGGAAATAATCCGTCAGGAGATACTCCGCCTCAAGGACGAGGGATCCACCATCATCCTTTCCACTCATAATATGGAATCGGTGGAGGAGCTCTGCCAAAACATCGCCCTCATCAACAAGGGTAAGCTGGTGATTACCGGAGGCACAGACGAGATACGTCACCGCTACGGTCAGGACAACGTAGAAATAGAGTATTCGGAGGGTGTGGAGCGTCGCCGTGAGGTGGTTGCCCGAGACGGCGTCAACGCCCGTCTCGAGGAGCTTATTGCCGGAGGCATGAAGCTGAACTCCTTCAAGGAGGTCATCCCGAGAATGAACGACATCTTTATCAAACTTGTAACTCAGGAGGAGGCATAGACTATGAATATCAACACATTAGGCATTATCATTCAGAGGGAATACCTGAACAAGGTCAAGAAGAAGAGTTTCCTCATCATCACTTTCCTCGCTCCTATACTGTTTGCGGCCCTGTGCATTCTGCCCTCGGTCATTATGATGGGCGCTAAGGAAGAGACCAAGAAGGTGGGTGTAATAGACAAGTCCGGAATCGTGACCCCTTACCTCGAGAGCAGCGAGACCATCGAATACGTTTTCCTGGAGAACGTTCTTCCGGAAGACGTCAAGACAAATCTTGCCGGCAACGGAATCGACGCCCTTCTCAGCATCTCCGATTTGGATACGGAGCGCCGTACCGTTACCGCAGACTGCTATTCAGAGAAACCCTTGGGCATTGATACGGGAGAGATTATCGAAAACCGCATAAACGACGCGGTGGAGGCCTACAGGATAGAGTCTTCCGGGGTTGCCAATCTGGAAGAAATCATGGCCGGAGTCAAGTCCAACATACATCTGCACAGTTATACCATAGACGAATCCGGCAAAGAGACCATCTCCGAGTCGGGAGTCTATATGGTTATTTCGATGCTCCTGGGTATGGCCATCTACATGTTCATCGTTTTGTTCTGCGGTATGGTCATGTCGTCGGTAATCGAGGAAAAGAGCTCCAGAGTGGTTGAAGTCCTGGTATCGTCTGTCAAATCCACCGATCTTATGTTCGGCAAGATTATCGGCGTCGCCCTGGTGGCCCTGACGCAGTTCCTGCTTTGGATAGTTCTTACGGCCGCAATCCTTTCCGTGGCCATGGGCATCATTGGCAAGGACAAGATAATGGGCGCGCTTTCTGACGATCAGACGGCTCAGATGACGGAGATGATGACCCCCGGAGTACATATGCCCGGCGACGTCGCTTCTCTGGATGCTCTCACCGCAGTTGCCGACAGCACTGCCGTTGCGGGCGCCGAGCCTACCGGCATGGAGGCAATCCTGGGAACCCTCTCTAACATCAACCTTGGCCAGCTGATCATCTGCTTCCTGCTGTTCTTCATCTTCGGCTACCTGTTGTACGCATCCATTTTCGCTGCGATAGGTTCTGCAGTGGAGAATGAGGCCGACACTCAGCAGCTGCAGCTGCCGGTCACCGTTCCTCTGCTGCTTGGCTTCTTTATTGCGCTTTATGCGTTTAAGGCTCCCGGCAGCGCTTTGGTGTTCTGGGGCTCCATAATCCCTTTCACTTCGCCAATAGTGATGCTGGCTCGTCTGCCATTCGGTGTGGCGACCTGGGAAATAGTGCTTTCAGTCGCGCTGCTGATTGCGACTTTTGCAGCCTGCGCGTGGCTGTCGGCCAAGATCTACAAGGTAGGCATCCTGATGTTCGGCAAGAAGTCTACCTGGAAGGACCTCTGGAAATGGATCAAACAGTAAAAGATATGAGAAAAGTTTCTGCGATTATAGTGGCGGTTCTCATGCTTGCCGGATGCAAGACTGGCATGGTCTGGGAGAAATATGCCATAGACGGCCACAGGACGGGCGTCAGCGCACCTACGGCCGACAATGTCCCCGAGGCCATAGGAGTCGTGGACGCCCGTACGGGTGTCTACACCGCCCCCAACGGAAGAGTGTTCACCGGCGGCTCCACGCCCGAAGTCGCATCCCTTCTGATCAATGCCCAGCCTAAGATGGCGGAGGTGAAGGAAGTGATAGGCTTCTCTACAAGGGCCATGAGCGCACACGCCCCCGAGAGCGAACTAAGCAACATGGTGGCGGACATACTCCGTGAGCGGACGGCCAAAATCGTCAAACGCCGCGTGGATTTCGCCATCACCAATTTCGGCGGCATCCGCGTGGACATGCCCGAGGGGAATGTAACCCTGGACGATATCCGCTCCATGTTCCCCTTCGTGAACAAGCTCTGTTATGTGGAGCTTAAGGGCGAAGATCTCCTGAACCTCCTCAACCAGCTTGCCGAGAACAAGATGCAGTGCGTCAGCGGCGTCCGCATGGTGGTGAACAACCATAAGCTGGAGAGCGTCGAGATAGGCGGCAAGCCGCTTGACGTCAAGAAATACTACGGCGTTGCTACGGTCGACTTCCTGCTTGACGGAGGAGACGGCATAAGCGTGGCCAAGAACGCCCGCAAGCTCATCCAGACCGATGAGATAATAGGCAAAGTAATGGAAGCCTACGTCCGTAATCTTACGGCTGAAGGTAAGGCGATTGAATATTCGACCGACGGGAGGGTCGTTGTAAAATGATGAAAAAGCTCATAGTGATACTGGCGGCCGCTGCCGCCCTCTGCGCCTGCGGGCCCCAACTTGTCATCGTACATACCAACGATACCCACAGCCATTTAGATCCCCTGCGCGACGGGCGCGGCGGCATCATTGAGCGTGCCGCTTTCGTTGACTCCGTACGCAAGGCGGATGGAGCCGGCAAGGTGCTCCTGCTGCACGCCGGAGACTTCAATCAGGGAACTTCCTACTACACACAGCTTCATGGAGAAATCGAGGTGGATATGGTCAATGCCATGAAATACGATGCCATTACCCTCGGCAATCATGAGTTCGACAACGGAATCGAGGATCTTACCGCACGTGTCCGTCGCATCCAGTGTCCCGTTGTCTGTGCGAACCTGGATCTCAGCTCCTTCGAGCTCGGCAAATATGTCAAGCCCTATACCATTTTGCATCGGGGCAGCAAGAAGATAGGCATCATTGGCCTGGAGGCAGACCTTTCGACCAATGTTTCAAAGTCGATATCTTCCCGTATCCCTCAGCTGGACCCGGTTGAGTCTGTAAACAAATGGTCGGACTATCTGCACAAGACGGAGAAGTGCGACATGGTCATTCTCCTCTCCCACAACGGTTACGAGCCCGAGGATCAGCAGAACGCTAAAGGGATCAGGGGCGTGGACCTTGTAATCGGAGGCCATTCCCACACGTTTGTAGATGATTTCGTGTATGTTAAAGACGCCAATGGCAAGCCCGTGCCCATCATTACCGACGGATGCTGGGGCCTTGAAATGGGCGTTATTAAAGTGTATTGAGAATGATTCAGTCAATGACCGGTTACGGCAGGGCGGAGGCTTTGCTTGAAGGCGGAAAGCTCACTGTGGAGATACGTTCCGTGAACGCAAAGAATGCAGAGATAAGCGTCAAGTCTTCGCTGCTTCCCAAGGATAAGGAGATAGAACTCCGCAAGACCCTCGCGGAGCGCCTCCAGAGGGGAACCATAGATGTTTTCCTGAACTGGGAACCGAACGCAGGCACCGCAGCCCGTACCGTCAACAAAGAGCTGGCCAAGGATTATTTCCGCCAGATAGAGGAGCTCGGACGTGAGATCGGAGCCGAGAACCTGCCTCAGAACGACCCGAACTACCTTCTGGCTACGCTGCTGCGTATGCCGGACGTGGTGGACAGCGGCAAGCACGAGGTTATAACCGAACTCAACTGGCCCCTCGTGGAGAGTGCTTTCTACCAGGCCCTGGACGCCATTTGCGACTACCGCTCCCGTGAGGGTGAGGCTCTTTATAAAGACGTGACTTCACGTGTGGCACTTATCCTGGAGCTCGAGAATGAGGTGGAGTCCTTCGAAAAGGAACGCATCGAGGCGGTCCGCCAGCGTCTGTTGAAGAATCTGGAGGAGCTTCATGTGAAGTATGATGCAGAGCGTTTCGAGCAGGAGATGATTTTCTATCTGGAGAAGCTGGATATAAACGAGGAGAAGGTGCGTCTGCGCCAGCATTGCAAGTACTTCATGGATACCATTGACGGGGAGCCTTATCCTGGCAAGAAACTTGGTTTCATTATTCAGGAGATGGGCCGTGAGATCAATACTACCGGTTCCAAGGCCAACCATGCCGGCATACAGCGGGCGGTGGTGCGCATGAAGGATGAGCTGGAGAAAATTCGCGAGCAATCGCTCAATATTTTATGAGACGCGACGTTAATTGCTCTTGGCAGCCGGCCCTGACCGGCTCACCTTCGCGGTCTATGACCGCTCGTCCCTCCCACCGCGCTGCGGCGGGCCCCTCCCGCTCATGGGTCGCGGGCGACCACGTTCGCCTGCCAGGACCGGCCGCCAGTCGCATTGCGTCGCTGGTCTTGCTTCTTCTGGTAACTATCCCCCTGAAGGCCCAGGTGCCGGATACGACCGGTATATATGGGGAGAGGAAGGATACGCTGGCGGCGGCGGGAGCGACTGCGACCGGTAATTCAAACTTCCTGTCAAAGGGAAAGGATATCAGGACCGAGGTTATTACTGCGGCGGGCCTTTGCAAGATGGCGTGCTGCAACCTGGCGGAGAGTTTCGAGAACTCGGCCAGCGTGACTGTGGGCTATAGCGATGCGGTTACGGGAGCCCGCCAGATCCGTCTGCTCGGGCAGAGCGGCATTTACGTGCAGATGCTGGACGAGAACCGCCCGGTGATGCGCGGCCTCGCTGCCCCCTGGGGCCTCAACTGGGTGCCTTCGCAGTGGCTGGAGAGCATTCAGGTGGCCAAGGGCGTGACCTCCGTAATCAACGGCGTTGAGTCCATGACGGGCCAGATCAACCTGGAGCACCGCAAGCCTACGGATGAGATTCCGCTATACGTGCAGGCTTCCATAATGAACGATACCAAGACGGACTTCAACATCGCCAGCGCCCTTCAGCTGGACGAAATGGAGAAGTGGAGCACCATTATCCTGGCTCATGCCGACGGCAACTTCATGGACATGGACCACAACGGCGACACCTTCCTGGACGACCCCCGCGGAGGCAACGTTGCCTTGGCTAATCGCTGGCTGTATTACGATCCCAGCGGCCTGCAGGTACGCTTCGGCGTGCGCGGCATCTATGACAAGAAGAACGGCGGGCAGGTGTCTTCTGTCACGGAACTTCCTTGGAATGCCGGCATAGTGAACAAGAACCTGAACGGCTACGTTAAAGTGGGCATACCCCTGAACGAAGACAACAGCCGCAATTTCGCCATTGTGACCGACTATACATGGCTCAACCTTGACGCCAAGTATGGAGAGGATCCTTTCGTGGCTACCCAGAATTCGGCTTTCGTAAACCTGCTTTATCAGGACCAGTCCCGAGAGAACTTGCACTTTACCGCCGGACTCAGCGACACTTACGACAAGTACTACATGGACCTTCACTGGACTGTTCCCGGCACTATGAACCAGTCCACGATGAATGCATGGAGCAATGACCTGGGTGCCTTCGGAGAATTAACTTATCACTATGGCGAGACCTTCTCGGTCATAGCCAGCCTCAGGGGCGATTGGTATTACGACCGCGGTTTTGAGTTGTCTCCGCGCCTCACGCTGAAGTGGGTGCCCTTCGAGCAGCTTGTGCTGCGCGCAAACGGCGGCAGGGGATTACGTACCAGCATCCCTCTGATAGACAACATTGGCGTTTTGTCCACCACCAAATCACTGGTCGGGCAATATATGGATTTCCCACTCGAGAAATCCTGGACATATGGAGGCAACGCCACCTGGTACCTGCCGTTCGACGACAGCAAGAAGACCTATCTGAGTCTGGATTATTTCGGGACGCATTTCGACGAGCAGATGCTGGTGGATTACACGGACCACGACATCAGCTTCTACACGCTGAGTTCCGTTCAGGGCGGGTATTCTTATACCAACAATCTGCAGCTGGACTTCGCCACCGAGCCGTTCCGCGGCTTTACGGTTACAGTTACCGGCCGTTTGACCGACGCTCGTCAGAAGTTGAAGAACCAGAGTGACGACTTCAAGCCGATGACCGACCGGTACAAGGCGGTGCTGAACTTGCAGTACGCTACCAACCTCAACAAGTGGATATTCGATTTCACGGCTTCGCTCAGCGGTCCATGCAGGGTACGGGACTTCATGCGCGGGCTCGACCCTTTGTATGCTGACGGCTGGACCAAGCCTTACCCTCTGCTTTATGCCCAGCTTACCAAGCGTTTCAAGGGCTTTGACATTTACCTCGGTGGGGAGAACCTCACCAATTATACCCAGCCCAATCCTATCATAGGCTGGGAGAATCCCTGGCTTACCGGCTTCGATGCCAGTTGCGTCTGGGGCCCCCTGATGGGCGTCCGGGTGTACGCCGGAATTAGAGTTACAATTTGGAAAACAGAATAGATATGAGAAATCTGATGATTATTCTTGCACTCGTGCAAGTCGTTTTCGCAACAAGCATCCATTGTGCAAACTGCGGCAAAAAGGTCCAGGAAAACATTGCCTTCGAGAAAGGTGTCAAGGACCTCAAGGTAGACGTGCCCTCCAAGACCGTCACCGTGACTTTCAATCCCGCCAAGACCGACACCCTCAAACTCAAAAAGGCTATCAACAAGCTTGGCTACTCCGCAGATGTTATTGAATATAAAGTGATCAAATAGTGGAAGAAGAACGCAAACTGAACTTTCTCGAGGAGATTATCGAGAATGACCTTAAAAGCGGAAAGGTAGACAGCATACTTACCCGCTTCCCGCCGGAGCCCAACGGTTACCTGCACCTCGGCCATGCCAAGAGCCTTTGCATCAACTTCGGCCTGGCCCAGAAATACGGCGGCAAGACCAACCTCCGTTACGACGACACCAACCCCACCAAGGAAGATACCGAATACGTGGATTCCATCAAGGAAGACATAAAGTGGCTCGGCTTCCAGTGGGAAAAGGAGCTCTATGCATCAGACTACTTCGACCAGCTTTACGAGTGGGCGGAGCAGCTGATACAGAGGGGCCTCGCATACGTTGACGACCAAACCCAGGAAGAGATTTCCAAGGGCCGCGGCACTGTGGAGACCCCCGGAACCGAGAGCCCCTGGCGCAACCGCAGCGTGGAGGAGAACCTCCGCATCTTCCGCGAGATGCGCGACGGCAAGTACGCCGACGGCGAGAAGGTGCTCCGTGCCAAGATTGACATGGCCCACCCCAACATGTTCTTCCGCGACCCCATTCTCTACCGCATCAAGCATGCACACCATCACCGTACTGGCGACAAGTGGTGCATCTACCCGATGTACGACTTCACCCACGGCCAGTGCGACTCCATTGAGCACATCACCCATTCCATCTGCACGCTGGAGTTCGACGTCCACCGTCCTCTCTACGACTGGTTCATAGAGACGCTCGGCATCTATCCGAGCCACCAGTACGAGTTCGCCCGCCTGAATCTGACCTACACGCTCATGAGCAAGCGTAAGCTGCTGGAGCTCGTGCAGAAGGGGCTGGTGAGCGGATGGGACGACCCCCGCATGCCTACGCTCTGCGGCGTACGCCGTCGCGGCTACACCCCTGAGGGCCTCAAGCTCTTCTGCGACAAGATAGGCGTGAGCAAGCGCGACCAGCTGATGGACATCCAGCTGCTCGAGTGGTGCGTCCGTCAGGACCTCAACGCCCGCAGCAACCGCTACATGGTGGTGCAGGATCCGCTGAAGGTGACCATCGTCAACTACCCGGAGGGACAGGTGGAGTGGTTCGACTGCCCGCTGAATCCCGCTGAACCGGAGGGAGCGACCCGCAAGGTGCCCTTCAGCCGCGAGCTCTACATCGAGCGCGCCGACTTCATGGAGGACGCCCCCAAGAAGTTCTTCCGCCTCAAGCCGGACGGCGAGGTGCGACTGAAGTACACCTACATCATCAAGTGCGAGGAAGTTGTGAAGGACGCCGACGGCAACGTCGTGGAGCTGAAGTGCAGCTATGATCCTACTACGAAGCCCGGCGGCGGCGAGTGGCGCTCCGTGAAGGGTACCATACACTGGGTGAGCACTCAGCACGCCAAGCCCCTGGAGATACGCAACTACGACCGTCTCTTCACCCTTGCCGACATGAGCCAGGTGCCCGAGGACAAGGATTACAAGGACTTCCTGAATCCCGACTCGCTGGTGGTGACCGAAGGTTTTGCCGAGCCCGCCCTGTTGGACGACGCTTCCGGCATCGCCGTGCAGTTCGAGCGTACCGGCTATTATATCAAGGATGCCGACAGCACGCCGGAGAAGGCGGTCTTCAACCGTACCGCAACCCTCAAAGACTCATATAAACCGGAATAATGAACGATTTCTTCGTATCCGCAATGCTCCTTGGGGCGCTGTCTACCGGAGGGACCCTGCCTTTCTGGGCGGTGTCCAACCAGGGCGGCATCATGCCCGACAACAACGGAGCACTTGCGGTGATTCAGGCCTACAAGACTTTCGACGAGACCAAGACCTTCCAGTGGCAGGCCGGCGTTAGCCTTGCGGCCAACTGGCAGCCCAACGACCCCCTGAACCCTGAGAGCTCGCCATTCCACCCTATGGTTGACGAACTCTACGCAGGTGCACGCTGGAACGTGCTCCGTGCCGACCTTGGCATGATGCACCGTGAGCGTGAGTTCCTCGGGGCCGATAAGAACCTGGGCTCGCTGAGCGTCAACGAAGGGCATATTATCGAAAGCAACAACTCCAGGGCCATGCCCGGATACAAGCTGGTTCTGGAGCCCTGGGCCATTCCCTTCACGGGAAAGCACGTCTTGATAAGCGGCGTATGGGGAGACTACAAGACCATTGATGACCGCTATATGAAGGACGCCCTTGTGCACAGGTTGCAGGCCTATTTGACTTACGACAGCCGCAACCATTTCTATGTGCGTATAGGCCTTGACCATTATGCGTTGTGGGGAGGAACAGGTCCCAAAGGCCAGACCATGGATATCAATTTCAAGAATTACCTGCGCATTTGTACAGGCCGCAGCGCCGGATCCGACGGCACCATAAGCGACCAGATCAACTGCCTTGGCGACCATGGCGGCGCTGAAGAGTTGCGTATGGGCTGGCGTTACGATGATTTCGATGTCACATTCCAGTACGAGAAACCTTACAGCGACAAGTCCGGAATGCGTTTCAACAACCTGCCGGACGGCGCCTATACCCTGCATTTCAGCCTTAAGGACAAGGACCGCTGGGTAAGTGACGTGCTTGCGGAATTCCACTATACAATGTGGCAATCCGGCGCAAAGCACGAAGCGGAGACCGATGCGGACGGAAACGTTATTCCCTGGCATCCCGGTTTCAATATCTTCGGCGGTGACAATTATTTCACGAACGGGGAGTATAAGTCCGGCTGGACCCATTTCGGAAGGGCTATATGCGGACCGTTGTTCTATACCAAACTATATAACGACGGCGTATACAGGGTATACAATAACCGTTACATCGCTTATCACCTTGGCGTTTCCGGAAAGCTATTCAAGTTCGCTCCATACCGCCTGATGCTTACTTACAGCTGTAACTGCGGCACTTACAATGCTCCGTTGGTTTCCGGGGCAACTCCCTGGGGTTCCGACTGGCAGTGGTGGGAAAAGAATACCTGGGACCAGCCGCTCAGTCAGTTCTCCGCAGCCTTCAACGGCTATGTGCCGTTCAAGCTTCGCGGACACCACAACATAGATCTGGTATACGGCCTCTATGCAGACGCCGGAGAGGTACTTACTAATGCATTTGCCTGTACTCTGGGAGTACGTTATACATTCAAATAGCCTATGGAACTCAGTCAGAGAGCATTGAATATGCCGAGCTCGCCTATACGCAGGCTGGCTCCCTATGCCGATGCGGCCAAACGCAACGGCGTGCACGTATATCACCTGAACATAGGGCAGCCCGACATCAAGACTCCGGAATGCGCCCTGGAGGCCCTGAGAAACATCGACCGCAAGATACTGGAGTACAGCCCTTCAGACGGTTACCTGTCCCTGCGGACCAAGATGGTGGGCTACTATGCCGAGTACGGCATATACCTGAGCCCTGACGAGATAATCATTACCACAGGTGGTTCAGAGGCTGTGCTCTTTGCCTTCCTCGCATGTCTGGGGCCCGGCGACGAGATTATCGTAACCGATCCGTTCTACGCCAACTACATGGCTTTCGCCATTTCTGTTGGGGCGGTTATAAAGTCCGTCAAGACTTCCATAAAAGACGGCTTCAAGCTGCCTTCCGTGGAGGCTTTCGAAGAACAGATTACTCCCCGCACAAAGGCTATCCTAATCTGCAACCCCAACAATCCTACCGGTTATCTTTATACCCGTGCAGAGATGAAGCAGCTGAGGGACATAGTCAAGAAGCACAATCTCTTCCTTTTCAGCGACGAGGTGTACAGGGAGTTTATCTACACAGGCATGCCGTATGTCAGCGCGTTCCACCTGAAAGGAATAGAAGAGAACGTAGTGCTGATAGATTCCGTATCAAAGCGCTATTCCGAGTGCGGCATAAGGATAGGCTGCCTCTGTACCAAGAACAAGATGGTCCGTGATGCGGTAATGAAGTTCTGCCAGGCGCGCCTGAGCCCTCCGCTCATAGGCCAGATAGTGGCCGAGGCCAGCATAGAAGTGCAGAAGAGCTACCTCCAGGGCGTCTACGAGGAGTATCTGGACCGGCGCAATTTCCTGATCGAAGGCCTCAACCGCATCCCCGGAGTGTTCAGCCCCATGCCCAACGGAGCTTTCTACACAGTGGCAAGCCTGCCGGTGGACGATGCGGAGAAGTTCTGCATCTGGTGCCTGCAGGAGTTCAGGCACGACGGAGCTACGGTAATGATGGCCCCGGCATCCGGATTCTATACCGAACCCGGTGAGGGGCGCCGGGAAGTCCGAATTGCATATGTACTTAATAAAGAAGATCTCGGCAAGGCTCTGGAGTGCCTCAGACTGGCTCTGGAGACCTATCCGGGACGATTAAACGGTTAGTTGGTTATGTTAAGCAGACAGATTGCGGACAAGCTCCGCGCATATGAGACCCCGTTCTACCTTTACGACCTTTCCCTCCTGCGCCAGACGCTGGAGAGTGCCGTGTCCGTCGCTTCCAAGTACGGATACGTAATACATTATGCCATCAAGGCCAACTTCGATCCGCGCGTGCTGGAGATAATCCGCAGCTACGGTATAGGAGTCGACTGCGCCTCCGGAAACGAGGTGCGTTGCGCCATCGAATCGGGATTCGACCCGTCGGGCATAGTTTACGCCGGAGTGGGGAAGCGCGACAAGGAGATACGTTACGCCATTGAGCAGGGGATATTCGCCATCAACTGCGAGTCCCTTCAGGAGCTCGAGCTGATAGACAGTATAGCCGGCGAACTCGGCAAGGTGCAGGCCGTCGGCCTCCGCATCAACCCGGACATCGACCCCAAGACCAACAAGTGCATCGACACCGGCCAGGCGGACAGCAAGTTCGGCATCTCCTACGAGGAAGTAATCGCAAATATCGAGGGCATAAAGGCCCTGAAGCACGTCAAGGTGGCCGGTATGCACCTGCACATCGGCTCCCAGATACGTGAGCTCCATGTCTTCGAGTACCTCTGCGAGAAGGTCAACAGCATCGTCGCCCACCTCAGCTCGCTTGGGCTCGAGTTCGGTTTCATCGACGTGGGCGGCGGACTCGGCATCAACTACGACTTCCCGGAGAACGAGCCGGTCCCCAATTTCGCATCGGTGTTCGCCATCATAAATTCGCACCTCAAGACCGGCGGCCGTCCCGTACACTTCGAATTCGGACGCGCCCTCGTGGCCCAGTGCGGCGAACTCATCACCAGCGTGCTGTTCAACAAGACGACGGCGACCGGCCGCAAGCTGGTTATCGTGGACGCCAGCATGACGGAGCTCATCCGCCCCGCCCTCTACGGCGCCTACCATAATATCGAGAACATCAGCTCCCGTTCCGACGAGCGCGAGCGTTACACCATCGTGGGCACGGCGTGCGAGTCTACGGACGTCTTCGACGAGGGCATTACCCTCCCCAAGACCCGCCGCGGCGACCTGCTGACCATTAAGTCTGCCGGAGCTTACGGCATGAGCATGGCCTCCCGCTACAACCTCCATGACCTGCCGGCGGCAGTATACAGCGAAGATATTAACTAAAACGACTACGATATGAATTTCGACCATTTACTCCAGCTTTTCGTGGTGAAGGAAAAGAGTTTCTTCCCCCTGTTCGTACAGTCTGCGGAGAATATCAGTTCCGCGGCAACCCTGCTGCTCCAGCAGACGCAGGAAACCGATCCTGACGAGCGCAGGATGCTGTCGCACAGGATCAAGGAGCGTGAGACCGAGGGCGACAACATCACCCACCAGATTGTCGACGTGCTGATGAACGCCTACATCACCCCGTTCGACCGCGACGACATCCACGACCTTGCAGAAGGCATGGACGGCTTCCTGGATTCCATCCGCGATTCTTCCAAGAAGATAGCCATCTACCAGCCCAAGGACCCTTCCAAGAAACTGATAGAGATAGCCGAATACATCAGCAAGGCGGCCAATCTGATGGTAGAGGCCACAAAGCACTTCGACTCCCTCCGCAAGGACGCCAAGGAGATAGACAGGATCTGCGACGAAATCAAGGAGATAGAACACATCGTGGATGATATCTACGAGAGCTATATGTCCAATCTCTTCGAGTTCGAGAAAGACCCTATCGAGCTCGTCAAGAAAAAGAATATCGCCCAGGCCCTGGAGGACACCTCCGATGTGGCCAAGGCCGTTTCCAGCAAGATACGCAGCATCGTAGTCAAGAACAGCTGATATGGAAATCGCTATAGTTCTGATAACGGCCCTGATTGCGCTGGCATTCAGCTTCACCAACGGAATGAACGATGCGGCAAACTGCATCGCTTCCGTGGTCGCCACCAAGGCGCTCCCGCCTAAGGTGGCTGTGTTCTGGGCGGCGTTCTGGATCTTCATCGCCATGTTCATCTTCGATACCACCGTGGCCGCTACCATGGGCAAGGGTATCGTGGATGAGAGTTGCATAGACGTTTATGTGATTCTGGCGGCCTTGCTGGGCTCGGTGTTGTATATTTTCCTGTGCACGAAGCTTGGCCTTCCGGTTTCCGCGTCACACGCCCTCGTGGGCGGCCTTATCGGACCCGTATGGTTCGTCTACGGCGGCCAGTACCTGGTGACCAGCGGCATCTTCAAGATCGTGGCCTTCATCTTCATTTCCCCGCTCATCGGCATAGTTCTGGGCTTTACGCTCAACTGCCTCATCATGCTGATTTTCCGCAATACCAACGTGAAGAAGGTAGACAAGACCTTCAGGCGTATGCAGCTGGTCTCCAGCGCTGCGTTCTCGCTCGGTTTCGGCGGAAATGACGGACAGAAGACCATGGGCGTCATAGCCATACTTTTCGCTACGGCTTTCGCATCGCATCCCGACAATGCCGTCATGCAGTTCCTCTACGGAAACGGCCTCGTAGCGGCGCAGGCGGCAGGTTATACTGGCTTCTATGTGCCCATGTGGCTGAAGTTCACCTGCTACGGGCTCATCGCCCTGGGCACCGTTACCGGCGGCTGGTCCGTAATACGTACTCTCAGCGAGGGCCTCTCCAAGCTTTTCCCGACCCAGGGATTCTGCGCCGAGGCCTCCGGAGCAATCACCCTGATCCTTACCGCGGTGCTCGGTATCCCTGTAAGTACTACCCATACCATCACCGGTTCCATTATCGGTACGGGCCTGACCCGCGGCGTGAAGACGGTCAAATGGATTACTGCCAAGAACATTGTCTGGGCCTGGATTCTTACCATCCCTGCCGTTATAGTGGTCAGCGGCACCATTTACCTGATGATGGTGCACTGGTTCGGCGTACCTCTGGTTAAGTAATGAAGGATTTCTGGAGCATAGTCAAGCGTTACGTCAATCCGTACAAAGGATACCTCGGCGGTTCGGTATTGCTGAACATACTGTCCGCCGTGTTCAACGTGTTCTCCTTCTCGCTGCTTATACCCATACTGCAGATATTGTTCAATATCAACGAGATGCACTATGAGTTCATCCCCTGGGATTCGGCGGCTTTGGGATTCAAGGACATTGCGGTGAACAACCTGTACTGGTTCGTGACGGGCATGATGGACAAATGGGGCGCCGGCAACGTGCTGCTCCTCCTCTGCCTTACGCTTTCTTTGCTCACGGCAATCAAGACGGCCTGCTACTTCGGCTCTACGGCCGTCATGGTTCCCATACGCACGGGTATAGTGAAAGACCTGCGCATGGAGCTGTACAACAAGATTCTGGCCCTCCCGCTCGGCTACTTCAGCCAGGAGCGCAAGGGGGACATTATAGCCCGTATGAGCGGCGACGTGCAGGAGGTGGAGACTTCCATCACCGCCGCCCTGGACATGCTCATCAAGAATCCCATTCTGATTATCTTCTACGTGGCGACGCTTATAGCCATTTCATGGCAGCTGACTGTGTTCGTGCTGATTTTCGCCCCCGCGATGATATGGCTGATGGGATTCATAGGGCGCAAGCTGAGGCGCCAGTCTTCCGAAGCCCAGCTGCTCTGGAGCGATACCATGAGCCAGGTGGAGGAGACACTGGGCGGCTTGCGTATCATCAAGGCGTTCCTTGCGGAGAAGAAAATGTCCCGCCGCTTCGAGGCGGTAACTGGGGCCATGAAGGATAAGAACAGCCGTGTGGCTACCCGTCAGGCGCTTGCCCACCCGGTAAGCGAATTCATGGGCACTGTGATGATTGCCATAGTGCTGTGGTTCGGCGGCACCCTTATCCTTGGCGACAAGGCTGTAATCGACGCCCCGACCTTCATCTTCTACATGGTGATGCTGTACAACATTATCCAGCCCATAAAGGAGTTCTCCAAGGCTGCATACGGCATCCCCAAGGGCCTTGCCAGCATGGCTCGTATTGACGCCATCCTCGGCGCTCCGAACCCCATCATGGAAGCCCCGGCCCCCAAGCCCATGAAGGAATTCAAGGACAAGATCGAATTCCGCGGCGTAAGCTTTCATTACGAAGACGGGAGGGAAGTGCTGCACGACATCGACCTCACCGTGCCCAAGGGCAAGACTGTGGCCATCGTGGGTGCATCCGGATCCGGGAAATCCACCCTGGTGGACCTCATACCCCGTTTCTACGATGTTACCGCCGGCGGCGTTTTTATCGACGGCGTAGACATCAGGGAGGTCTCCATCCGTGATCTCCGCGGCCTCATGGGCAACGTGAACCAGGAATCGATACTCTTCAACGACTCCATATTCAACAATATAGCCTTCGGCGTGGAACAAGCCGGCAAGGAGTCCGTAGAGGCTGCCGCAAAGGTGGCCAACGCCCATGAGTTCATTATGGAGAAGGAGGAGGGGTACGACACCAACATAGGCGACAGGGGAGTGAAGCTCAGCGGCGGTCAGCGTCAGCGCATAAGCATAGCGCGCGCAATCCTGAAGAATCCGCCCATCCTTATCCTCGACGAGGCTACCGCCTCCCTCGACACCGAATCCGAAAGGAGCGTACAGGATGCCCTCGACAAGCTTATGGCATCCCGTACCACGATAGCTATTGCCCACAGACTCAGTACAATAAAGGGCGCAGACGAGATTATTGTCCTGGATGAAGGACGCATAGTCGAGCGCGGCAGGCATGAGGAACTGCTGGCCCTGGGCGGCTATTACAAGAAACTTTACGACATGCAGTCATTATGATGAAAAGAACTACCATATTCCGCATATTAACCCTGTTGTATCTGGGAGCGGTGGCATTGCTCTGCTTCGCCAATTTCAACAGTCTGCCGGATGTTCAGAAGACATTCCTGGGGATACCTATGGACAAGCTGGTGCATTTCCTGATGTTCTTGCCTTTCCCCGTGCTTGCATACTGGTCCCTCCGGCTCAAACGCAACAGCGCGATCAAGACCATACTGGTACTGGTCGCCATTTTTGCTGTCGGCTGCCTGATAGCGTGGGGTACGGAATTCGTACAGAGCAAGCTCCCATACAGGGAGATGGATCTGATGGATTTCCGCGCAGACCGTATAGGCCTGGCATGCGGTTGTATGCTTACTTTTTTCATCCAACTCTTTTCCCGTCATAAGGCCGATGCGTAAGCTGTTTTTAAGCCTTGCTTTGATGCTCTCCCTGCTGCCGGACGCAGCCGCGGGAGTGCCGAAGCCCCAACAGTTCAAAGAAGTCTGCGACAGCCTCACGGCGCGTTGCAACAGGCGTTTCAAGGTACGTTCGCTGGTTTCCGTGGATATGGTATACCTCAGCAGCGACGCCCTTGTCCTCACGTTCAACCGCAGCCTTGCGGATTATCCCTGGCATGAGGAAGATGTGCTGTGGTTCCTTTCCGAGCTGAATACGGAGGCTGCCGATATTCTCGGCGGGTATTCCATCGGTGCCTGCAGGGCGTCGGGCTGCCGTCTGGAAGAACTGGTGACGCCCAGGCTGACGCGTAACGGCAAGGCTCCGGCCTACTCTTCACGCATCACTCCCAAGGCTTCCCGTCCCTTCGTACGCCGCGGCGGTGCACGTTCTTACACCAAAGGCCTCTACGGCCGCCATATCGTGCTCTGGCAGAGCCACGGGCGCTATTACAACGAGAAGGAGGGCATATGGAAATGGCAGCGCGCCACCCTTCACACTACGGTGGAGGACATGTACACGCAGAGCTACGTCCTTCAGGGAGTCATCCCAATGCTGGAGAATGCCGGAGCGTACGTCATGACGCCGCGCGAACGGGATACCCAGACCAACGAGGTGATTTGTGATAACGATTTCGCTTTCGAGAGGAACGGCGAGGCGGGCATACGCCTCCGCGGTTTCTACAAGGAGCAGGGACGCTGGTCCAAGGCGGCCGTCCCCGGCTTCGCCGACAAAAAGAAGGCATACGAGATTACCGACAATCCCTTCCGTATGGGAACGGTCCGCGCCGCCGCGTGCAGCGTGACTCCTGCGAGCACCGCCATCTGGACGCCCGACATCCCGGAGAGAGGGGAGTATGCCGTGTACGTCAGCTACGCTTCGCTGCCGAATTCCTGCCCCGAGGCCCACTATACCGTGCATCATCTCGGCGGCACGACCGACTTCCTGGTGGACCAGCGCAAGGGCGGCGGAACATGGATATACCTCGGCACCTTCGAGTTCGCTCCCGGGAAGGACGGATTCGTGGAACTTGAGAACAGGGGCGCGGCAGGAGAAGTGGTGACCGCAGATGCCGTACGCTTCGGAGGCGGCATGGGCAAGGTGGCCCGCGGCGGCAGCGTCTCCGGCATGCCTGCGTTCGCAGAGGGCTCGTCGTACTGGATGCCATGGGCCGGAGCGGACAGCACCCTCCGCATGTGGGAGACCGATTATACCAACGATTACGCCACCCGCGGCGTCTGGACGCAGATGATGATGGAGGAGAAGGGGATACCGTTCGACTGCTCCCTCGCCTTCCATACGGACGCCGGTGCCACACCCAACGACAGCATCGTGGGCACTCTGGCAATCTATACCTACAAGGGTGATGACGGTTACGTCTTCCCCGACGGAACCAACCGCATCACCTCCCGCACCTATGCCGACTTCGTTCAGACGCAGGTGGTGGAGGACCTGCGGGCGGGCTTCGAACCCAAGTGGTCGAGGCGCATGCTGTGGGACCGTTCCTACAGCGAATCGCGTACGACCGAGGTGCCTGCCCTGCTGCTGGAACTGCTGTCGCACCAGAATTTTGCGGACATGAAGTACGGCATGGATCCGTCGTTCCGCTTTACCGTCAGCAGGGCGGTGTACAAGGGCATACTGAAGTATCTGTCCGTCCGTTACGGCACCGACTACGTGGTGCAGCCGCTGCCGGTCCACGCCTTCTCGGCGGAACTTGTGGGCACCGACGCCTTCCGCTTGCGCTGGCAGCCGACGGCGGACCCGCTGGAGCCGACTGCATCGGCCAAGGGCTACACCTTGTATACGCGTATGGACGACGGGGCCTTCGATGACGGCGTGCCGGTTATGGATAACGACGTTGTGCTGCCGGTGGAGCCGGGGCACCTGTATACCTGGAAGGTGGTGGCATGGAACGACGGTGGCTGCAGCTTCCCGTCCGAACTGCTGTCTGCCGGTGTGCCCCTGAGGGTCACGGGAGACCCCGTGCTGGTGGTGAACAATTTCGACCGTGTGGCTGCGCCTGCCTGGATAGATACTCCGGGTTATGCGGGCTTTGTTTCGAGGCTGGATACCGGTATGCCGTATGTGCGAGACATCTGCTATATAGGCGAGAATTACGAATTCAGGCGCTCCAAGCCATGGACCAGCGACGACGGCCCCGGCTTCGGCGGCTCATATACCGATTATGCCGGCACTCTGGTGGCAGGTAATACGTTCGACTATCCTTCGCTTCACGGTGCGTCGCTGATGCGCCTGGGGAGGCCTTTCTGCTCAATGTCCGCCGAGGCTTTCTGTGCCGATACTACGCTGGCCGGCGGCTACGGCTGCCTGGATCTGATTTGCGGTGCCCAGGTGACGACCAAGAGCGGCAGCGGTGCGTATCCGGAGCGTTTCAGCATCTTCCCTTCGGGCATGCAGACTGCGCTTCGCGCCTGGAGCCGGAGGGGAAAGTCCATGCTTGTTTCCGGCTCCCGTATTGCGACGGATGTCTGGGATACCGTGTACGATTTTACTCAGGATTCGCTTACTGTGGCTGTTGCCAGGGAGTTTGTTCAGGACGTTCTTGGATACCGCTGGGCTTCCTCCCACGGCACAAATACCGGCCTGATTGACGATATGCCTTTCTACGACAGCCCCAACCCGGTGCGCTATTCAGTGCCTAACCAGGACGGCATCCTTCCCGGGCACGAAGGGGCTTCGGTGTGGCTGCGCTACGGCTCTACCGGCATTCCCGCTGCCGTCAAATATGTTGCGCGAGGGTATAAGGCCGTCTCCGTCGGCGTGCCGATCGAGTGCCTCAAACGCCCCTACGACCGCGACCGCCTTATGCGAGAGGCCATGGAATTCTTGGATTAAGCTATTATTATACCGCATATGAAACACTACATTCTGACAGCTGCTTTGGCTTTTGTAGCTGCCTGTGCTCCGCAGGCTCCCGATATCAATTCTTATGTGCCCGCCCATGCGGTTATGGCACACCGCGGCTCCACCTACTGGGCTCCTGAAGAGACCGAAAGCGCCTGGCGCTGGGCCCGCGAAATGGGTGCCGACTATCTTGAGTCCGACCTCCAGTGCACCAAAGATGGAGTCATACTGGCCAATCACGACGTGAATCTTACCCGCACTACCGATATAGAAGAGGTTTTCGGCCCCGGAGTTCCCGCTACCCGCCGCGACTTCTATATCTCTCTCGGTTTCAGCGCTGAAGATGCTGATGCGCAGCTGGAATGTGACGCGGAGGGATTTGAGCCCTATCATGCTTCTTCCTATTATTATGCAGAACTGCTGACTCTGGATGCCGGTTCATGGTTCAACCAGGCGCGTCCGGATCAGGCACGCCCTGCATTTGCCGGCAGCCAGTACGTCTCCGCCCTGCAGGACCAGATTGCTTATGCCGAGGGCCGAATGCTGAAGCGTGACGCCGCCGGCCGCCGGGTTCTGCCGTATTGCATCAAACCTTGCTGCGAAGGCAAGACGCTTGCCCAGATCCGCGCCGAGGCCAAGGAGAACGGCAAATACATGGAGTTCCTGGATTATGACTTTGCCGGAGCTTACGTCGACGATCCTGCCGACAGCGGCCACCGTCCCGGCATCTACATCGAGTTTAAGGAGCCGGAGGTGAATCCTGAGGATATGGAGCAGCGTGTTTACGATATCCTGGACGCCTGCGGCTGGAACATCATCACTTCGGCTCCGACGGAGACTGAGTTCTACAAGGACGGTATGGTGCAGGTGGGCAAGACCCGCGGCAAGGTCATCCTTCAGACCTTCTCGACTGCCTCCCTGGTAAGGGCAAACGCCATTTTCAAGGGGCGCCTGCCTATGTGCTTCCTGCTCTGGCCCCCGTGCCCGGAGGACATTCCCGGAGGTGATTTGGAAACGGAAGAGGGCTTCCGTGCCATTCTGCAGTGGGCGAAGGCCAACGGCGCCAACATCAGCGGTCCGTCGATTTCCGGCGCCCCCAACAACTACGCCGAGCTCAACCATGCCTGGCAGGCAGACCTCGTGCATGAGGCCGGCATGCTCAACCACCCGTATTCCTTCGACTCGCTCGATCAGATGGAGGAGCAGACCGCCCGTTCCGACGGTTTCTTCACCAACCGTTCCGACCTTACCATCCAGTACCTGATTGACCATGGCCTCCGCGCCGGCGCCGAGAACCCCGCCGCCCCTGCCACCGTCCCCGATCCCGTCGCCGCCCTCGTGCGCCTGGGATACTGAGTCTCTTCCGCCAGCGTCCCTGTTGCCGCTGCCATAGCTCCGCGCCGCTGTCACGCTTTGTAGCCTCTCCCCTCAGCGTCGCTGCTTCGCTTGCAGTGCTCTGGGGCGGCAGACCTTCGCGCTACGCGCTCATCCCTCCCACTTCGCTACGCTCGTGGGCCCCTCCCTCTAACGTGTCCGAGGGTGGACACGGGTCGCCGCTCCCAGAGCACTGTCTCGCTTCGCAGCGCCGCTGCGACGAGTGAGCGGAAGCAGGCGTTTTTGGTCCCGGGGCCTTTGGCTGCTGCCGCAGCCAGCTATTATCCCCCTGCACCCCCAAGGGACTGAGGGGCGTTCCCCTCAGACTCCCTGATAGGGGCCCGCGTTAGTGGGAAGGCGCCCCGGGACTGAAATGCCTGTGTAGCGAACGCAGTAGCGGCGGCGTTGAGCGTCGTGGCTGTAGTGAAGTGACTGTGGCACCCCATTTCGTCACTTCGCTGAGGGTTTTGGGCTAAGAACGGCTAAAAACAGCTTGTGACGTGATTCTGAAGACCTCCAGAGTCACGTCACTGGCCAAAAATGAGAATAAATCGTCAGTGATCTTGTCGCCAGAGGGAGATCAACTCATCATCGATAGCGTAGTTTTCGATGACAATCTCATGCTTCTGGAAATAGACCCATTCTACCTTATTGCGGGTCGTGTATGAATCGAAAAAGTGTCTTGACCAGCTGGCCTCCGAGCTTGATGTGCAGACAATCTCCGAGCCGTCGTCAATGGTTATTGAGACGATTGTGGGAACGTCACCAACCTTAATAGATTCTCTAGCTGGTTCCCAATAATACTGAGTGAAACAATCTTTTGATTTGACGACTCCATCCAACGGGCTGGTAGTCAGAAGATAGTAATGAAGGTAATACGGCGAAGCGGGATCTACCGATACGGAAATAGTCAGGGTCTGCGAGGTATTGTTCTTTATTTCAGCATAGCCGAAATAATACCAGTCTATATCGACAGTACAGGCACATAAGCTAAGTAAAACTGCTACGAGTACGAGTTTCTTCATATCTATTAATAAAGATGTTCTTCTCTAGCTAAAAGACCCAGCCGATGTTTGCGTTAAGAGTAGTGAATATTGCAGGAAAACTGCCGCGCCAATATGGCAGGCTGTAATCGACTGAAAGCCGGAGATGACGGAAAAGCTCAATTCCTAGCCTCGCATCTGCGTAGACCAGGAATGTCCCGCCAAACAGATGGTCGAAGGTATTATTATCCATGCCGAATCCCGGACCAAGCCCAAATCCGATATACGGATTGACAGTCTTGCCAGGGAAAAGATTAAAATCAATTACAGCCAAAAGATCTCCTGAAATGGCGATAGCATCGTCATTAATCAGGTAAGGGCTAAGAGGTCCAACTTTGGCGTCAAGCCTTGCTCCAGCCACGAAGTGCTTGCTTAAATCCCAACGATACTCCCCATAAGCTCCAAATTTGTATAACATATTTGGACCGTCATCGACACTCATTAAGTTCTGTCGGGGTGAATAATTGACTCCAATTTCAAATTTATTCTGCGCTGATAGAGAAGCAGACGCCAGAATAATGAAGGCTGTTATTAAAAGCTTATGGTTCATAATAATACAAAGATAGTTATTATCTGTTAAAACTAATCCTTATTCCGGTTGAAACCGAAAGACTTAGGGGGTACTTGCGGAATGTATACGGTCCATGAACTCGTGAGACAATCCAGTTCAATTCCGGCTCAATATATACTCCCAGATTTTTTGTCAAGTTATACTGAATACCTCCCACGGTAATTAATGACAACTCCAAACCGCCGTAAGGCCCCCATTCTTCCTCTATCTCTCTACCATGAATATAAAAGTCCGCTTCAAAGCCACCTCCTACGTAGACGTCAAACCATCGGTTTTGTGCCAGAGTTCCATCCAGGCGCACAGGAACGCCTAAGTAGTGAACTATCTGCGTATACTTGGTGGGATCATAAGCATTATGAAATTGGGATAAATACAATGAGTAGTTAATACCGCTTGTAATGTTCAGGTTATTTAATAATGGGAACCTCAACGAAAGACCGGTTCTCAATGGCAGATAATGATGGTCATAGCTTCTTCCATTATCTCGAGGGCAATAATCCCTATGAATCAAAGCAAACAATCCAGCTTCCACCAGCGCTGCCGCCGCCCCGTCAGCCGCAACACCAGCGGCAGCGTACGAGACTTCCAGATTAAGTGGTTCACGATAAGGGATGTCAGGGACAATTGGAGACGGAGCCATCCCATCAGTCTCATTGTTGGTTCCGGCCGCTATTTCAACAGTTTCCGCCGCAACCTCGGTGGTGGATTCGGCTACAGTATCCGAGGCAATATTCTCTAACTCTTCAACTGTCCTGTCGCATTCAGGCGTATACTTATCTTCCGTAGTTATATGGTTATCGTGCTGATAATCATAGTTTCCCTTATCGTTCTTGGCATTTTCTACTTGTGCAAACATTGCGGACTCCTGCCCGGTTATATACGTATCGACTGAATCCGAAAGTGAGGCCACAGTTTGCTCAGGCTGCTGGTCAATCTGTATGCCCAAATCAGACCTGACAGGCTGGCGGAACAGCAGAACAGCGGCAAGAATAGCAGCTACAGCGGCTCCGGCCACCCAAAGGATTGAAGTGCGTCTGGAACTCTGAGTGATGGATTCAGCATTTCTGCGAGCCTGGAAACGGGCAAGGCTTCCTTCCTGAAGAGGTTTTTCATACCTCTCCAGTTTATTCTTCAGTATGTCTTCCCAGTTCCTCATTTGTCCCGTTCTTTCAGATAATGCCGGATTTCTTCTTTAATTTGCTTTCTAGCTTTCGCCAGCACTCCGGCCGAGCCTTTTTCACTTATCCCTAGCATCTCAGCAATTTGCTTATGAGAGTATCCGTCAATGCAATAAAGGTTGAAGACGGTCCTTCTTAATTCCGGCAGCCTGGTTATAAAGTCCAAGAGCATATCTTCCGATATAGACTCCATTTCATCCTCAGTCGGCTCCGCTACAGTATCATGAGTCCAGAACTCCAGCGGTACCATTCGCAATCTCTTTCTGCGGATTTGATCTACGGCCAAATTAATGGCAATTCTGGAAATCCAAACGGACAAAGATCCTTTTCCTTTATAAGAGTATGTGGATATCTTGTCCAGCGCCTTGATGATCGCTTCATGCATCAAATCTTCAGCGTCCTCTGCATTGTCTGTGTATCGGCAACAGATTGTATTCACCTTTGCTGCATATCGTCTATACAGCTCCTCCTCTGCCATTATGTCTCTCTCCGAGCAGTATCTGGCCAGTTCCTCCTCGTTAAGTTGTCTATACACTCCCTTTATCCTTGCCTCATCAAATATAGTAATTATTGTATTCTATAATAAAAACGCAATAATTCCGATAATACGTCTCGAATCATGGTTGTTTTTGCTATCTTTGAAAAAAGAAGCACAAAGTGCTATTATAAACCGGAACAGACTATGAAAGAGACTTACCATTTATGCCTCTCATCTCATGAAGAGGTAATGTTCAGGAACGAAAGCGACCTGATTATCGGATTCAATTATTTAGCCTTGGCAGCATTGGAAACGGATTCAACATTGCTTGCAGACGGCTTCCTTTCTACCCATCATCACGAAGCTGCCCGGACCGGCAATCCACATGAGTTGGCAAAGCGGCATCGCTATTCCTATACACGTTACTTTAATGCAAAGTACGGTCGCAAAGGGTCGCTTGGAGAGAAGGAGGGCTTCATATTAAATGTCGAAGGGCTTTACCATACGCAGTCAATGCTGAATTATGTAATAAAACAGGGACTGCATCATGGATTGTCGACAACTGCTTTCGGTTATCCTCACAGTTCAGTAAATTCCTACTTCCGCAAAGACCTTGGACGTGACCAGGCTCCAGTCTTGATCGAAGACTATAAACGGCACAACTATTTGCCGTTTAACACTAAGCTTCCAACGAAGTATCGTATGGCGAGTAATGGCCTTTTACTCAGGGAAGACATTGAAGATACAGCATATGTGGAAAGTGTTTATGTCTCTCCACGCAATTTCCTCTTTCAAATGAACCGTATCTCTGATGGAAAAGATATTGCAGATCAACAGAAAGAAAACAATCTGCCAGCTATTACACTGGAACTGATTGAACGAGGTGTTCCTGCATTTGATCCTTCTAAAGCCTTTATCTCAGAACAAGGCCGCATTAATAAAAACCGTATGACTGATATTGAGTTATGTCATATTGTTGACGACATCATCCTGCCTTCACAGTATTTCAAAGGGTGCAGTGAATCGTCAATCTATCAGCTTCCTGAACGCAAACGGTCAGACTTAGGCAATGCTATTTGGAAAGAATGCAAGAGCGTTCAATACCGAAAATGTGACAGTCTGTTCTCCGAAAAGATTGTAACTGAAGACCAGTTGCGCCGCTGCCTCTGCATAAAATGATGATAGACTCTTTCTTTTATCTCATTTTTGGCCAGCGACGTGACTCTGGAGGTCTTCACAATCACGTCACAAGCTGTTTTTAGCCGTTCTTAGCCCAAAACCCTCAGTGACGTGACGAAATGGGGTGCCACAGTCACTTCGCAACAGCCACAACGCTCAACGCCGCCGCTGCTCCGCTTGCAGTGGGGCTGACGCGGCAGAACCTTCGCTTCGCTCATCCCTCCCAGCCTCCGGCTGGGCCCCTCCCGTTCACGTGGCCACGGGCGGCCACGGGTTGCCGCATCAGTCCCACTGTCCCGCTTCGCAGCGCCGATGAGGGGAAAAGCTATAGGTTAAACGCTACAAATTGTACAGCGGCGAGGCGGTCATGCGGGGAAGTGGGGCCAGGGGGATGCCGGCGGCGGCGCTGAGGCTCTCGGAGTAGGCAAGCTCTGGGGTGTTGTTGTGCTCGCTGAGGTGGCACAGGAAGATGTGGCGCAGGCCGTCGTGGCGGAAGGCCTCGATTGCCTCGGCGCACTCGGGGTTGGACAGGTGCCCGTGGCCGCTGCGTATGCGGGCCTGCAGATCCAGGGGATAGGGGCCGTTGCGCAGCATCTCAGGGTCGTAGTTGCTTTCGATGACCACGGTGTCGGCCTGCCTCGCCCAGCGGAGGGCCTCCTCGGTCATGCTGCCTATGTCGGTCATGATCACAAACTTGTAGTCGTCCAGCAGTATGGCGTAACCGACGGTTTCGGTGGCGTCGTGGGGGACGACGAAATAGCGTGCACGTATGCGTCCCGGCACTACGTCGTTCCAGGCGCCTTCGCGGAGCTCCATGCGGTAGTCGGTAATCTGGAAGCGGGTCATAGTGTGCCTGGAAAGCGCCCGGTGCAGGCCTTCCGTGGCCCAGACCGGCTTGCCGACGTGCTTGCAGAACGAACCCAGGGAGCGTATGTGGTCCATATGGTCGTGGGTGACCAGCACGGCGCTGAAATCGTCGAAGCAGAGGCCGTCGTGCTGCAGCTCCTTCTTCAGCCGCCGGGGGCTCACGCCGGCATCGATTACGACGCCCGCCTCGCAACGCCGGCTTTCATCGTTGAAAAGTCCCAGGAAATAGCAGTTGCCGCAGCTGCCGGAAGAGAAAGACTTGAACTTAACGCTGCTCATCGTTCGTACAATACTTGTCTATCACGCTGTAGGCGTCACGCACGCCAAGTTCTCCGGCACGCGACAGGTCGATGCAGCCCTTTTCCTTGTCTTTCAGGTATATAAGCACGAGACCGCGGTTAAAGTATGCGTCTCCCATGGAAGGGTAGAGCCGCAGCGCCTGAGTGTAACTGTCTATTGAATTTACCATCTCCCCGCTCAGGCAGTAGAGGTTGCCGAGGTTGAAATACAGATACGGTATATCAGGCACAAGCTCGGTGGCGGCCTGCATGTCTTCAATGGCCTCGGAATAGTCGTAGCTGCGTGCCACGCGGTCGGATACCCTGGCGCGTGTGGCACCCTTGTCATCCATGGCCAGCGTCTGCACATTGCCTTCCAGAGAGGCAATGAAGTCTATCATTTCTGCCCGCAGGACGCCGCGGTTCATAAGGTAGAATGCCTTGTAGAAGCGGCTGTAACGGTCTTTTTCGGCGTCGCTGTCCGCTGCCTGGACGGCCTTGTCGAACCATCCCAGGGCGGCCTGGTAGTTCTTCTGCTGAACGTCGTAGATGCCCTTGATGAAGAAGGTCTCCGAAGGCGTCAGTTGTACCTTTCCGGCACCGGAACTGCCGTCTCCTGCCAGCACGGAGCTGAGCGAGCGCACCAGCTTCAGCGTCACCAGGCTGTCGCTGTTGCTGACAAGCACGGGCACAGGCACGGAGTCTACGAAACGGTCCAGCAGGGCGTGCTCGAAACGGGTGCTGAGGGCGAGGTTGCGCTGCTCGCGCTCGGCGGCCAGCTGGAACTTGTATAGCGGACGCAGGCGTATGTCTATGTCGCGGTGCTGTAGCAGTTCGTTGTCGAAGTCTTTTTTGGCGAAATCGGCATCCAGGGCCAGCAGGGCGTTGTATTTCTTGGTGGTGTCGGCAAACGACGCTTCGCCGGAGGAATTCTTGTAGCGGTACTCGCCGACCTTGCGCTGCGCCGTCTTGTAATCGGCCTTGGACTCCTTGGTCATGCCTAACATGTTCTCCACGTAGGAGCGGTTCAGGTAGGCCTTCGCGAAGTCCGGATAGAGCTCGATGGCCCTGTCGTAATCGGCCAGGGCGTCGCGCCAGCGGCCCATTTCCATGAAGAACGCCGCGCGGTTGAAGTACGCAAGCACGTTGCGGGGGTTGATGTTCAGCACCCTGTCCATGTCGTCCAGTGCACTCTCGTAATCGCCCACCTGCGCATAAATAAGCGAACGGTTGTATAAGGTGAGGGCGTTGCCGGGCTCGTCCTTGAGCACACGGTTAAGGTCGCGCATCGCTGAGTTGTAGTCGTGCAGCTCGTAGTACATCAGGGCCCTGTTGAAGTAGGCGAAGGTGTTGGTGCTGTCCAGCTCCACGGCGTGGGTCATGTCGCTTACGGCCTCCAGATACTTCTCCTGCGCCGCCAGCACACGCCCGCGGCGTATGTAGCACTCCGGCTCGAAGCGGTCTAGCTTGATGGCCTTGTTGTAGTCGTTCATGGCTTTCAGCGTGTCGCCCAGGAAAAGGTAGGAGGCGCCCCTGTTCAGGTAGGCCGACGGATCCTTGGGCTCCTTGCGGATGTAGCGGTCGAAGTCCTCCACAGCCTCGGGGAACCTCTGAGCCAGGAAATTGGTCACGCCCCGGCTGTAGTAAAGGCCTGTGAACCCGGGCCGCAGGCTGATGGCCTTGTCGAAGTCGTCGAAAGCCTTCTCGTACTCCCCGTTGCGGCTTTCTGTAATGGCACGGTAATGGTATCCGTTGGTAAACACGGGGTTAAGCCGAACGGAAGTATTGAAATCCTTCTGAGCGCCGCGGATGTCGCCCAGGTTGTACTTGGCTATGCCGCGGTAGAAGAAGCACCAGTAATCGGTACTGTCCAGTCGGGCGAGTATGTTGAAGTGCTCGATGGCCTGGGCATACTTGCCGTCCTGCAGGGCAATGCGGCCCCGCATGCTGAACACATCCTTGTCGTATTGGGCATGCGAAGAAAGCGCTGCGGCGAGCAGTATCGATATGGAAAGGAGAAACTTTTTCACTACATTTGCAAAGATAAACATTTATCGTGCCGTTTTGAAGCGTATCTGCAAAATTCTTCTTCTGGCAGCCGTCCTGCTGGCGTCCGGCGTACCAGCGCAGGCCGGCATCCGGGACGACGTACTCTGTCTTGCCGACTCCCTCATGGAGGGGCGGGGACATGCGTCCCGCGGCAGCGTGGAGGCGTCCGCCTACCTGCTGAGGCGCTTCCGTCAGATAGGCCTGGAACCGCAGATCCAGTTCTTCCGGACCGATAAAGGAGTGGGCCGCAACATAATAGCCGTCAGCAGGGGAGACGCCCGTTCCAGGCAGTACACGCTTGTCTGCGCCCATTACGACGGCATAGGTTTCATAGGCGGCAGGGTGTACCCCGGAGCCGACAGCAACGCCTCCGGAGTGGCCGTACTGCTGTATCTTGCGGAGGCCCTGAAGGACAGCGGGCGGAACTTCGTATTCGTGGCGCTGGACGCTCATTCCGAAGGGCTTGCCGGAGCGGAAACACTGGCGTCCGATTGCAGGTGGAACCTGTCGATGGTGGTCAACCTGGACACCATAGGTTCCGTACTGGCGCCGCCCAACAAGTATCGTCCCGACTTCCTCATCGCCCTGGGCGGCAAGACGCACGAGAAGGCACTGGAAAAGGCGAACGAAGGCATAGGCCTGAGGCTCTATTACGATTACTACAAGAGCAAGAGCTTCACTGAGTATTTCTACACCAGGATTTCCGACCAGGCGCCCTTCCTTCGCAAGAAGGTGCCCGCAGTGATGTTTACCTCCGGCATCACCATGAATACCAACAAGCTGACGGATGACGCCGACGGTATAGACTTCGAGATACTCGGCAAGCGCGCCGAACTTATACGAAACTGGCTTCAAGCCCGATAAATCACCATATAATGAATCATAAAGTATTGGCCGCTCTGGCCCTGATGCTGTTGGGTGCCTGTTCGCAACCCGCGCTCAGGCCTGCAGGCGACGTTCAGATGCTCTCCGGTGCCGGTTGGACCATTCAGACAGATACCCTCGGCTCTACTATCCCGGCTCAGGTGCCCGGCACGGTGCTCGGCAGTTATGTGGCAGCCGGACTCATGCCCGACCCCCACTTCGGTGACAATGTGCTCAGCATACCGGATTCCCTTTTCTGCAGGGACTTCCTGTACAGTTGCGATTTCAGGAGCCGTATCGACTGCCCCCGTCAGTTCCTGCATTTCGAAGGCGTCAACTGGAAGGCGGAGGTCACGCTGAACGGAGTCTACGTCGGGCGCATAGACGGTGCGTTCAGGACGGCGGACTATGATGTGACCGGCATACTTAATGACGGGCGGAACAAGCTGGAAGTCAAGATAATACATAACAATAACTACGGCCATGCCAAGGAGCGTACGGTATACTCTACGGGACTCAACGGCGGCATACTCGGAGCCGACAACCCCACCATGCACCCGACGATAGGCTGGGACTGGATACCCGTGCTGCCGGGCCGCAATATGGGAATCTACGACGATGTGTGGCTGTATGGCACAGGTACGGTTACCCTTGAGGATCCCTTCGTGCGTACGGAACTGCCGCTGCCGGATACCACCCGCGCGTACGTGTTTGCCGAGGTGGGCCTCTCCAACCGCTCGTCCCGCCCTGTGAAGGGTACCTTGAGCGGATGCTTCGGTCCCGTCACTTTCAGTCGGGAGCTGGTGCTGGATGCCGGTGAAGACAGGACCGAACGTTTCGATTCCCTGCTCTTCGAGAACCCCTCCCTATGGTGGCCGAACGGCTACGGAGATCAGAATCTGTATGATGTACAATTCGAATTCGTAACTGCCGGCGGCAAGCTTTCCGACCGCCGCGAGTTCCGCTCCGGCGTACGGCAGATGAGTTATAAGCTTGAAGACCATGTGCCTGTAACCAAGGATATTATTCCGGGAGGATATCCCGACAAGGTGAAGAACAAGCGGCTCCAGATGTATGTCAACGGCAGGCGTTTCATAGGTTTTGGCGGCAACTGGGGATACCCTGAGCTCATGCTGCAGTACGGGGCGCGGGAGTACGACATTGCCGTAGGATATCATGCCGAGATGAACTTCACCATGATACGCAACTGGGTGGGCATGACGGCTCACCGCGCTTTCTACGACGCCTGCGACAAGTACGGCATTATGGTGTGGCAGGATTTCTGGCTGGCGAATCCATGGGACGGCCCCGACCCGGAAGATCCGGAGATGTTCAACGAGACAGCACGCAGGCATCTCAGGCGCATACGTAATCATCCCAGCATAGCCCTTTATGTGGGCCGCAACGAAGGCTATCCGCCGGAGATTATAGATACCTGCCTCAGGAGCTCGGTTGAGGAGCTGCATCCTGGACTATATTACCATCCGCATTCCGCAGCCGACGGATTCAACGGCGGCGGCCCCTATAACGTGCGGCCGTACAGCGATTATTTCCATCTATACGGGCACGACGAGATGCATAGCGAGCGAGGCATGCCGGCTGTTATGAATTACGAAAACCTTGTGCGCACGTTCGGGGAGGAGCATGTGGAGCCTTACAGCAGCCTTGAGCATCCCAACTTTATGTATGCGATGCACGATTACACCCTCGGCGGCGTGCAGCCTTCGGCACAGGCGACGGAGACATTCAACGGCAAGATAGTCAAGGCCTTCGGGGAACCTAAGGACGCCAGACAATTCTGCGAATATGCGCAGTGGGTTAATTACGAGGGCTATCGTGCTATGTTCGAAGGACGCAGCGAATACAGCCAGGGGCTGCTGCTTTGGATGAGCCATCCTTGCTGGCCGTCGATGGTATGGCAGACTTACGACTGGTACTTCGAACCCACGGCCGCATTCTTCGGATGCAAAAAGGCCTGCGAGCCGTTGCATATTCTGTATAACCGATGGAAGGGTGACGTGGAGGTGGCCAACTATCATGCAGGCCGTCATGAGAATATGGTGGCCGCCGCCGAACTGCGGAACATGGACGGCAGCATTGCCTGGGAACGTCAGTTGACGGTCAGCGTCGGTGAAGACGAGACTCTGCCTTGTTTCCATGTGGCCGTTCCGTCCGATATCTCAGATGTCTATTACCTGAGGCTGCGACTGATGTCGTCCGACGGCGTGCTGCTGTCGGAGAATACATATGTGATGGGGCGCGAAGAGGGCAATCTGAAGGCCTTGCGCGGCATGCCGGAGGCATCTCTAGAGTCCCTGCAAGTGGAGAACGCTCCCGGTTGCTACGAGGTGCGGATCAGCAATGCCGGAGTCGTTCCGGCGCTTATGATACGCGTGAAGGTGACGGATTCAAACGGCACCCTGGTGCTGCCCGTACATTATTCGGACAACTATTTCCATCTGATGCCGGGGGAGACAAAGATGCTGTCGGTTTCTATGGACCCTGCCGCCTGCAAAGAGCCGTCAATCCTTCTTCAGCCTGCCAATGGCATGCTCTAGGCTGACGCTGGGCTCGATTATATTGTAGTCGGCCCAGAAGTCCGGGTCGATGTAGAAACTGGTCTTGTCGGCCAGGGACTCGCTGCTCTTGAACGCTTCTTCACGTGGAATCTGCAGCTCGCGCCCGCCTTCGTGCCGGTTGGTTACGACCATCTCCGCTACGGCGGTATAGTCGGTGGCTATCAGCTTCTTGCGCCAGTCGCAGTTGAAGCGGAACCTGGTTCTCAGGTAGCTCAGGCGCGTCTTGCCTCCGTCGGTCGTATAGTTGAGCAGCAGGCTCATTTCCTTGGGACGGAAATGCAGGCCCCTGGGCTCGCGTACCAGCATGGCCCTGGTGGCCTTCCTGGGATCGGACATATCGAGAGACAGGTCTATGCGCGTGAATGCCAGGGTCTCCCTGTCGATATATACTAAGCCGTTGTGAAGAGCGAAGTTTCCCTGGACGGCAGGGGATACCTTTATTACGAATTGCATGCGGTCGTCTATCATCTCCGGAAGCATCATCTCCAGGCGGTAGTCCTGCAGCTCCTGAGAGTCTATTACGAGACGGCGCATCTTTACAAGGTCCAGGTCCACCGGCATCGTGGGTCCGCCCTGTACTTTGACACCCAGGGTGTCGGATGCACGGGGGCTTGTAAGCAGGCGGCTTTTCACTACCGCAGCCCTGTCCGGGATGAACAGATCCTTTACAGGAGACTTGTATACACGCGTAACCGCCTCAGATACATAGATGTAACGCTGTCGCTTCTGTACTGTTTCGCGGAAGAAACAGTCGAACAGCTCGGGCTTTTCGGGGGCGTTGTCGTTGATCTTCTGTATGGCCATCAGCATTATCGCCCTGGGGTCTCCGGTAACGACCGTGGCTGCGTCAAGGGTAAAGCTGCTTCTGTTCATGCGCACGCTCATCACCTTGGACGGGGACTCCGGGACGCTTTGCCTGAGGTTGCGGTATCCCAGCAGAGAGAAGGCCAGTTGCTTCGGCTGCTCCGGCGACTTAATGACGAAGGTGCCGTCGGCGTTTGTTATGACGGCAATCTGCGAGCCCGGAATGGAGACGCCGACTGCCGGCAGCGGGCGCCCGCTTTCTGCGTCACGTACGACGCCCCGCACGCTGAAGCGGAGCGTGTCGTTCTGACCGAAGGCCACGGCTCCGGTCAGCAGGAGAATCGGTATAAGCAGTCTGAAGCGCCGGGCCATGATGACTTAGAAGCTGAGAGTAAGGCTTAGGCCGGCTGTGGGCTGCAGACCGGAGCTGACAGAAGGCGTGAAAGAAAGCTGGGGCGCAACATGCAGGTCCTGATAATACATATTCTTGACCTTGGCAATGTTTACTGCGTCGCAGATGTTCCAGATATTGAGAACCAGATGGGCGGAAGATGTGATAATGAGCGCACAGAGGGAGGCCCCCATCGCAGCATTTGACGACAAGGATGTCTGATTGTACTGCTTGTAGTAAGACGAACCCTGGACGGCGGAGTGAAGCATGATTGAAAGTTCAGTTGCTTCCAGGACTCCTAATCCCAGGTTGGCTGCAAAGATACCTGCTCCGCGGCCCCACTCGCCGTCTATACACTGCCCGAGACCGGGAATGAAGAATGAAGCTATGCCGGAAACTGCAGGGTTGTAAGGATCGTCGAACTGCTCGTTGTATGCACTTGGGTTGTATACGGAGGCAATGTCCCTGTAACGGACATCGTAGGATTCCCTGACGTAATGCTGTTCTTCCGGGGCGGGCTCGTTGTAAGTTTCTACAACTCCGTTCTCATATTGGATTGCCTGAATCTCGGAGAAAGCCAGCACGTATACAGGACCGTTAGGGTTGTCCAAGCGTTTGAATTTCACGCTGTTGTCGGAGACTTCAAGGACCTTTGCCTTGATCTGCTCACCGTTAAGTTTGGTAATGATATCGTCAGCTCCGGCTATAAATGAAGCGGCACAGAGCAATACTGAAATTAAGATGAACTTTTTCATATCGGATAGATTTTTGATTCTGTAAAATTAATCAAGTCTTTTGGATGTATGCAAATTTGAAGCCCGCGCACTCCTGCGCTCACAAAAATTTTATCATACATGAGCGCGCTTTCGTGTATGAACGTGGGAAACTGCTTTTTCATACCGATTGGGGAGCATCCTCCGCGTATGTAACCGGTAAGTGGCAGGAGTTCCTTCACATGAAGCATTTCGCAGTTTTTGTTGCCGGAAATCTTTGCGGCCAGCTTCAGGTCCACTTCCAGAGAGCCGGGAATCACGCATACGAAAGGTCCGGTCTTGTCGCCTCTCAGCACAAGAGTCTTGAAGACGCAGTCGAGGTCTTCTCCCAGCTGTTCCGCCACATGGGACGCTTCCAGGTGCTCCTCGTCGACGGAATACTCGACAAGGGAGTAGGGGATGCCGGCGGCATCCAGAAGCCTGGCGGCGTTGGTTTTCTGCAGCATGGTTTACAAATTAAAACAATTTTACCTTATTTGACAACGATTTTTACCCGTTTTTACCTCGAATAGGAAAAAGCTGACGATATTTGTCCATGTAGAAAGTGACAGTAAAGTACTCTGAAAAACTTTATTTTGAATTGCGGGTATAAAGTGCGAACTTTGTGCCCGCTATGTTTTATACTTTCAGAGAACTTTGCTACAGTTCATCGCTTGCAGTCTTCATTGCTGTGAGCCTCGCAATAGCCGCTGTGCGCTGGGGACATAAGTGTGAGCCTTATTCGCGCCACATGGACTATTATTTCCCAGCCTGGAAAGTGGTCGTATACAGTTTCCTGACGAGTATAGTGCTGATCCCTTCGGTATTCATGCCCAAGGAAACGGACGCCATTCTGCATGTACGGATGATGCTCATGCTGTCATCTTTTTACTTCAGTTCAATGATACTGTTCTCTTATTTCGGCAAGGTTCTGAAGGTAAACTGGTGGAAGCGTCCGCTTTACGCCCTGTCTATTCCCTTTGCGGCCATGATCGGCTCCGGCTGCGCATTTACGCTTATTCCAGGAACACAGCTGGAAGGCAGTTTCTGCAAATTTTATTTTTCAGTCGGCGGCTCCCTGGCAATTGTTTTTCTGTTTTGCTTTGCCATGGCAGTTACCATGCTGGTCCGGGCCTTGCGTCGTGTTGCGGTAGCGAACTACTCCAATCCGGAAGACTTTCCGACCCATTATGCCATGCAGGTAATCTGGATACCGTTTACCCATGTAGCAGTCAGCTGGTTTATAGTTTATATGGGATCCCTTGAGATCCTGGCAGTCGGAATGCTCATCCTTTCCATAATCAACGTCGCCTTCATCATAGGCGCCCTTTCTCCCCACAGGGCCAAGGACGTGCGTCAGTTCGAAGCGGTTCCGGAAACGGTGTGTGAGGCTGTTGAACAACCCTGTCCTCCTGCAGTTGAGGAAGAAAGCAACACATTCAAGGACGATCTTGTCAAGACCATAAGGCGCTGCGTCGAGGAGGAAAAGGCCTATCTGGACAGCCACTTGACCCTGGCCACCTTGTCCCGCAGCTGCGGCGTCAACCGCACATATGTGTCCCAGGTGATGAGCGAACGTCTTGGCGGCTTCTTCATGTACATCAACCGCTGCCGTATGGCTCATGCCGCACAATTCAAGCTGGAGTATCCCGAGGCCTCCGTGGAAGAAGTAGCCATTGCATCCGGCTTCGGTTCCCGCCAGTCTTATTATAACGTACGCAGGCAGCTGCAAAAAGAAGGAGACCGGTAATCTCTTGCCGGCCTCCGTTTCTTATTGATACCTGTTGGGAAACTCCCTATTCAGAGAGTTTCTTGTAGGTGTTGTAGCGTATCTTCGCAAACTCTTCGGTCTTGGCGAGGAGTTCACCAGCGCTCTCGGGATAGAGCTTGCTCAGCGAGCTGAAGCGAACCTCTCCCTTGAGGAAGTCCTGGAACTTGGTCCAGTCGGGCTCCTTGGAATCCAGGCTGAACGGGTTCTTTCCGGCCTCTTCAAGAAGCGGGTTGTAGCGGTAGAGATGCCAGTAACCGCACTCGACGGCGAGCTTCTCTTCCTTCTGGCTCAGACCCATGCCGGCCTTCAGACCGTGGTTGATACAAGGTGCGTAGGCGATGATGAGTGAAGGTCCGTCGTATGCCTCAGCCTCCTTGATGGCGTTGAGGTACTGAACGGGACTTGCGCCCATTGCCACCTGTGCGACGTATACGTAGCCGTAGCTCATGGCCATCATGCCCAGGTCCTTCTTGCGAATCTTCTTGCCGGAAGCGGCGAATTTGGCGATTGCGCCTGCAGGAGTGGCCTTGGAGCTCTGGCCGCCGGTATTGGAGTAGACCTCGGTATCGAGCACCAGGATATTGACGTTCTCGCCGCTTGCAAGCACGTGGTCAAGTCCGCCGTAGCCGATATCGTAGGAGGCGCCGTCGCCGCCGAAGATCCACTGGCTGCGGGCAGGGATGAACTGCTTGAGGGCAAGCAGGGCCTTGCAGGTCTCGCAACCGCATTTCTCCATAAGAGGAACGAGCTTGTCGCATACTTCGCGGGTCACTGCATAGCTGCCGCGGTTGTCCAGCCACTGCTGGAAGAGTTCCTTCATTTCAGGGGTGCAGCACTCGCACTCGAGGCCCCTCTTCATGTGGCGGGCGACAGTCTCGCGGATGCGCTCGCTACCGAGCCTCATACCCAGACCGAATTCGCAGAAGTCCTCGAAGAGGGAGTTCTGCCATGCCGGACCGTGGCCCTTTTCGTTGGTGCAGTAAGGGGAAGCGGGGAAGGAGGCGCCGTAGATGGAGGAGCATCCGGTAGCGTTGGCGATCATCATGTGGTCGCCGAAGAGCTGGGTGATGTTCTTGATGTACGGGGTCTCACCGCAACCTGCGCATGCGCCGCTGAACTCGAACAGAGGCTGTGCGAACTGGGCGGCCTTGAGGTTGCTCTTGGGATCGAACGGCTGCTTGTAGCCGACCTTTGCGTTCAGCCAGTCGAAGTTGGCCTGCTCTGCGGCGTTGTCCTGGTAGGACTGCATGCTGAGGGCCTTTTCCTTGGCGAGGCAGACGTCCACGCAGTTGCCGCAACCGGTACAGTCGGCCACAGACACTGCCAGGGCATACTTGTACTGCTTGAGGTTGGCCTTGCCTTCGGTGATCTTGAGGCCTGCGGGAACCGCTGCGGCTTCCTCCTCGGTGAGCAGGAACGGACGGATGGCGGCATGAGGGCAGACGAAGGCGCAGGTGTTGCACTGGATACACTTCTCAGCGTCCCATACGGGCACGTTGACCGCTACGCCGCGCTTCTCGTATGCTGCGGAGCCTGCGGGCATGGTGCCGTCCTTCCATGGCAGGAAGGAGCTGACGGGCAGAGTGTCGCCGCACTGGGCGTTCACCACGTCGGCAATCTCCTTCACGAAGGCAGGAGCGAGCCTCTTTGCGTTCGGGTTGACGAACTTGGCGGTGATGTTTGCCCACTCGGCAGGAACCTTGACCTCGGTGTATTCGCCGCCGCGGTCGATGGCAGCGTAGTTCATGTTCACCACGTTCTCGCCCTTCTTGCCGTAGCTCTTGAGGGCGGCGTCCTTCATGTACTTCACGGCGTCCTCTGCGGGGATGATGCCGGTGATGCGGAAGAATGCGGATTGCAGAATGGTGTTGGTGCGGCCGCCGAGGCCGATTTCAGCTGCAATCTTGGTGGCGTTGATAATATAGAGCTTGATGTGCTTCTTGCCGATGACGGCCTTGGCATGGTCGGGGATGCGCTTGAGCGTCTCTTCCTCGTCCCAGAGGGAATTGAGCAGGAGGCTGCCGCCGTCCTTGATGCCCTTCAGCACGTCGTACTTCTCAAGATAGGAAGGCACGTGGCAGGCTACGAAGTCGGGGGTGCCCACAAGGTAAGGGGCCTTGATGGGGGCCTTGCCGAAGCGGAGGTGGCTGCAGGTGTAGCCGCCGGACTTCTTGGAGTCGTAGTCGAAGTATGCCTGGCTGTACAGGTCGGTATGGGAACCGATTATCTTGATGGTGTTCTTGTTGGCGCCCACGGTGCCGTCGGAACCGAGTCCGTAGAACTTGCACTCGGTGGTGCCGGGCTTCACGATGGAGATCTCCTCCTTCACGGGGAGGCTCTTGAAGGTAACGTCGTCCACGATGCCGATGGTGAAGTCGGCCTTGGGAGCCTTGAGCTCGAGGTTGTCATAAACGGCAACGATCTGGGCGGGAGTGGTGTCCTTGGAGGAAAGACCATAGCGGCCGCCTATTACGAGGGGAGCGTTCTCCTTGCCCTGGAATATGGCACGGACGTCGAGATAGAGGGGCTCGCCGGGTGCTCCGGGCTCCTTGGTGCGGTCGAGCACTGCAATTTTCTTCACGCTCTTCGGGAGTACCTTGAGGAGGTACTTCTCGGAGAAGGGACGATAGAGGTGTACGCTTACGAGACCGTACTTGCGGCCCTTGGCGGCAAGGTAGTCGATGGTCTCGCGTATGGTTTCGGTAACGGAACCCATTGCGACGATTATGTTCTCGGCGTCGGGTGCTCCGTAGTATTCGAAGGGACGGTAGCAGCGGCCGGTAAGCTCGCTGATTTCGCCCATGTAGCGTGCTACGATGTCGGGTACCGCCTCATATACCTGGTTGCGGGACTCCACGGCCTGGAAGTATACGTCGCCGTTCTGGGCGGTGCCGCGGGTCACGGGGGCCTCGGGGTTGAGTGCGCGGGCGCGGAAGTTCTCAAGCGCCTTCTCGCTCACCATGCCCTTCAGGGCCTCCTCGTCGAGGGCCTCGATCTTCTGGATTTCGTGGGAGGTGCGGAAGCCGTCGAAGAAGTGCAGGAAGGGGATGCTGGACTTGATGGTGGACAGATGTGCCACGGCTGCCAGGTCCTGTGCCTCCTGTACGCTGCCGGATGCGAGCATCGCGAAGCCGGTCTGGCGGCATGCCATAACGTCCTGATGGTCTCCGAAGATGGAGAGGGCGTGGGATGCCAGGGCGCGTGCGGACACGTGGAAGACTGCGGGCAGCATTTCGCCGGCGATCTTATACATGTTGGGAATCATGAGCAGAAGTCCCTGGGAGGCGGTGAAAGTGCTGGTAAGGGCACCTGCCTGGAGGGATCCGTGAACGGCGCCTGCGGCACCGGCTTCACTCTGCATTTCTGTGACCTTTACGGTTTCGCCCCAAAGGTTCTTCTTGCCCTGGGCCGCCCATTCGTCGATGTTCTCCGCCATGGTCGATGAGGGAGTGATAGGGTAAATAGCAGCGTGCTCGCTGAAGAGGTATGCGATGTTACTCGCTGCCTGGTTACCGTCACAGGTAATGAATTTTTTCTCTTTTGCCATATCTTTTATTGTGGTTATTGAATTCCTTGTATTGTAATGTCTTCGCGTGCGCCCGCAATGCGCTTTACGAGGCCCTGGAGTACGCTGCCCGGGCCTATCTCCGTGAACGCCGTGGCTCCGTCGGCCAGCATGGCCTTTACGCTCTGGGTCCAGCGGACGGGGGAGGTGAGCTGCAGCAGGAGGTTGTCCTTTATGCGTGCGGGGTCGCTCTCCGGAGCGGCGGTGACGTTCTGGTAGATGGGGCAGACGGGAGCGCTGAAGGCCGTCGCTTCGATGGCGGCTGCAAGCTCTTCGCGCGCCGGCTCCATGAGGGGGGAGTGGAATGCTCCGCCGACGGGGAGGGGGAGGGCACGCTTGGCGCCTGCCGCTTTCATGCCGTCGCATGCCAGGGAGACCGCTTCCTTGCTGCCGGAGATGACTATCTGTCCGTCGCTGTTGTAGTTTGCCGGTACGACGATGCCGGGCGTCTCTTCGCAGACGCGCTCGACGGTTTCCTGGTCCAGGGCGATTACTGCGGCCATGGCTCCCGGGACCTTCTCACAGCAGCGCTGCATGGCGGCCGCACGGGCTGCCACCAGCTTGAGGCCGTCCTCGAATGAAACGGCACCGGCGGCCACGAGGGCACTGAATTCGCCCAACGAGTGACCGCCGACCATGTCCGGTGTTTCGAGTTTGCTGCATCCGGCCAGGACGACCGAATGCAGGAAGATGGCCGGTTGGGTCACCCTCGTTGCACGCAGGTCTTCGTCGGACCCTTCGAACATTATGTCGGTTATGCGGAATCCCAGTATTTCGTTGGCCCTTTCCATCATTTCACGGGCTTTGGGGCTGCTTTGATACAGTTCCTTGCCCATGCCTGAGAATTGCGAGCCTTGTCCGGGAAATATAAAAGCGTTTTTCATCAGCTACAAATTTATATATTTTTTATTATTTTTGCAATCCCAAAACCGCGCCCTTAGTTTAATGGATAGAATTTAGGATTCCGGTTCCTACGATAGGCGTTCGATTCGCCTAGGGCGTACAAAAAAAGCAGCTGGCATCGGCCAGCTGCTTTTTTTGTATGCCAGTAAAGAGTCTAGTATCCGAAGATGTCTTCCAGGGAGACGACCTTCACGGGACCGAGGGTCTTGAGGTAGTTGACGTCAAGATCCTTGATGTCGCCGAGGATGGCGTGGGTGTAGGTGCGGCCCTTTACCCACTGCTCCTGGATGGCCTTGACGTCTTCCAGGGTGAGGTTGGGCAGGGCTTCGAACACCTCGCGGTCGAGAGGCTCGGAGATGCCTAGGCGGCGGCAGCTGCAGTAGCTTCTGAGTACCGATACGCCGGTGGTGCGCTGGGTGCGGAGACGGCTGTCGAGGGCGTCCTTGGCTACGGCGAATGCAGCCTCGGATTCGGGCATGTTGTTGATGATGTCGTCGAAGGCCTCGATTGCGGTGCGCATCTTGTCGTTCTGGGTGGCGATGAATGCCATGTAGTAGAAGGTGTCGTCGGTCGAGCGGGGCGCTATCAGGCGTGCCTGGGCACTGTATGCAAGGCCGCGGGCCTCACGCATCTCCTGGAATACCACTGCGTTCATTCCGCCTCCGAAGTATTCGTTATAGAGGTCTCTTCCGGGCTCGCTGGCGGCATCGAACTTCTCGCCGCGGTTGGAGTACTGGAAGTAGTAGAGCTGTTTTGCGTCATACTGGGCGAGCACTACGCTGGACTCGGGAGTCTGGAGCAGCTGGGACTCGACCTCGGGGAGCTGTACATAGCTGCCTTCGAAGGGAACTGCGGCTTTTACCTCAGCCTCGCTCATAGGACCGTAATAAAGGATTTCGCAACCGTTGGCGATTACGTCCTTGACTTTCTGGAGCAGTTCGTCGGATGTGAGGGCTGCGACGGCCTCATTGCTCAGCCTGGTCTTCTTGATATACTCGGGACCGGAAGAAATATAATTGATGAGAGCGTTGAAGCAGGAGCTCTGGTTGCGCTTGCTGACCAGACGTCCGGCAATCTCGTCGGACTTGAGGTTTGCAAGGACCTCTTCGTTGCCGACTGCGTTCTCAGCAAGGTCGCGCACTATTGCCAGCGCCTCGGCCATGTTCTCGCTAAGACCGCTGATGCTGACTGTGGTCTGGTTGTCTTTTGCACTGCCGCTGAAGGAGCATGCTAGTTCGTACATCTTGGCAGCGATGTCTTCTGCGCTCTTTTCAGCAGTGCCGAGATATGAAAGGTAATCGAATGCAAATCCGAGGGCGGGGTCGTTCTCTGTGCCTGTATTGTAAACGATGTCAAGCTGGAAAACGTCGTTGATCTCATTCTTCTTGTAAAGAACATCCACGCCTTCCGTGAGGCTGAAACGGGACATGTCCTTGTCGAAGTTTACGAAGACAGGCTCGATGGGCTTGACGCTGGTATTCTTGATCTCCTGCAGGAAGTCACTCTGTACGTCGCGGTTGGTGACGATAGGGGTAATCTTGGGTGCGGCAATCTTTTGGACGGTGTTGTCGACGCCCTGGCGCTTGTAAACGATGGCGTAATTGTTGTCCTTGAGGTTCTCGGATGCCCATGCTACGACGTCTTCCTTGGTGACGGCTTCGTAGCGCTCGATTTCGCTGGCTGCGTCTTTCCAGTCAACTCCGTTGATGAACGCGTTGACGTACTGCATGGCACGGGAGCGGTTTTTCTCCAACTGGGTCATCTTGCTGAGCTTGATGTTGTTGATGGTAGCGCTGATGAGGGACTCGTCAAAGTCTCCTGCGGCAAGCTTGGCCACCTCTTCCAGGGCGATGTCCCTGAGCTCTTCAAGGCTCTGTCCCTCTTTCGGATAGGCCATAACGATGAACTGGCAGTAATCGGGCTGGGTGCTGAAACCGCCGTACATTGCGAGGGCCTTCTGCTGCTGGATTACATCCAGGTCGATAAGGCCGGCCTGACCGTTGTAGAGGATGGAACCTGCAATTTCGGCTATAGCGCTGTTCTTGAGGTCGTAAGCACCGGGAAGCCTCCATGCCATGGCAACATTCTCTGCCTCAAGGCCGTAGATGTCCTTTACGATGGGCTCGGTGATGGGCTCTTCAGGCTCGAACTCGAGGGCGGGGATATCGGGATTGGGCTCCCAGTCGCCGAAGTACTTCTCCAGGGCGGCTACCATCTCGTCGGGCTTGAAGTCGCCGGATACGCAGACAGCTATGTTATTAGGTACATAATAGGTGTCGTGGTACTTCTTTACATTGGTGATGGAAGGGTTCTTGAGATGCTCCTGGCTGCCGAGGGTGGTCTGCTTTCCATAGGGGTGGTGAGGGAACAGAGCCTGGTCGATAGCTTCCCAGACCTTGCGGCTGTCCTGGGTGAGGGACATGTTCTTCTCTTCGTAGATAGTTTCGAGCTCGGTATGGAAACCGCGGATAACGCCATAGCGGAAGCGGTCTGCCTGGATGCGGGCCCAGTTGTCAATCTGGTTGGAAGGAATGTCTTCAACATAGACTGTTTCGTCGCTGCTGGTGAAAGCGTTGGTGCCGTCTGCGCCGATCATGGACATGAGCTTGTCGTACTCATTGGGGATGGCGAGCTTGGATGCTTCGTAGCTGACGGAGTCTATCCTGTGATAGATGGCTTCGCGCTCCTTCGGGTCGCTCGTCTTGCGGTAAACCTCGAAGAGCTGCTCAATCTCATCCAGCATGGGCTTTTCGGCCTCGTAGTCGATGGTTCCGAAGTGCTCGGTGCCCTTGAACATCAGGTGCTCAAAATAGTGGGCAAGGCCGGTGGTCTCGGAAGGGTCGTTCTTGCTGCCCACCTTGACTGCGATGTAAGTCTGGATCCGGGGCTGTTCTTTGTTTACGGACATGAATACCTTCATGCCGTTTTTCATGGTGTAAATCTTGGTGTTGAGGGGGTCGTTCTTAACGGTCTCATACTTGTTGCAAGATGTTACCAAAAGGATTGCCGCGAGCGCGGCGAAAAGGATTTTTTTCATAACACTACTAAATATTTTGCGAAAGTTACGAAAAATAATTGTTGTGATAAAAAAAATTCATATATTAGCAGCGAAGTTTTTCATAGTTTAAGTTTAGGTTAAGTAGCAGGGCACTCGCAGTGATGCAAGTGCCCTGTGAATTTTTATTTGAATCTGTACTCTGAAATGTTCTGAATGCCGGGGATGCCGTAATAGGATTCCACTATATCACCTTTAAGGAAAATCTGCTTCCCCAGGTGTTCCGGATTGTCCACCAGGTTCAGTTTGTCCCTTATATTTCCCTTGGCCAGTTGTACGGAGAGGCAGGAATTCTTGTCTGTGCAGGAAGACTTTGCTGCTATTACGAAGTTCGTTCGGGACGAGAAGGGGCCTTTGAAAGAACAGTTCTTGCTGGTAAGGTCTCCGCCTACTATGTATCCGTACACCCAGACATCCTCCTGGCTTGTGTGCTTTTTTGCTTCGCTTACGCTGTATGCGTCAGTTACATCTTTTCCGCCACCGTTGTCTCCGCCTATAGTATAGTTGTCCGTCAGCCAGTTGCGCGTAGTGTCCAGTTGTACTGTGACGCCGCTTTTTGATCCGGACTGGTTGCCGGTACCTATGTTCAGGGTCAGTATTTGCTGGGCCTCAAGGATACGTGAGAACAGTGTCTGCTCGTCGGTGTTGTCGGCTAGGACAAGGCTGACGGTTCCGGGCTGGAAAAAAGCGATACGCTTTTCCGAATAGCCGTATGTAAGTTTGCCGCTGGATGCTTTAAGGATAAGGACAGAATTCGGGTAAGAGACCAGGAAGTCGGAAGAAATCTGAAGCCTCACTCCTGCGTTTATCTGGCTGCAGGATAATGTGACGACGGTGGTTTTGCCAGACTTTACCGCCGCCACTTGTGTGTCCCCGTATTGCGGCAGGTCAAATTGCGGCGTGCTGAATTCGCAGGATTTGGCAACTATTGTGTAGTTGCCTTCGTCCAGGGTGAGTTTATCCTTCATCGACCCGTAATCCCCTTCATAAATGGATTTCCCCTTGGAATCCGTAATGCTGATTATAAATTCGTTGGTGTCGGGGAGGGCAGAAGCCTTGGTCCCCGGAAGAGTGGTTTCAGAAAAACGTATCTGAAGTTCACCTTGTCGTCCGAAGCCTTGCATGAAGTCTTCGCATGATGCCGCCAGCGCTGCCGCGGCCAAAATAAGAAGAAAGACCTTTTTCATAGTTTATAGTATTTGTTGTGGGCGAATATATGCAAATAGGTTTGATTACAATAAAAAAATCAGCAAAATGATTTTTGCTGATTTTTATTTCGAAAGAATTGTAAACCGGCTTAGAACTCGAAGCCTAATTTCAGTCCTGCGGAATGTACAGGAAGGTTCAATTCTCCAAAAATATGCTGATAGGTATAAGTGACACCAACCAGGAAATTCTTTCGGGGACCGCCGAAGCGATAGCCGAGAGTAGGAGAGGCAAAAGCGCCGTAGAGGGGTTTGTAGCCAAGGTCAATATTCCAGTACGGAACGGCCTTTCTGGTCCTTTGGGAGGCAAAGTTACCGCGCAGGTCAAGATATGCCAGAATGTCCAGGTCCTTGCTTAACCAGCCCGGAGGGAAGCCCATGCTGTATTTGGAGTAGGTGAAAACCATTCTGGGTGAAAATCCGATTCCGAACTTGAAGAATTCGCTGACTCTGTACCCGGTGATAAAGTCCACCTGCCCGTAAAAGGCTTGTGATGAGTTGCCGCAGAATGCAGGGGAGCCGCTTGCCTGAAGAGCAAACCAGAAGCCTTTATCCAGGCTTTCAAAATCGTCATACTTGAAGTCCTTGTGTTCCCTGGCCATTGATGGCATAAGAATCAGCGCGAGGCTGAGAGTAAATAACAGTTTTTTCATAATCACCTCCAGTCGTATTGATTTGTGTTATATGTGTGGACACAAAAATAAGCAAAAATTGTTATTTTTGCATCATGACTAATCACGTAGTAATTATGGCCGGGGGAGTTGGCAGCCGCCTGTACCCCTTGAGCACTCCGGATCATCCCAAACAGTTCATAGACCTCCTCGGTTGCGGTAAAACTTTGATTCGCCTGACTTATGAGCGATTCCTGGCCCTTGGCGGAGATATACGCTTCTGGGTGGTCACTTCCGTAGCATATACCCATTTCATTCACGAACAGATTCCTGAGATACCTGACGAGCAGATACTTGCAGAACCGGTGGCCCGGAATACGGCCCCGTGTATTGCCTACGCCTGCTGGAAGATAAAGGAGAAGTATCCCGATGCAAACATCGTCATTACGCCGGCCGATGCATATGTGCCGGATGTTGAGGCTTTTGCGGCAACAATGCGCACGGCGCTCGGTTTTACGGCCGGCAACGGTGCCATCGTATGCATCGGCATCACACCCGATTCTCCTCATACGGGATACGGATACATCCATGCCCCTGCCGAGGTTGGGAAAGTGGTGAAGGTTGCCGAGTTTAAGGAGAAGCCGTCACTTGAGGTAGCGCAGGGATATCTGGCGGAAGGCGGATACTGGTGGAACGCAGGCATCTTCGTGTGGAACGTGAAGACCATCGAGAAGGAACTTCGCGCTCACGCTCCCCAGATTTGCGGAATAATGGACCGGCTGTCTCCTAGCTTGTACGGAGAAGGGGAGAATGCAGCCCTGGCGGAGTTGTTCCCGCAGTGCGACAAGATCAGTATTGACTATGCCGTTATGGAGAAATCCTCTGATGTTTATGCTCTTGCCGCCGACTGGGCATGGAGCGATCTCGGCAGTTTCGAGGCAATTGAAAAGATTACCGGCCGTGACCCGCGAAAAAATCTTTAAATGATTGTTATAGATTGAATGAGTACCTACGAAAAATGCAACGCAGTCGCGTTGCATTTTTCGTGTGAGAACAGACAGATTTGAACTGTCGACCTCTTGCCTGTCAAGCAAGCGCTCTAAACCAACTGAGCTATGCCCTCAAAAAAAAGTGCTCCCTTAGGGGCTCGAACCCTAGACACCCTGATTAAGAGTCAGGTGCTCTACCAACTGAGCTAAGGAAGCAATTAAATTTCAATTTTCGTGACCCGTTCGGGGCTCGAACCCGAGACCCCCACATTAAAAGTGTGATGCTCTACCAACTGAGCTAACGAGTCATCCTCCGTATTTGGGATTGCAAATATAGGATGTTTTCCGAAATATTCAAAATTATTTAATAATTATTTTAAGTTTTTTGCTTGCCCAACCGGATTCTACCGCAGCTTTTCCAAATCTCGTGTAAAACGTAACCTGCTGTTAATCAACTATTACTGAATCTCCATGGTGCATATTTACACCATGGAGATTTGCTATGTGACTGATTATCAGTAAGTTCTAAAAAACAAGTAGGGGTGATTTCCCCCACTTGGATCAGATAAATAGTTGATAGGCAGCAAATACAGTTTTACGGCTGCCATGAGTAGATCAGAACCGGTATTCCACTCCGGCCATGAAGGAGCGGCCGGGCATGGGGTAGCCCTGGACAATCTGGTAGGGCTGGTCGAAGATGTTGTTGCAGCTGAGGCTGAGTGAGATGTCCGGCCGCCCGAAGCGGTAGGACAGATTAATGTCGCTGATGCTCCAGGGAGCTATACGGTAGTCCTGGGTATTTGCGGAACGGGACCAGCGCTCACCGGTAACTGACGTATCCCATGCAAGAGCCCATCTCTGCCAGTTAACCACAAAGTCAACGCTTCCGCTATGCAGAGGGATGTAAGGAATCTGGTTTCCCCAGGTCTGGCTGTCCGGCGTGCTGTGATCAAGGGCCTGCTGGAAAGAGTAGCGCAGCAGGAGATCGGCTTTCCAATCTTTTCCGGAATACGATACGTCCGTCTTTATATCCACGCCCGTAACGTCCACAATGCCTATGTTAAGCATAGTCCAGCGGAATTGGGAAGAAGTGGGGATGGCGACTATCTTGTCGCTAACTTTGTTATAGTAGGGTGAAAGCCGTAAATCCCAGGACCAATGAGACTTGCTCCCTCTTATCCAAAGGTCTGCCCCGGCCTGGAACGCAGATTCCGGAGACAAGTTTGAATTGCCCATCTGTGTATAATACAGGTCGTTGAACGAGGGCAGACGGTAACTGCGCTTCACATAGCTGTCAATCTCCAGCCAGTCCCACGGGGCATAATAAAGGCTCACGGATGGCATCCATGCATCCCGGAATCCGTCCTCCCGTGACCAGCCGCCGGCATTAGGATTGCCGTAGCTGTCCCATGCCCCCATATACACCAGATGCGCTGCCGCACGGAACCTGTCCCATACCACCCGCGTAGCGAGGGCGCCGGTGAAGACCGTCCGGCGCGGCATTACAAACTGCCCCACATCTGAGTCCAGAGTGTTTCGCTGAATGTCTGTGCTAAGATCCATCGACCACGGGTCACTAAGCACATACGATTGAGCCAGAGACATATAGCCCGACTGCTGCCGATAATGGACGTCATACGGCATGGCCATGGGATTCTTCTCCGGATGGCTGTCGTAATGCATATAATCGTTGGCGTATTTAATGCGGACTGCGGTAGAATACCTCTCCGTCCATTCCTGCTCCCATCCACCCTGCGCGAAGAGGTTCTGATCGGCTTGACGTTCGGCGCTGAATGGGAATCCGAGGGCGCGACGTATGACGGGGCCCGGGAAGCCGCGTTCGGAGCCGTAGCTGTAAAGTCTTAACTGCCAGGAACCTCCTGGGGCCGCACCGAAGAGCTGCGTCTCCAGCCGCAGGCTCCTGATGTCGCCGTTTTCCCGCACAAGGGTGGTGTCGAAACAGGGAAACTTGTATCGGCCGTTGCTGGTCAGGAATTCCGCCGATGCCCGCAGCGTCACCGGTCCAAGCAACTGGTCCCACTGGACTGACGGGTTGACGGTGCCGAAAGAACCGCCCCTGAAGCGGGCCCGGCCGCCAAACTTCTTCTGCAACAGCGGGCGCTCGGAATCGAGGTGTACCGACGCTCCGCAGGCATACTCCTTCGCCGTCTGCAGGCGGCTGGTTTTCTGGCCGTTATACAACGATACGGTGTTTATTCCGCCGGTTGAGAATCGGCCGAGGTCGACCTGCATGTTCTGGGCATTGTCTACCTGTATGCCGTCCAGGAAGACACCCACATGCTCGCTGCCGAGGCTGCGTACGTTGACAGTTTTGAGGCCGCCAACGCCGCCGTAGTCTTTCACTTGCACGCCGGTGAAGCGGCGCAGCACGTCTGCCACTTGCATCGGTGCGGCAACGGCGTCTTGCAGCCGTACCTCTTCTGCCGGCTTCACCACCGGCCGCTGCTTGACGGAATACACCGCCGACGCCGTCAGAGTGTCGATCTGCTGCGCGGCGACTGGATAGGATGTCAATAATATGAATAACAGCGCTACCACACTGCGAAGTGCCCGGGGCAGACGCCGGCGGTAACGGACCAGAGCTTGTCGGCATTGCCGAAATCCAGCTCATAGCATGTTACGGTGCCAGGATTGAAATAGTCGCCGGCATCACCAACGAAAACATAGTGACCGCCAACCTCGTTGGTATGGTCAATCACAGCAAGCCCGTAAGGCGTGCCGGTCAGTTCGCGGGGATACAATACTATCTTGCCCCTGTCCGTGCTCTGGTCAACAATGCTGAACGACCATACATAATAGGTGTGAGAGGTAGTCCAGTCGAACTCGTCCCTTGTGCCGGCGCAGTAGACGGTGTCGCCATTGAGGCAGGAGATGCTTACCTGCAAGTCTCCCGGTTTCTGTTGATTCTTGCCGGCCTTGTGAACCTCTGAAGGATTGGCGGCATAGATATAAAAGAGTCCGGTATGGTTCATATAAAAGTCGCCCATGCTGGTTACGTAAATCACGCCCTTGCCGTCTGAATAGACCTTATGCAGATTGGGTGCTATTTCTACATTCCCGACCACTTTGAATGATGAAGCATCAATTATGCTGAGGGTATTGTCGTATGAATAGGCCGGTGGGAGCGAGCTGGAAATGCCGCCGGAGTTGGCTACATATAGCTTGCCGCCGTAGCATGCGATTCCTTCCGGCTGATAGCCGACCTCGACGGAACCCTCCACCTTCTTAGTCTTGAGGTCTATGCGATATACCTGTCCTTTGGGGTTCTTGGAATCGGACACCATGTAGTTGCTGTCGTACGTGACGTAGGCGCCTGCCCAGGAGGTGACGTATGCATAATTGTCGTCGAAAGCTATGTTACGGGGAGTCGGTACGGCAATGGCGGCTATCTCTGTCTCGTCGGTCACGGAAATCACTTCCACAAGGCCGGAGTTGTTCACCACTATCCAGACTTCGTTGCCGATAACAACTATATCGTTACCCACGTCTCCAAGGCCTGCAGCGATGTCCGGGTTCATCTTCTTGAATGCGCCGGTAACGTAATTGCCGTTGGAGAAGCGTATGAAGTCAAGAGATGCGTTGTTTGAACCCATTCCGCCCTCGTTGAGTACGAAAAGCTTGGACACATCGGTCTTGAAATCCTTTACATCCACCTGTGTACCCTCAAGGCTGGAGTCCTTTGAAAAGATATCCCAGATCGGGGATTTTTCGCACGCGCACAAAAGCAACGTGCTGCAAAGCAAAAGTAATGTCGCTTTCTTCATTGTCAAACGTATTATCATTGCAAAAATAGTCAAAATAAACTACATTTGTGATATAACTTTTTCACAGATGATAGCCAAGAAACTGCTTCCCGCCATTGTATTGCTGGTCATTGCCTGCGCATGCTCCGATGAATACGAAAAGCTGAACCGCCAGGCGGCAAAAGAGTACCTGATACCGGTACGTCCGGCCTCCGAAGGCCGCAACCCCTGCTGGAACAAATTCGCCAAAAAGTTCATGTATGCACCGGCATTCGATGTTCCGGATCCGTCGGACGCCTTATCGTACCGCTTCACCGTGAGCAGCGACACCGGCAGCTGGAGTTTCGAATCAAAGCGTCCCAACGTCAGCCTTGCGCCGGTCTGGAACAGCATTCCTCCCGGCCCCATCACTCTGGTAGTAGAGGCGAAGCTCATCTGCGACGAGTATGAGACGGTCTATACCCGCAGCTTCCTCAGGGATTATCCGTTCGAAGGGCCTTACCGCGACGCTGTGCGCGATTACCGGGAAGCGGCAATCAAAGGCGCCCTTTATGTTCACCTGATGCCCGAAGTGCAGCACTGGATAGGCAGCGACGTGCCGGACATGGCATACTCTCACAATACCTACCCCTGCAAGATAATTGGTGCCACCATCCGCAACGAGTGCCTGATAGCCAGGGAGTTACCGGAAAGGCGGGAGAATGCTCTTGCCGTCGCCCGAAGCGCCGCCGGTTTCCTTATCCGTATGAGCCGGCCGGAGGATGCACCTCTTGCATACTTCCCCCCGACGTATTACCTTGATAAGGAGGCCTCCAGGCGCGAATGGAACCAGGGAAAGACCATGACGCTCGAAGCCGCTGCTGCCGGTCAGGCCTTTCTTGACCTGTACGACGCCACCGGCGAACAGGAGTACTTCGACCGTGCCGCTGGTATAGGCCGCACGTACGTCAATCTGCAGCGGGAAGACGGTTCCCTTCCCATCAAAGTCGACTTCCTGACCGGCGAGCCAGTTAATGAAGTCTGTGCCATGCTGCACCCGTTGCTCCGGTATTTCCGCCGCCTGGAAAGCTACGGGCTGAACGAATTCGCTCCTGCCCGTGAGAAAGGGGAGCGCTGGATGGACGAAGTCGCTGTCGAGCGCTTCGACATGACCGGCCAGTTCGAAGACGTCAACGTGAAGGGGCTGGAACCCTATCAGAACCTCACCAACTGTACCGCGGCGCCGTATGCTTCATATTTGCTCAAGAAGCCGGAAATGAGCCCCAAAGACTTGCAGAACGCCATCGACCTTATACGCCTTAGCGAAGACCAGTTCGTGCACTGGGCGTATCATGATGTTACGCAGGACGGGTTCCCCAAGAAGAATGCCCCCTGCGTACATGAACAGTACCATTATGAGATGCCTGTAGACAACAGCTCCTGCAATGTAGCCAATGCCTGGCTGGATTTATATGAGGCCACCGGCGACAAACTTGCCCTTGCCAAGGCAAAGGCGCTGATAGACAATATCACTATCCAGCAGAATGCCGTCAACGGCAAGATTCCTACGACCTTCGAATGGCGCGAAACCGGCAAGGACCGCAACCGCACCTTCTGGATCAACTGCTCCTTCAGTTCCGTCAGTACGCTGCTGAGAATGGCATCCCTGAACGGCGGGGACTAGTACATCTTGTGCTCCTTGCTCTTGTTCTTCCAGCCGGCGTCGGACTTGTAGTCGGTAAAGTAGATTACTATATCGGCATCTGATTTATAATCGACGAAGTAGATGGTCTTCTTCGCATCCGACTTGTAATCGGTGAAGTACCAGAGCCCCTTGTTGCCCTGAGCGTCTGATTTGTATTTGCAACGGTAGACGACCAGGTCTGCATCGCTCTTGTATTTTGTTACGTAGACCTTGACTTTGGCGTCGCTTTTATATTTGCAGGAATAAACGGTCTGAGCCTTGGCGCAGAAGCATCCAAAAATAAGGGCGGCAACGATGATAAGGATCTTTTTCATAGTGCAGTATTAAAATTGAAAATAAATGAACGGTTGAGTGTCTGCCGTGACAAACTGATACAAAAGGAATACCACGACGGCCGCCGCCAGTGCCATGACGGGCAGCGGCAGGGAAGCGAAGCCAAGCCGGTAACGGCGCTTCAGACGAGCCGGAAGCAGATGAATGGCAATGCCGGCAATCACCAGGGCGAACACCTTCCAATAAGCTGCAGCTATATCGGGAACCACTGAAAGGTCCCATGCCGAGCCGATCTGAGCCACCATGTTGCGGGCGGTCTGCCACGCCACCTGGTTGGCTGTAGCCGGGTCCAGGTTGGATCCGCTGCGGAAGAACAGGCGGGTGAAGGTAATGAAGGTAAACGTCTGGGCCACAGCCCATACGGTGCCGAGCCACGCCGTCCGTGCGTCCCTTCCGCGGTAAGGCTTGCGTACGCTGTCCATTCCTGCGGAAGGAGCACCCACCGCGTCCGGTCGCCAGAGGTGATAAAGGAAGCGCACCAGCGTGCCGGCGAAGACCACCGCCATCCATACGGCAAGGATATTCCAGACGGGAGCGGGCGCCCAGCGGCAAACGGTGGCAAGTCCAATGGCGCACAGGCCTGTCAGCAGCAGTCGTACGCCCCATTTCATGTCCTTCCACAGGATGTAGATTATCATGCCGATGCCGTTCAATCCGCCCCAGATTATGAAGTTCCAGCTGGCTCCGTGCCACATGCCTCCGAAGAGCATGGTGATGAAACGGTTGATGTTGGAGAAGAGTTTCTTGCGGCTGCTCTCGCGGAAGCGTGCCAGAAGCAGCATCGCCGCGCCGAAGGCCACCAGCAGCACCGAAACCACCCAGCTACCCGACAGGATAAGGGCGATGATGGCAAACAAAATGATCCAGAAGTAGGTGCCGAAAGACGCCCTGCGGTTGCCTCCCAGGGGGATGTAGAGGTAGGCCTTAAGCCAGCGGCTGAGCGACATGTGCCAGCGGCGCCAGAAGTCCTGCGGGTTGGGAGCTTTGTACGGCGAGTTGAAGTTGGTAGGCAGGTAGAAGCCCATGAGCATAGCAACTCCTATGGCTATGTCGGTGTATCCGGAGAAGTCGGCGTAAACCTGAAGGGAGTAGGCGAACAGGGCGGCGAAATTCTCAAAACCGGTGAACAGCAGGGGATTGTCGAATACCCTGTCTATGAAGTTCACGGCTATGTAATCGCTGAGAATGATCTTCTTTGCAAGGCCGTTGAGGATCCAGAAAACTGCGATTCCGAACTGCCTGCGGCTCAATGAGAAATCCTTGTACAATTGCGGGATGAACTCAGATGCCCGCACTATGGGACCCGCCACCAGCTGCGGGAAGAAACTCACGTAGAATCCGAAGTCAAGAATGTTGCCGACGGGTTTTACGTCGCCCCTGTATACATCTACGCTGTAGCTGATTATCTGGAAAATGAAGAACGATATGCCGACCGGGAGAACAATACGGTCCACGTCGAAGCGTTCGCTTCCGGTAATCATGTTGCCAAGCACCGCGAATACGTCCGTAACCTTCACTTCCATGCCGGTCAGCTGCTGCCAGACATCGGCAAAGAAGTAGGCGTATTTGAAGTAGCACAGCAGGCCCAGGTCTATGCAGACGCTTAATATCAGCAGAGCCTTGCGTTTCCAGTTGCCGGGTTCGTGCTTCACCATTCGCCGGGCTATGAAGAAGTCCGAGCATATTACGAAGAGCAGAATCAGGATAGACAGTCCGCTGGTCTTATAATAGAAGAACAGGCTGGCGAAGAACAGGAACACATTGCGCATGTGCCGCTTCTTGCCTATAAGCGCGAATATGGCGTACACCACCCCGAAGAACGCCCAGAAATAGAACTGGGTGAAGATCAGCGGCGACGAAGGGTCGTATGTGAAGAACTGTCCCATATTCCGTCAGTCTGTCAAAGCCTTGTATAACATGTCTCCGAGCAGCCAGTAGCCCTCTTTGGTGAAATGCAGCCTGTCATTTTTCATGAGTCCGGCATCGCGCCATGCTCCGGCACTTCCGCTGCCTCCCATTATTTCATAAAGGTCCCAGACGGCGCCGTCGTATTCTCCGGCCAGCTCGAACATAAGTTTCTGAACTGTCTTGCCATTTTCGTTGTGAACCATGCGGCGCCTGCCTGAGTAGCGCCAGCTGTCGTTGTTCGTTATGAAAACTAGTGCGCAATCCGGATTCTCTTTGAGTATAACGTCCAGCAGCTTGCGATAGTTCGCCTTGAACTTGTCCGGTTTGAAATTCTTGGGAGAACTGGCGGCGTCGTTTATTCCGAGTCCAAGGATGACCAGGTCCGGATGAACCAGCGAGAGTTCACGTTCGAATTCCGGACAGCGCTCTGTCCAGGTGGTCGTGCGGGCTCCGTTAACGCCGGTAGAAACGTACCGTACACCAGAGCTGGCGGGCACTTCCGGCAGCAGCCCCGTCACGGTGAAATGCTCGCCGTCCTTCAGCATGGGCAGCAGCTGCAAAGAGTCGACAGGCTCCGGGAATTCGACCATGAAACCGTGCAGCAAGGTGTCCGGAACGCACTTCAGGGTGTCCGTGCCGCATACGACCAGCGGCGTCACGTTCTCGGATGCATCGCCCATTATATGCAGACGCATGAAGGGCTCCGGCGTGCCCAGACCGAAGAATGCGGTGGTGTCGGCGGTATATGCAGCAATGCCGGTGATGCCCCAGGATGGCCTGTAGGGCATCTTCTTGTTGGGGTAGGAACTGCGGCTGCCTATCCATTCACCCTCTCCGCTTACGTTGTAGGAACGGTCGTAATTAGTGTGGGCCAGGGGATAGGGGAAGATGTATCCCCGGCCTGCGGAAGGATAGCACCCCAACGAGTCGAAATTATGCCTCACGCGTGAGGAGAACCAACCTGCCTGCACGTGCGAGCCGCCTATGTGCCAGATGGTTACGCAGCTGTCGGGGGCTTCGGAACATGCTTTCAGCTTGGCCCGGAATGCCTCGGTCCGCCAGGTCGATCCGGGATGTCTCAGGAAGGAACTGTCCGGGCGGGCGCAGGAGGGGAGATCCTGGCCGGAGAGGATGACGCAACAAAGTACGCCGGTGAGTATCAGCAGGATGCGTCTCATTTGGCAGGGCCGTATTTGCGCAGGCGGTACCAGTCGTAATAGAGCATTATGGTCTCGAAGAGCATCTTTCCGACCGCTTCGGCGCCCAGGGGCGTGAAGTGTACGTAATCGCTTCCGGCCAGCTGGGGGCGCGCCTTCACCCATTCGACCATGGAGCCGTCGCCTCCCATGGCTCCGTACATATCCCAGTATGCCGCCCCGGCGTTGTTGGCTGCCGCTTTCAGCGAGTCGACCATCATGGGCAGGTGGGGGTAGGTCTGCATCTTCCCTCTGATGTTGGTGGACATGTCGGAGGGGCCGATGAAGATTATCGAGGCGTCGGGCGCAACCGTGTGGAGGTGGCGTATCTGCTTTTCTATGGTTTCCTTGTATTCGGAAATGGACTTTCCGGTCTTGCAGTAGGGCATGGAGTTCCCGCCGAACTGAAGTATGATAAGCCGTACGTTGTCGTTTTCTGCGTACTCCTTAAGCTGGGCGGCGTTCATGCGGGTAAAAATGGTTCCGGAGCAGCTGCGCATGGGGATGTTGTCCACGCATACGCCCAAAGTGTCGTCCAGCTGGAATCCGTAGACGTCTGCGGACCCCCAGGTGCTGAAGCGTACGCGGGTGCTGCTGTCGGGCAGGTCGACCACGATACGGCCTACCCCGGAGGCGTTCTTGACGGGGTCGAGCTTGAAACTGCGGCCCTCGCATTTAAGGTTGACGCTGCCGCTTATATTGCCGGCCAGCAGCGTCAGGCGGCGGAAGCTCCTGGCAGGGCCGGTATTGCTCTTTGAGTGGCTGACGGTTGTGAAGACGCTGGTGTCCATGCGCGCACACTGGCCCATGACGCCGTAGCGGGAGTCGCTCCGGCGTGCCCCGTCGCTGAAGATCATTGTCTTATGGAGCTTGGCAGTGCTGGTCTGGGAGAAGTTCAGGGTGTAATATGGGTTGCCGAACGGCAAAATGCCGGGGCCGCCGCCTCCGAAACGTTCCTGCAGGCCCTTTCTGAGCGTGCCGGTGATGCGGTCTTCCTCTATCTGCGAGTCGCCGTAGTGAAGTATACGCATCTGCTTGCTGCGGGCGTTGTCTAGAGAGGCGAAGAACGGGTCGAAGAGGCTTGCATCGTCGCCGGGGAAATACAGGCGGGCGGGATTCTCCTTGAAATAAGTTTCGAACTTTTGCTGTTCCGCCTGGCGTATGGCCTGCATGCGCTGCTCCAGCAATTCTTCCGGAGACGGACCGGGCTCAGCTTTCGCGGGTGCGAGAGATTCGCGTACTTCACTGATAGTAGGGAAGTTGAGCGTAGTGCCTGCGATAGCCACTCCGTCTGCGGGGAACAGCAGACAAATAACGGCCAGGATAGCGTAAACTGACAATATGAATAATAATATTCTGCGTCCGGACATAACAAGTGACAAATTTAAGATAATTTAATTATATTTGTAAGACTAACACGCTCGTTTTATGAAGACATCTTCCAAGGTGATTACCATCATCGTCGTGGTCCTGCTTTTAGCCGGGCTTCTTTTTGGTTATTTCAAGTTTTACTTTGTGCTTGGCGAAGGCGTCAAGGCCGGCGAGCTCAATCAGATAGTTTACAAGGGATGGGTATGGAAGACTTATGAGGGCCGGCTCATCCAGACCGGATTCCGTGGTTCCAGACAAGGCAACGGTATCCAGTCCAACGAGTTCAATTTTTCAGTGGTAGACAAGGCGGTAGCCGATTCTCTGATGCGCTGCAGCGGCAAATTCGTAGAACTTAAGTATAAAGAGTACAACGGAATGCTGCCCTGGCGAGGAATGCAGCGCTACGTAGTTTATGAAATCCTTTCAGTAGACACCCATGGAGTCCAATCTCAGATTCCGTTCGTGGTGTCCGGAGATGAGGGAGGAGAAATCTAGTAAGACGTGCGTTTTTTCAGACCTGTTATTATCTTTCTCGTTCTTGCACTTTGCTCCTGCAAAGGCGGGGACAAAGATTGGCATGAGCCCCAAAGTGAGGCCGATCTGTCGGGCCTTAGTGTCACTTCTGTTTCCGGTACCCTATACGATATAGAGCTTTCCAAGCGTCCGGACATTAAGAAAGTCCTTTTTAAGAGCACCGCTGATTGTCTGGAGGCCCTGGACCGTGGAATGGTTGATGTTTACGTTGATGATGACGACACATTCACGGAACCGGAACTGAAGCGCCAGAAATTGAAGATTGCATTCCGTGGCGGCATGGAACTGCCTACGGCTTTCGCTTTCCAGAAGGGGAGTGAACTCAGGGACCAGTTCAATTTGTTCCTGGACTCATTGAACAGGGACGGTTCCGTTGAACGTATCAGGAAGTTTTGGGCGAATCCGGAGGGCGTTCCGTTTGAGACCATTCCTGAAATAGAAACATATACCGAAGGTGAATTTTTGCGTATAGGAACTGCATCCATGCGCGAGCCCAACTCATATGTTGCCAATGGCGTCTGGGTCGGATTTGAAGTGGAACTGGTCAAACGTTTTGCCGCCTCGCTGAAACGCCCTGTCATCATCACCCATTTCGATGTTCCGTCACTTATTTTCGGCCTGCAGACAGGAAACCTGGATATCATGATGGGCAGCATAACGGTTACGGAAGAAAGGAAAAGAAACATAGATTTCTCTGAGCCGTATGAAATCAAGCACCCGGCCTTCTATGTAATCGACCGTGAATCCGAGACCCATCACATGGCTTTTTTCAGCCGTATAGGTGACAGCTTTTATCAAAACCTGTTTCTGGATAAACGCTGGAGCTACATTATCCGCGGCTTGCAGAAGACGCTCGATCTTACCATGCTGTCCGTCCTGTTCGGCTCTTTGTTGGGTATACTCCTCTGCGCCATGTCCAGAAGCCGCAAGAAATGGATGAAGGATTTTGTGTCTGTTTATGCCCTGCTGATGCATGGACTGCCCATGCTTGTGTTGCTGCTTTTCATGTTTTACGTAGTGTTCTCCGGCAGCAGCATCAACGCCCTGTTTGTGGCAGTAGTGGCCTTCTCCCTGAATTTTACCTCTTCTGCAAGCGGCATTTTCAGCTCATCCATCGATGCCATTCCAAAGGGACAGACAGAAGCCGGTCTGGCGCTTGGGTTTACAAAGATCGGGACCTTTACCAATATAGTCCTGCCCCAAGCGATTCAAAAAGGACTCTCATCGTTCAAGGGTGCGTGTATAGGACTGTTGAAGAATACTTCAATTGTAGGTTATATCGGTGTGCTTGACCTTACCAAGGCAAGCGATTTGATACGCAGCCGCACATTCGATGCCTTTGTGCCTTTGTTGCTAATTTCCGTCGTCTATTTGATACTTGCCTGGGCCATAGGTAAAATCCTGGACCTTGCACTCAAAAAATCCTGAAGATCCTATGATTACAGTCGAGCATCTGAATAAAAAGTACATCGAGAAGGACGGTAAACTGACCACCGTTCTGAAAGATGTGAACTGCGAGATCAACAAGGGCGACGTTATCAGTATCATCGGCCCTTCAGGAACCGGCAAGAGTACTTTCCTCCGTTCCCTGAATATGCTGGAGATACCTTCCGGCGGCAGGATATTGTACAAGGGTGAGGATATCACCGCAAAGGGATATCCGCTTGACCAGTTGCGCCGAAAGGTAGGAATGGTGTTCCAGCAATTCAACCTTTTCCCTCATATGAGCGTGCTGGAGAACGTAAAGTTTGCCCCTGTCAAGCTGCTTGGAATGAGCGATGAGGACGCAACCAAAGAGGCAATGTCCATGTTGCGTAAGGTCGGAATGGCAGAAAAGGCCGATTCCATGCCGGGCAGTCTCTCCGGAGGCCAGCAGCAGCGCGTGGAAATAGCCCGTTGCCTGGCCATGAAACCGGAGGTGATTCTCTTCGACGAGCCCACATCCGCCCTGGATCCCAGTATGGTGGCTGAGGTTCTGAGCGTTATGCGCCAGCTGGCAGCTGAGAAGATGACTATGCTCATTGTCACGCACAAGATGAAATTCGCCCGGGATGTAAGCAACCGCATTTTCTTCATGAACCAGGGCGTTATATATGAAGAGGGCAGCCCGCAGCAGATTTTCGGCAATCCTGTTCACAGTGCAACCAAAGCCTTTGTCCAGGGAATCATGAAACTCAGTTTCGACGTTACCAACGATGACTTCGATTTCTTTGACATGAACAGCCAGATGTCTGCGTTCAGCACAAAATATGGCTTCTCCGACAAGCGGGACAAGATTATCCATGTTACAGAAGAGATGACCCAGGTTGTGCTCCAATCTTACAGACCTTTGCACATTGTGCTAAGTTATACGGAAATGACAGGAGACGTGGCGGTTGCATTCATGATAAAGGATTTGCATCAGTCGCCACTTCTGAATAAGGATATCGACGAATTAGCCATGACAATGGTCAGGGGTATGAGCAGGGAAGTGATTGAGGAGCCAACCAAACTTGGCTACAGAATCAAGGTCGTGCTTTAGAACCGCATGAAGGAATACATCGTTTATACCGATGGAGGCTACATGCTCAGCAAAAGTGTTGGTGCAGGAGCCTACGTTATCCTTAAAGCGGACGGCAAAACCCTGCTTAAGCAGGGCTCTTTCCTTGTGAAGAGGGAGACCAGCCAGAGGGCGGAAGTAAAGGCCATACTGGCTGCACTGGAAGAGCTCCCGGACAACAGCAAGGTGCGTATTGTTACGGATAATCTGTATGCTACCCTGAATCTGGGCAAGATACCCAAGAGGAAAAACAAACCGGACATGGACCTGCTCGTCTCATACAAGCAGCTTGTTCGCCTGAAGAAGATCCATGTTGAGTTCGAGTGGGTCAGGAGCCATATTGGCCACGACTGGAACGAACTGTGCGACAGCCTTTGCACAGAGACCCTTGATCAGGCACTTCAATAGTATTAATCTTATGAGCCTTAAATCTTCGCTGAGTTTATTGTTGACTTTTTCCTGCCTGATAATTTGTTCATGCGGGTCCCGGAATCAAACTTCAACTCAAGCCGATGCCGCACTGGCGGACAGTCTCTGGACTTTCAGCCAGAGCCACCCGGATGGTTTTACCCTGGATATCAGAACATGGACGGAACCTTCTTCAGGCATAGCTGTATCTTATGAGGCTACCCAGGACAGCCACGGACGCGACGGCCTGGACTTCGTAATCAGCCATGCCATGGCTCATGAGGGATATGTGGGCGGCTGGCTCAATTCGGAAGACGGCCTGTATTATTTTGACAGCGTGCGTGTATTTCCTGAAGATGCGATTGACGCCGCAGTCAGTTTCGGCAAGGCCAATCACCAGTACGCAATATATATTCTCTCTTCCGGGGAAGAAATCCGACTGGATGAAGAAGGGGAAACAGTTCCGCCGCTGGTTCCGGCATGGAATTAAAACAGAGGCTGGCTAATCATTTTAGCCAGCCTCTGTTGTCTTTATCTGTAAATGATTGAGCCTTGATTACTCGACGGGCTGCTTCAGATAATTCTCAAATTTGTTCACACCGGCTACGGCGCAGATGTTGGCAACGCCAACGGCAATGATGCCGATGCCGATCATAAGTGCCATGGTTTTGGCGGTAACATCAGGGTTCCTGAGACCGAGGACAGCCATGACGATACCGCAGACTCCAAGAAGGAGGAGGCCCCACCATCCGGGGAATCCGACGCGCTTGTAGTCGAAACTGTTAATGGCGACGATCACACTTTCGACAAGTACCCATAATGCAAATACGACGGGCAGGGAAACTGCCACGAAGAGACTGTTGGCCAGGAAGAAGATACCGAGAATGACCTCAAAAATGGCAGACAGCACCCTGGTGGCACTATTGGGCAGGAAAGCCTGGGTTCTGAAGGTGAAGATCAACTTTGAGATACCGGCAGACAGAACGAGAATGCCGATGAGCCATGCGGCTGAGAACAGAGTTGCGGCGGGCTTGCAGATGCAATAAACACCGAGGGCGATGAGCAGGAGACCTGCAATCACGAGCCAAACTTTAGTACTGGTTTTCATTTGATTTAGATTGAATATTATATGGTTTATGCGCAAATATAATAAATAATCTAATAATATATGACTTATCTTGTTGTATGAGTGGTCTCGTGGTGCTCCTGGCGTCCTGTGAAATGGTCCATTACGGTATAGAGGCCGCAGACATCACCGAAAATGAAGTCGAAGATGCGCTGCGGGAATATACCCTGCATCAGGCGTATGAAGTGCTCGGAGAAGGGGATGCCTTTATACCATTTGTCTATTTCTATGGCACGGAGAGTTTTCTTGGCGACTACCTCGGGTTCCTGTATTTTAAAGAAGGAACGTATGCCGTTGAACATACCGGTATTGATGAAGTATGGGGCAATCGTAGTAATCTTTACGGGGCTTTTCTCGCGCGTAAGCTCTATGCGTACCGACTCGGACCAGCCTATGGAAGCCCATTTGGAGGCGGTGTAAAGCGCCATCTTCGGCAGGGCCAGCATGCCGGCGGAAGAAGTAACGTTGCATATATGCCCGCGTCCGCGCGCCTTCATATCTTTCAGGTATCGCAGCGCTACGAACATCGCGCCCTTGGTATTGATGTCAATTGTCCTGCTGATATCTTTGTCGGTCTGTTCGGCAAAGGGGAGGTTGTTGGTGATAATGCCGGCGTTGTTGATGAGTATGTCGACCTCTCCGGCGGCGGCTTTGGTCGCCTGGTATGCAGCTTCAACCGAAGCAGGATCTGATATGTCTGCGCGGAATCCGAATACTTTGCCCAGGGCGGAGAGTTCTGCGACCGTAGCCGCTATCGCCTGTTCGTTGATGTCCCAGATGATTACCTGGCTGGCGCCCTTTTCGAGGCAGCGCCTTGCCATGATTTTGCCGATTCCGGAGCATGCCCCGGTAATCAGCACGGTGTTGGCTTGAAGTTTCATGGCCGCAAAGATAGACCTGCCGTTACTACGTTGGTCTGAAATGTGGCGAAATATAAGCTATATGTGGCGAAAGAGGTGGAATTAGTGGCGAAATGCTTATATTTGAATCTTAGTTATGAATCGTTCTCCTGTAATTATACGTATCACAGCCGTCCGGCAGACCATCTACCGCGATTTGATGGACAAATACGAAAACCCGATCGAGCACACTTGCGATGTGCGTGAAGGCCAGCAATGGATCTCAGTAGATGGCAAATGCCCCGAAGGATTGTGCCCTTCGGCCTGGTCTTCCATGCGGGAATTCGCAGAATCTCTGGCCCGTGGAGAGGGCAACTTCTTCGATGGCTGGATGAAGAATCCCATGAGCGCCATGATCAGCTGCAACGACGGCTTCCGCCCGTTCAGTTTTTATTTGGAAGTGATATGAAGCGAATATTCCTGTTTTTCTTCTTAGTTTATCTGGCTGTCAGTTGTAGTCGTTATCAAGATCGTCTTCAGAATGGAGACCTCGTTTTTGTGGGCCTTCCTTTAGGTTATGATGCGGAAACGGGTTCTGTCGATGAGGCGATTGCCTCGGCCACAGGTGAAGATGGAGTGTTGAATCTGATTCACGTGGCCATAGCTGAGGTTAAGGAAGACAGCGTCTGGATTATCGATGCCACCATTGCGCATGGTGTCGACCGTCATCCGCTGGATACATTCCTGAGAGATTTCACCTTGCCTGACGGAAGCTACCCGGAGTTCATCGTCAAGCGCGTGAAAGGTGTAGATGCCGATGCCGCCGTTGAGAAGGCGAAGTCTTTCTGCGGCCGTGCCTATGATGTCCGGTTCCTTCCTGACAATGAAGACCTCTATTGCTCGGAACTGGTGCAGAGAAGCTATCTGGATGCCGCCGGGGTGCCTGTTTTTGAAAGCGAGCCCATGAACTTCAAAGCTCCGGACGGAACTATGCCGCCTTACTGGGAATGGCTCTTCGGGCAACTGGGTATGGAAGTCCCTCAGGGCCTGCCCGGAACGAACCCTCAGAAAATGTCTCAGGCAGAGTGTCTGGTTGATGTTACTGTGGACAATCTTTTTATGAGACATTGATATGGAGGTAAACAACCTGCTGGACATACACAGCCGCGATGAGTTGTACCGGTGGTATCAGGAGAATCACGACAAAGTGAGTGATTTCTGGTTGCGCATTAACCGGGCCGCGGAAGACTGTCCCGGCGTGGTGCGGTATGTGGATGCCGTGGAGGTGGCCCTGTGTTTCGGCTGGATAGACAGTACCCAGAAAAAGATTGACGATGGAAAGCCAATCCAACATTTCACGCCGCGCCGCAAGCGGAGCAACTGGTGCGAACGCAATCTGATCCGTTGCCGCAGACTGGTTCAAACAGGGGAGATGACGCCGGCAGGATTGGCAGTAGCTCCAGATCTGGAGCCGTCCCTGTTCGTCTTTGAAGATTGGGTGCTGGAGGCCATCAAGGCCGATAGAACAGCCTGGGCCAATTACAACTCATTCCCTGAGACCTACCGTCGCATCCGTGTGGACTTCATTCAGGGTTATAGGCGGTCTGGCCGTGAAGAAGAAGCTCAAAATGCCCTTTGTAAGTTTGTTCAGTACTGCCACGACGGCAAAATGCTTCCCGGCTGGGATGATTTTGGAAGATTGAAATAATATGACATTCAACACCTACGGAAATAAGGAGAATCAGTCCTTGCTGCTGATTCCGGGGCTGGGGGTATCCTATGAGATATTCCTGCCGCTGATTGAACTCTTGAAGGATCAGTACTACATGGTTGCGGTTGGCATTGACGGTTTCCTGATAGGACAGGAGTCAGTCTTCACCTCCGTCGACGACCAGGCTGCACAGGCCATAGGGTATGTTCAGAAGAACCTGAACGGCCACCTGGACGTTGCGTACGGCCTGTCACTGGGCGGTAAGATATTGTCCAGGATTCTGGAACGGAATGAGATCGTCATCGATCACGCCATCATGGACGCAGCGCCTCTGCTGCCGCTTTCCAAATGGAGCGTTGACCCGCTGCGATACTACCAGAGCCTCAATGTGTGGACCTGCTACCACTGGACAGGCTTCTGGAGGTGGGTGTTCCATTCGCATTACTTCGACGTACTGCTGGATGAATGCAAGAAGGTATGGCCATACGGCAAAGGCAAAGCCGTACGGGACGGATACAAGGACGTCTACACCAATAAGCTGGAGTCCATCCACGGGGCAGATATCCATTTCTGGTACGGCACAAAAGAGGCTTTCGTAGCCAAGCCGCAGGTGGATCATCTGCTCAAGTTGTGCCCGGAAGCCCATGTGGAGGTGTTCCCAGGCATGAATCATGGACAGCTCCTTGTAGACCACCCGGAAGAGATTGCCCGGAGAATCAAGTTGCTGTCTAATCTGATGGAAACAGACAGAATAATGTTGCGCTCCTGGCGGGAGAGTGATGCTCCGGCGCTGTTCAAATACGCTTCTGACCCTGAGGTCGGACCCCGTGCCGGCTGGCCGCCGCACAAAAGCGTGGAGGAGAGTCTGGAGATAATCCGTACCGTATTCAACGACGCCACTAACACCTGGGCCATCGTGCTGAAGGAAACGGGTGAGCCTGTCGGCGCTATGGGTTATGGCCCGTCGTGCCAATGCAACCTGCCTGCGCGGGAAGGGGAGCCCCTTATCGGCTACTGGGTGGGCCGGCCCTACTGGAACCGTGGCATCTGCACAGAGGCGCTCCGGCTGATGCTTGACCACATCCGCGAAACCACCGGCATCAAGTCGCTCATCAGCGGCCACTTCATAGACAATCCGGCATCTGGCCGCGTGATGGAGAAGTGCGGTTTTATTCCCACCGGAGAGACGGTAGTAGACCTGGAACAAGGAAAAGACACTCCGATCAGGGTTCTGAGACTGAACTTCCTTAGCGTCAGGGCAGCAAATACAGAAGATACGGATGCAATAATGGCGGTTCTGGAAGCGGCCAAAGGCATAATGCGGGAATCAGGCAACCTCGGTCAGTGGGTGAATGGCTATCCTTCTAAGGACGTTATCTGTAATGATATAGACAGCGGCTATGGATTCGTGGTCATGCAAAAGGAGAGGGTAGTAGGATACTTCGCTTATATCCCATCTCCTGAACCTACGTACGCGACAATCTATGAAGGCAAGTGGCTGGAAAACACACTTCCGTATCATGTAGTTCATCGTATCGGCAGCTATCCTGAGGTGCACGGTGTATTTAATGCCATCATGGACTGGTGTTTCGCCCACGACAGGAACATACGAATAGATACCCATAGGGACAATCTCATCATGCAGCACAATATCCTGAAATACGGTTTCAAGTACTGTGGCATCATATATCTCGCCTCAGGCGACGAACGGCTCGCTTATCAGAAAACAAATAATTATTATGGCTTGTAGCTCGGATTTTGTTCAATTTATTGTGGACCAGTGCTCCGGCGCCGGTGAAATTGCCGTGAAGAAGATGATGGGGGACTATTGTATCTACTGCGACGGAGTTTTGTTCGGTCTGATTTGCGACAACAACCTATTCATTAAACAGACTGATGCAGGCGAGGCTGTTCTGGACGAAGTGGTGCTTCGGCCGCCGTATCCCAGCGCCCGGGACCATTTCTATATCACGAATGTAGACGACCGGGACTATCTGGAAGATATCGTTCGCGCAACGGTACCGGAACTTATGTCCGGCAAGTCAAAGGCCAAAAGAAGTGCGGTCAACCGCCAGGTGCCCGTCTCTTTGGATGAGGCCATCTCCCCCAACATCGTTTGCTCTCAGGACCTGCGTGCTTTCTTCGAGCAGTATCTGGGGCCCTCATTCCGTTTCAAGGTCGAATTCCAAAGCTGGCTGCGGGAGAACGCCGGCCTCACCTTCCGCGATGCCGTTGAAGCCTATCCTACACTGATTGGCAGATACATGGTACCTGAGACCGTGAAATTCGAGTCAAAAGACAGCGACTATCACGACTGAATATCAATTGCTTATAGCAGCGTACACCGTTTCTGCTATGAGCCTGGCGCCGTCTTTGCTGGGGTGCACCCCGTCGTTAGTGAGTTCTTTGCTTTGGATGACGGAGTTGATGTCAATTAGTTTTAAGCCCTTTTCCGTAGCGGTACTGCGAATACCAGGGATAATATCTTTGTTCAGAATGTCGTTGTTCAGGGTGAAGGCATCCAGGCCGATGCTGCTGAAGACGGGCGGGGGAGTCATAAGGTAAACCGTCGGTTTATTCTCAGCAGAGACGAAGCTGTCCACGATAGACTCGTAACCGCTTAGGAAGTGCCCGCGTTCGAAGTTAAAACGCTTGGTGTCGTTGGTTCCAAGCATAATTATCACTATGTCCGGATTGAACGACAGGGCCAGGCGGAAAGGCCTCAGGCGTCCGTAAGGCAGGTCACCGCCAAAGTTGGCGCACGCATTGTTGACGCCGAAGTTCCGCACTTTGAATCCGCTTCCCAGCAATTGCTGAAGCACCGCCGGATAACTGTCCTTATGACGCTTCAGAATCGTAAAGCCCCAGGTAATGCTGTCTCCTATGCATGCTATCTTAACCATAATGCAAAAGTAAATAAAGCCTGGCATTAAATCGCAATTATTATGCTATTTTTGTGATACATTACACATATATCATGACCAAGAAAGAAGAACTCGAAGCTCAAGGCTATAAGACCTACGAGAACGAGGATATCCAGGTGTTCTGGAAACCCCGTATTTGCCAGCACGCTGGCGAATGCGCCCGTGGCAACTTCAACGTGTTCAACCCCCAGCGCCGTCCCTGGATTGACCTGTCCCAGGCGCCCGCCACAGAGATTGCCGATATCATCGACCGCTGCCCGTCCAAGGCCCTGCAGTATGAACTGCTGAATCCCATTTCGGTAGTCTTTGAGGAAGAACTGGACCGGGCCGTAGCATACGATCGCGGAGAACTCATCGGCGAATGCGAATTTGAAGACTCGGGTGATAGATGGACCATTATGCATACCGGCGTCCGTAAGGCTTATGAGGGCAAGGGCATTGCCCGGAAGCTTGTCCTAAAAGTGATTGAGGCCGCCCACGCCAAGGGTGTCAAGGTTCTGCCGGTTTGTTCCTACGCCAAGAAGCTTATGGCCGGTATCTGTGAGGAAGATTTACAGCTGAAGTGACTGCTGCAGCCCGTTTGGTCACGTCGCAGGCGGTTTTGGGGTGAAAAGTGGTGAAATACGCTTGCGACGTGATTCAGTGGGGCTCCAGAGTCACGTCGCGGGCCAAAAATGGAATTGAAGGGGGCGGATGTGATTGACGAGAACGGGAATAATCGCTACCTTTGCGTCTGCATACGATAACCCATGCGCAATTTCGAGAACTACATATTCGGCCTGATATTTTTGCTATGTATCGTACCTTGTAAAACTTTTCCCGGGTAATTTTGCGTTAGCAAAGCTCAATGAAAAGCAATGAATGCAAAGACAATCATTCTTACTGCTGCTCTGTTCATAGGCTTCGCCGCCAGGGCGCAGGAACCGGAAACTGCCCAGCCGGATTCCCTGAGTACCGTACAGAAACTCAAAGAAGCCACCGTTGTGGCACGGCAGGAACTGATTAAAACCGACGCCGACAAACTTACCTATAACGTGCAGGCAGACCCAATGGCGGAAGGCGGCAATCTTATCGATATTCTCAGGAACGTACCGATGCTCAGCATCAACGGCGAGGATAAGGTACTGCTGAACGGCTCTACGGATTACAAGGTCCTCGTGAACGGAAGGCCTACGGGGATGCTGGCCCGGAACTTCGACCAACTTATCAAGACTATTCCGGCCTCCTCCATCAAGGAGATCCAGGTCATTACCAATCCGCCCGTCAAGTACGATGCGGAAGGCATCGGCGGCATCATCAATATCGTTATGGCCAAGCGACTGAAATCCGGTTACAGCGGTTCCCTGAGCGCACAAGGCGGCACATTGGGGTCAGCAGGAGGGAACGGATATATCAATGCCCAGCTTGGCAAGTTCACCTTCAGCGCCAATGCCAGCGGGACGTATTTCCCGAATCCACTGATACACGGCCTGACTGACATTGAGAATTACACCAGCGATGACCACCGCTACCAGCGCTTGGACTTTACAAGCGACAATATCTACTCTGCCGGCGCATTCTCCCTGGAGGCAAGCTACGAACCAGATTCATTGAACCTCATCACCCTCTCCGGCTGGGCCAATTCCCAAAAGATGCTTGGGGAGTATGACATCACAGAGACATTCTGGAATACCGGCCGTGTCAAGACCATCGAGATGCAGGAGCCTACGGTCCGTACCGACCGCTACAACACTTTCTCCGGTGAGCTGGCTTACCAGAAGACCTTCCGGGACGATGGAGGAATCCTTACCTTCAGCTATTCTATTGACGGCAATCCCAACAGCACGGATAACCATATCATCGTAGAGCCGGTCCTGAACTGCACGGATTACCACCGCCATTCCTTCAATACCGAGCACACCATCCAGCAGATCGGCCAGATTGATTTTTTTGCCACCTTACTAAAGAAGCATCAGATTGAAGCCGGTACCAAGTACACGCTGCGCTCCCACGTGGCTGATTCCCAGGATGAACTGTGGGACTACGCGGCGAAGCAGTGGAACATCGACAATTCCAACGTCAACGACCTGGACTACAAGCAGCACATCTTTGCAGCCTACGCCAGCTATGGCTACAAGTTCGCAAAACTCACGCTGAAGGCCGGAGCACGCCTGGAATATACCCTGAACCGGGGCGTCTCCAAGAGTTCATCCGGGGATATTACCTTCGACAACAGCAATTTCAACGTGGTGCCTTATCTGAATGCCGCCTGGCAGATAGATTCCAAGAACTCGTTGTCATTGTCCTACACACGTCGCCTCGGCCGTCCGAGTGTGGATTATCTCAATCCCTATATCTTTGAGGAATCGCCTTATAGCCGGAGCCACGGCAACCCGGACCTGCGTACGGTCGTATCCGATGCCCTGACGCTTACATACCGTACCAGCGGGGAGACTTGGGACCTTACTGCCCGTACATACGGCAGCCTCTGCGGCAACAAGATTGAATATCTATCCAAG
>JAFZIO010000041.1 GCA_017554335.1 Bacteroidales bacterium | reverse complement strand
GGGTGAGGTCTTTCAGCAGATCATCCATTGGCAAGGCATTTGGCCACCGCGGAAGCGAGGCGGGCGTTGTTCAGCACAAGCTGTATGTTGGAGGCCAGCGAGTCGCCGCCTGTGATATCCTTGATGCGGGCGAGCAGGAAAGGGGTCGTCTCCTTGCCCTTTATGCCCTTCTGAGCGGCCTCAGCAACCGCTTCGTCTATGGCGGCGTTGATGCGCTCCGGGTCCATGGAGTACTCCTCCGGGATGGGGTTGGTGACCAGCATGCCGCCGTGCAGGCCCATGTCCAGCTTGGCGCGGAACGCGGCCGCCACCTCCTCCGGAGTGTCCAGGCGGTAGTCCACCTTGAAACCGCTGCGGCGGGTGTAGAAGGCCGGAAGCTCGTCGGTGCCGTAACCGATTACAGGCACACCCTTGGTCTCCAGGTACTCCAGCGTGAGGCCGAGGTCCAGGATGCTCTTGGCACCGGCGCAGATTACCATTACGGGCGTCTGTGCCAGCTCCTCCAGGTCTGCGGAGATGTCCATGGTGGTCTCCGCTCCGCGGTGCACGCCGCCGATGCCGCCGGTGGCGAACACCTTTATGCCAGCCATGGAGGCGATAATCATGGTGGTGGTGACGGTGGTCGCCCCGTCCCGCCCGCCGGCCACGAGCACCGGCAGGTCGCGCCTGGAGGCCTTGGCCACCCCGCGCCCCTTCTTGCCAAGATACTCGATTTCCGCCTCCGACAAGCCGGCTTTAAGGCGGCCCCCGATGACGGCTATGGTGGCAGGTACGGCCCCGTTCTCGCGGATGGTCTTCTCTACCCTCAAGGCCGTCTCCACGTTCTGCGGATACGGCATCCCGTGGGATATTATAGTGGATTCCAGAGCCACGACGGGGCGTCCGTTCGCCAGGGCCTCACGCACCTCCGGAGATATATCCAGATACTTGTTCATAAGTAGTGAATTTCTTGTTTGCAAATATAATTCTTTTTGGGGGAAAATGCCTATATTTGTATGCTATGAAGATTATCGTCATCGGCGGCGCAAACATCGACATATGCGCCACAACCGCGGGGCCTTTCGTGGCCAAAGATTCTAATCCCGGCACCGTACGAACCGCTCCTGGCGGCGTAGGACGCAACATCGCCCACAATCTCGCACTCCTGGGAGACGACGTTAGCCTCATCACTATTTTCGGAGACGACAATTTCGGACACATGCTCAAGGACAGCTGCAAGCGGCTGGGCATAGACATATCCCTGAGCGAGACCCGCAGGGGCGCCCGCAACGCCTGCTTCGTGAGCATCAACGGCTCCGACGGCGAGTTGCTGGGAGGCGTGGCCGACATGGCCGTCACGGGTCTGATGACCCCGGAGTGGCTGGAGAGCCGGCTGAACAAGATCAACAAGGCGGACGCCGTGGTAGCCGACGCCAACATCCCTGCCGACACCCTGAGCTTCCTGGTGGGCAGCTGCATGCCGCCCCTGTACATCGACGCCGTCTCTTCGGCCAAGGTGGCTCGTCTGCGGGAGGCCCTCCACGAGACGCGCCTGTCCGGCGACAAGGTATTCGCCGTAAAGCTCAACCGACTGGAGGCGGAAGTGCTGCTTCCGCAGGACGGAAGCCTCGACAGCAAGATACAGCGGCTCTACGTGAGCATGGGCTCCGAGGGCGTAGTGGTACGGGAAGACGGGGAGCAGACGCAGATAGAAGCCCTTCCGGCACATGGCATCGTGAATACCACGGGAGCCGGAGACGCCCTGCTGGCCGGCATAGTGCACGCCGGACCGGACGCCCCTGCCGTAGAGGCCGCACGCTTCGGCCAGGAATGCGCCCGCTGCTGCCTGCAGTCCCCCGACGCGGTAAGCGACATGATCAAAACGTTAAAACTCTAATACAATGTCTACTGAAAATCTTCAAGGAATCTACGACGCCCGTAAACTGGGCGGCGGCAAAATGCTCACGCTCGGCTTGCAGCACATGTTTGCAATGTTCGGCGCAACCGTGCTCGTTCCGGTTATTACCGGTCTGTCCATGTCCGCCACGTTGCTGTTCGCCGGCATCGGCACACTGATCTTCCACCTGCTGACCAAACTTAAAGTGCCCGCATTCCTCGGCTCTTCCTTCGCCTTCCTCGGAGGCTACGCCACGGTGGTGCAGATGGGTGCCGACCAGGGCCTGGATGCCGCAACATCTTTGCCGTATGCCTGCATAGGTGTGTTCTGCGCCGGCCTTATGTACTTCGTGCTGGCAGGATTGTTCGCCGCTTTCGGAGCCAAGAAGGTCATGCGTTTCTTCCCGCCCATCGTTACCGGACCCATCATCATAGCCATAGGCCTTTCGCTGTCAGGCTCCGCCATCAACAACTGCGGACAGAACTGGTGGATAGCCCTCCTGGCCATTGCAATCATCATAGTCTGCAACATATGGGGCAAGAAGATGATCAAGATCATCCCCATCCTTCTGGGCGTACTGGGAAGCTACGCGGTAGCCGCCTGCTTCGGCCTTTGTGACTTCTCGGCCGTGAAAGAGGCCGCCTGGATAGGCCTGCCGTTCAAGATGGAGAATACCGCTTTCCATGTGTTCAAGGATCCCAACTGGGGCCTCGTGGTAACGGCCATCATCGCCATAATCCCCATTTCCCTGGCCACCATGATGGAGCATATCGGCGACATGTGCGCCATCTCCTCCACCACCGGCATCAATTATCTTGAAGATCCCGGCCTGCACCGCACGCTCATGGGCGACGGTCTCGCCACCGCACTCGCTTCCCTGTTCGGCGCTCCCGCCAACACCACTTACGGAGAGAACACCGGCGTGCTCAACCTCACCAAGGTATACGACCCTCGCGTGATCCGCATCGCCGCATGCTTCGCCATCGTGTTGTCTTTCTGCCCCAAGTTCTCCGCCATCATCGCCTGCATGCCTGCAGCCACCATCGGAGGCGTCTCGCTGGTGCTCTACGGTATGATTTCAGCCGTCGGTATCAGGAATATCGTTGAGAACCAGGTGGACTTCAAGGCAGCCCGCAACGTCATCGTCATGGCCCTCATCCTGGTGCTGGCAATCGGTATTTCCTACAGCCAGGCCGGCTGCCTCGACCTCGGCTTCACCAAGCTCTCCGGCCTCGCAGTCGCCGCCCTGGTGGGCATAGTGCTGAACGCCATCCTGCCCGGCAAAGACTATGAATTCGGTGCCAACGAGCAGGGCGACATGGCTGTGAACTTCGAAATCAATCCTTCACTCAGAAAGAAGAAATGACAGACAGCGAACTCATAAAAACCATACGGATAGTGCCCGACTACCCCATGAAGGGCATTCAGTTCTTCGACGTAACCACCCTGTTCAAGAACCCCGAGGCCTTCAAGGAGGTCGTGGACCGCATTTGCGCCATGTACGCCGACAAAGGCATCACCAAGGTGGCCGGTATAGAGTCCCGCGGATTCATCGCGGGGGCGGCCATCGCTTCACGCCTCGGAGCCGGATTCGTGCCGATTCGCAAGCCCGGCAAACTGCCCTCCGGCACGCTCTCGGAGTCTTATTCCAAGGAATACGGGCGGGATACCATAGAGATGCATTCGGACGCAATAGCGCCGGGTGACGTGGTGCTTATCCACGACGACATCCTGGCCACCGGCGGCACCGCTTCCGCCGCCGTGAGGCTGGTGAACCGCATCCACCCCAAGGCCGTGTATGCCAATTTTATAATAGATATTACCGATGTGCCGCGCAGCGCCCCCATTCCGGAGAATGTGCCGGTAAGCGCCGTGCTGCACCTTTCAGAAAGATAATTCAACTTATAGCTATTCATAAAACTATGTCCAAAAAACTATTCTTCGCTGCCGCAGTAGCAGTGCTCGCCTTCGCCCAGGGAGCAAAGGCCCAGACCAACGTACAGGTGTTCTACGACTTCGGAAAAGACCGCCAGTACATCACCACCACCTTCGAAATGTTCAAGGCCGACAAGTTCGGTGACACCTTCTGGTTCATCGACCACAACTTCGCCAACGCTGCACAGCGCCAGGCCGGCCAAGCCAGCGCCATCAACGGAACCTACTTCGAGATTGAGCGCGGCATCAACTTCTGGCAGGATTCAGCCCTGAAGGACCTGAGCGCACATGTCGAGTACGACGGCAGCTCCTGGGGTGCCGGAATAGTCTGCCTGGGTGCCAAGTACTTCCTACATTCCGCCGACTACAGCAACATGCTCACCCTCTACCTTATGTACGACCAGCACATCGGAGTTGGCAGCGCAGACATTCCCGTTAAGTTCTCCGCAGTATGGGGCATGAACAACCTCTTCGGCGTCAAGGGTCTCTGCTTCAAGGGCTTCGCTGACGTTTGGGGCAACAACAGCGCTTTCGCCGACGGCAGCACAGCCAAGTTCTCCATCCTTACCGAACCCCAGATCTGGATGAACCTGGGCTCCATCTTCGACGGTCACCTGGACCTCGGCGGCGAGGTGGAACTTTCCTACAACTTCGCAGGCAACAAGGGCTTCATGTGCAATCCCTGCGCAGGTCTCCGCTGGGTCTTCTAAAACTCCGGTAAGCAATGAAACCTGCATTTGAGAAACTCTTCGGCTTCGACAGCGCGAAGAACAACGTCCGTACAGAAATTCTGGCCGGCATTACCACCTTCCTTACCATGGCCTATATCCTGGCCGTGAATCCCGGTATCTTCAGCGCCCTTCCCGGCATGCCCGGAGGCTCCGTGTTCACCGCCACGGCCCTGGCCGCCCTCATAGGTACCCTCGTGATGGCCCTATATGCCAAGAAGCCTTTCGCCCTCGCCCCCGGCATGGGCCTCAACGCCTTCTTCGTGTACACGGTATGCCTCGGCATGGGTTACACCTGGCAGTTTGCGCTCACCGCAGTGCTCATCGAGGGTCTGCTGTTCATAGTGCTGACGGTTACGAAGGTCCGTTCCTGGCTGCTCAACGCCATCCCCGGCACCCTCAAGAAGGCCATCGGAGCCGGCATCGGCCTCTTCATCGCCTTCATCGGCCTGCAGAACGCCGGCATCATAGTAAATAACGACGCCACTCTGGTCGGCCTCGGCAACATCACCGAGGGCAAGGCCCTGGTCGGAATTATCGGCCTGTTCATCACCGCCGGCCTGGTAATGGCGAAGGTTCGCGGAGGCATGCTCTGGGGCATCCTGATCACCGCCGTCATAGGCCTGTTCATCAAGGACCCCGCCACCGGGGAGACGGTCACCCAGCTTATCCGCAACGAGAACGGAGCCGTCAAGCTCATCTCCCTGCCGGACAGCGTGGCACCTATCTTCTGCCAGTTCGAGTGGGCGCAGATCCTCAGCTGGGATATGCTGGTGGTGGTCTTCACCTTCCTCTTCATCGACATGTTCGACACCATGGGAACCATAATCGGCGTGCATCAGGGAGCGAACCTCGTGCCCGAGGGCAACAGGCAGGATGACATCCCCGGCATGGAGAAGATGTTCCTGGCCGACTCCATTGCGACCGTCTGCGGCGCATGCCTCGGCACCTCCACCACTACCACTTACGTAGAAAGCGCCTCCGGCGTGGGAGAAGGCGGACGCACCGGCCTCACCGCATTCAGCACGGCGATCTGCTTCGTCCTGGCCCTCTTCTTCAGCCCCATTTTCCTGGCCATCCCCGGCGCCGCCACCGCTCCCGCCCTCATCATTGTGGGCGTGATGATGATGCCCGCCATCAAGCGAATCCACTGGGACGACTACTGCAAGGCCATCCCTGCCTTCCTTACCATCATCATGATGCCGCTGGCCTATTCCATCTCCGACGGTATCCTCATCGGCGTTATCTCCTACGTACTCTGCCATGCCGTAGCAGGCAAGTTCAAGAGCATATCTCCGACCATGTGGGTACTTGCCGTCCTCTTTATCCTCAGATACATCTTTATTTAGTATGAGCAACATCCCGACTCCTCACATAAACGCCAAATACGGCGAGATTGCCGAGACGGTAATCATGGCCGGAGACCCCCTCCGCGTCAAATTCATGGCGGAGAAGTATCTGGAAGACATTTTCCAGTTCAACGAAGTCCGCGGTATGCTGGGATACACCGGCACCTACAAGGGCAAGAGAGTAAGCATGATGGGCCACGGAATGGGCATACCGTCCATTGGCATCTATACCCACGAGCTGTACAATTTCTACGGGGTAAAAACCATCATACGCGTAGGCTCCGCCGGAGCTTACCAGAAGGACCTCAAGCTGGGAGACCTCATCCTGGCAATGGGAGCCTGCACGGACTCCAACTATGCCTCCCAGTATGAGCTGCCCGGGACTTTCGCCCCTATTGCAGACTACGAGCTGCTGAGCAAAGCCGTGAAGGCCTGCGAGGAGTTCGGATACGACTACAAAGTGGGCAACGTAATGTCTACGGATATCTTCTACAGGGATATCCCCCGCATAGACAAGTGGATAAAGATGGGCGTGCTGGGCGTTGAAATGGAGGCTTCCGCCCTCTATATGAACGCCGCCCGTTCAGGCAACCGCGCACTGGTAATCAACACGGTCTCCGACCACCTGATTACCGGCGAGGTCACAACATCAGAACAGCGCAGGACCACCTTCACGAGGATGATGGACGTTGCGCTGACTCTGATTTAAATATTTAGCTGCCGCTATTCGAAATTCCTGGACGCGAAAGGAAGCGACCAGCGAAGGGCAAGGTGCCAGTATTCCCAGTTGTGCACACCGTCGCGCACTCGGAATTCACTGTGCACCTTTGCTTTACGCATCTTCATGTGGAAGTCCATAGACTGCTGGAGCAGGAAGTCGTCGTCGCCGCAGTCCAGGAACCATGCCACGGTGCGCAGCTTCTTAAGGGTCTCCTTGTCGGCATTGTCCAAGAATTCCAATGCCGAATGCTCCTTGACGGCCTCGCATACGTACCAGAACTTGTCCTTTCTTTCCTTGCCGTCGCTGACCTCGTTGGTCTTGTTGTCCAGCCAGGCGCTCATGGCGTAGCAACTGGAGAACATGTCCGGGTGCCTCTGGGCATACACGGTGCTGCCGCCTCCGCCCATGGAGAGACCCATTATGGCCCTGCTGCCCTTACTCCCGCCGCAGCTGTATTTCTTCTCCACGGAAGGAATCAGCTCGCTGAAGAAGAAGTCCTCGTAATTCCAGCCGGGCATGTTGAAGTAGCCGTTCCAGGTGTTGTGAATGTCGGCGCCGCCGGCGTTGGGCATCACTATTACCATAGGGACCGCTTCTCCGGAGCGGATGAGCTCGTCGGCGACCAACTGCACTCCTCCCCTGCCGGCCCAGGCTGTATAGTCGTCGCTAAGGCCGTGGAGCAGGTAGACCACGGGATACTCGCGGGCCGTCTTGCCATAGCCGTCGGGCAAATATACGTTATACTTCACCGCCGCGCCCAGCACGGAGCTGTAGAGGCTGTCGGTGACCACCTTCCCGGCCCAAAGGGGCAGGGCGGCAAGGGCGGCGGCTAAAGCCAGGACTATCTTTTTCATTAAAAACGCCAGACAAAATTGGCAGCCCAGATAACGGCGGTAAAACTGTAACCGGGCATATAGGTGCAGAAGTCAAGGGTGAAGTGCTTGCCGAAGTCAAATGCGGTGCCACTCTTTCCTCCCCAGGCAAAGCTGCCGGTACCGGTATCGTAACCCAGCATCAGGCCGGTATGAGGATAGAACTTGAAGCCCTTGGGACCGATAGCCACGCCGATTTCGGGGACCAGGAAAGCACCGAAGCGCTTGTCTGCCGGGAAAGCCTCTGCAAAGAGCTCGAGTGAAGGCGAAAATGAAACGAAAGCGTTGCGGTTATAGTTGCGGAAACCCGCGGCCACACCCACGCCGAAATCATTCTCCGTAAAGCTGGCCAGAGGGCCAAGAGAGGCGTAGGGAACGGTTTTGCGCTGGGCAAATGCATTATTGGCCGTGGCAAGAGCCATAACGGCGAGAACTGCGATAACAATTATTCTCTTCATAGCATTAATAGTTTATTGTCGGGGCAAAGATACACAATTATTTATTTAGGCAGGCCGAAGGCGTCGCTGAGCTCCTTCATCTGGGAGTAGGTCATGCCTTCGGGCTCGAAGCCCATATTCTTGGAGGCTATATATATCTGGGCGGCCTTGTTCAGCACGTCCACCTGGTCGAAGGCGTTCATTATGTCCGTGTCCACGGCGAAGACGCCGTGCTTCTCCCACATCACCACGTCGTAATCCTGGTCCAGTGTGCGTATGGTCGCTTCCGCCAGCTCCACGCTGGACGGGAGCATATAGGGAACCATACCCAGCCCGCGGGGGCAGAAGGCCTTGGTCTCCGGAATCATGGACCAGAGCATACGGGTGGCGGCATCCTTCTCCAGCCACTTGTGGCAATGGGTAAGCGCAACAAGCTCAATGGGATGCGTGTGCAGGGAGGCGCGGTACGGAGAGCCCTTGGCTATCAGGTAGTCGTGTACGGCCAGGTGCGACGGAAGCTCGGAGGTGGGCATGACGAGGCGGTCGGCGACTATCTCGTAGGTCGCGCAATCCGGCAGTATGCGGATGATGGAGCCGTTGGCCATGGGGTTGCGGGCAAGGTCGCGCATGCGCTTGCCGGTGCCCTTGCAGTAGAACCAGCAGCCCTCCAGGTGAGGCAGCGTCTTGCCTATGGGCAGGGGCTCGCTGATGGCCGGCAGGGCCCTCATGGCGTCGTCTACCCAGCGGGTGATGTTGACGGTGATGTTGCCGCCGTTGCGTTCGGCCCAGCCTTTCTGCCAGAGGTAGCCGGCGACTTCCGCCACCTGCCTCACTTCGGCCTTCATGGCCTTGTTTTTATCCAGTATGCTCATCGTTTACTAGTGACTTCACGTTCGTAACGTTCGATTTCGGGGATGAACGCCTCGCCTACGGGCACGCCGTTCTTGTAGTTGAAGTAATCGAACACGGCACCGAAAGGCAGGGTCTTGGCCTCCTCCAGCAGGGCGAGGCGCTGGAAGCCCTTGCCGGCGTCTTCGTACTCGCGGAGCCTGGCCAGCGGCTCCAGAAGGGCGCTCAGCAGGCATTTCTGTGTGGCACGCGAGCCTATAACATAGGCGCCTATGCGGTTGATGGCGGCGTCGAAATAGTCCAGGCCTATGTGCGCACGGTTCAGGGCGTCGGCGCGCACGATCTCCTTGAAGAGGTCCAGGGTCTGGTCGTTCATTATGGTCACGTGGTCGGAGTCCCAGCGTATGGGGCGGGACACGTGAAGCATGAGTTCAGGCACGAACAGCAGCAGGGAGGCCACCATGTCGGAGACGTTCTCCGTCATCTCGTAATGGCCGGTGTCCAGGGTGTACATGAGCTTGCGTGTGGCGCAGTAGCCGGCCACGAAATCGTGGGAGCCGACTGTATAGCTTTCCAGGCCTATGCCGAAGAGCTTGGCCTCCAGGCAGGTTTTCATGCCTGGGAGCTCCTCCTTCAGTATTTCGTCCAGGGACTCGGCGAATATTTCACGGTAGCGCTTGCGCTCCACCGTCTGGTCCTTGGAGCCGTCGTGCACCCAGATGTTCATGATGCACGGGTCGCCCTGGGCCTTGCCCATGGCGTCGGCTATGCGGCGGCAGCGTTTGGTGTGCTCGATCCAGAAGTCGCGTATGGCTTTATCGGGGTTGGAAAGCGACAGGTCACCGCTCTTGGGGTGCCCGAAAGAAGTGGAATTGAAGTCCAGCTTGAGGCCGTTCTCACGCGACCACTGTATCCAGCTCTCGAAGTAGCGTACGTCCACCTGGTCGCGGTCTACGAACTTGCCGCCGAAGTCTCCGTAAATCTCGTGGAGGTTCAGGCGGTGGTTGCCGGCGATAAGGCTCTTGGCAAAGAGGACGTCTTTACGGACCTCTTCTATGTTGCGGGCGCGTCCGGGATAGTTGCCGGTGGTCTGTATGCCGCCGGAGAGGCCTGCGGCGCTCTCGAAGCCTATTACGTCGTCGGTCTGCCAGCAATGCAGCGATATGGGCGTCTTCTCGAGTGTTTCTATTGCCTTGTCCGTGTCTACGCCCAGGGCGGCATAGCGCTCGCGGGCTATTTCGTAAGACTTCAGGATTTGTGCTTCTTTCATTTTATGAAGGGTTATAAGTTTTAACTTTGAAAGTTTCGGCTATCATGCGGCGCATCT
>JAFZIO010000040.1 GCA_017554335.1 Bacteroidales bacterium | reverse complement strand
TCGTTGATGGTGAAGCTCCGGCCACCAATGCCGGCTGAGATTACTTTTTTCATTGTTGTATATGTTTTACGATGCAAAGATATAAAAACTTTTTAATACTTTGCAATACATAGTACATAAATTTTTCAAATATTTTGTTCGGCCAAGAATTTTGGCTGCTGATTTCGGTGGTTCCGGCGCAGGTCTCCGGCAGTTTTGGCGCAGGTTCCCGATGGTTCCGGGGCAGGTCCAATTTTATGCGGGGGACCTGCGGCACTGGATTGCGTGAGATAACGATTTGCGGGGCAGGTCCAAAGGGTAAAATTGGACCTGCCCCGCTAAACTGTAAAAATATCCGGTCGGAAGCCTTAGATTCTATTCCTTATAATGAAATAGTAAACAAGGAGACCGATCCAGCTGGTTGCGAGGACTGCTATGCAAAGAACAATCTTCCAGAGAAGGTCAAGGTTCTTGTGCTTGAAAATATCCAGTACGCACCAGACTGCGGCTATGATGCCGATAATGTAAATAACGCTAGCTAACATGGTTTATTAAAATAGTGTTGGTTCTTCGAAAATCAATTCTATCGGTTCCTCGTCGGCCGTCTCCGGGATCCGGATCTCGGTACCGGCCTTAATCTTGGATTTTTTTGCCGTCTTAGCCGTAGCCACCTCCGTCTCCTCACTGGCATCCGGCAGCAGCACCTCCTCCTGTACCACTTCTTCGGTTATCTCCTCCGGCACATCCTCGGGAGCCTCCTCCGTATTAACTTCAGCCTCCTCATCGTCGCCGGGCTTCACCAGCGGCTCCACGAAGCGGACCTTCTTGACCTCGCCGCGGTCCACCACCTTCTTGCCCTTGGCGCCGACGCCCTTCTTGGCAATCCACTCCTCGGCATCCACGAAGTCGGAAGGCTTGTCTTCCAGCTTCCAGACAACTTCGTACTGCGGATGCCTGTCGTCGCTCAGCTCGACCAGGTAGGACTTGCTGCCCTCGGCGATGAACGATACCGGCGTGTTGTCGCTGACCACGAAGGAGAAGCGCTTCACGTAGAATGACTTGACCCCGGCGTCCCAGTAAAGGGCGGTAAAGGTCTTGTCCGGATCGAATTTCTCTATCCTCAGGACGTCACCCTGGTAACGGTTCACCAGGTCGAAGGAAGTGGTGTAGAACGTACCGTTCTTGAACACCGCCAGCACTTTGTCGCCATCGCAGAACTCGCCCAGCAGCAGGCCGTGGCCTTCGTCGTTCAGCTTCTGGATATCGGTATCGTACCAGATCTCCTTGCCGGCAATGGTGCTTACGCCCTTGCTCTTCAGCGTAATGGTCCGGATTACATTCTTTGTGACCAGGTTGCCGCGGGCGGTCTTGCTCTTTATGGCCAGGGTGGAGAAATCGTACTCGAACGAAGTCTTCTTGAGCTTCGGCTTGGGACGCAGCTGCACGCGCACGGTCTCCGCCTCGCCGTTGTGGTTGGCGGTGAACCAGACTATCTGCGAGCCCTCTACCCCCGTGGTGATATCGTATTCCTTGTCGCGGGTAACGGAAGTCACCGCAAAACGCTTGGCATAATAGATAGAGGTCTTGCCTTCGCGGTAAATTACATTGTAAACCGTACGGCTGTCACCGCGGTTGAACACACCGACGTAGATGAGGTCCTTGCCGAAGAAAGCCTTGTCGCTCACCTTGGTCACGATGTACTTGCCGTCCTTGCGTATGACAATTATCTCGGAAAGGTCGGAGCACTCGCTGATGAACTCGCCGTTGTCGTCCCTCTTGAGGCCTATGCCCACGAAGCCTTCCGCCAGGTTGGCGTAAAGCTTGGCGTTGTTGTTCACCACGCGCGTCGCAGCTATGGTCTCGAAGCCCGTGAGTTCCGTGCGGCGGGGAAAATCCTTGCCGTACTTCTTCTTGAGCCCCTTAAACCAGTCGATGGTGAACCTGTCGATATGCTCGATGTGGTCCTGGACCACCTTCATTTCTTCCTCTATAGCCTGGATCTTCTCCTCCACAGCCTTCACGTCGAACTTGGAGATCTTGCGCACGGGCTTGTCTACCAGTCGGTCTATATCCTCCATCACAATCTCGCGGCGCAGCGACTTCTCGTAGGCCTTCATTGCGGTGAGGGTCTCTTCTTTCTGCTCCTCCCAGCTGGACTGGTCCTTCTCCAGTATCTTGTAGATGCGGTTTTCGAAGTAAATCCTTTCCAGCGAGCTGTAGTGCCAGTCGCGATCCAGCTCTTCCATGCGTATGCCCAGCTGCTGCAGCAGGATGTCGCGGGTGTGGAAGGTGCTGTACTCGAGTATCTCGTTGACCGTCAGGAACTGGGGCTTGTTGTCCTTGATCACGCAAGCATTCGGCGCCAGGTTGCATTCGCAGTCGGTGAATGCATACAGGGCGTCTATTGTCTTGTCGGGGGACACGTCGCCGGGCAGGTGGATCAGAATCTCCACCTTGTCCGTGGTCATGTCCTCTATCTTCTTGATCTTGATCTTTCCCTTGTCCTTGGCCTTCAGGATAGATTCAATCAGGTCCTTGGTATACTTGCCGAAGGGAATCTCGGTAATGGCGATGGTGCTCTTGTCTATCTTCTCTATGCGGGCGCGCACCTTCACGCGGCCGCCGCGCTTGCCCTGCATGTACTTGGAGCAGTCGGCAAAACCGCCGGTGGGGAAGTCGGGGTAAAGCTCGTACGGCTTGCCCTCCAGGATGGCCACGGAGGCGTCCATCAGCTCGTTGAAGTTGTGCGGCAGGATCTTGGACGCAAGGCCCACGCCGATGCCGTCGGTACCCTGGGCGAGCAGGAGGGGGAAGCGCACCGGAAGCTCCGTCGGCTCGTCGTTGCGGCCGTCGTACGACTTCATGGTGTGCGTGACCTTCGGGTCGAAGAGAACCTCCTTGGCGAACTTGCTGAGGCGTGCCTCGATGTAACGGGGTGCCGCGTTCGCATCGCCGGTGAGGATGTTGCCCCAGTTACCCTGGCAGTCGATGCAGAGGCCCTTCTGGCCGAGGGTGACGAGGGCTCCGAGTATGGACTGGTCGCCGTGGGGGTGGTACTGCATGGCCTGGCCGACTATGTTCGCCACCTTGGTGTAGGAACCGTCGTCCATCTTGCTCATCACGTGCAGCACGCGCCTCTGGACAGGCTTCAGGCCGTCGGCGATGTGGGGGACGGCACGGTGCAGGATCACGTAGGATGCGTAATCCAGGTACCAGTCCTTGAACATGCCGGAGAGCTTGAACTTGTGCGCGTCACTCTCCAGAAGCCTCGTGTATTTACCGCTGGATTCGGCGTCTTCCGCTACTTCCAGATCATCGTCTTCGATGACTTCTTCGGTCACAATGTTCTCTTCATCCATATCTTAGTCCTCGTAGCCGAAACGGCGTAATTCTCTTTTGTTCTCCCTCCAGTCGGGGTCTACCTTAACGAAAATGCTAAGGAACACCTTTTTCTGGAAGAAGTCTTCCATGTCTATGCGTGCCTCGGTGCCCACTTTCTTCAAAGCGGCTCCCTTCTTGCCTATAATGATGCCCTTCTGGGATTCGCGCATCACGTAAATCACCGCGTCTATGTCGTAGCGCTCGGCGCCTTCCTTGAAAGCCTCAATGCCAACCTCGCAGCTGTAGGGAATCTCCTCCTTGTAGTTGAGGAAAATCTTTTCCCTTATGATCTCCGAGGCGAAGAAACGGAGGTTCTTGTCTGTAAAGGCATCCTTGTCGAACCAGGGCGGGCATACCGGCAGGCGGCTTACCACGGCATCCAGGATGCTCTCCAGGTTGAAGCGCTCCTGCGCGCTGGCGGGAATGATTTCCGCCTCCGGCAGCTGCTCCTTCCACCATGCCGCCAGCTCCAGCACCTTCTGCTGGTCGCTGATGTCTATCTTGTTGATGACCACGATAACGGGGCACTGGATGCGCTGCAGCTTGGAAATGTAGTCTCCGTTCTTGTCGGGCGTCTCCACCGTGTCCGTGACGTACAGCACGATGTCGGCGTCGCCGAGGGCTCCGTCCACGAAGTTCATCATGTTCTGCTGGAGCCTGTAGGAGGGCTTGAGTATGCCGGGCGTGTCGGAGTAGACTATCTGCCAGTCTTCCCCGTTCACTATGCCCATGATGCGGTGGCGGGTGGTCTGCGCCTTTGAAGTCACGATGGAGAGCTTTTCGCCCACCAGCGCGTTCATCAGCGTGGACTTGCCCACATTGGGGTTGCCGATTATGTTAACGAATCCCGAACGGTGCTCCATTATACGTAGGCCCCCATCTTCAGCATGTTAACTTCACTCTCGGACAGATAGCGCCACTCGCCCTTCTTGAGCCCCTTCTTGGTGAGGCCTGCGAAGTACACGCGGTCCAGCGCCTTCACGGTGTAGCCGAGGGATTCGAAGATGCGGCGCACTATGCGGTTCTTGCCGGAATGGATTTCTATTCCGAGCTTGCTGTGGTCGCCTTCGTCCACGAATTCCAGTTCGTCGGCCTTGATGAAGCCGTCGCCGAGGGTAACGCCCTCAAGTATCTTGTCGTAGTCTTCCTGGCTGAGTTTGCGGTCCAGGGCTACCTGATAGATTTTCTTCTTGTCGTAGGAGGGATGAGTAAGGCGTTCCGCTATCTCACCGTCGTTGGTGAACATGAGCACGCCCGTCGTGGCCTTGTCCAGACGTCCCACGGGATACACGCGGGACGGGCAGTTCTTGAGGAGGTCCATCACAGTCTTCTCTGCGTGAGGGTCGGAAGCGGAGGTGACGTAGCCCTTGGGCTTGTTCATCACCAGGTATACCTTGTTCTCGCCCTTCAGGCGCTCGCCGTTGAAGCGGACGTCGTCGTCGAAGATGTTGACCTTGGTGCCGAGTTCGGTGACCACCTCGCCGTTCACTGTTACGCAGCCGGCCTGGATGAAGGTGTCGGCTTCGCGGCGTGAGCATACGCCGGAATTGGCGATGAAGCGGTTGAGGCGGATCTCGTTCTGTATGTTCTCGGGCTCGTATGCGGGGCCGTCATAGTCGTCCCTGATCTGGGGACGGCGGCTTATCATGCGGTTGATGCCCTCGTCTGAAGACTTGGTGAAGTGGGATTTGTCCGGGAAACGCTTGGGACCCCTCTTGGGAGCGCCTTTGCGTGCGGGGCGGTCGCCGTACGGACGATCGCCGTAAGAAGGACGGCTCTCGCCGTAACTCTTGTGCTCGCCGTAGGACTTGTGTTCCCCGTAGGAGGGGCGGCCTTCGCCGTACTGGCGGGGCTTGCGGTCGCCATAAGAAGGGCGACTCTCGCCATAGCTCTTGTGCTCTCCGTAAGAAGGGCGTCCTTCGCCATAGCTCTTGCGTTCACCGTAGGGCTTGCGCTCGCCGTAGGGGCGGCTTTCGCCGTACTGGCGGGGTTTGCGGTCGCCGTATGAAGGGCGACCCTCTCCGAAGCTTCTGCGCTCGCCGTAAGGGCGCTGTTCGGATGAGGAGTGGAAATCTACTTTCTCGGAGCGGGGTGCGCTTCCGGCAGTTTTACGTGGTCTAAGTTTACGGCCGTCTTTTGAAAAACCATCCATGGTGTTTTTGGTTCTAAAGCGATGACTCACGTCATCTGAGGTTAAAAATGTAAGTAATTGTGCCTTCCTGCAGTGCAGGGGCGTTTGCGCTCATGTTGAATCCGGTCTCCAGGGCGGCGTTGCGGGCTGCTGTCCAGAGGGCCTTGTCGGTAACTGTAGTACCGTCGGCTCCGGGTACTGCCTTCTGCACCTTGCCATACTGGTCTACCCAGATCTTGACTACCACCTTGCCGCTTTCCTGTGAGGCGTAAACGGGTTTCTTGAGTCCCGCCTTGTCTACATAGCGGCCTTCCAGATGGGCGTTGGGAGCGCCGTCGGTATTGCCCTTGCCTGTATTGCCCGTGGGCTGTCCGGGCTTGTATTCAGCGGAGCCTTCGCTGGCCGAATGCTCTGCCGTAATGGTCGTGTCTTTCTTGGCCATTCCGGGGAACGTGGCACGGGGGTCGAGCTCCGGTTCTTCCTCGCGCTTGGGCTCGTTCACGTCCACGTCGCCGTGGTCGTCAGGCTTGGTCGCGGGGGTTAAGTTAGGCTTCTTGGACTCCACGGGAGACTCGCTGCGCTGTACCAGTTCGATGTTCTTCTCGGGGTCCACTTCCTCGCCGCGGGGCTCGCGTCCGGCTTTCTGCTCGGGGACTTCGAGTTCTTCCTCAAAGTCCAGCAGGAAAGAGGTCTCGGGCGGCGGCGGATAAAGATATTTGATACCGGTGAACGATACGAGAAGTACGGCGCACACGTGGATGGCCACCGTCATTGCTATGCCGGTGATCACGGAGTTGCGCTCCCTTTCGCTGCGTTCGCGGAGGTACTGTTTCATTCGGGTTGCGTGGCCAGAATTACCTTGTAATGATTACGTTTGGCGATATTCATCACCTGAACTATCTCCTTGATGGGGACAGTCTCGTCCGAGTGGATGGAGAAGGTGGGATCCTCCTCGGTCTGCAGCAGCTCCACCAGCTCGTCCTCCACCTGCTCCAGGGGGATGGGCGTCTCGTTGCCGTTCACGTGGAAGCTGTACTGCTCGTCTCCCCAGTCCTTGATGGACACGGTCACGGTGGCCTTTGCGCCTACCTGGCCCGTGCTCTTGGGGAGCAGGAGCTTCAGGGCGTTGGGGTTCACCAGCGTCGACGTCACCAGGAAGAAGATGAGCAGCAGGAACACGATGTCCGTCATACTGGACATTGCCATGTTCGGGTCCGCTTTGGTTGTACGCTTGAGGGCCATTACTCTTCTTCTTTAGCTGCGGGTTCGTCCAGCAGATCCATGAACTCTATGGTGCTGCTCTCCATCTGGAAGACTACGTTGGACACCTTGGAGGTGAGGTAGTTGTAGCCGAAGTAAGCGATGATGCCCACGATAAGACCGCCCACGGTGGTGATCATGGCGGTGTAGATACCGCTGGACAGCAGGGTGATGTCTATATTGTTGCCGGCCTGAGACATATTGAAGAAGGCCTGTACCATACCGAGCACGGTGCCGAGGAATCCTATCATAGGGGCGCCGCCGGCTATCATGGCCAGGTAGGGAAGTCCCTTCTCGAGGCGGGCGACCTCAACATTGCCAACGTTCTCGATGGCGGTCTGGATGTCGCTCAGGGGCTTGCCGTAACGGTCGATACCGGTCTCCACCATGCGTGCGACGGGAGTGTCGAACTTGCCGCACAGGGTCTTGGCGGACTTGAGTTTTCCGTCATGGATGTAGTCGCGGATGTCCATCATGAAGTCCTTGTCAATCTTGCCCGCCTGGCGTATCATCCACCACTTCTTTCCGAAAATGAAGATGGCGACGATTGAGAGCAGAAGCAGCACAATCATCAGGGGACCGCCTTTAACGGCCATGTCGATAAGGGAGTAGGACATTTCCTGCTGCACCGGAGCGGCCTGTACCGCGTCCACGATGTCGGCCTGAAGCAAATAACTTAGCATATCTCAAATAATCTTTAACCTACAAATATACTAATTTTCCGCAGAAATCATATTCTTTCCACGGAACCCTGTCTCAGCCAGCCCTGGCGGCCGTCTGCGAGTTCTATGTTCTCCCAGTCGCCGACGGTCTCGAGCATCTTGACTTTGGTGCCTTCGTGGAGCACGAAGAGGCTCACGCCGCTGCCGGGGGAGCTCTTTACTTCAGTTACCGCTGCGGTCACAATGGCACTGTCGTGCTTGAGCGCATCTGTCTTCTGCCAGAAAGCAAATTCCAGGCAGAACAGCGTCAGAAGCAGGGTGGCTATGCCCACGAAGAAGCCGGCTTTGCGTGCGCCGCCCCTGCCGAGCAGGAAGAGCAGCAGCATGGCCAGCGTGGCCGCGAAGAACAGGATGCATAGCGCAGCCCATACGCCCGAAGGCAGCAGCCAGCAGACCTTGCGCCCCCAGGTCTTGAGGAAGAATTCCGGCACCTCGTCGATGCGGTCCTGCACCTGCGAGCGGGCGAATTCCAGGTTGAAGCGGGCGTCGCCGTAGGACGGGTCCACCTTGAGCGAACGCTCGTACCAGAGTATGGCGTGCGCCAGGTCGCCCTCCTTGAAGCAGGCGTTGCCCAGGTTGTAGTAGAGCTCTGCGCTCTCCAGGCCGTCGTCCGCTATGGCTGCCCAGGCGGAGCGGGCTTCGTCCCAGCGGCCTTCGGTGTAGGCGTTCACGCCGGCGTTCCAGAGGCTGTCGGCGGGTGCTGCTGCGCGTGCCCCGAATGGCAGTGCTGCCAGCAGCAGAAGTGCCGTCAGGGCCGCTGCGGAGCCGTTTTTAGGTTTCCTCTTCATGGCTGAATCGATTTCTGAAATGACGCTCACGGCGCCCTCGAAGTGGGCGTTCATGGCCTCGTGCCCCTCGCTCGGGGCGTAGCGGGCGAACTCGCAGGCGTCCAGCAGCTCCGTGAAGCGTGCCGCCTGCTCCTGCGTGGCCCCACCTTCCACCAGCCTCTCGCTGATGTTCTCCTTGCTGAGGTCGGTGGCGGGCATGTTGAGTTTGTCGCCTACGAAGCCCAGCAGGGCCTTGTGGAGCTCCTCGTAGAAGGCGGTGTAGAGGTCTTTCTTGAGGAATTCTCCGGCCTGCGCCAGGCGCTTGCGGGCCATCTTGGTGGCGGCCCTGTTCTTGCTGCCTACAACGTCGGCACGGCGTGCCGCGAGCTTACGGGTGGCGAACCAGATGGCGGCTGCTGCAGCAGCCAGCAGGGCGATTA
>JAFZIO010000039.1 GCA_017554335.1 Bacteroidales bacterium | reverse complement strand
TGAGCCAGGATCAAACTCTTCTTTGTATATTCTATAATTCTTAGCTTGACCCTTGACACTAATTCCTTAAAAGAATTAACGCTCTCGTTTGTTCTCGGTACTTGCTTGTACTTTCCTTCAGTCTTTTCAAAGATCTATTTAAAGAACTTATTTTCAAAAAAGGCGCTAAAAAAACCAGCCTCTTCGGCTGATGGCCTTCACCGTTGTTCCAAACGGGATTGCAAAGGTAAGCACTTTTTTTTATTCTGCAAATTTTTTTCACTTTTTTTTCGAAAAAATCAGCAAAAAAATCGGGGCCCAGACAAATGCCGGGCCCCGATCTAAAGCTAACGTATTGAATTTTACATCATTCCGCCCTGAGGCATTGCGGGAGCAGCTGCTGCAGGTTCGGGAATGTCTACTATACCACATTCTGTGGTAAGGAACATTCCGGCTACTGAAGCTGCATTTTCAAGGGCGACACGGGCAACCTTGGTAGGATCGATGACGCCTGCCTCGAACATATTAACATATTCGCCGGTGCGTGCGTTGTAACCGAAGTCGGCCTTGCCTTCCTTGATCTTCTGCACTATGACGCTGCCGTCCACTCCTGCGTTAGAAGCAATCTGGCGCAGAGGCTCCTCGATGGCCTTGGCAACAATGCGGATGCCGGTGGTCTCGTCCTCGTTCTCGCCGGTCAGCTTGGACAGGGATTCGACGGCACGGATATAGGAGACGCCGCCTCCGGGCAGGTAGCCCTCTTCCACGGCTGCGCGGGTTGCATTCAGAGCATCCTCCACGCGGTCCTTCTTCTCCTTCATCTCAACTTCGGTGGTTGCGCCCACATAGAGGACTGCCACACCACCGCCGAGCTTGCCGAGACGCTCCTTGAGCTTCTCCTTGTCGTATTCGGAGGTGCTGACCTCAATCTGCTTGCGGATCTGCTCCACGCGGTCGGCAATGGCGCTCTTGTCGCCTGCACCGCCTACGATGGTGGTATTCTCCTTGGTGATGGTCACCTTCTCAGCCTTGCCGAGCATGTCGGGGGTAGTGTTCTCCAGGGTGAAGCCACGCTCCTCGCTCACTACTATTGCGCCGGTGAGGGTGGCGATATCCTGAAGCATCTCCTTGCGGCGGTCGCCGAAGCCGGGGGCCTTGACGGCGGCAATCTTGAGGGTGCCGCGGAGCTTGTTCACCACGAGGGTGGTAAGAGCCTCGCCGTCCACGTCCTCTGCAACGATGAGCAGTTCCCTGCCCTCACGTGCGATGGGCTCGAGAATCGGAAGGAGGTCCTTCATGGTGCTGATCTTCTTGTCGGTCACCAGGATGGCAGGGTTGCTGAGCTCGGCCTCCATCTTGTCGCCGTTGGTCATGAAGTACGGGGAGATGTAGCCGCGGTCGAACTGCATACCTTCAACCACCTTGACCTCGGTATCGGTACCTTTGGCCTCTTCGACTGTGATGACGCCGTCCTGGCCGACCTTCGACATTGCGTCGGCAATCAGCTTACCTATATAAGAATCATTGTTGGCACTGACGGTACCGACCTGCTCCACCTTGGAGTAGTCGCTGCCGACCTGCTTGCTCTGCTTCTTGAGGGACTCTACCACTGCTGCCACGGCCTTGTCGATGCCGCGCTTGAGATCCATGGGGTTGGCTCCTGCGGTAACGTTCTTGAGGCCCACGTTGATGATGGCCTGTGCCAGCACGGTGGCGGTAGTGGTACCGTCGCCGGCCTGCTCGTTGGTCTTGGAAGCGACTTCCTTGACCATCTGGGCGCCCATATTCTCGTAGCGGTCTTCGAGCTCCACTTCCTTGGCGACGGTAACGCCGTCCTTGGTCACCTGGGGAGCGCCGAATTTCTTGTCGATAACTACGTTACGACCTTTAGGGCCGAGGGTTACCTTGACCGCGTCGGCCAGCTGGTCCGCGCCGCTCTTCATCTTTGAGCGGACATCGGTATTGAATTTTATCTCTTTTGCCATAGTACTTACAGAATTGCTAAAATGTCAGACTGCTTAACGATGAGGTATTTCTTTTCATCCACGGTTACCTCGGTGCCGGCATACTTGCCGTAGAGGACTACGTCACCGACTTTCACCTCCATGGGTTCGTCTTTCTTGCCAGGGCCTGCTGCCACTACCGTTCCCTGCTGGGGTTTTTCCTTTGCGGTGTCGGGGATGAAAATTCCCGAAGCCGTCTTGGTCTCGGCCTCCTTGGGCTCGATAACCACTCTGTCTGCTAAAGGTTTAAGCATAATATAATTTGAATTAGTTTACAAATTAAGCGCCCCCGGAAACCCGGAGACGCTTATTGTAATCTCAAAGTCTATACCAGTGACAAAATGTCATTAATAGCGGTTCAGCGGCACGCCGGCGGTCATCTGGTTGACTTTCTTGCGTACATCGGCAAGCACCGCCTCGTGCGCCTTGAGCGCCTTGGCCTGGTCTGCTGTCAGTTCCTCCTTGGCGGTCAGAGCATCCATACTCTTGGCGCAGGAAGTCAGAACCGTATCGACAAGGTCGGCTATATACACCATATCCTTCTCCTTGAAACCGCGGGAGGTGATGGCAGGCGTGCCTATACGGATGCCGCTGGTCTGGAAGGGACTGCGGGAATCGAACGGCACCATATTCTTGTTGACGGTGATGTCGGCCTTCACCAGTTCCTTTTCCGCCACACGACCGGTGAGCTCGGGGAACTTGCCGCGGAGGTCGATCAGCATAAGGTGGTTGTCCGTGCCGCCACTGGCTACCTTGTAACCCAGCTTCAGGAACTCGTCGCACATGGTGGCGGCGTTGCGTATCACCTGCTTCTGGTAGGCCTTGTATTCAGGCTGCTGCGCCTCAAAGAAAGCAACGGCCTTGGCAGCGATGACGTGCTCGAGCGGGCCGCCCTGGACTCCGGGGAACACGTAGGAGTCGAGCACCTGGCTCATCTTCTTAACTACGCCCTTGGGAGTCGTACGTCCCTGCGGATCGTCGAAGTCCTTACCGATCAGGATGATGCCGCCGCGGGGTCCGCGGAGCGTTTTGTGGGTGGTGGAGGTGACGATGTGGGCATACTGGACGGGGTTCTTCAGCAGGCCTGCAGCAATAAGGCCGGCAGTGTGCGCCATGTCTATCCACAGCACCGCCCCGACCTTGTCGGCAATGGCGCGCATGCGCTCGTAATCCCATTCGCGGGAGTAAGCGGAGGCGCCGCCGACTATGAGCTTGGGCTTGTGTTCAAGCGCCAGTTCTTCCATCTTGTCGTAGTCTACGCGGCCGGTTTCGGGATTAAGGCCGTATGCGACTATATTATATAGGAGTCCGGAAGCGTTGACCGGGGAGCCGTGGGTAAGGTGGCCGCCCATGCTGAGATCCAGGCCCATCATGGTGTCGCCCGGTTTGAGCACCGCCATGGTGACGGCCATGTTGGCCTGTGCGCCGGAATGGGGCTGCACGTTGGCCCAGCAGGCTCCGTATATCTCCTTCAGACGGTCGATGGCAAGCTGTTCGATCTGGTCTACCACCTCGCAACCGCCATAATAACGCTTGCCGGGATATCCTTCTGCGTATTTGTTGGTGCAGATAGAGCCCATCGCCCTCAATACATCGTCCGACACATAATTCTCGGAAGCAATCAGCTCAAGGCCGCTGTGCTGGCGTTCCGACTCTTTCTTAATCAGTTCAAATACCTGTATGTCCTGTTTCATGTGATAATAATTAACTGACAAATGTAACAATTTTCGTATCTTTGTGCAAATGCGCGACCGTAAACTTCTTAATTTCGAGCTGGGGCGGGTGACGCCCGAACAGTACAAGGCTTTACCTGATTCCGGTATTGCCCTGATTCTGGACAATATACGCAGTGCGCACAACGTTGGCAGCGCTTTCCGGACCGCGGACGCCTTCAAGGCAGACAAGATCTGGCTCTGCGGCATATGCGCCGTACCGCCGTCGGCCGAGATACACAAATCGGCCCTCGGAGCGGAGGACAGCGTGCCCTGGGAGCACCGTAGCGACACTCTGGCACTGGTGCGCGAGCTTCAGGCGGACGGATGGACGGTGCTGAGCGTGGAGCAGACGGAGAAGGCCGTCGAACTGCAGACCTTCGAAACCGCCGCCGGCGCACGCTACGCACTGGTGTTCGGAAACGAGGTAGACGGAGTGCAGCAGGAGGTGGTGGACGCGTCCGACGGAGCCCTGGTCATACCGCAGCACGGCACCAAGCATTCCCTGAACGTCTCCGTGAGCATCGGAGTCGTACTTTGGCAATTCAGACGATGATGAAACGATACATTCTGATTATGGCGGCAGTGCTGCTGGCCTCCGCCCTTCAGGCGCAGACGGTGCGCCACACGATGAAGTTCCAGGGCCACGAACGCGAGTACTGGCTCTACGTGCCCGATTCCCTGTGCGCCCAACGGCCGCTGGTCTTCATGGCCCACGGCTACGGCGGCAAGGCCGACGGCTACTTCCCTGCCATGATCGACTGCGCGCGGCGTCACGGCTTCGTGCTCTGCTACCCGCAGGGCCTGCCCGATCCCGGCAAGGGCAAGCCCGGCTGGAACGTGGGCTACCCGTCGCAGGAAGGATGGAAGGTAGACGACGTGGCCTTCATCCTGGCGCTGCAGAAGAAGCTCCAGCAGGAGTACAAGCTCAATCCTGCGAACACCTGCTTCAGCGGAATGTCCAACGGCGGCGAGATGTGCTATCTGCTGGCATACACGCACCCCGAGCGCTTCGCGGCCATAGTTTCGCTGGCCGGCCTGACCATGGAATGGATTTACAGGGACATCAAGCCCCGCGGCCCTGTCCCCTTCATAGAGATTCACGGCACCGCCGACAAGACCTCCCATTGGGAGGGCGACCCCGACAACCATGACGGCTGGGGCGAGTACATCGCCGTGCCGCACGCCGTCGGCCGCATGATAAGCGTCGACTGCTGCACCCACGAAGTCTGCGACACCCTGCCCCTCTACAAGCCGGAGAGCCACACCGTAGTGCGCCACCGCTACCTGGACGGTACCGACGGAGCCGAGGTACGCCTTTACGAAATCATAGGCGGCTTACACAAGAACGGATCCGCCGACATGGACGTGCCGGAAGTGCTTTGGGAGTTCTTCAGCGGGTACATGAAATGAGACGCCTGTTGGTTGCGCTTGCCGTTCTGCTTTCTGCGGCGGGGTACGCCCAGGATATCGCCACCAGGCACATCTGTTCCATCGACCGCCGCTACCCCAACGACGGCGACTGCTTCGGCGACCTGTTTTTCCAGTTCCACTCCCAGAACCAAGAGCCGGAGGGAGATTTCCACGGAGTGTCGGTGGCTAACCTGAAGAGCGGCAAAACCCTGGCGTTTACCGATTTGGGATTCAACGAAAACTTCCACAATTCCAGCCTTACCTTCGTACGTCGCAAGGCGTGCCTGTTCGACCGCTTGCCTTTATTGTACGCTTCTGAGAATTACGCGCCCAATGAGTATTACAAGATTCACGTGTATCGCATTAAGCGTAGTGGCGATGCATTCAGCTTCGACATAGTCCAGACCATAGAAATGCCCTCTCCCGACAGCCTGGGCATACTTTACCCCCACGCCATCCCGGACGAGGACGGCAAGCACCTGTGGATAGAGGGTTATTCGCAGGACAAGAAGCGCACGGTCTTCATGCTGTTTGATTTGCCGGCGTTCAAAAGCGGCAGCACGGTGAGCATGGGTGAGCCACTCAGGCGCTTCGACATCAAGCGCAAAAAGGTTACCGACCAGGCCTACTGCATGCGCAACGGCAAATTCTACCAGGTAGTCGGTGTGAAGCGCGAAGCCTGGCTCCGCGTCGTCGATATCGCCACCGGCACCTTGGAGCGCGAAGTCCTCTTCAACGACCACGACCTCCCGCACGAACCGGAAGCCGTCTTCTTCTGGCACGACCAACTCTGCGTCAGCTTCTCCGTCGACGGCCGCGCAGAGGTTTACACGGTGGATTTGTTATAAACTAAAAAAGGCGCCCGATCGGACGCCTTTTTTAGTTTTATCAACGCTTTTAGCGAAGCTTCTTATAACCATACTGGCAAGTGTCGCCGAGCTCCATTTCGATCTTCATGAGGCGGTTGTACTTGCAGATACGGTCGGTACGGCTGAGGGAACCGGTCTTGATCTGGCCGCTGTTGGTAGCGACGGCGATGTCGGCGATGGTGGTGTCCTCAGTCTCACCGGAACGGTGGCTGGTAACGGTGGTGTAGCCGTGACGGTGGGCCATCTCGATGGCGTCGAGGGTCTCGGTGAGGGAACCGATCTGGTTGACCTTGATGAGGATGGAGTTACCTGCACCCATCTCGATACCCTTCTGGAGATACTTCACGTTGGTCACGAAGAGGTCATCACCTACGAGCTGGCAGCGGCTGCCGATGGCCTTGGTGAGCTTGACCCAGCCTTCCCAGTCCTCCTCGGACAGACCGTCCTCGATGGAGTCGATAGGATACTTGGTGATGAGCTGCTTGAGGTAGTTGATCTGCTGGTCGGTGCTGAGACGACGGCCGCGGGGATCCTTCTTCTTGCCATCCTTAAGCTGCTTGTAGTCGTAGTAGAACTTGCCGTCCTCGCCCTTGAAGCAGAACTCGGAAGCGGCGCAGTCCATTGCGATGGTGATGTCCTTGCCGGGCTCCAGACCTGCGGCCTTGATGGCCTCGATGATGCAGTCGAGAGCGTCGTTGATTCCCTTGAGAGCGGGAGCGAAACCACCCTCGTCACCGACTGCGGTGCTGCAGCCGCGGTCCTTGAGGACCTTCTTGAGAGCGTGGAACACCTCTGCGCCCCAGCGGACGGCCTCAGCCTCGCAGCTTGCGCCGACGGGACGGATCATGAACTCCTGGAATGCGATAGGAGCGTCGGAGTGGGCACCGCCGTTGATGATGTTCATCATAGGGACGGGGAGCACGTAGGTGTTGGTGCCGCCGATATAGCGGTACAGGGGGATGTCGAGGTAGTTGGCTGCTGCGTGAGCAACTGCGAGGGAGACGCCGAGGATGGCGTTGGCGCCGAGCTTGCTCTTGGTAGGAGTGCCGTCGAGCTCGATCATGGTCTTGTCGATAGCGCGCTGCTCAAGGGCGGACATGCCGATGATAGCGGGAGCGATGACGTCGTTGACGTTGGCAACTGCCTTGAGAACGCCTTTGCCGAGATAGCGCTTCTTGTCGCCGTCGCGGAGCTCGAGAGCTTCGTTCTCACCGGTGGATGCACCTGAAGGAACTGCTGCTACGCCTTTGATGCCGGACTCGAGGATAACCTCAACCTCAACTGTAGGATTGCCTCTGGAATCGAGGATTTCCCTTCCTGTAACTTGAATAATTCTCATATTATCTTTAAAATATTAAGTGGTTTTACTGTTTTGCCGCGCAAATTTAGTCATTTCTTATAAATTATAAAAGAATCAGCAGTATCTATTTCTCCATCCTCGCTTCGCTCGCCTTCCCACTTCGTGGGCCCCTCCCTCTACAAGCGAGGGTGCTTACGATTGCGAAACAGATACTGCTGATTCTCTATAGTTCATCTGGCAACGGAGCGGGCTGACCGGTAGCTACGACGATGGGCATAACGGCATCCCAGCCGCGAAGTTTGTCAGAAAGCGTTTTGGCCAGGCGGGCGGTGACATCGGGGTATTCGGCGGCGACGTTATGCTGCTCGCCAAGATCCTCCTTCAGATTGTACAGCTCGAGTTTGCCCTCTGCGATACGGTAGACCAGCTTCCAGTCTCCGACGCGCACTGCGCTCAGGAAATCGATATCCACAAGGTCGTACGGCTTCCACTTATGCGGATAGTGGAACACCAGCGGGCGCCCGGGGTCGGGGCCCTCTCCATTGCCGGTCACCAGGGGCAGTATGCTCTGTCCGTCTATCTCCTGCACGGTTTCGTAATCGCGCACTCCGGCAATATCCAGAATCGTCGGGAACATATCCTCGCAAATGACGGGCACGGTGCAGCGGCCGACCTTGGTCCTGCCTGGCACGTGTATCATAAGGGGCACGCGTATGCCGCCTTCGTAGCAGGAGCCCTTGCCCTCGCGGAGCGGCAGGTTCTGGGTATGCAGCACGCCTCCCTTCTGCTTGTTCTCCGAGTTGCCGCCGTTGTCGGTCATGAAGATGACGACGGTGTTGTCCGCTATCCCCTTCTCCTCCAGGAAGTCAAGCACCTGACCCAGGCTTACGTCCACACCCTCGACCAGCGAGGCGTAGGCCGCCTGACCCTCGTCCATACCGGCGTCACGATACTTCTGCGCGAAGCGCTCGTCGGGCTGGATGGGCGTGTGCGTGGCATAGCTCGCCAGATAGAGATAGAACGGTTGCTTATGCTTGATAGGGTAATCCAGGGCTTTCAAAGCCTCCTTGGTGAGAGCCTCGGTCAGATGGGTCTCGGTGCCGTAGTATTCCACCAGATTCTGAACGGCGAAGTCGTTCCAGCGTTCCGGGGTGTTGCCATAATTCTGCATACCGCTGTAGTCGCGGGGCATTCCGGCCATGGTGCCGGCTATGTTGACGCAGAATCCGTGGCTATAAGCGTTTACGCCCGGGGTGCCGGCAGAGGCCCAGTGAGCCTTGCCCACATGGACGGTAAAATATCCTGCATCCTTGAGGTACTGCACCATGGAATTGGCATACTGGGTATAGGGTACGCCCGGTACGGGGCTGATGCCGTTGAGGTTCCAGTCGGGGCGGGACAGGATGTCACCTTCAGCAGCGTCCCCGTTGCCTTTATGCTCAGCCATCCAGAAACCGCCTCCGGTAGCGTCCGAAGGGGTGTCGCGCATGGCGGATGTCCAGTTGGTGATGCGGGTGTGGGCGGCATTCATGCCAGTCATGATGCTGGTTCGCGTGGGAGTGGAGACGGCGCAGGCATAAGCGTCGCCGAAGACCGTGCTGCACTCGCTGAGGCGCTGCATGTTGGGGGTATTGAACCTTAAGTTGTTGGGATACAGCTCGTCTCCGTACTGAACGCTGCTGTCTACCCAGCCGAAGTCATCCACAAGGAAGAAAACGATGTTGGGCTGCTGCGGTTTGTCGGAACAGGCGGCAAGGGGCAGAAGCGCCGCCAGGCCGGCCAGAGGTTTCTTATTCATATACTTTTTCCAATAACTCCTGTGGAATATAGGACGTTGCGATTGCAGCGACGCCGGAAATGGTAACCACGAGGCGACGGTCTTTCTTGATGCGTACAACGTAACCTTCTGCGCCCTTGAAGGGGCCGTCGATTACGCGTACCTTGTCGCCTTTGCGGTATTTTTCAGCATCTTCGTCCAGGAACTGAAGGCCGGTATCGCCGGCGGAAGTGACGATGCGGAAGATTTCCAGCTCCTTGTCCGGAACAACGGTAGGCTCCTTGGTTACGTAGTCGGAATACACGTAGAACTTGCCGAAAAACTCCAGGCGCAGTTTCTTGATTGTCTGATTGTCCGTGCGGACAAACAGGTAAGATGGCAGGATGCTCTGGGCGTAATACTCCAGGCCCATCTCGTCGAACTTTTCCTCAACAGGATTGATCTTGCGCCAGAACACCTTGAGGGCGTACCAATGGAGCTTAACTTCTTCCATCCTTAAGCCTGTTGTGGTATTCTGCCGTAGCGGTGAAGAATGCGTCACCGCTGGAATTCACCGCGGTTTCCACGGAATCCTGAACGACTCCGATAATGAATCCTATGGCAACGGCCTGCATGGACACGTCGACAGGGATTCCGAAGAAGGAGCATGCCATGGGAATGAGCAGCAGCGAACCGCCGGCCACTCCGGAGGCGCCGCATGCACCAAGCGAAGCAATGACGCTGAGGAACAGGGCGGAGGCGAAGCTCACCTCGATTCCCATAGTATGGGCCACCGCCAGCGTCATTACAGTGATAGTTACCGCCGCCCCGTTCATGTTAACGGTAGCACCCAGCGGAATGCTGACAGAATAGAAGTCCTCCTCGATGCCGAGCTTCCTGCAAAGCTCCATGTTGATAGGAATGTTGGCCGCCGAAGAACGTGTAAAGAACGCGTTGATTCCACTCTCCTTCAGACAGGTAAAGAGCAGCGGATAAGGATTCTGACGGGTGGCGATAAATGATATCAATGGATTGAATATCAGTACACTGGTCAGCATGCAGCCAACCAGGAGCAACAACAGGCGTCCGTAAGTGGTGAATATCTCGAGACCGCTCTCGGACACTGCCGTAAATACCAGGCCGAGTATACCGAAGGGTGCGAACTGTATTATCCATTTCACCACCTGGGTAATGACATCGGATATCTCGGATATGACGTTGATGGTACTGTCGCTTGCGACCAGCTTGAGCCCGAGCCCTATAACTATGGCCCAGAACAGAATGCCTATGTAATTGGCAGATGCTACCGCCTGAATCGGGTTCATCACCATATTGGAGAGCAGGTTCTTGAAAACGTCCGCCAGCCCTCCGGGGGCGGATCCGCTAGCCGCGTCATTAAGGCTTAGCGTCACCGGAAATAAAAAACTGCCCGCCACAGCGACCGCAGCGGCCACCAGCGTAGCAGACAGATACAGGATTACAACGGTCCTGAACCGCGGTCCCAGCCCGCCCTGCGCCTTGGCTATGGAAGAGCTTACCAGGAAGGCCACGAGCACGGGGGCTATGGCTTTGAGCGCACTTACGAAGATGTGCCCCAGTATGCCTATTCCGGTCCAGGAAGGGACGAGCAGGCCCAATAAAGCGCCGATTACCAGTCCGATGATTATGCGAATCACCAGACTGGTACCGGTCCACTTTTTAATTATGGTCGAGACAGCGCTCAAAACGCTACTCGGTAGCCTTGAAGTAACGATAGCTGTTCACCTTCAGTTCGCCGGCAGCGGCATCGTCGCAGGCGATGATGGCGCAAGGATGCATCTGCAGGGCACTGACGGTGCAGTAATGTGATACGGGGCCTTCGACTGCGTCCTTGATGGCATGAGCCTTCTTGGAACCGAAAGCAAGAACCACGACTTCCTTGGCTCCGGTAACGGTGGCAACGCCCACGGACATAGCCTTTGCAGGAACCTTCTCGGGATCGTTGTCGAAGAAGCGGGAGTTAACCTCGCGGGTCTGGGGAGTAAGGGCGATAACGCGGGTGCGGGAAGCGAGGGAGGAGAAAGGCTCGTTGAAGGCGATGTGGCCGTCTTCGCCGATTCCGCCGAGGAACAGGTCGAAACCGCCAACCTTGGCTATTGCCTCCTCATAAGCTGCGCACTCTGCATCCAGGTCGGGAGCGTTACCGTCCAGGATGTGGATGTTCTCCTTGGGCTCGTCGATATGGTCAAAGAGGTACTTGGCCATGAAGCTGTGGTAGCTCTCGGGATGCTCGACGGGAAGTCCCACGTACTCATCCATATTGAAAGATATCACGTTCTTGAAGGAGACTTTGCCGGCCTTGACGAGGCGGATGAGCTCGTTGTAGGTCTCGATAGGGGTGGAGCCGGTGCAGAGGCCGATTACGAAGGGTTCGTTGGTACGTGCCGCCTTTTCGTTAATCTTTTCAGCAATGTAACGGGCTGCCCAAACGGAAGCCTCCACCATGGTGTCGCGAATAATAAGTTTCATATGTGTTAAATATGTTAATAAAGTTTTAAGAATACTTCAATTGCCTGATACTCAGCCATTCCGAGCTCGTCATAGAGCTTTGCGGTGTTCTGGGTGCGCTCCTCGGCCCTCTGCCAGAACTCGCGGGAATCCTCACCGGGGAAAGGAACGATGTCTTTCTGTGAAATGTGGCGGAAGATAGCGTGACGCTTCTTGACCACCTCGTCCGGAGACAGGGGAACTGCCATGTCCACGCGTCCGAGCTCCCACTCCATCCATGCACCGCGGTACATCCACACGTGGGTGTCTGCGATCCAGGGATACTCCTTCACGTCAAGCTGCTCCAGAGCCTCGAGAGCTGCCTCGGTACATACCCTGTGCGTGCCGTGAGGGTCCGCCAGGTCGCCCGCCATGAAGATCATGTGGGGCTTGAGGCTGATTATGAGCTTCTTGATGATGTCCACATCCGCCTGGGTGCGGGGGTTCTTCTTGATGCCGCCGGACTCATAGAACGGGAGGTTCAGGAAGTGGACGTTTGTGTTGTCGTTAAGGCCGAAGGAGCGGACGGCTCCGCGGGCCTCGCTGCGGCGGATGGCTCCCTTGATGTTCAGCAGCGCCCTCGGTTCGGGCTCGCCGGGCACCTTTGAGTCGACCAGCGCCTTAACCTCATCGAACTTGTCGGCATAGCCGAGCTGGGCGGAGCAGTCAATCATCTGCAGCACGAAGTCGTCGTTCACGGCCACGTTTCCGGAGGTCTCGTAGGCCACGTGCACGTCGTGTCCCTGGGTCGCCAGACGGATGAAGGTACCGCCCATGGAAATAACGTCGTCGTCCGGATGGGGCGAGAAGATGAGGACGGTCTTGGGGAACGGAGTCGCGCTGACGGGACGGGTGCTGTCGTCGGCGTTGGGCTTGCCGCCCGGCCAGCCGGTGATGGTATGCTGCAGGTCGTTGAAGACCTTGATGTTGATGCTGTCGAAGGAGCCCACTTTCTGCAGCAGCTCGCCGAGGTTGTTGTCCAGGTAGTCCTTTTCAGTGAGCTTCAGGATGGGCTTGTGAACGGTCTGGCAGAGCCACACGACCGCCTTGCGCACGAACTTGGGTGTCCAGTCGCAGGGGCCGACAAGCCAGGGGGCCACGGAACGGGTAAGCATGCTGGCAGCGGCCTCGTCCACGTAGAAGGAGATGTGGTCGTGACGCTGGAGGTAAGAGGCAGGGCAGGAAGAATCGATGTCTCCCTCGGCAATAGCCTTAACGGCAGCCGCCTTGCCTTCGCCCCATGCCATGAGCACTATCTTCTTGGCGGACAGCATGGTGCTGATGCCTATGGTGATGGCCTTGTCCGGGGTTACCGAAATGTCGTTGTTGAAGTTGTCGGCCTGGCGCTTGCGGGATGCGTAAGGCAGACGAACCACGCGGGTGCGGGTCTTGTCGTTGGAACCGGCCTCGTTGAAACCGACCTGGCCGCGCTCGCCGATACCGATTACCAGAAGGTCGAGCCCGCTGGCAAGGGCGTCATAGTTGCGGCAATATTCGGTAAGTTCCTCCTGGGGAACGGTGCCGTCGGGTATATGTACGTTCTCGTGAAGAATATCAACCTTGTCTATGAGGGCGTTGTGGAGCCTGCAGTTGCGGCTCTGGAGTTCGTCCTTGGAGGAAGGATAATACTCGTCGATGGAGACTATTTCTACGTTTTTGAAAGAAACCAGGCCTGCATCGCATCGGCGGGCCAGTTCGTTGTACAGGGAAATGGGGGTGGAGCCGGTGGTGAGGCCCAGACGGAACAACCCATCCTTGTGGGAGTTGATGGAATTGACTATGAGGTCTGCAATCTCGTAAGAGGCAGGACGGGATTCGTCAAAAACCTTGGTCCAAATTTTTTCGTAACTGTGAAGAATGCCGGCGGGCAGATTATCCTGAATGAGTCCGCCTTCATAGGGTAGTGTGAAATGCTTGTTCATAGTTTACAAATTTAAAAAAACCGTCCAAAAAATGCAAGCTACTGGTTCAGCGTTTCGTAAATAATACGCGAATTGGGAGTTGCGCAGAGTTTATTGAGTGTATCCGGGTCTTCCAAAGCACTTGAAAGCCTGGCCAGGATATCAATATGCTCGTCGCCGACTCCAGCTATTCCTATAACCAGACGGGCTTTCTCGTCCCCGAAATCTACTCCCTCAGGATACTGCAGGACGACGATTCCGGAGTGCCGCACCTTGGTTTTGGCCTCTGCGGTTCCGTGCGGAATTGCGACTCCCATGCCCATGTAGGTAGTGGCTACCCGCTCACGCTCGAGCATGGCGGCAGCGTAGCCTTCCTCAACATATCCAGCCGCCTCAAGCATCTTGCCGGCACGCAGTATAGCCGACTCCTTGTCCTCACTGGCCAGGCCTGTGAGAATGTTGGACTCCGCGAGCGTCTGGAGGGGCCGGACGTCGGGGCAGCCCTCTCCCCCGGATGCTATGGGACTTGGGAAAACGCATCCGGGAGAGAAGCTGCCACCTCCGCCAGTTTGCCCCTCCAGCCGTTTCAGGAGGGCGTCCAGGGCCGGATCGCTGAGGAAGTTGGTGATAGCCAGCACCTCCTTGCCGGAAAGGGCGGCACGGTCGGCCAGTTCCCTCTGGCATATGACCAGCGAGGCGTCGGCCGGAATGTCCCCTACCGCGCAGTTGGTACACTTGATGTCCTGCAGCCCCGTCTTCATCAGCCGTGCCTTGAAGCGGGTGGCACCGAGGGCGCTTGAGCCCATTCCGGCGTCGCAGGCGAAAACTATCTTACGGATTACATCACCGCCGCCGGCAGGGGCACCGGAGGCATCGGGCCCGGGAACGGGAGCCCCTTCGCTCTCGCCCTGGAAGTCGGGGCGGGCCTTGACCATCGGAGCCGCCAGCAGGAAGGAAACGACCGTGCCGATCAGCACGCCCAGGATACCCAGGAGCGTCTTCCCCTTCGGCGACATGAGGATTATGGATATGAGGCTGCCGGGCGACGCAGGGGCCACGAGGCCAAAGTCGACCAGCGTAAAGAAGCTGAGGGCGCAGATATTGCCTATCATGACCGCCAGCAGCAGTATGGGGCGCGCCAGCACGTAAGGGAAGTAGATTTCATGGATGCCGCCGAGCAGCTGGATGACCACCGCTCCGGGGGCGGACTGCTTGGTGCTGCCTTTGCCGAATGCCCAGCAGGCCAGCAGTATTCCGAGGCCGGGACCCGGGTTCGGATCTACCAGGAAGAGCATGCTCTGGCCCATCTCCGCCGCCTGCTGAATGCCCAGAGGCGTCATGATTCCGTGGTTCACGGCGTTATTGAGGAAGAGCACCTTGGCCGGATCTACCAGCACCGCAAGCAGAGGGTTAAGCTTGTGGGCCAGCATCCAGTTGACGCCGGCACTCAGGAGGCCCGTAAGCCACGCCACGGCGTGCCCTACAACCAGATAGCCGGCTATCGCCAGCAGCATGGAGATGATGCCAAGGGAGAAGTTGTCTACCAGCATCTCGAAGCCGGCACTTATTTTTCCTTCGACCAGTTTGTCGAAACGCTTCACACACCAGCCTGCGATGGGGCCCATTATCATGGCTCCCAGGAACATGGGGGTGTCGGTTCCGATTATGACTCCCATGGCCGCGACGGCACCGGCGACTCCCCCTCTGTAGCCGCCTACGTTCTTGCCTGCCGTGAACGCTATAAGCGTGGGCAGCAGGTACTTGAGCATGGGCGAGACCATCTTGGCCACGTTTTCGTTGGGCCACCAGCCTCCGGGGATGAATATGGCAGTGATGAGGCCCCAAGCGATGAAGGCCCCGATGTTGGGCATCACCATTGCGCTAAGGGCGCGTCCGAATTTCTGTATTTTCTCTTTCATTTTCGAAAGGTAAATATACTACTTTTTTCGTATCTTTGCGGCCCAATTATGAAAGTTCTATTTGTATGCAACAACGCTTACAACCCGGGCAACGGCCTGAGCGTTTCTGCGTTGAACACCATAAAGAGGCTGAGGGATAATGGGATAGATGCCCGTCTTATGGCAGTCCGGAATCCGAATCCGGACGGGCCTCAGCCCGATTTTCCCCTGGAGCACTTTGTATTTCCTATTTTTGAACCCATAATAGCCGCCAACGGTTTCTGTTATGCGAAGATAGACAGGAAGAGGCTGAACAACGCCATCGACTGGGCAGATATAGTACACTTCGAAGAGGCCATGCCCCTGGAAGAAGTTGCTATTAAAATGGCACTTAAAAAAGGTAAAGCCTGCGTTGCCACCTTCCACCTGTTCCCCCATAACGTAACGGCAAACCTGGGCCTGCCCAAGGTGAATTTCCTGAGCCCGCTGCTGATGAAATACTGGAATGTCAAGGTGTTCGACAAGTGCTCAGACATACAGTGTCCCACGCTGATCTGCAAGCAGTATCTCATGGCCAAGCGCACCCAGGCAAGGTTCCATGTAATCTCCAACGGCATAGAGATACCTTCTGAGCGCGTTGTAACAAAGCCTTACGGGGATATGTCAGAAATCCGCCTGCTTTGCATAGGACGTCTTGCCAACGAGAAGTCCCAGAATACGCTTATCGACGCCATGCGATACAGCAAGCATGCGCGCAATATCCGCTTAATCTTCGCGGGAAACGGCCCCAAGGCCGGGAAGTACCGCCGGATGGCGAGTAAGCTTTACACCGACGGAGTAGTGGGATTCGAGCCGCAGTTCGGGTTCTACACCCATGAAGAACTGGCCGAGCTGGCACGCAAGTGCTACCTGTACATCCATTGCGCATGGGTGGAGGTTGAAGGTCTTTCCTGCCTTGAAGCCACCCGTGAGGGAGCCGTTCCCGTAATAGCTGAGGGCCGTCACATAGGCACGCCCCAGTTCGCAATTTGCCCGCAGAGCATTTATCCGGCGTGCGACAGCAAGGCGCTCGCCGCGCGCATTGACTGGTGGATAGAACATCCTAAAGACAGGGATCTTGCCAGCCAGCAGTACGCCGACGCGGCCCGGCGCTTCAACGTGAACGACTCTATAAAGGCCATCATCGCCATGTACGAAACGGCAATCGCCGACAGCAAGCAATAGTTCCATGAAGAGGTCTCCCCTGCTGATCTGCGTTCTTTTGTTGTTCGTGTGTTCCTGCGCCAACGTGCGTTATGCACATGTCGCGGAATCCTCCGAAATCGAAGGTCTTCAGGGCTACCGCGGAACCATCAGGGCCGTCCGCTACAAAAGCAGCGAGAAGGCCATCAGCGAACGCAGGATGGTGGTTTATCTGCCGGAGAGTTATTCTAAAGAGCCGGAGCGCCGCTATCCCGTGATGTATCTTCTGCACGGGGCGCGCGGCAACGAGGTTACCTGGATTGAGAGGGGCGAGGTATTGTTGACTCTGGATTCCCTCAGGCTGGCCGGATCGGCGGAGGAATTCATCCTGGTGCTGCCCAACGTAAACAATTATTTCTCCGAGGCCGATTACAAAGGCGGCCATGCCGTGAATGCTGTGCGGGCTTTCTGGATTGTTGACGGCGAGACGGAGACACACTTCATGCAGGATGCCGTAGCTACGGTGGACAGCTTGTTCCGCACTATTCCGGAGAAGTCCGGCAGGGCTGTTGCCGGGATGTCTACGGGCGGGCTTCAGGCAATCTATCTTTCTGCAAATTACCCGGACAGTTTCGGCTACGTGGGACTGTTCTCCCCCTACGCTTACGATACGGTTTTCGGTCTCAGGCATCCGGAGTTCTACGGCGGGCTGGGGCGCAAGATGAAACGTCAGTTTGCAGAAGCGCCAGAGTATTACGGCATTATGATAGGCGATACGGATTTCTTCTATCCGCATATGATTCTATGGGACCGCAGCCTGAACCGCAAGGGCTATAAGCACCAGTTCGTGGTAACCCCCGGAGGCCATGAATGGTACAATTGGCGGAAGTATTTTATCCTTTTCAGCAAAGAGGTCTTCCGACAGCCATTTTGAAAAGAGCATACTATTGATTATTTTTGTATTATCTTTTAAATAAGCATATAAACAATGAAAGCCATTCAATTCGGCGCCGGCAATATCGGCCGCGGTTTTATTGGAGCAGTGCTCGCACAGGCGGGTTATGAGCTCGTATTTGCAGACGTAGTTGAGGAGCTCCTCAATCAGATCAACACCCGTAAGGAATACACCGTTCATGTATCTGACCATAACAGTTACGATATAGAGGTAAAGGGTGTCCGTGCCGTGAATTCCGGCAGCGAAGAAGCTGTCCGCGAGATAGCCGGAGCAGACATAATCACCACCGCTGTGGGTCTGCGCATCCTGAAGTTCGTCGCCCCTACCGTAGCCAAGGGCATTGCCGCCCGCAAGGCCGCCGGCAACGAGGCTCCCCTCAACGTGATAGCCTGCGAAAACGGATTGAAGGCCACCTCCCAGCTTAAGGAACTTGTATACGCCCAGCTGGATCCCGAAACCGCCGCATGGTCGGAGAAGCATGTCGGCTTCCCCGACGCAGCAGTGGACCGCATAGTCCCTCCCGTACGTTGCGAAATCCCTCTGGACGTAGCCGTAGAAGAGTATTTCGAATGGGATGTTGAGCGCGCCTCTTTCGTCGGCCCCGTGCCCAGGATCGAGGGCATGACTCCCGTCGACAACCTTCTTGCATACGTAGAGCGCAAGCTTTTCACCCTCAATACCGGCCACGCAACTGCAGCATATCTTGGCAAGCTCAAAGGCATCAGCACCATTGGCGAATGCGTCGCCGACCCAAAAATTGCCGCCATTGTCAAGGAGGCCATGCAGCAGAGCGGCGAGGGCCTGGTCCGCAAGTTCGGCTTCGACCATGACGCCCATTTCGCTTACATAGAGAAGATCCTGCGCCGCTTCAGCAACCCTTACCTGCGCGACGAATGCGACCGCGTAGGCCGCGAGCCCCTTCGCAAGCTGGCCCCGAACGACCGTCTTATCCTTCCCATGATGACTGCCAAGGGATTCGGCCTGCCTTACGACAAGCTCCTGCTTGCCATCGGAGGCGCCCTCCACTTCGACAATCCTCAGGACGCCCAGAGCGTGGAGATGCTGGAAAGCATCAAGACCGCCGGCCTCGAGGCTACTGTAGCCAAGTATACCGGAATCCCTGCCGGCGACCCGCTCATAGCTGAAATCGCCGCCGCTTACGCGAAGGTAGAGTCATTATAATCTGGACAAACTGAGGGAATCGAGGCCCGCCGACAGCAGGAAGTCTGTGGCACGGGGGTCGGAGGCCAGCTCGCCGCAAATGCCAACGGGGATGCCGGAGGCGTGAGCAGCGGATACGGCAAGTTCAACGGCGCGGCGTACGGCTGGCGACATGGGATCATAGAGGCCGGCAACGGCTGAGTTGCCACGGTCGGCGGCCATGACGTACTGTGTAAGATCGTTGGTGCCGATGCTGAAGAAGTCGCATTCGGCGGCCAGGGAGGCGGCGTCAAGCACAGCGGCTGGCGTTTCCACCATTATTCCGAGCTCAAGGGGCTGATTCAGCATCTCCCGTACGCGGCGGATCTCCTCCACCGTACAGACCATCGGTATCATCACGCGGACCTGCGAGCCGGGGACCGCCGAGGCGGCGTCTGCAATGGCGCCGAGCTGTGCTTCCAGCAGTTCCGTATGGGCCAGGAGGAAGCGGACGCCCCTCAAGCCCAGGAAGGGGTTGTCTTCGCGGGGCATTGGAAGGTACGGCAGTGCCTTGTCGCCACCCACATCCAGGAGCCTGACGGTAAGCGGCTTGCCGGCGCAGGCTTCAAGCGCCTCCTTGTAGAGCGCCTTCTGTTCCTCGCGCGTAGGCATGGCACTGCGGCCCAGGAACAGGAACTCCGTGCGGAAGAGGCCGATTCCATCGGCTCCGGCGGCAATGGCGGCACGAATGTCATCGACGCTGCCGGCGTTGACATACAACTTGCGTCCGGCGGCACGGACTTTCGACTCTATCGACGAAGGCCCGACCATAGGGTCGTCTACGCTTACAAGATCCCCGTCGGATATGCCGCTGATGTCCACCCCCAGTTGTATGGGCACGCCCTTGGAATGGGCGATTATGCATACGTGACTGGTGGAGCTGCCGCGGCGGCACAGAATACCGGCGATACTGCTGAAGTCTATTTCGGCGGTATCCGAGGGCAGGAGTTCTTCCGCCACAATGACGCTGCCGGCGGGAACCTCATGCCGGCGGGATATGCCGAGCATTGCGTTACGGAGGCGTCCGAAGACGTCGCGAACGTCGTCCACGCGGGCGCGGAGGTACTCGTCGTCGATTTCGGAGAACATGGCGCAGATGCCGCTGCATGCCGCATCGAGGGCCTCAAGCTCCGGCTTACCCGCCTCCAGTTCGGCCTCCACGGCCTCCTTAAGCATCGGGTCTTCCAGAATCTCGAGGTGGGCGGCGAAGACCTCTGCCGCCTTAGGCTCCGGGACTGCAGCAGCGGCCAGCTCCCGGCGGACCTGATCATAGGCCTCCGAGAAGGAGATCCTTCGCTCCCGCCCTTCGGCAAGCTCAGGGCAGGCCTCAGGATGACAGTTCCAGAGGTATGCGGGGCCGCGGACGACCATATCAGTCGGCGAGATTATCGATGAACGCCTTGACGGCGGCAAGGGCCTCCGCTTCGCGCCCGCCTTCGACGGTGATTTCCACCTCGGTGCCGGCCTTCAGGCCAAGCGACAGCAGGGACAGCATGGAAGCGGCGTTGACGCTGCGGACAGCGGTGGCAAGCTTTACGGCAGAGCCCTCGAAGCTCTTGACAAGGGCCACCAGCTCCCCTGCCGGGCGCGCATGCAGCCCGGTGGGAGCGTTTATGACGGTTTTAGCTGAAACCATGACTATTCGGCGACGACGCTGCGGGAACGGTCCTTAAGGTTCCACAGAGTAACGATGAGCAGGAAGCCGACCACGGCTACTCCCGCCATCAGGATAAAGATCGGGTGCCAGCCATAAGTATCGGCGAACTTACCGAGAGGATAACCGGTAATAAGGGTGCTGAGGTAGCTCATGAAACCGATTATACCCACTGCGGAAGATGCGGCCTTCTTGCTCACCTCGTTGGAGGCCACCACACCCAGAAGGGCCTGGGGACCATAAAGGAAGAATCCCGCGAGGGCCAGCACGATGAGGAAGAGCACAGGGCTGTTCATGTCCTGGATATAATGCAGGGCCACGAGGCATCCTGCAACTATCACCATCTCGATGGCGCATACACGCTGGCTGCGGCTCTTGAAGAACTTGTCGGACACAAATCCGGCGAATATCATTCCCAGACAGCCTGCAACCTCGAAGATTGCTACGGTCCAGCCGGAGAGCGCCTGGCTCAGGCCCATGTCCTGAAGCATTGAAGGGCCCCAGTCCAGGATGGCGAAACGCACTACATAGACGAAGAGGTCGGTGAGGGCGAGAATCCAGATGACCGGGTTCAGGAATACCTTCTGCACCAGGAACTTGCGCCACTCTTTCTTGTCTTTGCCTTTGCTCTCGTCCAGCTCTCCCTCAACCTTGGGGAGTTCGGGAAGGCCGACGGATTTAGGGGTGTCACGAAGGGTGATTATTATGAAGAACACTCCGAAGAGCGAAATGGTTGCGGGAACCCAGAAGCAGAGCTGCCAGCTGGTAAGGTATCCGCAGATAACCGCTGCAACAAAGGCGCCGATGCTGTGGGAAGTGTTCCAGATACTCATCTTGGTTGCCAGCTCATGAGGCGGCACCCAGTTTACCATCAAGTGGTTACACGGCGCGAATCCGCAGCCCTGGAATATCTGGTTGATTATGTACAGCACCGACATTATGGTAATGAAACCGCCGATGAAATCAGGCCCTTCGGTGACTCCGGTGATAAGCGTGGTGAGCTTGTCGGTCCATCCGAAGAGGAAGTTTACCGCCACGCAGACGCCGAGGCCGATCACCAGATGCCAGCGGGCATTGGTACGGTCGCCTATTACGCCGTTAATCAGCTTGGAAATACCGTAAATGATACCGCCTGCAGAAATGATGGCACCGAATTGTGCTTTGGTAATTTCCGGATAAACTTGCTGCAGGAGCGGGATGGCGAAGGAGAAGTTCTTACGGACGAAATAGAACATCGCGTAGCCTATCATCGAGCAGATGATGACTCTCCACTGCCAGTACTTGAAAGAATGTTTGGTCTTTTTGACTTCAGCCATAATGTGATTAGCTTTACAGTCTGCTAAGTTAATAAAAAGGCGCGACATTACAGCCGCGCCTTTCTAATAATCGATTATATTACTTAGCCAAGGTGGTACCTTCTGCCTTACCGGTACTCGAGGCGCCCTGGATAAGGGTGTTGAAGTTGGCGTCGGTAAGGGCTGTGCCGTTGACGCTTCCGCCGGCCACGCAGTTGGTCAGGGTTCCATTATTGGTACCTGCTATGGAACCGGCTGCCGCTGCATTTGCGCATGTGACCGCACCGATGTTCTTGTCGGAGGTACAGGTTCCGACCTTGTCGTTCACGCAACCCACTACACCGCCTGCAACTGATGCAGCGTCATCGGAGGTCTTGCAGCTGACCGCACCCTTGTTCTCATTATTCTTGGTGCAGGAGTTGTTGCCCTTGAACCAGCCGACGATACCGCCTGCGTAGCAAGGACCGGCAGCCTTATTGGTGATGGAAACAGCACCTTCGTTCACGTTTCCGGAAACATCCAGACCAAGCACGCCAAGGCCGATAATACCGCCTGCGGTAACCTTGTTGGCGTGTGTTGTAGCATTCTCTACAACCACCTCAACGGCACCCTTGTTGGTGTTGTTACGGATAATATTCTCAGTCTCAACCTTCTCCTGGAAGCCGACGATACCACCGGCAGCCTGCCAGTTGGCATTTGCGAAATCCTGGACAATAGAGACCTTACCCTCATTCACATTGCCCTCGATGATACCCTGGGAGTTAAGGGTACCGACGATACCGCCGATACGGCTCACCTGGTTGCGGTTGGTAGTGATAGCACCCTTGTTGGTGCAGTTGGTCACGTTAGCAGCATAATACACGCCGCCTACGATACCGGCAATCATGATATAGGTTCCTCCTGCTTCGGCGTTATTGAAGGTGATGTCACCTACGTTCTGGCACTTGTTCACCAGGGTACCGCCGCGGATGTAGCCGGCTATACCGCCATACATCAAATACTTGGCATTGACAATGGTGTACTCCTGGGTTGCGGAACTGACGCAATTCTCAATAACGGCTTCTGCATTGTTGGCATAACCTACGATACCGCCGGCATAAGCGCCGTTGCCCATAGTGCCGGAGAGCTCGATCTGAGCCCCGTTTTCACAATTGCTGATCTTTGCGGGAGAGCCGATGCTGCCCACGAGGCCGCCGATTCCGGAGACCTCCGTATTCTTAAATACCACAGCAACCTTTGCGAAGTTCTTAACATTCTCAAGAGTACCGGACAGGTCTGCGCAAACACCGCCTGTATGGAAGGTAGGAGCATCGTCAACATAAGTAACGGTAGAGAATCCGTCCCAGCTGGAACCGTCCTTGGAACCGAAAATGACATTCTTGATGGTACCGCTGACGGTCAGGAACAGACCTGACGTAGCCTCTGCGGAAGCGACCTTATAGTTGTAGATCTTGTGATCCTTGCCGTCAAGCACGCCTGCGAAACCTCCTGCAGGGCTGATGGTAGCACCGCCGCAATCGATGTCGGCGCCGAGGCTCCATTCGTCTTCGGAGGTATAAGTAGCAGCCTCAGCGAAGAATGTTGCGAGCTGCTCGGCAGTCTTGATGGCATGAGTATCCTCAGGCTGATCGGGTCCTTCAGGTCCTTCGGGACCTTCGGGGCCGGCCTTCTGTCCAGCCTGGGAAACAAGGAGCTCAGCGCTTGCTTTTCCGTCCTTGCTGGTAACCGTAACCTTACCGTCACGGGCCTCTGTTGTGGCGTTCTCACTGACGATGACAGACAGTGTAGTGTTGCCGTTTCCTGAAGCAGGAGCTACAGAGATCCAATTTGCAGTGGCAGTTGCCGTCCACTCACAGTTGGCTGTAAGAGCGACGCTCTGTGTCTCGCCGTCGGCACTGATGGCGACAGTTTTTTTGCCGAGCTCTATGCTGGAAGGAGTCTCGACGGGCTCAACCTTGGGCTCACATGCCGCTACAGCGAGCACTGCCAGGGATGCCATTAAAAAGGACTTGATTTTCATTGTGTGTGTGGTTTTGTGTTATTGTAGTTTTTTTAGTAACCAGGAAGGATAGTTGGTGCAGATAAAACGCAGGTCGTCATAGCGGCTGACATAATAATTGACAGCCTCATCGCTGTAGACGGCGTTCCCGTCCCCTGACTCTTTGTCAATATTGAAGACGCTGATTTCCATGCCCGCATTCTTGAACTCGTCAATGGTGCGCACCCCGTCTCCATAGGGAGTCATGTAACTGGCTGCGGAGAGGTTGGCCCAGCTGAAGCCAATAGCCTTATGGCTTGAAGGAGCCTTGTTGGCCATCCAGCCCACAGGTATGCCGTATGCAGCCTTGTAGTTGGCGGCAGCTTTGGCTACGGTCTCATTGCCGGTGCAGATAAATTCACAGAACTTTTCCGCCTTGCGCTCCTTGATAATCTCACAGGAACGCTTGACAGCATTGATAGGGTATGCAGTAAGATTGCCGTCGAGATTCTTGATATCGATGCAGAGTTTGGTGCAGTTGCCCTCCACCTGTACGATGTCCAGGAATTCCTCAAGCGTGGGAATCTCTTCCCCGTTGCTGAGTTTGCCGGCCTTGCGTATTTCCTCCACCGTATGTTCCCAGGGTCTCAGCCCGTTCACGTAATAGGTATCCTTGGCGTGTGCGATTATCACATTGTCGTCTTTGGTCCAATAGATATCGCACTCCATGGCATAGCACTTCAGCGACATGGAATAGCGCAGGGCGGCCCTGGAATTGTCCGGCATGCCGGTTTCACGGGATCCGCCGCGATGCGCGACCACCTTGTTGTCGCATGCCGCAGGCTCGGTAGCGAGGTTCTTATCCGACGGCGTGTCGGGATCGTCCGGAACATCGATAGGCTTGGGCTGCGGAATGTCCGGCTTCTCGCATGAAGGGAGAGCCGCAACGAGAGCCGCAGCCAAAGCCAAACCTGCAAATAGTTTTGATGCTTTCATCTTCTGCTACTTGGCGCTCTGGATAAGGGTATACACAATGGACGAGCCGTCGGCCACCGTAAAGCGTATGTTTACATTGCGCTTCTTGCCGGTGAGGTTGGGTGCCACGACACATGATATGCCGCTCTGAACCACATCCGTGTCATCTCCGGCATATGTACCCGTGAAATGTGTAGTTATGTCCTTTGCGGAAACAGAAACCCATGCCGCGTCACCATCTACGCTGACGGTCCAGGGGACATTGAAACTGACGCCCTGATGAACGATGACTACCGCTTCAAAATCCTTTCCGGCTGCCGGAACCACTCCGGGGTCCGGACTTACTGATACCCTCAGAGTAGTGGTATCGGCGCCGTCGGGAATCAATTCCTTGTTGCAGGACACCGCTCCGAAGCACAGAGCTGCAGCAGCAATAATTGCAAATATCTTCTTCATAATTCAATCGGTTTAAACTATTGCCATCCTTCGATCTGATGGAGATTGGAATTCTTGTTGATGGAACCCTGTGCAATGGGCCACAGAAGGATGTTGGAATTCTTGGCACGCAGGTCCTTGAAGGTCTGCTCGGGAATCTCGGAATTGGGAACCATATCCCAGATCTTGCCTGTACGGATAAGGGCCCACCAGATCATACCTTCTGCGGGGAACTCCATAAAGTACTCGTGCACTATGTTGTTGAGAACATCTGCCGGAGCAGTGCTGGTGTAGTACTTGTCTACGCCATAAGCACGCTTTGCAATCAGGTTGAGCGAAGCGTTGGCTCCTGCATAATCCTTCTTGTAGTACTTGAGCTCTGCATCGAGCATCACCACATAGCCGTAGCGATAGTAAATCAGGTCGTTGTCCTGTATCACAGGGCTCTTGGACTTATCTCCTACGAGTTTGTTGCACCAGGTAATCTCATGCTTGTCGGAAGCCGAGGAATAAGGGCCGTAACCGAGGTTGGTAGCCACACGCGTATCTCCCTTGGCCTCGCTGGCCTTGAGTTCGTTCACGAAGGCAGGAGAATAACTCCACCACTGGGTAGAAGAAATAGGCACAGGGTTGTTGCGGTAAGCATTGGCAATGAGGTTGGAAGGCTGGCAGAAATAAATCTGGTAGCCGCCGGTGTCGGAAGCGCTGAGGGCAAGAGAGAAAATAATCTCCGCATTCTTCTTGTTTGTGCGGTCGAACACCTTGTCGTATTCGGGCAGCAGCCTGGAAGAAGAAATGCCGATGGCGTTAAGGGCTTCCGCAGCCATGTCAAGATACTTGGCACCGCCGTCACGGGTAGCGTACATCCAGAGGGCATAATCGGCCTTGAGGGTGTTGAGGGCGTCCTTGGTGCCGAAGTACTTTTCGCTGCCGAGCTTGTCGGCAAGCTCCTCACAGGCAAGGATGTCCTTCTCTACCTGCTCGTAAACTTCCGCAATGCTCTTCTGCGAAGGATAGCATTCCTCCTGGGTGGTGGATTCCACCGGAAGCAGGTTCACAGGAACTTCACCCCAGATTCTTGCCGCATAGAAATAGCAGAATGCGCGGGCGAAATAGGCCTGGGCGTTAGCCCACTCAAGACGGGCTTCGGGGGCGTTGCAATCAGGACCGTGCTTCAGTACCGCATTGGCCTGGTCAATAGTAGAATAAAGGCCGGACCATCCAATGGTATTGGAAGGGGTAAGGGTGTTGTGGCGGCAGGCAATCTTGAAGTTGTCCTGTACCTTGCTCTCCAGTGAAGGGCCCCACATATAGTCGCCTACGCGGGTCTCTCCAAAATAGAACACATTGCACTCGGTGTCCGAGAAATAAGAATGAAGACGTTTGTAAATGCCCGGCACGGACTGCTCAAGGTCCGATGCATCTTTCCACATGTTACTGACGGAAAGGGCATTGTCGTAAGGGATTTCGAGATCCTTATGGCAGGATGTAAAGGCTGCCGAGCAAAGGACTGCTATACCTATAAGTCTAATTATCTGTTTCATAGTCATCTCCTCCTTAGAACGTTATCTTGAGGTTAAACAGCACCTTGCGGGCGGCGGGCATGATGTTCGAAGTTGCACTGCCCATCTGCACGGAGGAATACTGGTTGGAATCGGAATCGCTGCTGATACCGGTCTCGGGGCTGATGGCGCCGCTGACGCGGGTGAAGTACCAGAGAGTATTGCCGGTAACGCCGACGCTTATCTTCTTCATGGCAACGGCCTTAGCCCATTTGTCGGGCAGGTCGTAATAGAGAGATGCGTCACGCAGGCAGAGGTAACTCGCATTTTCCACGTTGTAGCTGGAACAGCGGGAATAGTTGCGGTTGCCGTAGTCGGCGTCGTTGGGGAAGAAACGTGCCACGCTAGCATCGTCGCCAGGCTTGCGCCAGCACTGGGAGACCAGGTTCACATCCACGTTGGAGTTACTGTAACCCAGTGTGTTCTGAACCATACGGGTCTTCATGTAGTTGTAGATAGAGTGGCCGATGCCGTAATCGAAATAGAAGTTGAAGGTCACCCGGCCCATATGGAAGGTATTGTTGATACCGCCGGTGGAGTGAGGCATCACGTTACCCAGAAGGAACATATCGGTAGCGTCGATCTGCTCGGCTCCGTCTCCGGTCTTGGCAGTTCCGCGACGGTTGACCCACTCGAAGTCACCGGCGTCCTTGCGTCCCTGGATGGACTGTCCGTCGGAGCGGCGGTAACCGTGGGACTGGGTATCATAGTAGGCAGCTGCCGCCTCTTCCTCGGTCTGAAGTATACCTGCCACCTTGTAGCCCCAGATGCGTCCGAGGGGCTCGCCAACTGCAGTGCCGCCGAAACGGTAGCCGCTGGCCGTGGTGTAACCACCTATGCGCCATCCGTAAACAGGCTCGCCGTTGGCGTCGAGCACTGCGTTGCCGTCCATGTCGACCAGTTCATACTTGTACTCGTCAGGCAGGGATACCACCACGTTGCGGGAAAGGGAATAAGTGAAATCGGTCTCCCATGAGAAGTTGCGCTTCTGCACATTTACAGTGTGGAGTTCGAATTCAGCACCCCAGAAGCGTACGCTGCCGACGTTGGCGTTAACGGAGCCGAACTGTCCGGTGTCGGGCAGGGTGATGGAATAGATAAGGTCCGTAGTGAGCTTGTTGTAGTAGTCTGCCACTATGCGCACCCTGTCATTCAGGAAGCTCAGGTCCACACCGAGGTCGAGCTGGGTGGTGGTCTCCCACTTGAGGCCGGAGTTCACCATCTTGGAAGGCAGCAACACGTTGTAAGTATCGTAAGTGCTCTGGGAATAAGCGCCCAGAGGGTCGGTACGTGCAATATTGTTGTTACCGGTCTGTCCCAGGGAAGCACGAATCTTGAACATGTTCACCTTGTCCTTTGCTGCGGCGAAGAAAGGTTCCTCGCTGATTACCCATGCTGCTGAAACTGAAGGGAAATAGCCCCACTTGTTCTCTCCGAGGAAGAGCGAGCTGCCGTCGGCGCGGAACGTAGCGGCAAGGATATAGCGGTCGGCGAAGTTGTAACCTACACGTCCGAAGTAAGAGATGAGCGCAGTCTCATAGTCCTGGTTGCTCATGCTCATGGTGCCGGCGGTGTTGGAGCCTCCGGAGGTCAGCATAGGGACCTTGTCGGACAGGGAGCCGGTGTTGCCGGCTGTGACATACCAGTAGTGCCACCTGGACCAGTCGTAACCGGCTGTAGCGCTGAGGCGGTGCTTGCCGAACTTCTTGTCTGCAGTAAGGTAAGCCTGGAAGTTCTGGCGCTGGGTCTGGGTACGGGTTTCAGTCGTACTGCGGTTGGTGGAAACGAAGTTGACGCTTCCGTTCACCTCACCCTTGGTATAATAGCTTCCGCGGTAGCTGTTGTCGTAGAGTGCGTACTGGGCGGTAGCGGTGAGCCAGTCGGTCAGCTGGGCCTTGAGATTGATGCTGCCCATGAATTTCTGGCGCTGGGTCTCACGGTCGTAGAAGGTCTCGTAGAACTCGGCGGTCTGCTGGTTCTTGTTGGTACCGCCGGTAGCGAAAGTACCGTCGGGATACTTGCCGATGTGTGTAGGCGACATCATGATACCACGGCCCAGGACTGTGAAGTAGTCGCTGGTCATAGGGTTCTTGACGCCGTTGGAATAATCGAATGTAGTGGAAGCCTCCAGCCACTTGGTCACCTTGAAGGAGGTGTTGCCATGCATGGTGAAGTTCTTGAACGCACTCATTGCCACCATTCCGTCATCTCCGAGGTAACCGACAGAAGCGGCATACTTGACGTCCTTGGTGCCGCCGTTGATTCCTACGTACTGCTTGTGGTAGAGTGAAGGATGATACCAGTCGTTCTGCCAGTTATGGTCGGTATAAATAATAGTCTTGGCAGGATCCACGGGGTCGGGCATGCTGAGGTAACCGTCGGGCACCGACTCGCCGTCCTGAAGATAGCGGGTGGAGTAGGTGGAAGTGCTCTCGGTATTGCCTATACCTGCGCCGTTGCCTCCGTTGAGCACAAGGGCGGAGTTAGGTCCCTGGAATGCTGCAGGGCGGATGATGGTAAGGAACTCCGTAGCGTTTGCGAGCTTCCATGTGCGGGCCGGAGATGTGAAACCGACCTGGGAGTCGAAGACCACCTGGGGCTGCTTGTAAGCATTTCCCTTCTTTGTGGTTACGAGTATAACACCATTGGATGCACGGCTACCGTAGATTGCGGAAGAAGCCGCGTCCTTGAGTACTTCTATAGACTCGATGTCGTTAGGGTTGAGGTCGTCGATACCACGCTCCACGCCGTCCACAAGGAACAAAGGATCGTTGCTTCGGTTGATGGAAGAACCGCCTCGGATGAGGAAACGGGGGCTCTCGCCGGGGAGGTTGTTGTTGGATGCGATACGCAGACCGGTAACCTTACCCTTAAGGGCGTCACCGACCGTGGAGACAGGGGCATCCATGAGCTTGTCGCCGTCCACCTTTGCGATGGCGGTACTCAAGGTCTTGCGGGACTGGGTACCGTAACCCACGACTACCACGTCCTCGAGAAGGGTGGCGTCGTCGCTAAGGGCAACGTTAATGACCGACTGGCGGCCGACTGCCTGCTCCTGGGTGGTGTATCCGATGAAGGAAAACTCCAGGACGCTGCCGGGGTCGGCTGCTATGGTGTAACGTCCGTCGGCGTCGGTGGTCGTACCTTTAGTGGTTCCTTTGATGAGGACTCCGGCGCCTGGCAGTGGGTCCCCGTTTCCGTCGACCACCCGGCCGCTGATTACGGAACGGCCGGCGCCCTCCTGCTTGGCGGCAGTAAGCACAACGGTACGGTTAACCACCTTCCAGTCAATACCTTTACCGGCGAAAGCGCGGGTCATGATGGACTCCAGCGTCGCCTGATTCTGTTTGATGGAGATGTTACCCAGAGACTTGGAAGCTAGTTCCGTGTCATAAGAGAAAAGAATTCCCGTCTGCCTGGTCAGCGCCGAGGTAAACGAGCTTACAGTCGCCCTGGATATGGAAAGGTCCACATCGTAGAGCGCGTCCTGCGCATGTGCCGCCGTGCCGAGCCATGCTCCGAGCGCGGTCAGAACGCAGAAGAAAAGCAGCTTTGTTTTTCTCATGTTTAAAAGTGATAGGATTATTTATTAATTATGGTTAAGGATCTCCAGTTGGGCTCCTGTGAGATATTCCACTATAGATACCACATCTTGCAGCGAATCCGACTTAAGGAAGGCCAGGTTATAATGCTTGTTGTCAACTGACCCGCTGCTGCAGATACGTACGCCGTAAAGCTCCGAGAGCTTGGCCAGCATCTCGTCCAGGCTCACGTCGCTCATATTCACGAGATTGTATTTCTCGGTCACGAAAGCGGTAGCATATACGGGCTCAACGCTCATATCGCCGGTAAGGCTCAGATAACTTGCCTTCTGGTTAGGGCTGAGCGTCACCATGGCATTGCCTTCCGGAGAGAGGAGCCGCACCGAGCCGCGCTCCAGCACAACCTCCGAGCGCTCGGGAGAAGCTGATACCGAGAAGGCTGTTCCAAGAACCTTCACGCCTATATTGGGAGTTTTCACCACGAAAGGACGGGATTCGTCGCGGGCTACGTCGAAGTAGGCCTCGCCTTGCAGCTCCACTTCCCTGCTATTTTTGAGGGAAGTCACGTTGTGGCTCAGGCGTGCGCCGCTTGCCAGATAAACACTGGTGCCGTCTCCCAGCAAAAGGTGAATGGTTGAAGGATTATTGTTTACTGCCAGCTCCATAGGAATCTGCTGCACAGGTGATGAACCGGGGACGCCGCCACGGAACACGAAGAACAGCACCGCAAGTGCTGCTGCAAAAGCGAAAGCGAAGCCAGCCACCCTGGCCGGGCCGAAGCGGCGGGGACGTTCGGAATCGGATATACGGGCATCGAGACGGGCCATCATGGCCTCCATATCCTTATTCAGGCTGGGGGCGGTAACAGCTTCGTGCAGTGAATAATTTGCTGCGAACAAAGAATAAAAGCGACGGTTTTCCTCTGACTCTTCGAGCCACTCGGAAAGCTGACGCTTCTCTTCCTCAGAGGCCGACTGCTTCTGGAATCTATTGATAATGTCTAGTATCTGGTCTTGCATACATTATATATACAACACCAGGACAGAAAACACCCAATGAAAAATGAAAAATTTTTTACACTCCGGCCAGACTGGCGCGAAGCTGCTTGAGTGCAAGGTACATGTGGTTCTCCACCGTACTCAGGGAGATGCCCAGGCGCTCGCTGATTTCCTTGTTGGACAGATTCTCCAGATAGCTGAGGGTGAACACTTCCCTGCACCTCGGGGAAAGCTTTTCCAGGGCTTCTCCTATAATGTCCCGCAGGTCTGAGTTGAAGATGCTCATTATTACTGGATTGCGGTCCGGAGACCAGCAGTCGCCCAGCACGGAAGCAATACGTCCTTCATAATAATCCCCGAAAAGATTCGCCCTGCGGGCGCGCTTCAGAAGATTCATGCAGCGGTTGTAAACGGAACGCAACAAGTAAGCCTGCAGGTCATCTTCCGCACCCCTGAGCCGCTTGCGGTTCTGCCACAGGCCGAACAGTACGTCCTGGACCACATCCTCCGCCCAGCTCCTGTCCACCCCGGTAAGGAAAAGGCGTGCATAAGATATCAGGGACACGTAGCGCTCGCGGCAGAGCGAGTTGAACGCCTCTCTGTCTCCAGACTTGATGAGAAATAAAATGTCCTGCTGCATGTGGTTACAACAGGACAAAGGTAGTAATATTTCTTAATCTGCCAAATACTATCTGGGACCGCCCATGGGAGGACCGCCACGCATTCCGCCGGGGCCGCCGCGCATACCTCCGGGACCGCGCATCTTGGAACGGTCGAAGGTGCCGAAGCGCCATGTGAGGGACAGTATGATGTAACGGCCGAGGGTGTTGTTGATTACCTCGCTGTGGTAGTTGTCGCTGTCGGTGACGCTCAGGTTCTTTGCCTGGCCGAGGATATCGTAGCCCTTGAGGGCGATAGTCATGGTATTCTTGAATAGGAGCTTCTGGATCTCGGCGTTCAGTATGTGCTCAGGAGTATAATTGAGGTCGCTGGAATAACCGTTATACCAGTTATAGTTATAATCGCTCTTGAGGGTGATGCCGGGTTCGTCCCAGGTCCAGTTGACGCTGGCGCTGACCTGGTTGTTGAAGGTCATGGTATTGTCTGCGGTGTCGCTGATGGTGTACCAGGACTTGTTCATACGGGTGCGGCCGCTTGCGGAGAGTTCCAGATTGTCGCTCCTGTAAGTAACGCGGAGACGCTCGGTGGCAGAAACGGTACGGATAATGTTCTCGTCGAACTTGAATTTACCGTCGTTGTAAGCCTTCATGAAGCCGGTATAATCCATATCGCCGGTAGTGGCGTCATAGTAATCCCCTATCAGTGCAGTAACATCGCTTCCACCCACATAAGATGCGCTGGTGCTGTAGTTGGCCCTGGTCATGTTGCTCAACGAGAAGTTGGACTTTGCAATAGGAATATTTGCGAACATGTTCATGCCGAAACTGAAGGAATCCGGGCCGTTGAAAGGCATTGAGTATGCTGCGCCGTTGGTTCCGTACCATGTTGCAGTAGTAATGGGATCCTGCACATAAGAGCCGTTGAAACGCGCAGTCACGGAAGTGAATGACTTCCTGTTGTTGAAACGGTACTCGCCGTCCATGTTGTGGCTGAAGTAAGGAGCCAGGTAAGGGTTACCGAAGCTGACGCGGAGCGGGTTGGTATTGTCGGGCACCGGAATCAACTGGGAAACGCTGGGCTGGTTGGACGAGCCGCGGTAGAAGATACGCATGTTGGCGTCGTCGTTCATCTCCCACCAGAGCATGCCGGAAGGGGCGAAACGCCAGCGGGTGTCGTCGTAAGGATCCAGCTGCTGGCCGGAACGGTAAGTCTCGTTGTGAGTGGTGGTCGGCTGGGCGGAAATACCGATCTGGGCACGGAAAGCCTCGTTCTGATACAGGAAGTTGGCTCCTATATCGTGACGCTTGCTGTCGTTGACGACGCTGTTGGAATAATACGGGTCGTATGCCCCGCCGTTCGTATTATCGTAAGTATTCTTTACAGAAGATGAACGGGACCAGCTGTATCCATAGTTCGCTTCCACGAAGAATCCTTCACCCAGGGGCTCGGTATAGGTTGCACGGCCGAAGATGGAGTGGGACTTGCTGGTCTGGTCTATAGTCTGGTTGGTAATCTGAAGGTTACCCCAGTCGTCTCCGGAAACATATGAAGAATAAACCTTGGAATCGTTCAGGGAGTTGAGCTCGTTGTTGGAGAAGCTGTAACGGCCCATCACTGTCAGGGTTCTGCCGGGCTTGCCGAGACGCTGGCGCAGGAGGGCAAATCCGCTGGCGTTGAAGTTCTTGTTGGTTCCGGAGTTGGCAGTATTACCCTTGTTGATCTTTTCTACGGAACCGCTGCGGTCGTAATCCGTATTGTAATCACTCGTCTGTAAGTAAGAACCGCCGCCGAAGTTCATCTGGGGCTGGAAAATGATGGAGGTATTGTCTGAGAACTTGTGCTCCAGGCGGGCTCCCACGCGGTGACCCCAGTTCCTGGTGTCGTTAATACCCTCGGTGTTGTAAATCTGGTCGTAATCCTGCAGGTAGGTAGTACGGGAACTCTGTTCCTCAACAAGCTTATGGGTATTGTTGTACAGATAGTTACCGCTGAGGTCCATCTTGTTGTCGAAGAGCGTCCATGCGCCGTTCACGCCGCCCATCCAGGACTCGGTGATGCCGGTGTTGCCGCCGAAGCCGCCGCCACGGCCGCCCATACCGCCGCCGAAGCCGCCGCCACCTCCACGCATGTTACCCATCATGGAGCCGGAAAGGTCGTTGAAACCCCGGTTGTTGGTGTTGTTGCCGTTCACTATCAAGGACAGCTGGGTCTTCTCGGTAAACTTGCCCACGAAGGCTGCTGTCTGGTATCTCCAGTCACCCTGGACGTCGGTTGACGGCACGTCGTGTCCGCCGCCGGCCATAACGTTGCCGAAGGTTCCGTTCATCATACCGGGCTTCATGCTGAGGTCGATAACGGTCTCTTCTTCACCGTCGTCAATACCCGTGAACTCGGCCTGATCCGACTTCTTGTCAATCACCTTGAGTTTGTTGATGACCTTGGCGGGGATGTTCTTGGACGCCAGCTGGGGATCATCCAGGAAGAAAGTCTTGCCGCCGATGGTTATCTTGTTGACAGTCTTGCCATTGATGGTAATGGAGCCGTCGTCGGAAACCTCGAATCCGGGAAGCTTCTTGAGAAGGTCTTCCAGAACGTCGTTATCCGTGGTCTTGAAGGACGTGGCGTTGTACTCGATGGTGTCTTTCTTGATGATGATGGGGTTGCCCACTGCCGACACGGACGCTGCATCAAGCTGCTCGCGGTCGGGGTCCATCTTGATGACGCCGAGGAACTTCTGGTCGGGAACCGTTACGGTTCTCACATAATCCTTGTAGCCGAGCAGCTCCGCCTTGAAAGTATATGTACCGGGACGAACGCCCGTTATATCCACTTTACCGTCGGAATCGCTGAGGACGTACTTGTCGGGCTTCTTGCTCCCATCCTTGGTAAGGGAAACCGTTGCAAAGCCGACGGCCTCACCGGTGGAGGAATCTTGAAGGACAGCCTTGATCTGGCTGATCTGGGCCATTGCTGAGGTGCCGACTAACAAAGCACCAATCAAACAAACTATTCTGGATAATTTCATAACTCTTATTTGACGCAGCAAATTAGCAAAAGTTTAACGGAGTTAAAAATATATTCCGTAAAATTCTACATGCGGAGAAATAATAACACGCACAGAAAAACTATTTCACTCTGTCCGGATTTGCCGCGATGAATTTCTCCCAGGAGCCGCCTCCGCTTTTGCCGGCGAGAGGGCTGCTGAGAACGTAATAGTGGCACATGGCTATGGCCAGCGCATCAGTGGCGTCCAGATACTTAGCATCTATGTTGATGCCGAGCGTCTTTTCCACCATAAGCGCCACCTGCTCCTTGCTTGCGGCACCGTTACCGCAAATCGCCTGCTTGGCCTTACGGGGAGCGTATTCGTAAACCTTGGCCTCGTGCTTCAGAGCCGCCGTCATAGCGGCCCCCTGGGCACGGCCAAGCTTGAAAATAACCTGGGCGTTACGGCCATAGAACGGAGATTCTATCGCCAGGTCATCCGGATGGTGAAGCTCGCAGAGGGCATCCACCTTTTCGTAGATAATGCGAAGCTTTTCGTAAATATCATCCACCCTCCGGAGATCCAGCACGCCCATGTCAACGAAATGGGGTTTGCCTGCCTCATCCACACGCACAATCCCGAAACCAAGCAAATTGGTTCCGGGATCTATGCCAAGTATGGTGCAAGCCTTAATCAATCTTGTCGAATCCGGTGTAAGGCCTCAGTATCTCGGGGATAATGATACCGTCGGGTGTCTGGTTATCCTCGAGCAGGGCTGCGACCACGCGCGGAAGGGCAAGGGAACTGCCGTTCAGGGTATGGGCCAGCTGAGTCTTGCCGTCGGCGTCGCGGTAGCGCAGGTGCAGACGGTTGGCCTGATAGGTCTCGAAGTTGCTCACGGAGCTGATCTCCAGCCAGCGGCCCTGGGCGGCGCTCCAAAGCTCGAAGTCATAAGTGATGGCGGAAGTGAAGGACATGTCTCCGCCGCAGAGGCGAAGGATGCGGTACTTCAGGCCGAGCTTGTTCACTATTCCCTCAACATGGGCGACCATGTCGTCGAGGGCGGCGTAACTGTCCTCCGGCTTCTCAACGCGGACAATCTCCACCTTGTCGAACTGATGCAGACGGTTCAGGCCGCGCACGTCCTTGCCGTAAGAACCGGCCTCCCTGCGGAAGCAGGGGGTGTAGGCGGTGAGACGCTGGGGAATCTGGTCGGCGGCGAGAATAACGTCGCGGAAAATATTGGTCACAGGCACCTCTGCCGTAGGGACGAGGTAGAAATCGTCGACCTCGGCGTGGTACATCTGGCCCTCCTTGTCGGGCAGCTGGCCGGTGCCGAAACCGGAATCACGGTTGACCACCACGGGAGGCTCCACCTCCTTGTATCCGGCTGCGGTGTTGCAGTCCAGGAAGAAGTTGATGAGGGCCCTCTGGAGCTTGGCGCCCTTACCCTTGTATACGGGGAAACCGGCGCCGGTGATCTTCACGCCAAGGTCGAAGTCTATAATATCGTACTTCTTGGCGAGCTCCCAATGGGGAAGGGCTCCTTCCGGCAGCTTGACTTCGGGGCCGCCCATCTTCACCACCTCGTTGTCCTCGGCACCCTTTCCGGGCTTCACCAGGGAGCAAGGGATGTTGGGCATGAGCACCAGGTTCTGCTCCATCTCCGCGGCGGCCTCGTCCATACGGCCGAGCAGCTCGTTGGAACGGGCTTTCAGTTCAGCCACTGCAGCTTTTGCCTTCTCGGCCTCGTCCTTGAGGCCCTGCTTCATAAGGGCTCCTATCTCGGCGGCCTTCTGCTTCTGCTGAGCCAGAAGAGCGTCGCTTTCGGTCTGGAAGTTGCGGCGCATACGGTCCAGCTCAAGCACCTTGTCAACTATGGGCTGAGCGTCGAAATTCTTGATTTTCAATTTCCCGACAACCGCCTGAGGGTCGTCGCGAAGCATCTTGAGCGTTAACATAAGTTTCCTGAATTAAAAAAATGACCCGCACATCGATCCCGAAGTGCAAGTCATTCTATTGCATACTTGTTTTACCTTCGAGCTTAGTTCTCAAAAGGGACAACGGACACGTATGACTTGTCGTTACGCTTGCGCGTGAACTTCACGGTGCCGTCGATAAGTGCATAAAGGGTGTGGTCCTTGCCCATGCCAACATTGGTGGAAGGATTGTGGACGGTACCCCTCTGGCGGACGATAATATTGCCGGCCTTTACGACCTCGCCTCCGAATTTCTTGAGACCCAAGCGCTTGCTTTGTGACTCACGACCGTTCTTTGAACTGGATTGACCTTTCTTGTGTGCCATAACTCTTAAGCGATTTCGTTAATCTTAATCTTGGTAAGTTTCTGACGATGGCCATTGAGCTTCTGGAAGCCCTTGCGACGGATCTTCTTGAAAACAAGAACCTTGTCTGCCTTAGCGTCATCATCGAGTACGGTAGCCTTAACAACGGCTCCCTCAACATACGGAGTTCCGACCTTGACGGCCTTCCCGTCGGCGACGAGAAGCACCTTGCCGAACTCTACGTCAGCACCCTTGGCATCGGCGAGCCTCTGCACAAAGATTTCGTTGCCAGCTTCTACTTTAAACTGCTGGCCTGCAATTTCTACGATTGCGTACATCAAACAAATTTTTAAATGTTTGGGCCTGGAGCGTCTGCCATTCTTGCAGATCTTAACGGGCTCTTCGGTCATAAAACGGACCGCAAAGATAGTAAATATTATTGAATTTCAAAATAATATTTTGTTACCCAGTACTCGAACAGAGGGTCCAGCAGGTGCGGGTTGTCGTCTGAATCGAAGGTGATTATCTCCTTCTTGCAGAGGGCGTCCTTGAGGCGGCGTACATTGGCGGACGAGTTGAGTTCGTAGCGGCGTATGACCTCTGCGCTACTGAACCTGGTGTGGCCGTCTATCACGGCGCGGAGCAGCGACACCTGGAAAGTGGTAAGATCCGCCATAATGGCCCGGAAACGGGGCTCATGTATGGCCAGCATGTCGGCCAGGGCTTCATTGAGCACCGGTTCCATGATGTAGCCCTTGGACAGCGAATCGCAGATGGAAATAAAACAATTGACGTAATAGATGTTGTTGCGGAAGAGTTCGCAGACGCCCAGGAGCAGGTTCCTTTCCGCCACCTTGCCGCTGGAGAGGAATCCCCTGTTGACGGAATCCACTATATCCTTGGGGTCTATAGGCTCCAGCTTCACCCGCTCCACCTGGCGGTGGAAGAGGCGGCGGTGCTCGAAGATCTCCTTCATTGCATTGACCTGCGAGCCCACGAGCACGTAGGAGGCCGCCTGACGGTCTTCCGACGTACGTGCCTTGAAGGCATCCTGCATGGCCCTGCAAATCATATCTCCGTCCTCCGTGAGCATGACGCTTTGGAACTCATCTATGCACACGAAAAGCCGGTTTCCGTTCTGGCGGGCGATGCGGTACGGGAGGGTAACCACCGCACTTACGTCTTCTTCGTCAATATCCCAGTCCAGGGAGAGTATACTGCCGTTGTTCTGCCATGCAACTTCGTCAAAAACAAAGTGCGAGCCGGCCAGGTTGCTTTCTACCAAAGCCGCATATTCAGAAGCGGTCGAACCATATATCTTCAGGATTTCCGAGCCCAGGCGGATGCAGAATTCGCTTACGCTGCGGACATTCATCACCGGCACCTTTACTACACGGAACTGCTTGTCTTCCAGCTTAAAAGAAGAGAAAACCTGCTGCAGCAGAGAGTCTTTGCCGGTTTTTGGGGTTTCATACATAGTTACGTTCTCGCCATTCCTGAGCAAATTGGCCAGAATGGCGCATTCGGCCTTGCGTCCCACAAAATACCGGCCGCTGACAGGACGGTTATATACAAAAGGAGAATCCATCGCAAAACAAAAATGTTACGCAAATATATATAAAATTAATAATATATTTGTATGTTAAGCAGTAATGTTATGAAACAATACACACGGCCGGACATTGCAGAGATCAGCGAAGAGCTGGTCCGCATTATTTGTGACAGCCTTACAGGCGGTTCAACCGAGGATTTTTCCGAGTACGATGTAATTGAATGGTAGGAGGAAAGGCCATGAAGAAATTATTTATTCTTTTGCTCAGCACAGCGGCCCTGCTGTCCTGCGGCAAAGAACCGGTGGCCATCGAAGTATCTGCCGGACAAGTCACCCGTTTCAAAATAAGCGAGATAGACACCAAGGCCTGCCTCACAGACGGCTACAAGATCTGCTGGGAGGCTGGGAAAGATGCTGTTTCCATATTCAGCAAATCCGACAACTATCGCTTCATTGCCACTACCGGAGGTGACGGACAGTTCTGGCTGGAGGGCACCATTCAGAACACCAACTCAAAGTATTACGCCGTATACCCTTATAATCCGGACGCAACTAACTCAACGGGATGCATCACCACTACCCTTCCGTCCGAGCAAAAAGCCATCCCCAACCAATTCAGCAATATTGTGGCTGTTGCTTCGTCTAACGCCAAAGAACTGTTATTCCAGAATTGCGTTACTCTTGTAGAAGTCAACCTTGCCGTCACGGGGGTCAATAAGATTTCCCTTCGCGGCAACAACGGCGAGCTGGTTGCAGGCAAGATAAGGATGACAGTTCCGGGCAATCCTGAAACCGGAGTCCCCGACCCTGTAATAACAGAAGGTGCCAAAGAAGCCAGCATATCAGACGGAGGGGCTGAGCTCAAGCCGGGCACCTACTACATTGCAATTGCACCGCAGACTTTCAGCAAAGGTATTACTCTTACGCTCAGCGGCGAAAACGGTTCCGTTGAAAAGACGACCGCCAATCCCGTAACAGCCACGCGGAGCAAACGGCTGAAGACCGGAGAATTGTCAATGACACCGTTGCCATACGACAGCGGATTCAGCATTGACTGGCAGGACGGCGACGACTCGGGTTCTGTCCAGCCAGGAGCGACCAAGACCATTTTTTACTCCTACTCGGGCATCAACTCCTTGTCATTTACGGTCCACAGCAACGCCCATGTCAACATGGACGACGGCAAAGGCACCCAGAAGGCAATCAGTCCGAACAGCAATATAGTTTACCGCCTCGCCCCCGATGCGGGCTCCGGAGGCACAAGCGCAAACAATACCAGACTGCAGACTTCCCCGCGCGGCAGCAGCAGCTCTCCCATAGACCTGTCAACTGACAACAACACATTGTTCGGAGCGTCTCTGAGCGGCGTTAATACCGCCAACTGCTATGTTGTCAGGGATCCCGGGTGGTACAGCTTCCCTCTTGTGTACGGTAACGCCATCAAGAACGGCGCCCCGAACACTAATGCGTACGCCCCAGCCGTGAGCGGCTCCACCGCACTCTCCCCTTTCATCGATGCTTACGGGTCCGCCATAAGCAGCCCCTACATCAATGGCTCCGGCGCAAAAGCCGTGAGCGCACGCATCGAGTGGCAGGACGCCCCCGGGCTTGTGGCAGAAGAAGTGGGACTCGTCAATGACGGCGGCGAGAACGACAAGATTGTCTTCCAGGTACCGTCAGAGACAATTCGCGAAGGAAATGCCGTTATCAGTGCCCTGGATTCCAAAGGAGGGGTGGTCTGGAGCTGGCATATCTGGGTTTGCGGAGCCTCTGAAAGCGAACTGCAGCCCATTGCCATCACAAACAAGGCAGGTAATAATTATAAGTTTACCCGAATCAATCTCGGATGGGTAGCCCCCTACGATTCGCCTGTAGTATACCAGCCGCACGAGACTCTTCTGACCTTTACCCAGAGCGGCAGCGGCAAGACGATTGAATTCAAGCTGCTGCAATCTGCAGCCCAGGTTGATAACCAGATGGGCAATTGTCCTTTCTACCAGTGGGGACGCAAAGACCCGTTCGTAGCAAGCGACGGCACGCCAAACACAGATCCCATGGCAGACTGCATCAAGAAAACCTGGTTCAAGACGTCAGGACGGGATACTGTAGGAACCCGGGCCATGAGACTGGGAGAGAGTATCGCAGCTTATATCAGCCACCCCAGTTTCTACAACAAAGACTCCAACGGAGATGGCACTTACGCCAACCTGTGGAATGCCACCCAGGGAGCATTTGCATCTTCAAGCACAAATGCAGCCAATGCAGAGCCTGTGGTCAAGACGGTTTACGACCCCTGCCCGGTAGGTACCTGCCTGCCGCCAATCGGCGCCTGGACGGCCTTCACCGGCGATAATGCACTCCCCTTCGAACAAGGTTATGCGTTTTATTCAGCACCCGGCAAGAGCGGAGAAACCACGTTCTATCCTGCCACAGGTTCCATGAGCACCATGAACCTGACATCCACTAAAACCGCAGCTTCATTGAGTAAGGTTGGTACCGGTTTCTCTTATTGGGCCGCCAATGCCAACAACAATAAATCCGGCTTCAACCTCAACTGCTACAACGGAGGTGCGCCTACCAGTACATACGGCAGCAACCGCCAGTACGTATTCCCCATCCGACCCTGCATAGAACAATAGCTATGAAAAAGATACTCTTAGCCCTGCTGATCTTCGCAGCACTCCCCATTCAGGCACGCAACTCCTTCGCCATCGTGGCAGACAAGGCCAGCTACGAAGCCTGCTCCGCCTCCATAGAGCGATACGCGGCGGCGATACGCCAGAACGACGGAAAGAACGTGCTGGTGCTGGTGGCCGACTGGACCCCGGAACGCCTGCGCGACACCCTGCAACTGCTGCACGGCAAGCGCAAGCTCGAAGGTGCGGTGCTCGTTGGAGACATCCCCGTGCCCATGATACGCCAGGCCCACCATCTGTGCACCGCATTCAAGATGGATCCCAAGATGCCCGACAAGCGTTCCTCCGTACCTTCCGACCGTTTCTACGACGACTTCGGCCTGAGCTTCCGCTTCATCAGGAAGGACGGCGCGTTGTGGTATTACGACCTGATGCCGGAGGGCGACCAAAGGGTACGCTGCGACATCTATACCGCCCGCATCAAACCGGCACGCACCGACACCGGACACAGTTTCCATGAGCTCATCTGCGAATTCCTCGACAGGGCCGCAGAAGCCAAGGGCCGGCGGGAGCCGCTGGACAAGGTGTTCCACTTCGGAGGCCATGGCAACAGCTCGGAGAGCATCAACGCCCGCATCGACGAGGAGCGCGCCTTCTACGAGCAGTTCGGCCTCAAGGAGCCGGTGGGTCAGGTACGCTTCCTGCATTTCGACGAAGAACGCTACACCCGCGACCGCCTGAAGGCCGTATTGGCCGATCCCGAGGTGGATTTCGCCCACCTGCACACCCACGGAGCCGTCGGCGCACAGTACATAAGCAAGGAGCCCTATACCTACATGGCCACCGAGCACATGGAGTACACAAAGATCTTCCTGCGCGGCAAGATGCGCAGCGCCAAGGACAAGGCCGCGGCTGCCGCCAAGCTAATGGCCGACTACGGAGTGCCTGAAAGCTGGCTCGCCGGTTGGGACGACCCTGCCGTTACCGCAGCAGACTCCCTTAAGTCCGCCTCCGTAGACATTACCCTGCCCGACCTGGACGGCTACAAGCCGGCGGCGAAGGTGATACTGCTGGACGCCTGCTTCAACGGAGCCTTCCTGCATGACGACTACGTGGCCGCACGTTACGCCTTCGGGCACGGCAGCCACACCATGGCAGTTACCGGCAACAGCGTCAACATCATCCAGGACCACTGGAAAAACGAGCTTGCAGGCATGCTGGCGGCCGGCAGCAGCGTAGGCGAATGGGCGCGCCACTACATGACCCTCGAGTCTCACCTCTTCGGCGACCCCACCTACCGCTTTGCCTCCACCGCCCCCAGGAACCCTGACGTCACGGTCGGGCTTAAAATCAACTCCGGCAAATACAGTCCGGCAGAATGCCTGCGCCTGATGCGCACAAGCCCTTACCTGAACGTGCGCCTGGAGGCGTTCTACTACATAATGAGGGAGGCCTCAGACATCAATCTGGTGGTGGAAGCCATCAGCACCGGCCTGGACGATTCCTACGAGATGATACGCCGCATGGCAGCACGTTACGCGGAGGTCTGCGGCGCCCCCGGTCTTTTGGACGCCATCGCCGGCCACTACCTGGATCCGCAGGAGTCTTCCCGCGTACGCTTCCACCTGGTCAGCGCGCTCGCCCTCTACCCGGCAGAAGATGTAGAGAAGGCCATGAATGCGGCCTGGAGAGGCCTCTGGCCGCTGAAGGATGAGTATGAAGCTACAGTGAAGCGCATTTGCAACGGCATACTCAGCAGCGACAAAGACCTGGAGGCCCTGAGCGAAAGGCGCACACCCTACAAAGACAAGATGTTCACCATCAAGCGCCAGCGCAATGCATGCACGCCTGCGGCCATCAATCCACTGCTGGAACTGATAGCCGACGAAGGGGCGGACAAGAGCATGCGCATGACGGCGGCGGAAGCCCTCGGCTGGTACACCCACTCATGGCGCCGTCAGGAGATATATGATGCGCTGAAGAATCTTAAAGTCCAGAATCCCGGCGTTGAAGAAGAAATTTACCGCAGCATAAGAAGGCTGGAAGACAATGCGCACACCCGCTAGACTGGCACTCCTTGTGCTTTTTCTGCTGCTGCCCTTGACCCTGGCAGCCCAGAAAAAAGCCGAGATATACGGCACCGTTACAACAGAAGAAAACGGTGTCCGGATGCCTGTAGACTATGCCGTGGTGCTGCTCAAGCCCGCCGGTCTCTATGCCACGACCGACGCAAAAGGAGCCTATCGCATCAGCGGACTCGACCCCGGTTCCTATGAACTCAACATCCAGCTGATAGGCTACGAGACCATTGATACCACCGTGGTCATACGGCAGAGCCTGAAGAAAGACTTCGTGCTCAAGGCCAGCAGCTTCCGTCTGGAGGAAGTGCATGTAGTGGCCGAGGCCTCCAAGGCCGGGGAATCCACCGCGTCGCTCATCTCCCGCCAGGCCATAGACCACAGCCAGACCAGTTCGCTGCGCGACATAATGCAGCTGCTGCCGGGCGCCTCCATCACCAATCCGGACCTGAGCTCCGCCCACAGCATCAGCCTGCGTTCCGTGAACGGCAGCGACATGAACAGCCTGGGCACCGCCATCATAGTCGACGGCGCGCCAATGTCCAACAACGCCAACATGGAGGGCATCACCGCAGCAATGAACGGCGTATCTTCAGCAATCGCCGGCACCTCGGTATCGGCCGGAGGAGCCTCCCCCGCCGGCGGCATCGACGTGCGCCAGCTGTCGACAGACAACATCGAGTCCGTGGAGGTCATTAGAGGCATCCCTTCCGTGCAGTACGGAGACCTCACTTCGGGTGCCGTCATCATCAACTCCAAGGCGGGCGCCGAACCGCTTACGGTACGCCTGAAGGCCGACCCGAAGATTTACCAGGTAGCGGCCTCCAAGGGCATACGCCTGGGCGAGAAGGCGGGCGACCTGCACCTCAGCGGCGACTACGCCTACAGCAACGCCAAGACCACCGAGTCTTACGCATACTACCAGAGGCTGAACGTCAAGGGCCTGTGGTCCAAGACCTTCGGGCCCGTGGTCACATCCACCGCCCTGGACCTCCGCTTCGGCAAGGACACCCGCGACAAGAACCCGGACGACCAGCGCTCCAACCTGGCGTCGGGCGGCACCAACCTCGGCTACCGCATCAACACCAACGGCACCTGGAACATCAACCGCGGCTGGCTCAAAACCCTCCGCTACGACGTCTCCAACAGCTACACCTGGAAGAAGTCGTACCACGAGCAGGACAATGTGAACGCAGTGGCCATCTACACCACCAACATGGAAGACGGCACCACGGTGGCCAACATACCCGGAATGAGGCTGTACGACACCGCCGGCAAGGAAATTACCGCCCTCGGCACGGACCCGGAGGCATACGCCATAATGACGCCGTACACCTATTTCTGCCATTACGACTTCTACGGCAAGGAGCTGAACACCTTCGCCAAGGTAACCCTCAACCTCTTCAAGCAGTGGGACAAGACCAGCGAGAAGATACTCCTGGGCAGCGATTTCAAGTCTGACGGCAACCTCGGACGCGGCCTGGTGTTCCCGAAGGACTGCCCGCCCAACCGCACGAACACCGAATCCGGCTACCGCGAACGCCCGCTCTACGACATACCCTTCGTCAACCAGAACGGCTTCTTTGCCGAGAATTCCTTCCGCACGCAAGTGCTGCGCCGCACCTTCAACCTCACCGCCGGCCTGCGCCTGGACCTGGTGAACGGAAAATCGGCCTTGTGCCCACGTATCAACGCCTCCTTTGAGATTATTCCTGAAGTCTGGACCCTTCGCGGAGGTTGGGGCGTCACGGCCAAGGCACCTACCGCCGCCTACCTCTACCCCACCGACGCCTACTACGACCAGGTGAACATCAACACCAGCGAGGCTCCGGCCGAGAACGACCGCGTCGTGATGGCCACCACACGCATCTACTCCACCGAAAACCCGGATCTGGAGATAGCCCGCAACCGCAAGGCGGAGATAGGATTCGACCTCAAGATCGCCGGCCGCTACCGCCTGGGCGTCACCTATTACGACGAGCTGATGAAGAACGGCTACAGCTTTTCCAGGGACTACGGCAGCTTCGTATGGGTGCCCTACAAGACCTGGAAGATTGGCGGGCACGACGCTTCAGGAACTCCCCTGTTCGTCCAGGATATGGACACCCACCGCTTCTTCGGCTACTACAAACCCACGAACAACGCCTGGGAACATCATTACGGCCTGGAGTACGAACTGGACCTGGGTCGCTTCAGCGCCATACGCACTTCGTTCTTTCTCAACGGAGCATGGATGCACAGCATGTCCACCTCATCCGGAGAGACCTTCGCCCTCAATCTCAAGCAGGGCAGCTATGTAGACAGTCACGTGGCGGTGTACGATCCGGGCATGCGCAAATATCATTATGAGAAGTTCCTCACTACGCTGCGCGCAACCCACAACATCCCGTCCATAGGTTTCGTGGTTACCCTTACCACACAACTCAACGTCTACACCAAAAACTGGACGGAATACCACAACGACGAGGCGCCCCAGCGCTATATTTCCAACGACGACGGGAAGGTGTACGACTTCACCGCGGATATGGCGGCCGACCCTGAGTACCGCTATATGGTCGGGCAGCTGTCAGACTCCCGCTTCATTGTCAGCCACACCATCCCCACGCTTACTTTCAACCTCAACGTATCTAAGGAGATACGCAATTTCATGACCGCCGCGTTCTATGTGAACAACCTGTTCAACTCAAGGCCTCTTGACCCGTCGGAAATAACCAAGGGCAGCTACTCAGAGCTCGGCAGTCCAATGTACTTCGGATTTGAATTAAAACTGAAAATATGAAAAGGTTCTTATACCCCCTGTTGATGCTTGCAGTGCTCTGCAGCTGCGAAGACAAACCCGTGAACCCTGACGGCCCCGACGGCCCCGACACCCCCGGCCCGGACAAACCTACGGTTACGGCTGTTCCATGGACTCCGGTTATCGACGAGTCCGAACTGGGTGACGCCCCGAGCCCCGGAGAGTACAAACTCACCGTAACCAACATAGGAACGGAAGAAGTGCGCAGCTTCGACGTAGCGCCCGGCTCCGGAGAGCACTTCGACCTCATCCCCGGCGTGTACAACATCACCGCCCAGGCCCACGGCTCCAGGGCTGGAAGGGCCTATAACTACATAGGAACTGTGACCAGCGTCACCCTGAGCAAGCCGGAAGGAGAAAGCACCACCATAAAAGTGTCTGCTTCCGCATCCTCAGCGCTGGTCTTCAAGGAGATACATTACAACGCCAGCAAGGCTTTGGGCAGTTCAACCGGCCGTTACCTCAAGGACACTTTCTTCGAGATTTACAACAACTCCGAGGAGACCGTATATGCCGACGGCATCTGTGTAGGAGACCCCCTGAGCTACAAGGTGTACGACTTCTCCGACAAAATCAGCAACGCAGGAGATTACATTTTCATAGGCACCTACGTCTGGCGTATACCCGGCAACGGCACCGACTACCCCATCGCCCCAGGTGAATCGTTCGTTATTGCCGCATCGGCCATCGACCACACCAAGGTGGCCGAGAGCCTCGACCTGTCCACTGCCGAATTCGAGACCATCTGCGACAAATACAAGGAGAAAGGCGGCCAGACCGACGCCAACGCCGTAAACATGATTCTGGCCTGCACCATCAAGGAGACAGCCCTGGGCAACCAGTTCGGCAAGTTTACCGACGGCGCATGGGTCATCTTCTACCCCTCCGTGGAACTGCGCAAGGACGGCGAGTACATCGAGTCCAACCATGCCAACAACTACGGCTTGGAGATACTTAAGGCCGACGTACTGGACGCCGTAGACTTCCTCAAGACCGAGAACCCCGACGACAAGCGCCTTGAGCCGGTGCTCGACGCCGGTTGGATTAAATGCGAGACCACGGGAGGAAACCAGAGCGTGGTGCGCAAGGTAGCATCTACCCGCGAAGACGGCAGCATAGTGCTGCAGGACACCAACAATACTACCGAGGACTTTGAAATCAGCAGCAAACCCGAGATACGCCGCCACGGAGTAAAAAGGCCTTCCTGGAGCACCTGGACCACAGCCCAATGACGAAAAAGCTCACATATCTGCTGGCGCTGCTGAGCCTTCCGCTCGTCCTGCAGGCTTCGGAGCCGCGGGACAAGGCGTGGCTGCTGCTGAATACCACCCGTTCGCCCTGGATGGAAAGCAGCAACGCCGCCGGACTCGCCAGATCCGCCCCCGAAGCGTTCAACTTGGTGGACGCCGGGTACTCCTATGAGACCGGAGACTACAGGCTCATGCAGAGCGGCCAGACCAACGGTGTGATGAGTTTTGACACCCAGGGGGCCCTGAAAGTCGGAAAAGTGCAGCTATGGGGCCGCTTCCGCTACGACAACACCGATGAAAGGGGTTCTTCTTTCAACACCCTGCTCTACGACCCCTACGACGAGCGTTTCGCCTATACCGCTGCAGATACGGTTGCCGGCCAGTGGAAAAAGCAATCCTACCAGATGCAGTTCAAGGCAGCAGTGCCTCTTGGGGAGAGTTTTGCCGCCGGAGTGCACGTACAGTACACCGACCGCATAGCAGCCGGGCAGATAGACCCGCGCGCCGAATCCTTCCACTACTCGGTAAACGTCAAGCCGGGACTCGCCTGGCATCCGGGGCACAGCACTATTGGAATCAACGGCCTTTATTCCAATACTTTCGAACGCTCTACGCCGTCCATCAGCAATAACCAGGAGACGCAGAAGGTTTTCCTTCTCAAGGGTCTGGGCAACTGGGTCGGCGAGCAGGTGGGAGGCAGCGGGCTCAGCACCATGTACTTCCGCTGCAACACATGGGGAGGCGGTCTGCAGTACGCATATGAAGACGGCTGGAAGCTGATCGCATCGGCGGAATACGCCAGGCACGACACCCGGATCCGGGAAAGCGCCACCCAGCCCAAGCCTCACGGAAGTACGCAGAAGCAGGATTTCGATGCCGGCGTGACGGCCATCTGGGGCGGCAACGTGCTCCACAAACTCGGCCTTTCCTCCAGTTATGCCGTAACCCGTGGTATCGAGCCCACGACACAGTGGAACAAGGAGACGGGTGAATGGGAAGTAACCTTCTCTGCCGAGCAGCTTAAACTCACTACCGGCATCACAAGTCTCAACTATGACGCCTTCGTCACGGAAGGCGACAGTTATTCCTGGCATCTGAGCGGAGCTGCAGGGATTCAGATGAAAAAGGACAGCTATGCGCTGCCCGAGTCGCATTTCAATTACACGAATGCATTTCTCCAAGCAGGGGTGGAGCGAGCCCTGCATTTCGGAAGCGGCAATTCACTGATTCTGGGAAGCCTTCTGTCCGCCACAACCAATCTCGGGCACGAGTACAGTTACAGCGGGCACCGCGCAAACACCGCACCAGTACAGAATCTTTACCCGCACAATCTTTCCGTTCTCGCTTCCCATAAATTGTCAGCCCGCCTGTCTGCCGAGTACGCTTTCCCGGTAGGAAAGGGAGTCAATCTCGCTTTCTGCGGAGAAGGAGAAGTCTTGTTCGCCTTCGGGCCGGATGATACCGACCCTACAGGACTCACGCTCCGGGACCGTACCGCCCTGCTGGGCGCCGTCAGGCTTTACTTCTAAGGACACAAAAACAGCCTCGGATGAGGCTGTTTTTGTGTATAGAGAAACTCAGGAACTATTGGGCAGGAGCTGTGCCTTCGATTACTGCGCCATCATTTGCGAGTCCGAGAACATCAAGTGAGCCGATGTTTCCTCCGAAGGTGGTATCCTTGTAATAAATGATTGTTCCGGTACTGGGATTGTTGCGGAAGCGGCCGAGGAGTTTTGCGGCTGTAACAGAGCCTGCAGTGGTAAGGGTAGCGTTAAGTGTACATCCGTCCACCTGCTTGATGACATCCTTGCCGAAGCCACCGCATACACCACCGTAGAAGCTGCTTCCACCGGCTTCAACGGAAACGTTGTGGTTTGCGGTACATTTGACGAACGATGCGTTGCCATAACCTGCCAATGACCCGATTTCAGGCTCTTTGCCGGAAATGCCGACGCAGTTCTTGACATTCACCTCACCTGTCACAGCGCAATCGGTCATGACACCGTTGAAAGCGCCGCAAAGGCCGCCTACACACAAGGCCTCCGCACTGTCAACTATAACCTTGCCGCTGCTCTTGCAGTTGGTCATTGTCTGGGAACCGGTGTAGGATCCCATGATACCGCCTATGTAATTGAGCACAGCCTGTGTTACGCCTCCCTTATAAGTTACATCTGCTTTATTCTCGCAATCGATGATTTCTGCAGCCACCTGGGATGCTCCGACAATACCGCCGACATAATCCTGATAAGAGAAGTAGTTGGTAGTATTTGCGCCGAGAGCTGCACTGTTGCAATCGAAAGTCAGCGAACCACTGTTGGAACAGTTCTTTATGGATGTGGCATATGACCAGCCTATGACACCGCCCACGCGGGCAACTTTGTGCCAGAGATTGATGCTGAGTTCTCCCTGGTTATGGCAATTCTCTACAGGAACGCTGCTGTAACCGATGACACCGCCGCCACCTGACTGGGTAGCGCCTTTCTCTTTCTGGCATACCTGGAGATCCACCTTGCCCTTGTTGATACAGCCGCTCACGATACCGCCGTCGAAGGAAGCCTGGAAGTACTCACCTGCACCTCCTATGACGCCGCCGAATATGGGCTGGTACATACCGCCAGCGCCGGCGTTGCCTTCAGTACCGGCAGACCATACACCCTTGACTATTAACGTACCCTCGTTGATGCAATCCTTGACGTTCCTGGTTACATAACCTGCTACACCGCCGGCTGCGGGACGAGTACTGGCAGTGGTGTTGTCATCGCTGTCCTGGAGAGTTACGGTACCCTTGTTGGTGCAACCCTCTATTGATCCTTCGAGGTATCCGATGACACCCCCAAGGTCACTGTAAGAGCCGCTGTCGTTGACCGACCAGATGTTGCAGACCTCTCCGGTATTGACGCAACCCTTCACGATGCCGTAATCCTTCAGGCCGTTGCCCTCGTTGACACCCTTGCCCTTGGTGTTCACGACAGAGGCGCCGACAACACCACCTACATAAGTGTTCTTGGGAGTATTGGCAGTCGTCAGTTTGACGGCGCCGTTATTCGTACAGTTCTCTACTGCCACTACGCCTGACGTGCCTTCAAACTGTCCCACTACACCGCCGATGCAGTTGTTGGACTTGTCTCCCTTGTCCGTCTCGAAAATAATATTACCGTTGTTGGTGCAGTTCTTGACCAGACCGGTGGAACGGCCGGCTATGGCACCGAAATATGTGACCTCGGTAAGGTCTCCGGTGTATTTTGCGTTGGCATTGTTAACACAGCCATCGAGTGTGCCGGCATTATTCGCGACAATAAAGCCCATTGTTCCGGGGACTATTGTCAGCTCACAGCTGGCGTCGATGACGAGGCCCTTAATGGTGCCGTCATTTTGTACTATCAGAGGCGCTCCTTCGTTAGTCCAGTTCTTAATGCAGTGGTTGTTAGCATCAAGGACAGCGTTAAAGACGGGGATGGAAGTGATTGACTTACTGGAAAGGTCGATGTCAATACCGAGGGTAATCACATTGTCCGTAGTACAGCTTGCGGCCTTCTCGTTGACCCAGGTGACGAAATCATCAACGTTGTCGATAGTCAGAGGATAGGTGAAGGTGACCTCCTTGGTGGTGAATTCCACAACAGGGGACCAGGCGCTGCCCTCGGTGCCTTCTGCAGCTGCCCTTACATGTACCTGATAGGCAGTAGCAGGCTTGAGTTTCTCCAAAGTCACGGTAGTTTCCGTGAACCTGTAAAGGTCGGTACGGGTACCGTTGGTAATCTCCAGATAATATGTGGTAGCATTGGGAACGGCATTCCATGTAACCTCAGCAGACCTGGCCTCGGGCACCACTTTGGAAATCGTAGGTGCGTCAAGGGTAATTACCGCAGTCTCGGTAGTGAACCTGTAAGCTGCAGACCAGTCGCTCTCTTTTGTTCCTTCACCGCCCATCGCCTTTACGCGGACCTCATACTGGGTGGCAGGTGACAGCTGGTCAATGGAAGCGGAAGTAGCGGATCCGGAGTAGACGTCTGCCCAGTCAGCGCCGGCCTCGCGGAACTGGAGATCGTACGAAGTAGCATGATCCACAGCGTTCCATGTGACTTCGGCGGATGTTGTAGCAGCAGTTACGCTACTGATAACGGGGCTGTTGAGCACCACCAGCTCCTTTTTACAAGAGACTGTTGCTGCAGCCAGTAAGGCTACAAACAGGATAAGTGAAAAGATACGTTTCATAATTAACTGTAAAGATTAACAAATATATGAAATCTTTTCATTGGAAGAGCTATTTTACTCTAAAAAAGCCGCACAGCGCTTTTGGCGCCATGCGGCTCTTTTATTATTAGTCGCCAGACTGATTACTCGGCCTGCTTACGTATACAACGGACCTCCATACCATGGAGATAGTTGCCGTAGCTCAGGCTGAGCTTGCCCTGCATATTGGCAGCGGTGAAGGTGGTCATCAGGCAGAAGTACTGCACATTGTTACCAGCAACGTTAGGCATGTAAGGAGTGGAACACATGACCTGGTTGAATGCCGGTTTGCCTATCCACTCAGCAACGGAACAAGTAGCCTCCTTGGTCACTGTCTTGTTATAAGCACCTGTCTGAGCGGTACTGGTCTTGGCGCGAACTCCCAGGAATGAGAAATTCCATCCGGCCTCATTGAACACGGGGATAGACGATCCCTTGTAGTCGGCCACCCAGTATGCTGCAGAAGCATCTTCCACTGCTGCTGTCTCAGGAGGAGTAATGGAATCATCCTTATTGGAAGCGCCGACAATCTTAAGGAAGTCGGCACGGGTAGGTATATACCAGCCCGGAGGGCAGATACCCTGAGTACCTTCAAAATTGCGGAAGTTACCCACGTTAGTACCGTCTTTGTATTCATCCCTAGTGCCATAAGTGATTGCATCCTGGGCAACACCGAAGGCGGTAGGATAATCATAGAGATAACCGTCATTGAAATCCGTCAAGGCGGTAGTAGTAGTACCATCAGTAGTATATGTATACCAGATACCGGCATCTTCAACAGGATCTGCGGAAACGGTCTTGCCCTTGGGAATGTATGCCAGAGGAGCGGCCATCCACCACCTGCCGTCTGCAAGCTTCTTGATTGCGTACTTCTTGCCCTCATAGATGAAGCTTTCTCCCTCCAGGTTTTCCACGAAGTATGCTGCCCTGTAGTTTTGTCCTTCGAATGAGTAGAACACATCGTGAACAGGGATGTTCATGCCGTTGGATCCGCAGAAGTAGGTCTGGATGGTCTCTGCAGTAACTGCAGTGCCGTCAATCTTACCTGCAACCTCAATGGGATCATCCTCGGTACCGAGCACGATAGGCTTGTCTGTTCCGTTGAATTTACCGACGATGAGACCGGTTGCGTTCTCGGGGCCGCCGTTGAGTTCGCAGTCAACGGAGCATCCGTCCATTGCGTTGAAGGTAACGTTGCCAAGCTGGCCAACAAGGCCACCAAGTCCAGCCACTGTACAATTGGCGGTAACAGTACCACCGGCGATGCAGTTGGAGAAGGTATGTGCCTGGCTGTGGAATCCGGCGATACTTCCTGCCACAGATTCCGGCTGTGCGGCTTCTATGTAAACATTACCGGTATTCGTGCATCCATCCATACGTCCAGTGCCGCCATGGATACCGCCCACGCGTATCTTAGCATTTCCGATGCCTGAAACGTTTCCGGTATTAACACAATTCTTGGCTACGTATACTGCCGTCTTATCCTCGGACTGAGGCCAGCCGCAGATACCGCCAACAGCATTGTTGGTAGTATGCTGGTTGTAATTAACCAGAGTAACATTTCCGGAATTGGAACAATCCGTAAGGGTGAAATTGTTCCTGGCGTTCTTATTACTTCCGCCACTGGTAGTGGCACCGGAGAAGTTATAGCTGGAACCTACCAAGCCACCGACATAAGGCGTATAACCTGCATTGGTAGCCTTGAAGTCAGCTGTTCCGAATGTTACGGAAACATCACCGTAGTTATGGCAATCAGTCATAGGACCGGCGCAGTCACCTACCAGACCGCCCATGGAAGGACGGGCTGCAGTATGGCTTCCCGGATTGCCCATAGGATCCGTGAGGGTCAGGGTTACTTTACCGTAATTGGAGCAGCTCTCGAAAGTAGGATTGTTGTAACCGGTAGCGGATACAAGGCCACCTATTGTAAGACCGGCTGAAATACCGTTAGTGCCGACGTAACTCTTTGTGCCATCCATACCACCGATGTTATTACGGCCTCCGATAGCAGTTGCGCTGATGGTGATGTCGCCTCGGTTTACGCTGTTGCTTACAGTCCTGTCTGCATAATAACCGGCAAGACCAGCTACAAAAGTAGCCTTGAGACGGCCCTCAGACAAGAACGAAATATTGCCGTTGTTCTCGCAGTTTGTAATGTTGCCGGTAGTGTAACTGGAAATACCTGCCAGACACAAAGCGGCTTCATGGCCCGCGCACTTAAGCGTTACATCGCCGTTGTTAATCAGGTTAACATTGTTACTGTTGTTGGTAGTTCCGCCTGTAATACCACCGATATAGAAGTTCTTGGTATTGGTTCCGGAGCAATTGATGGTGAGATCGCCGTTATTGATACAATCCGTAATAACGTTCTCTGCATTTGCACCCATACTACCCATAATGGTTCCGACGTACTGGGTTCCAGCAGTATTGGCAGTAGTATTGAGAGTGATATTGCCATTATTTACACAATCAGCAACCGTAATTCCGTGTCCAAGACCGGTAGCGTCGCAGCGGCCGACTATTGCGGCAGCATAACCACCTCCGATTGTAACATCACCGATGATATCAGCGTTGTTGGTAATGCCGGAAACGACGCCCTTGTTGCTGCATACTACAAAAGCAATATTGCCAGATATGGTCTCAGGCAGGTTAAGCTTACAAGATGCATCAACCGTGAAATTCTTAACGGTTCCGGTATTGGTCACAAACAGAGGAGTTCCATTGGAAGTCCAGTTCTTGATGCTGTAGCCCTGGCCGTCAAAAATACCGGCATAGCTGGTTGCGGGAACAAGCTCCACTCCGGAGCAGTCAATGTCGTTCAGGACCTCCACCTCCCAGCCTGCGGGATAGGTATCAGCCTCTGCGAGGAATCCTGCGAGGTCTTCACCGGTCTTGATGTAACGATATCTCCAGGTTACGGCGTCGGTAACGTCGCCGAGGTTGAGACCGTTGTTGCGCGTTACGCTCAGTGCTTTTTCGGTAGTACGTACACCAAGCTTTACGCCTTGAAGTGCACCTGCCATAAGGCCTTTGACATCGGAGCAGGGAGCTACTACGGCGTAGTAGTCGGTCTCGGGAAGGAAGCCTTCGGCTGACTTTACGACAACCGGAAGGTCGCACTGGCTGGTGAGCTCGGGTGCGGACTCTTCTACGACCTTGGCCACGATCTTGCCTGCGAATACGGGGCTCTCGGAGGTAATGGCAACTTCGGTAACGCCTTCATTCTTTCCCACGTTGAATTTGAGGAGGGACATTACGTTACGGAATGAAGCGGAGCTGGTTACCTGCGGGTAATAGGCCACAGAAGGCATTGCGGCAGGATCGATGTTGCCGTTTGCAGGGACCACCTGTTCGCTGGGGATGCTCAGGGTAACCTGGCCTTCAGCGCAGGTGATGTCTGAACGGTAAGGATATGCACAGATGTAACTTGTGGTTCCTTCGGGCACATTGCCTCCGAACTTGACGGCCTCGACAGTGTCGTTGCCCATGATCTCGGAAACGATGAACTTGAGGGGCTCTCCGGCGCCGTCTGCGAAAACTGCTACGGAATCGCCCACGGCCCACATGATGAAGTTGCCGTCGATAGTGGCTTTGGTCTCAGGATCTACCTGTGCGGTGAGAGTAACGGGAACATATCCCTCGGGAGTAACCGTAGCTTGGATTTTCTCTACGGGTGCGAATTCCTTGGTGCAGGAAACCAGAGCGGCAAATGCAAACGCCGCAAGAATGATACTTTTTCTCATAGCGCTTGAATTTTACCAGGTGAAATCATCTGTGTCGCCGAAGTCCTCAGTGAGACCGTCGGGACTGGTACACACAAGGTCTTCACAGACCTTCTCAGTCATCTCGATCCGGGGTGCCTTGTACCCCGTTTCGTTGAAAAACAATACTCTTTTCTTGGACATAATAATAAGATATGGAATAAATTATTTCCTGTATTGCTCAGGCACTATAAAGTGGTAGCTAACCAGCAGGGGAGTGTCCACGTCGGTGAACCAGTTGGCAATGTAGAAATTCACGTCAAACTCCCATATGCCTATGGGCTTGCGGCTGTCTATGCCGTTGATGCCAATGGAAAACTCTTCTCCCTCGTTTATATAAAGGAGACGGGGATATGTAAGTTTCTCTCCGCCGGGGGCCTTGGTGAGGGTGATAGGAATTGAACTGATATTGCGTAAGTTTACTGTGACTTTCTTCTCGGAATATTTCACGTCCGTAATCTGCAGGCAAGATTTGAGCAGGGGCTCCAGCCACTCCGCCTTGCCGTATACGCATCCGTCTGCAACGGCGGCAGTGCGGCGTGCATCGAGAGCCTCGCGTATGCCTTTAAGGGAGCGCTCGCGTGCGAAGACGAGGGTCATAGGACGATACTCGCCCTTCTCATAATCCACCCACTGGAACATGGGCTTGTGCGCGTCTGTGCCTGTTACGATGGCAAGATCCTTTTCAATCGCCCAATGGAAAGCCTCAGGGTCGTAGCCGCTGAAGCGGTTTACGATTTCTATTCCGTCCATGAGTCCGGCGTTAAGCACCTCGGTGTGGATGGGCCACCACTTGGTCTCGTTGGGAGCCTGCTGCTCCCAGTCGGGGTGGTTCCATACCAGGAAGGCGCCCTGGTTCTTTGCTGCACGCAGGCCGGCCTTTATGGCCTCTTCTTCCTGCTTGAATTCATCGTCGCCGTACTTGCCGTTATGCTCCTCCGACGCTTTGGCGATTGCATCTCCGTCTTTGATGAAGTGGGTGTTGAAATGCCCGGGGAAGATGCGGGTGCCGCGGGTGAGCTCGGCTCCGTGAATGACCAGGATGCCATATTTCTTGGCGGCCTTGAGGGACAATTCATAGGATGAGTTACGGTTTACGTTGGCTCCGAAATCCTTGGACATATGCTGGTGATGGGTCTCCAGGTGATCGGTGATGGACACGAAATCGAGCCCGTCGAAATCTGCTTCGTCTATGCGTGTAACGGGCCAGACGGTGGCGTCGCTGAAATTGGTATGGATGTGAAAATCACCCTTCAGCGTCATGTAACCGGGGATGTTGGGAATGCTGGAACGGTGTGGAACCGTAGCTCCCGCTCCAAAGGTGAGAAGCGCTGCAGCCAGACAAAGAATAAATTTTTTCATAAAAATGTGGTATGACTCACAAATATATAAAAAAATATTATACCTTTGCAGTCCTTAAAAGAAAAAGGGGGTGATAAAAGAATGATCATAGTACAGGTAAAAGAAGGCGAAAATATCGAGCGCGCTCTGAAAAAGTTCAAGCGTAAATTCGAAAAGACCGGTGCAGTGCGCGAAATGCGTTCCCGCAAGAACTTCGAGAAGCCTTCCGTAAAGCGCCGTATTGCCAAGCAGAAAGCGATTTACGTACAGCACCTCCGCCTCCTCGAGGAGCAGTAATCTTTTAAAGATTATAAAAAACAGCCCCGAAACATTTTCGAGGCTGTTTTTCGTTCGCTTTCTGGAGCGTAGCGACCCGGGGAAGTCTGAGGGGATCGCCCCTCAGTGCCCCTGGGGGCAGCTGCGCAGCAGCGGGGGTTGGAAGTCCGGGGACGATTTAGCGGACGCTAAATCGTGCCCTGCTCTAACATAGCAGTTGCGACCTTCATGAAGCCGGCGATGTTCGCGCCCTTCACGTAGTCTATGCTGCCGTCGGGCTGGGTGCCGTACTTCACGCACTGCTCGTGGATGGAATCCATGATGAAGTGCAGCTTGGCGTCCACCTCGGCGCCGCTCCAGCTGATATGCTCGGCATTCTGGGTCATTTCCAGACCGGAAGTGGCTACACCGCCTGCGTTCACGGCCTTGCCGGGAGCGAAGAGTATGCCGTTGTGCTGGAAGAAGTGGATGGCACCGGGCTGGCATCCCATGTTGGAGACCTCGCAGCAGCAGATGCATCCGTTGGCCTTCAGTTCCTTGGCGTCATCCTCGGAAAGCTCGTTCTGGAATGCGCAAGGCAGGGCGATGTCTACGGGAACGCTCCAGCTCTTCTTGCCGGCAGTGAATTTTGCCTTATCGGGGAACCTGGTAGCCATATCTTCCACCTTGTCGCGGTTGGAAGCACGCATGACCAGCATGTAGTCTATCATCTCCTTGGTGATGCCGTCGGGGATGTGGCAGACGCCGTCGGGACCGCTTATTGCCACCACCTTGGCACCGAGCTCGGTAGCCTTGATGCAGGCGCCCCATGCCACGTTGCCGAAGCCGGAGACAGCCACCTTCATGCCCTTGATGTCCTTGCCGGCCTTGTGCAGCAGGTTCTGGGTGAAATAGAGAGCAACGAATCCGGTGGCCTCAGGCCTCAAAATGCTGCCGCCCCAGGTGCCGCCCTTACCGGTCAGCACGCCGGTGTTGTACTGGCGGGCCAGCTTCTTGTACATACCGTAGAGGTAGCCGATTTCGCGTCCGCCCACGCCTACGTCACCCGCGGGAATATCCTGGTCGGGGCCGATGCACTGCCAGAGCTCCATCATGAAGGCCTGGCAGAAGCGCATGATTTCCTCGTTGCTCTTGCCCTTGGGGTCGAAGTCGGAACCGCCCTTTGCGCCGCCCATAGGAAGGGTGGTGAGAGCGTTCTTGAAGGTCTGCTCGAAGCCGAGGAACTTAAGCATGGAAGGGGTTACTGCCCTGTGGAAACGCAGACCTCCCTTGTAGGGGCCGATGGCGCTGTTGAACTGCACACGGTAGCCGGTATTGGTCTGAACCTCTCCCCTGTCGTCGACCCAGGTAACGCGGAAAGTGAAGATACGGTCGGGCTCGACCATACGCTCAACTATCTTTGCCTGCTCGAACTCAGGGTGCTGGTTGTAAACGTCTTCTACGGATTCCAAAACCTCCTGAACTGCCTGGAGATATTCTTTCTCTCCGGGATACTTGGCCTGGAGGCGGGCCATGATGTCTGTAGTTTTCATTTATTAATTAAAGTGGTTGTTGGTTATTTTACTTCCCATGTGGAGCCGCTGTGAAGCAGTTCGTCCACGCTGTGGATCTTGGATTTGGCCATTACGTCCTTCACCTGATCGCGCACGCCGTCGTCGTAGGTGATGTCCTTCACATCCCTGATAACGCCGAGGGCAACCGGATAATCGGGGCCCTTCATGTCGGCCAGAGCCATCTGGATGCCGATATTGTCCTCGTGAGGGTGGTGCACCAGCACGTCGTCGAGGGTATAGCCTCCCTCTCCGATATGTATCACGCGCAGCTTCTTGCCGTCGTACACAAGGCCCTTGTCGGAGTTCTTGCCGAACACCATCTTTTCGCCGTCACGAAGGACTATGGTGCGGTCTGCACGGACCTCGGGGTCGGAGATGGACTTATGGGCTCCGTCATTGAAAATAACGCAGTTGGTAAGCATTTCCATCACCGAGCAGCCGTCATGCAGGGCAGCGGCGGTCATTATTTCCTCGTTCAGCTTAAGTTCCACGTCCAGCGAGCGGGCGAAGAACGTACCCTTTGCTCCGAGCACCAGGGATCCGGGATTGAAGGGATGCTCCACCGTTCCGTAAGGGGAAGTCTTGGTTATTGCTCCGAACTTGGATGTCGGTGAATACTGTCCCTTGGTAAGACCGTAAATCTGGTTGTTGAAGAGGATTATGTTAATGTCTATGTTGCGCCTTATGGCGTGGATGAAATGGTTTCCTCCGATTGCCAGGGCGTCGCCGTCGCCGCAGGCCTGCCAAACGGTAAGCCAGGGGTTGGCCACCTTGATGCCGGTGGATATGGCGGTAGCGCGTCCGTGGATGCTGTGGAAGCCATAAGTATCCATATAATAAGGAAGGCGGGAGGAGCATCCGATGCCGGACACCACCACGTAACGTTCCTTCTCGTAGTTAAGTGCGGAGCTTACCTTAGGGAGCGCCCTCTGGAGAGCCGCAAGCACGGCATGGTCACCGCAACCGGGGCACCAGCGCACTTCCTGGTCGGACTTGAAATCCTTGAATGTAAGATTTGCCATAGCTATATCTCCTTCTTGATTGCGTCCACAAGTTCGCTCACGAGGAACGGCTGTCCCTGGACCTTATTGTACTGTAAATAGTTGAACTGCGGCAGGCTGGCACGCAGGTAGCCCACGAACTGTCCGCTGTTGAGCTCGCACACCAGAATCTTTTCGAATTTGGAGAAAATCTCCTCCGTATTGGCGGGCAGCGGGTTGATATAGTCGAAATGGGCATAAGAGACGGCGTCTCCCACTTCCTCCACCGCGTTGAGCAGGTGGCCGTAGGTGCCGCCCCAGCCGACTACCAGCAGCTTGCCGGAAGCGGGGCCGCGGAGAATCTCCAGCGGCGGAATGCAACTGGCGACGCGGGCCACTTTCTCCGCACGCTCGCGAACCATCAGTTCGTGGTTTGCAGGGTCGGTGGAAAGCACGCCGGCGTGGTTCTTCTCAAGACCGCCGACGCGATGCTCGAAGCCCTTCTGGCCGGGGATGGCCCAGCGGCGCACCAGAGTTTCGGGGTCACGCTCGAACGGCTGGAACTTCTCCCCTTCCGACAGCACTCCGTTTACGAACGGCGGCTTGATTTCGGGATAATCGGCCATTGAGGGGATGAGCCAGGGCTCGCTGCCGTTGCCGAGGAAGCCTTCGGAAAGGAGCATGACGGGCGTCATGTGCTCCAGGGCTATCTTGGCGGCATTGAAAGCCGCATCGAAGCAGTTTGACGGGGAGTGAGCTGCGATGACGGGCATCGGGCACTCGCCGTTGCGGCCGTAAAGGGCCTGATTGAGGTCGGACTGCTCGGTCTTGGTCGGGAGGCCCGTAGAGGGGCCGCCGCGCTGCACGTCCACGACCACCAGAGGGAGCTCGGCCATGACGGCGAGGCCCAGGGCTTCGGTCTTAAGGGAAAGGCCGGGGCCGGAGGTGGTGGTGACGGCAAGGTTGCCGGCGTAGCTGGCGCCTATGGCCGTACATATTCCGGCGATTTCGTCCTCAGCCTGCAGGGTCTTGGCGCCCAGGCTCTTGTGTATTGCCAGCTCCTCCAGGATTGCCGTTGCGGGCGTGATGGGGTAAGAGCCGCAGAAGAGCGGAAGGCCGGACTTCTCGGAAGCGGCGAGGAGGCCCCATGCGGTAGCCTGGTTGCCGGTGATGTTACGGTAAGTTCCGGGCTTCTTGTTCTTGGACGGGGCTATGGTGTAAGTATTCGGTATGGCCTGGATGTTGGCGGCATAGTTGAAACCGTCGTTCAGGACCTTCTTGTTGGGCTCGATAAGTTCGGGGTGCTTCTTGGAGAACTTGCGCTCCAGGTACTGGTAGATGTACTCCAGCGGACGGCTGTAGATATAGCAGGCCATTCCGAGGGTGAACATGTTCTTGCACTTGAGCACGGTCTTGGGGTCGAGGCCACTGTCTTTCAGGGACTCCTGGGTAAGGGTGGTGATGGGAGCCACGATGAGCGTGCGGTCCTCAACACGCAGCTCCGTGAAAGGATCGTCGGTAGTGAAACCTGCACGGGCCATACCCTTCTCATCGAAGGCGTCGCCGTCTACCAGTATCATTGCGGTGGGCTTACACCACTTGGCGTTGGATTTGAGGGCCGCCGGGTTCATCGCCACGAGCAGGTCGCAGAAATCGCCGGGGGTACCTACCGCCTCGGTTCCAATGTGTACCTGGAAACCGGAAACGCCGGACACGGTGCCATGGGGCGCGCGTATCTCGGCGGGAAAATCAGGGAAAGTGGCCAGGCCGTTGCCGTAAATCGCAGACATATCTGCGAAAAGAGACCCGGTGAGCTGCATACCATCTCCCGAGTCTCCGGCGAACCTGATCACAACATCCTTTAAGTCAATGACTTTGTGTTGCATCTTATGTGGTCTGTTTATAACTATTGAGCTTGTGCTTCAGCTTTTGCCTGGAGCTCCTTCTGGAGGGATTCCAGAGTCCTGTCGTCAGGAATGTTGAGAGCCTTGCGGGCGGCAGGAGTAAGATCGGTGCTCTGTGCAGGATCGATATAAAGGGCGCTGGTCTGGTCGAAGACAAAGATATAGCCTCCTTCCTTAGCAAGCTTCTCTACAATCTCCTGTGCCTTCTGGTAAATAGGAGCCATAAGCTGCTGCTGTTGCTGCTGGAGCTCGGCCTGTACGGTCTGATTGAACTCCTGAATACGCTGCTGGATATCGGTCAGCTCCTTCTCCTTGGTCTCACGGATAGCCTGAGTCCAGGTAGCGGCTTTCTGCTGATACTGCTGATATTTGGCGTTGAATTCATCGGCCATGGCCTGATAGGTCTCTGCCGCCTCCTTGCTGGAAGCGTCCATGGTGGTGCGTGCCTGGTCTGCCTCGGGCATCAACTGGACCAATTCGGAGAAGTTGACATGGGCGAACTTCTGCTGTGCGAAAGCCGCAGCGCTAATCATCGCCAAAGCGGCAACCAAAAGAATCTTTTTCATATTATCAAACATTAAAATTGTTGTCCTATAACAAAGTGGAACTGACTGCCTCCTGTGCTGTCCTTGGCATCGAAACCGTAACCCCAGTCGACGCCGAGCAGACCGATCATAGGGAGGAATATACGCACGCCTACGCCGGCGCTGCGCTTGATCTGGAAGGGATTGAAATCCCGGATGTCGCTCCAGCAGTTTCCTCCCTCGAGGAAGCCCAGAACGAAGATGGTAGAAGACGGCTGAAGGATAACCGGGTAACGCAGCTCAACGGTGAACTTGTCGTATACGTTGCCGGAGTATGCCGATCCGGAGGTGTTGTACGGGGTAACGGTCTGGGGAGTCAGACTGTAGTTGGTGTAACCACGGAGTGAAACGATTTCGTTTCCGTAAGTCATGTATCCGGACATACCGTCACCGCCCACGAGGAAGCCCTCGAACGGAGAATAACCCCACTTGCGGTTGTAGAAGCCGAGGTAACCGAACTGCGCACGGGTCATGAGCACAAGGTCTCCGACGAGCTTGGAATAAGTAGCTGCAGAGAACTTCCACTTATGATACTCTATCCAGTGATAACGCTGCTGTACGGTCCAGTTGTCGTACTGCACGTCCTTCCAGCTGATGGGCTTGCCGTTGCGGGAAGTGATCTTCTCCCCGTTGATGTCGTAATCGTAATTACGGAACAGCGAGAAGGGAGGCGTGAGCGACAGCGACAGCGAGAAATCCGAGCCCTGGCGGGGATAAATCTGCTGGTCTGTGGAGTTACGCATCAGGTTGATGGTATAGCTGATGTTGTTGGACACGCCGGTATCGAAGATGAATCCGTAGCCGGACCAGTTCTTCAGTCTGTAGGTCTGCCAGCTCAGGCCGTTGTAAAGTACAAAGTAGTTGTCCGGCCACTTGAGGCGGTTACCAAGGGACGCGGAAGCGCCGAACACCTCCATCTGCTGGTCGTTGCTGAGTATGCCGAGCCAGAGGTTGGAGTTGGTGTAGCGGGTATAGTAGCCGGAAAGGTTGAGCGATGTGGGCTTCTTGCCGAAGAGCCACGGCTCGCTGAAGTTGGCCGTGAGGGCCGTGTAATACTTGCCGTTGGTCTGGAAACGGAAGGCCAGGTTCTGGGCGTCTCCCAGAGGCACGGGCCTCCATGCACTCTTGTCGAAGAGCCTGCGGGTGGAGAAGTTGTTGAAGCTCACGCCCACGGTGGCCACGAAGGTGTTGGCTCCCCATCCTCCGGAAAGTTCCAGCTGGCTGGAAGGCTTCTCGGTAACGTTGTAAACAACATCTACGGTGTTGTTCAGCTGGTTGGGGATGATGGAGTAACCGGTATTGGGATCGGCTATGGCTTCCGGATCAAACTGGCCCAGTGAGGCTATTTCACGTATGGAACGCTCGAAATCGGTCTGGCGGAAAAGGTAACCGGGACGGGTGAACACCTGACGGCGCACCACACGCTCGCTGGTAAGGTCGTTTCCGTTGATCACTATATTGTTGAGCGTGGCCTGCTTACCCTCGGAGATACGCAGCTCCACGTCTACTGAGTCGTTCTGGATGTTGGTCTCCACCGGGGTGATGTTGAAGAACAGGTAGCCGTTGTCGCGGTAGAGCTTGGAAATGTCGTATTCGTTCTGCTTGCCGCCGCCGTAGAGGCGCTTCTCCATGGAAACCACATCGTACACATCGCCTTTCTTCAGCTTGAGCACCTCGTTCAGGGCCTCGGTGGGATAGACCGAGTTGCCGGTCCAGGTGATATCGCCGAAGTAGTACTTGTCGCCCTCTTCGAACACCAGGTCAATGCCGAGTTTCTTGGGCTCGATGTAATAGATGGAGTCACGTACCAGACGGGCGTCGCGGTAGCCGGCCTCGTTGAAGGCAGACAGCACCAGCTTCTTGTCGTTTATGTACTCCTTCTCGTTGAACTTCTTGCTGCTGAAGAAGTTGTAAATCTTGTTGGACTTGGTCTTCTTCATGGCGAAGGCGAGCTTGATGTCCTTGACATGCTCGTTGCCTATGAAGTTGATATCCTTGATGCGCACCCTGTCGCCGCGGTCTATGGCGAAATTGACGCGGATAGCATTCTTGACTATTGTATCCTTCTGCACTTCGGCCTTCACCGTAGCGTTAAGGAAGCCCTTCTCTGCATAGTAGCGTTTGATGATGTCGGAAGAAGTCTTCTCCACATATTCGGAGAACTCCCCTCCCCTTCGCAGGTTCAGGCGGTCCTGCAGTTCCTTCTTGTCTCCGGACTTTATGCCGGAAAATGACCAGCGGGACACCCTGGGGCGCTCCTTGATGACAATCTTGAAATATGCGGAATCGGGAGTTTCTCCCAGATGGTCGATTACCAGGGCCACGTCCTCGAAATACCTCTGGAGCCACAGGCGCTTGACTATTCCGGAAACGTCGTCACCGGGCACGGTAAGTTCCATGCCTTTCTGCATGCCGGTAAGCTGGATGATCTGCTGGGAGCTGAAATAACTGTTGCCCTCTACGCTTACACCGCCGACTATATACTTTTTGGGGTGCAAATAATCTACCTCTATGGAGCTTTCCTGTGCCATCGTGGCGAGGCAGGAGCTCAATATCATCAAAAGGACAACTATATATCTTTTTGTCATCTTCTAGCTATAAGACCGCAAATATACGGAATTATTTGACTTTTCCGAAACGTCTGTCCCGGGAAGCGTACTCTTCCAGAGCGGCCAGATACTCATCCTTTCTAAAATCAGGCCAAAGTGTGCCGGTAAATACAAATTCGGTATATGCGAGCTGCCAAAGCATGTAATTGCTGATTCTTTCTTCCCCTGAAGTGCGAATCATAAGGTCCGGGTCGGGGATGCCGGCCGTGGCGAGGAAGGGCTCCAGATTGTCGCTCCCGGCCTCCGCCATACGCTTTGCCGCCTGCTGAATATCCCACTTTCCGCTGTAGCTCATGAAAATGATAAGGGTCATGTTGGTGCCGCCGGAAGTGAGCGATTCCAGATTGTCGATTCCGTCGTTCACCTCCTTGGGGAGACGCCCGCGGTTACCTATCACGCGGAAGCTGATCCCGTTGTCCAGGAAGAGCGGTAGCTCGTTCTTCATTGCCCTGAGCATCAGGGACATAAGTCCGGTAACTTCGGCCTCCGAACGGTTCCAGTTCTCCTCCGAGAAAGCAAAAAATGAAATATACTTGATTCCCAGTTCCACGCTGGCCTTGGTAATGGCACGAACGCTTTCCACACCCTCGAAATGGCCCTCCAGGCGCTCCTTGCCGCGCTGCTTTGCCCAACGGCCGTTGCCGTCCATTATGAAAGTTACGTGTAGCGGAAGTTTTGACGGGATATCCATGATTATTGGTTCATATTACGTACGTCTCCGCCCCAGAGCAGGCGGGCGCGGAGTGCTTCAATGAAGTTGGAGCCTCCGAGCACCACGCGTTTCAGGGCCTCGGGAACGGCATGCACGCTTATTACGGAATCGGCCGTGATGCTGTATGGCCTGTTGTCTATATTCAGGTTGATCTGCCCGTCGCGGGAGCGGAACGAGATGCGTATGTCGGCGGTATCGGGGACCACCAGCGGACGCACGTTCAGGTTATGCGGAGCCACGGGGGCCACTATGAGGACGCGGGCGGCAGGCAGGCAGATGGGACCTCCGGCACTTAAAGAATAGGCGGTGGAGCCGGAACTGGTGGCAACCAGCAGTCCGTCGGCCCAATATGTAGGAAGGGGGCGGGAGTTGATTTCAACGTCGATGCCCAGCATGGCGGCACCCTGGCGAAGCACGCATATCTCGTTCAGGGCCAGCTGGGGGCCGTCCGCCTTGCACCAGCCGTCGGCACTAAGCATGCCGCGCTTCTCTACATAATAGTCTTTGCTGAGCAGGGCCGGAGTCACGTCTTCCGGCTTGTTCTCGGAGAGGAAGCCCAGGCGTCCGAAATTAACGCCCAGCACCGGCAGGTCCAGTTCCACGGCAAGAGCGGCGGCGGAAAGGTATGTACCGTCTCCACCGAAGCTCAGCAACATCTCCGTATCATCCTGCACATCAGATGCAGTGCGCACGGGGCTTACGTCGAAGCCCGCGGCACCCAATTCGGCAAGCAGCCCGAGCACCTTGGGGTCAAGCTCCAGACGGCTGTCCTTTATATAATATGATAGTTTCATATCAGGCTTCAAATTTAGCACTTTTTTTGATATCTTTGCGAAGTTATGACCAGACTAAGCGTCAACATCAACAAAGTTGCAACCCTGCGCAATGCGCGCGGCGGCAACATGCCAGACGTGCTCAAGGCAGCACGCGACTGCGAGCGCTTCGGCGCCCAGGGCATCACTGTACACCCGAGGCCTGACGAGCGGCACATACGCTACTCCGACGTCACGGCGATACGCCCGATTATCACAACCGAATTCAATATCGAAGGCAACCCCATCCCCAGCTTCTGCGAGCTTGTGAAGCAGGTGAAGCCGGACCAGGTGACCCTGGTGCCGGACGCCCACGACGCCATCACTTCCAACGCCGGATGGGATACCATAGCCAACAGGGAGTTCCTCACCAGCATCTGCGCCTCATTCAAGGCACTGGGCATCAGGGTTTCCATTTTCGTCGATCCCGTCCCGAAAATGGTAAGGGGCGCCAAGGCCTGCGGCGCAGACCGCGTGGAACTATATACCGCCGCCTATGCGGAGCAGTATCCCATGGGAGCCGAGGCGGCAATCGAACCTTATCTCAAGGCTGCCGAAGAGGCGCGCAAATGCGGACTCGGCCTTAACGCCGGGCACGACCTCAACCTGGAGAACCTGGCATATTTTGTGCGTACCATTCCATGGACAGACGAAGTGTCCATAGGTCACGCCATTATTTGCGACGCCCTTTACATGGGGCTGGAGCGCACAATAGCCGCATACCTGGAAGAGATTCGGAAAAAATAGTTACATTTGCAGACTGCAATTAAAGAAAACAAACATATAACAAATGAAAAAGATTATCGCAGGCGTCATCGCCACCGTCATCCTTTCCGCATTTACCGGCTGCAACAATAACAACGCTCCCGCCGCCACTTCCGAAGGCGAGGCTGCCGCAGTCTCCGGCGCAATCGTATACTTCAACCTCGACAGGGTTCTCAACGAATACGATATGGCCAACGATCTCCGCAGCGTTGCCGAAACCAAGATCAACAGCATCAACCAGGAGGTCACCCGCCGTCAGAACAAGCTTCAGAAGGACGCCAGCACCTTCCAGGACAAAATCAACAAGGGCCTCATGACCCAGTCCGTGGCCGAGATACAGTACAAGAAGCTCCAGGAGCAGGAGGCCAGCTTCAACCAGTATGCAGCCCAGAAGCAGCAGGAGATTGCCGAAGAGCAGCAGGTGATGATGAACCAGATTGCCGACGCCATCAAGACCTTCATCGACGAGTATAACGCAGAGAAAGGCTACGCCATGATCCTTACCACCCAGGGTGACATCCTCCCTGCTCCCGTGGTTACCGCAGATCCCTCTCTCGATATCACCGACGACCTTCTCGAAGGCCTGAACGCAGCATACGTCAAGAGCAAGTCCGAAAAGAAAGACTAAGGTCTCTTGAAAATAGCCATACTGTCCTGCTTTTATCCTTTCAGAGGAGGGGTTGCCCAGTTCAACGCAAGCCTGCTTGGAGAACTGGGAAAGGAGCACACGGTCAAAGCTTTTAATTTTACCGTACAGTATCCCGACCTTCTCTTCCCCGGCAAGACACAATACGTGGCGGATGGAGATACGGCCGTGCCCGTGGAGTCTGAGGCTCTGCTGAGCACGGTCAATCCTTTTACATGGCGCAAGACCGCCAGGGCGATACGCGAATGGGGAGCCGAGCTACTGATAGTACGTTACTGGATGTCCTGGTTCGCCCCGTCACTGGGCAGCGTGGCACGTCACGTAGGCAAAGGCTGCAAGGTGGTTGCCATAACAGACAACATCATTCCCCACGAAGCCCACTTCTTCGACAAGCCCCTCACCCGCTGGTTCCTCAAGGCGGTAGACGGCTGCATCACCATGAGCGAGGAAGTAGCAGAGGACCTGCTGCGCTGGAAAGCCGACGCCCGCTACACCGTCCTCCCCCACCCCCTGTACACCCACTTCGGAGAGAAGATGGACAGGGACGTGGCGGAACGTACGCTAGGTCTGGACAGCGGGCGCAAGACCCTGCTGTTCTTCGGCCTGATCCGCAAATACAAGGGGCTCGACATCCTGCTGGATGCCTTCGGAGGCCTTTCAGACGACTATCAGCTGCTCATCGCAGGAGAGCCTTACGGTGACTTCTCCGAGTATGCAAAGGCAATCGAGGCCAACCCCAACAAAGAGAGGATCAAGCTCATCGGGAAGTATATTCCGGACAACGAAGTGAGCCTTTACTTCTCCGCCGCGGACGCCGTAGTGCTGCCCTACCGCAGCGCCACCCAAAGCGGAGTCGGAGCCCTGGCCACCTGGTTCGAGGTTCCGATGATAGTCACAGACACCGGTTCGCTCCGCAGGACCGTAGAGGGCCGCGGAACCGGGATGGTGGTCGGGAAAGCCGAAGCGGAATGCGTACGTGAGGGAATCGTTAGCTTTTTCAGCACCCCCGGCATGAGGGAAGAATGCCTCTCGCACATACTTGAAGAAAAGCAGCGCCTTTCTTGGTCCGAATTCTGCAAGGGAATAATAAGTTTTTACAAGGCTCTATGAAACGCTATCTGATTGCTGTGCTTATAGTGGCGCTGGCATTGCCGTTCAGCGCCTCCGCCCAATGGTACCTCTTCCCCGGCGGACGCCCCGCTGCGGACAGCGTCTCCGTGGCCCAGAAGCCCGACAGCACCGCCTTGACCGTCAAACCGGAAGACACCGTCAGGCCGGACAGAACCGTCCCCGACAGCACAGCCGTCGCCCCCGTGCAGGACAGCATCGTTACTATCACGGCGTTCGAGGGCCTCAACGATGCGACTCCGCTTACCCGGGTGTCGCTGATCCTCCCCCTCAAGAGCACCGGCACGCCGAACAGCAACTTCCTGGATTTCTACTGCGGCGTGCTCATGGCAGCCGACGCACTCAGCACGGACGAGCACAAATTCCGGCTGGACGTATACGATTCCACCGTTGGACTGCCTTCCGTGGACAAGCTGGACAGCAGCGAGGTCATAATCGGCCCCGTAGGGCTGGATGACGTTGAATTCCTGCTTCCCCGCATGCGGGGCAAGTACCTCATTTCGCCGCTTGACCCCAAGGTGGCGCCGCTGACTCAGAGCTACAACATCATTCAGGCGCCCTCCGGATGGGAGGCACAGGCGGATGAGCTGGTGCGCTGGCTCTTTGAAGACATGCGTGGCGGAGACGTGGTAGTACTGCTGCAAAGCCCCGACGAAGCCGCAAGCGAGCTTACCAACCGCATAGCCGCCAGACTGGGCGAGTGCGAAATCCCCTACACCATCGGTTCCAACCCTTCCGCCTGGGAAGAGGGCGTACAGGGCAGCTGCCGCTTCATTATAGCATCCGAGAACGATGAATTCTGCGGCGCAGCCGTACGTGAGATAGCGCTCATGAACATACGCGGAGGGCACAACATAGTTTACAGCACCTCCAAGATACGTGGCGCAGGAGACCTGGAGGTAGAGAGTCTCCATGCCGCAGCAGCCAGGATTACGGCGAGCTACTACGCAGATCCCGGCGACATGGCAGTACGCCGTTTTGCAGAGAACTATATCGAGCTTTTCAAGGCGGAGCCCGGCCAGTGGGCCTTCCAGGGATACGACCTGATGCATTATTTCGGAAGCCTGGCCGCACAGAACCCCGGTCTGTGGCATGAAGAACTTGCAGCTACGCCCGGACGGGGCCTGCAGACAGACTTCAGCTTCGACTCCACGGGCAAGAACAATACTGCCGTGCGCAGGCTTAAGTACAACGCCAACAACACCATTTCAATTGTCAGATAGATGGAAAAAGTCAGATGCCTCATAATCGGCGGCGGTCCTGCCGGATATACTGCAGCGATTTACGCTTCCCGTGCCGCCCTTTCCCCCGTACTCTACGAGGGCATGGAACCGGGAGGTCAGCTAACGACCACGACGGTGGTGGAGAATTACCCCGGCTTCCCCGGAGGAGTCGACGCCAACGCCCTGATGGCCGACATGAGGGAGCAGGCCGTGCGCCTGGGTGCTGACATCAGGCGCGGAGCCGTTACCTCCGTAGACCTTTCCGAAAGGCCTTTCAAGCTTACGGTAGACGGCTGCACGGAGCTGGAAGCCGAGAGCCTCATCATAGCCACAGGCGCCACCGCACGCTACCTGGGCCTGCCGTCCGAGCAAAAATTCCGCGGCCTCGGAGTGTCCGCCTGCGCAACCTGCGACGGATTCTTCTACCGCAAGAAAGACGTGGCCGTGGTGGGCGGAGGCGATACCGCCTGCGAAGAGGCCACCTACCTTGCCGGCCTCTGCCGCAAGGTGTACATGATAGTCCGCCGCGACGTCCTGAGGGCCTCCGTGGCCATGCAGGAGCGCGTCAAGAATACCCCCAACATCGAAATCCTGTGGAACTGCAACACCCGTGAGGTGCTGGGCGACTCGTCCGGAGTTACCGGCGCCCGCCTCGAGCGCAAGGACGGAGAGGTCTTCGACATAGCCGTCGACGGCTTCTTCCTGGCCATCGGCCACAATCCCCAGTCGCAGCTCTTCGCGCCCTGGATCAAGACCGACGAAGCCGGTTACATAGTGACCGACGGCCGCAGCTCCGCCACCAACGTGGAGGGCGTTTTCGCTGCCGGAGACGTACAGGACCCCACTTACCGCCAGGCCATCAACGCCGCCGCTTCCGGCTGCCGCGCCGCCCTGGATGCAGAAAAATTCTTAAAACGATGAACAAACGTATCTTAGCTGCCGCAGCATTGCTGCTCGCCCTTGCATACTCCTGCAAAAGTGCTTACGAAGTGCTGCTGGAGAGCAATGACGCCGATGCAAAATACGCCGCCGCCTTCGATTACTTCAGCGAGGGCAAATATACCAAGGCCAGCCAGCTCTTCGAATCCCTCTCCGTGCTTACCAACGGCACCGAAAGGGACGACACGGTCCAGTATTACTGGGGCCTGAGCAACTACCGCGCAAAGGATTATTATACGGCCGAGACCAACTTCGAGCGTTTCCTGGAGAATTATCCAAGGAGTCCGTTCGCCGAGTCAGCCGCCTTCCTGCGCCTTGACTGCCTGTACCGGGCCACCCTGCGTTACGAACTGGACCAGACGCCCACCTACAAGTGCATCACTGCCATCAACGAGTACCTGATGAACAACCCGGACAGCGAATACCGCCCCGTCTGTCTGCACATGCTGGACGACCTGTCCGAGCGCCTGGACCACAAGGCCTTCGACGCCGCCTACCTCTATTATAAGATGGAGGACTACCTGGCAGCCCGTGTGGCCCTTCGCAATGTGCTGAAGGACGACGCAGAAAACCGCTACCGCGAAGAGATCCTTTACTACACGGCCATGGCATCCTATAAATACGCCGACCTGAGTACACCTTCCAAGCAGAAAGAGCGCTTTCTGGTGTTCTATGACGATTATTACAATTTCATAGGTGAGTACCCCGAATCGGAGCACCGCGCAGAGCTTGACAGGATATACAAAAAAGTGAAAGAAAAATATTGAAACTTTGCCTTTCACCAGCTGCGTATTAAGAATATGGAAAACAAAATACCGAACAACACTATCACGAGGGACATCAAAGACCTCGCCGCCCCTACGGGCAACATTTACGAGACCGCAGTAATCCTTGCCCAGAGGGCAAACCAGATTGCACTCGCAGAAAAGAAAGAACTCAACAAGCGCCTCGAGGAATTCCGCAACGAGCGCGACACCATGGAAGAAACCTTCGAGAACAAGGAGCAGATTGAAATCTCCAAGTACTTCGAGCGCCAGCCCAAACCCAGCCTGGTAGCAATCTCCGAATTCGAACAAGGCGAACTTTCCTTCCGCTTCGCAAAGGCAGACGGCAAGACCGAGTAGGTTCCGCCATGCTGCGCAGCCTCCACATACGCAATTACATCCTCATAGACTCTCTGGACATCAAGTTCCCGGAGGGTCTTGTGATCATTACGGGGCAGACCGGCGCCGGCAAATCCATACTGTTGGGCGCCCTTGGACTGCTGGCCGGCGAGAAAGCCGACCCCGGGATGATAAGCGAAGGCGCAGAAACCTGCGTGGTGGAGGGCGAATTCGATACTCCTGAAGGCCTGCGCATAGTGCGCCGTGTGCTTTATTCCTCCGGCCGCTCGCGCAGCTTCATAGACGACTGTCCCGTTCAGCTTCAGGAGCTTACGGAGCTCTGCTCGCAGCTGATTGACATCCATTCCCAGCATAACAGCCTGCTGCTCACGGACAAGCAGTTCCAGCTTTCGCTGCTGGACCACTTTGCCGCGGACGAGGAACTGCTGGCCTCCTGCCGCAGTGCATGGAAAGCCCTCGGGGAATGCCGCCGCTCGCTGGAAGATGCCCGGGAACGCCTGAGGCGCGACTCCGCGGAGCACGACTACAACGAGGCTCAATACCAGGAACTCTGCGCCGCCGCCCTCAAGGAAGACGAGCTGCCGGAGCTGGAAGAAGAGCAGAAAGCCCTGGCCAACGCCGAACAGATACGCGAGCGCCTTGCCGCCGCCCTGGAGCTCTTCCGCCCGAGGGGGCAGGAAGGCATAAGCGAGTCGCTCAGGGAAGCCCGCAAGTCGGTGGACCAGGCAGGCCGCTTCCTGCCGGAGCTTCTTCCGCTCGGGGAGCGTATCGAGTCGGCCCGCATCGAGCTGGAGGACATATTCGCGGAGGCGGAGGACAAGGCGGAACGCATCGACGTCTCCGGAGAGCGCCTGGAGGCGGTGGAGCAGCGTCTGTCTCTCCTGTACCGGCTCATGGGCAAGCATTCCTGCAAGACGGTGGAGGAGCTGATAGAGGCACGCGAGCGCTTCGGAGCCGCAGTAAGCGGGTCGGAAGAGCTGACGGAACTCTGCAGCGAGCTGGAAGGCAAGCTGGAGCGGCTTCAGGCCGATTACGACGCTTGCTGCCGCAGGCTGACGGATGCACGCAGCGAGGCTGCACCCCGTTTTGCGTCGGAAGTCGCCGGCAACCTCCGTTACCTGGAGATGGAGCGCGCCTCCTTCGAGATTGAGCTGCTGCCCGCGTCGCCCGGAGCTTCGGGAGCCGACGCCGTCTGCTTCAAGTTTGCCGCCGACGGCAGGAACGGAGTGGACGTCGCGAAGTGTGCCTCCGGTGGAGAAATTTCCCGCATCATGCTGAGCCTCAAGGCCGTAATGGCCCGCTTCCAGGGCATGCCGACGCTCATTTTCGACGAAATCGACAGCGGTGTGTCCGGCAGCGTTGCAGACAAAATGGGATCCATGATATGCCGCATGGGAGAGACGATGCAGGTCATTTCCATCACCCATCTGCCTCAGGTGGCAGCCAAGGGAGAGGCCCATTTCGTGGTCAGCAAGCGCTTCGAAGACGGACGCAGCATCTCCGGAATCCGTCAGGTTGGCGGAGAAGAGAGGGAGCAGGAAATCGCCAGGCTGCTCAGCGGCGCCAGCATCACCCCCGAGGCTCTCGCCAACGCCAGGGCCCTCCTTAAAGAAAACTGAGTCTCATGGCCAGGATAAAAAAGAGGACCAACGACATGGAGGCCTTCAGGCGCATGCTCAAGACGCACGACCTGAAAGCCACCCCGCAGCGCATCGCCGTTCACAAGGTGATGATGGACCTTATCCATGCCAGCGCAGACACTGTTTACGAGGCAATTGTAAAGGAAGGCAGCTGCAAGATAACCCAGGCGTCGGTGTACAACATTCTGTCCGGACTTGCCGACGAGGGCATTTACTCCAGGCGCATGAGCTCCAACAGCAAGATGATATTCGACATCAACGCTTACAGGCATGTGCACCTTTACGATACACGGAACCATGAGTTTATGGATATCGAAGCGGATGAACTGCTTAACGCTGCCGTACAGGGCATAAAGCGCAGGCGCTTCCGCGGCTACAAAATCGACGACATAGACATACAGATACTTTGTCATCCTACAAGAAAGAAATTGATATGAAGCGTTTTCTGTTCACATTGCTGGCGGCAGCTCTCTGCCTGACGTCCTGCATGAGTACCAAGGAAATCCTTTACCGCGGCCAGATGTTCGGCACCATGAAGGGCGTAGGCGTAATGCTCGGTGACGACGGCCGCAACTACCGTTTCAACAACAACGACCAGATGACCACGAACATGCCCGCTTCCGGGCGGATTGTGGCTATCTTCGACGTCTACAGCCTGATGGAAGGGACTTCGAACGATTACGAGGCGGAGCTGCTGGACTATGTGGTCCCCCTCTGCAAGGAGCCTGTCGTCTGCACGACGGCCGAAGAGGAACTGGCTCTCGGCGACGCCCCTGTCGCCCTGACCGACGGCGTATGGGGAGGCGGCCACCTCAACATGCTCTGCACTGCCCTGATGCTGCCCAATTCAAGTGCCACCCACACAATAGACCTGCAGATTGTACCAAGCGAAAATGCAGATACCCTCCATACAATACTTCGCCACAATTCGGGAGAGGACATAATTAACGACCTTACAAGGGATTCTTTTGCGGAATATCCATTTTACGCCTCATTCCCTCTTGATGAGTATTTGCCGGAGGGAAAGAGCACGGTATTGGAAGTCAAATATTTGTGGGACGAGCAATGGCATAGCGTTTACGCCACAATAAGCAAATAAACCATGGATCAGTCAACAGTAAAGAAATACAATTACTGGCAGTGGAGGACTCTTATCATCCTTATGATAGGCTATGCCCTCTTCTACTTCGTGCGCAAGAATTTCAGCATTGCGATGCCGGCCCTCGAGGCGGAACTCGGCCTTAGCAAGACCCAGCTCGGTATCTTCCTCACTCTAAACGGAGTCATCTACGGCGTTTCCCGCTTCATCAACGGCATGCTGGCAGACCGGTACAGCCGCAAGCGCATGATGGCGCTCGGACTGCTGCTTTCCGCAATCGTAAATATCGCCATAGGCTTCATCCCCGCCGTCAACAGCTTCTTCAACGTGCTGGATGCCAGCGGAAAAGCAACCATAGGCTTCGTTTATATTCTCGGTTCTTTGTGGCTCATCAACGGCTACCTTCAGGGTATGGGCTATCCCCCCTGCTCTTCGCTCATGGCACATTGGATCAAGCCGTCGGAGCTGGCTACCAAGCAGTCGATCTGGAATGCCTCCCATTCCATCGGAGCCGGACTGCTGGCTCTGATGATAGGCGGCATTCTCGGCACCTACGGCAACTCGGCATGGCAGTGGTGCTTCTGGGCGCCCGCCGTGCTCGCCATCTTCGGGGCGGCGCTCATCTTTTTCGGACTCAAGGACACGCCAGCATCGGTGGGCCTTCCGAATCCGGAGGACATGGATGCCCACAAGGAGAGCAATGAGCCCGCCGAGGTTGAAGATCCCGAGTTTACCAAGCTGGCTTACAAGAAGTTCGTGAGCAAGATGGCTTTCGGCAACCCCATCATCTGGATTATTGCCGTGGCGGATTTCTTCGTGTACGTGATAAGGTTTACCATACTCGACTGGGGCTCCACAATCCTGGTCCAGGACAAGGGGCTGGACATAACGCTGGCCGCTTCTATCGTGGGCGCATGCGAGATTGTAGGCGGCATTGTGGGTATGCTCTTCGCTGGTTGGGCAACTGACAAGTTCTTCAAGAGCAAGGCCCAGTGCACCAGTGCCATATGTACTATCATGGCAGTGGTCTGCCTGTTCGTATTCTGGCAGGTCAAGGATATTCCCTGGCTGTTCATCACCATGCTCGTGATGTCCGCCTTCTTCATTTACGGTCCCCAGGCTCTGCTTGGCATTGCCGCTTCCAACCAGGCCACCAAGAGGGCGGCAGCTACCGCCAACGGCATCGTCGGCATCGTCTGCTACCTTAGCCCTATTGTTTCCGGCGCTGTGTTCGGCCTTATCGCCGACAATCCCAACCTCGGCTGGAACGGCGTGTACATCGCCGCAATCGCCATGGGAATCGTTGGAGCAGTGCTCCTGGCCCTGTTATGGAACAAGCCCGCAGACGGCTACGCCAAAGCCGAGAAGCTTCTGGAAGAAGTAAAGGCGGAGTACGAAGCTCTGAAGAAGTAGTATTTCAAACAGCAGACTGTTTGTCAGATTTCTTTGCGCCAGCGGGCAAGGGGAATGCCCAGCTGACCGCGATACTTGGCGATGGTACGGCGGGCGACGTTGTAGCCGCGCTTGGCCATTTCCACCACAAGCTGCTCATCCGTGAGCGGCTTTTTCTTGTCCTCAGAGTCTACGCACTCCTGAAGCACTTTCTTGAGCTCGCGTGTAGAAACCTCCTCTCCTTCTTTGTTCTCCATGCCCTCGGAGAAGAAATACTTGAGGGGGAAGATACCGAAGTGGGTTTCTATGAATTTGCTGTTGACCACACGGCTGATGGTTGAGATATCGAAGCCGGTAATCTCAGCTATATCCTTGAGGACCATGGGCTTGAGATTGCTCTCGTCACCGTCCAGGAAGTAATCGTGCTGATAATCGAGTATGGCCCGCATGGTCTTGGACAGAGTGTTCTGGCGCTGCTTGAGGGCCTCCACGAACCACTTCGCCGAATCCAGTTTCTGTTTCACAAAGGCGGCAGCCTCTTTCTGTGCCCGTTCCGACGAGCCCTTGGCCTCGAGCAGAAGGTCGGCGTATTTCTTGTTCACCCTGATTTCCGGCACGTTGAAACGGGGCATGGTGAAGTCGAGCACGCCGTCGTGCTCCTCCAGAATGAAGTCGGGCACAATCTGCTGGGACTGGTCCACGTAGGAGTCGTCCACCTGCCCGCCGGGAGAAGGATTCAGCTTGACTATCTTGCCGAAGGCTCCTTTCAGCTGCTCCTCCGTTATGTTCAGGCGGGAGCATATCTTCTGGAAGTGCTTGTTGGAGAAGTCCTGGAAGCACTCGTCGATTATCCGTATGGCAGTTTTGACTTCCGGACTCGGCTTCATGTTGCGGAGCTGCAGCAGCAGGCACTCCTGCAGGTCGCGGGCGCCAACGCCCACCGGTTCGAAGTCCTGTATCACCTTGAGCATCTCCTCCACCTCTTCAGGTGTGGTTTCGATATTGGCCCGGAAGGCCAGGTCGTCGACGATGGAGTCTATGCTGCGGCGCAGGTAGCCGTCGTCGTCCAGACTGCCGATGATAAAGGATGCGACATCCTTCTGATGGGGCGTGAGGTCGCGGAATCCCAACTGGCGCTGGAGGCTCTGGGTGAAGCCTTCCTTGACGGAGAAAGTGTTGTATTCGGGACGGGGATCCTTGCCCCAGTTGTTGACTTTCAGGCGGTAAGCAGGGATGTCGCCGTCTTCTTTTATGGAGTCTATAGATACGTCGCGGGGCTCGCTCTCGCTGTTCGGGTCCGGCTCGTCGTCAAGCACGGGGTTGCTCTCCAGCTCTGCACGCACCTTCTGCTCCAGCTCCTGAATAGGCATCTGAATCAGCTTGATGGTCTGAATCTGGAGCGGGGAGAGCTTCTGCTGCTGCTTGAGTTCGAGTCCTGTCTTGAGCATCAGTTTCTCACTATAAATGCGGCAGGGAATTCCTGCTGAATGGTCTTTAGCGCTGCGGCTGCGTCAGCCTTGGAAGAATAGTTTCCGACAGTCACCTTGAAGAACGGATCCGTAAAAGTCCTGGAGACGGGAACGCCAGGATGGGAGCTGCGGAAACGGGCGGCGGCGGCTTCGGATGCGGCGCGTGCGTTCTGTCCGCTGTCGAAGAAAATCCTTATGCGGTAGGTCTGTCCGGCAAGCCCGGAAGCGGTCCTGCGCTCGTTACGTCCTATGTGGGCGGTCATGGCGTCATGAATCTCCCGGCTCTGGTTGACGGACAAGTTCCCGGAAAGGTTTGCAAAGACATCGTATACCACCGCGGTGCTGTCCTGCACTTCCTGGGCACGAAGCCCGAAGCACAGAAGCAAAGCGGTAAGAATCAGTCCTATACGTTTCATTTCTTATCCAGTAAATCTTTTATCGGGATATCATTGTATTCAAAATGCTTGCCGAGACCGCTCTTCAACGATCCGCGGAAGCTGATATCCATGGTCAGCGAGTCCATATTCTCCTGCTTCAAAAGCAGAAGCAGGGTGAAAGGATTGAAGTTCTCGTCCAGGTGGCCGTGAAAAAAGACGGTGTAGGCATTCTCGCTCCGGGGCTCGATGGTAAGCTCGTCCGCAGCCAGGTGAAGGCATGGCAGCTGGTCCATCTTTACCAAAGCAACCATCTCTGACAAAGTCACTTGGGGAGCCGGATTGTCTACCACAAGGTCCATGGTGGCGTCGAAAGCGGAAAGACCGCGGGGCACTATTTCCACAAGCTGGCAAGACGTCACTTTAATATCCTTGAACGACCCCGAGCACGATACCGCACACAACGCAGCGATGGTAATAATGATTAATTCAGCTACCCTTTTCATCAGAATACAAAGATAGTGAAAAGTCTAATAACGGCAAGAATTGCTATATTTGTATTCAAACAATCTTAGCGCCATGAAACGTAGCCTGCTTTCCTTAGCTCTTGTATTTTCCCTGATTACCTTGCCCCTTTCCGCCCAGGAACCCAGGCTCCCCGACTGGAGCAAGGCTGATGGTCTGGATCTGCCGTACGATATGAGTCCCAAGCCCATGTCACCGGCCCCTGCAGGATATAAGGCCGTATATATCAGCCACTACGGCCGTCATGGCTCCCGCTATGCCTACACGTCCAAGGCTTACAGGGTTCCTATGGAGATGCTGAAAGAGGCGCGCAAGCACGACAACCTTACCGAACGTGGCGTTCAGCTTCTGAACGACCTGGAACGCTTCTGGGAGCTGGGAAAATATAAAGTCGGCGACCTCACCCCGCTCGGCTGGCAGCAGCACGACTGGATTGCCAGGACCATGGTGAAGTCGTTCCCAGACGCGTTCAAGGAGGGCAGCACCATCGACGCCTGCTCCTCCGGTTCCGTCCGCTCAATTCTGAGCATGACCTCAGAATGTACCACCTTCGCCCGCGAGGCCCCCAAGGCATCGGTGTACGCCCATCAGGGAGTCCTTGACATCCAGGCGACCCGCCCCAACGAAGGCGAGAACCCCTTCCTCTACAAGGGCCCGGAGCTCAAATTCCCATATCCCGAGAGCTCCGAAGAATTCTTCTACCGCCACTTCCCGCAATACAAGGAGGTCCTCGGGCGCCTGTTCAAAGATCCCTCTGCCTGCCTGAAGAAGAGGGACGCCTATACGGTCTTCTTCTACTATTATATGATGATTGCCGGAATGAACAGCATACCCGAGGAGGAACGGATCGACGTTAACGGCCTGCTGACACCAGCCGAATACGCAATTCTCTGGGAGACGGACAACTATGAGCGTTTCCGGGAGTACTACCCCTACCAGACACCCTGCTCGTCGGTAGTTGACGACATGATAACAAAAGCCGACCGCCGCCTCTCCGAAGGCAGCACGGGAGCCGACCTCCGCTTCGGCCACGACCACGTTCTGATGACCCTGCTGATGATAATGGACATCGACCACTTCGGCACCGTTCCCGAGAATCCCGACGAGCTGGCGGACTACTTCCGCAGCTACAAATCCCCCATGGCCACCAACCTCCAGCTGGTTTTCTACACCACCTCCGGCAAAAGTGCCGCCGGGCCCCTGGTCAAAGTGCTCCTGAACGGCGAGGAGACCCGTTTCGGCGACCTGCCCACCTACGTCGGACCGTATTACAAGTGGTCGGCCCTGAAGTCCTATCTCAATTCCCGCACGGCGCTGTTCGTCACAGAGAGGTAGTGCAACAGATAAACAGCAGACTGCCGGATTTATACCGCAAAACGCAAGCAGCTGACTTTCAGCAAATTATCCATTCCAAGTGGGGGCTATTTCCCCCACTTGGTTTTTGTTATAGGCTGATCCCCAGCCATATACATTTTGCAGCATCCGGCCGGAGAGCCTGTTCTCACGGGGCGCCTTCCCGCTGATGCGGGCCCCTTCCAGGGAGTCTGAGGGGAACGCCCCTCAGTCCCTTGGGGGTGAAGGGGGATAATTGCTGGCTGCGGCAGCAGCCAAAGGCCCCGTTAGAGCAGGCTCTCCGGCCGTGAAAGGCACCTGTTGATAACTTTGTGGAAAAAATTGTAACGAAATGTAATAAAGTGGAAAATAATTATTATCTTTGCAACTGCGTATAAGAATAATTATGGTCACTTTTTACGGAAAATACCCGGCGAAAACCGACGACAAGGGAAGAATAGTCTTCCCTGCCGCCATTCGCAGGGATATGCCGGCGGGTGGCGATATGAGGTTTGTAATCAAAAAAAGTATCTATGACCCCTGTCTGGAAATGTACACATTTGAAGAGTGGACACGACAGGCGGACAAGATCAAAGAAGAGCTCGACTTCTTCAATCCCGACCACGTCACATTCTGGAGAGAATACATGCGTGACGTCGACATTGTAGAGCCGGACTCCAAACTCGGACGTATCTCCATTTCGCGTGAACTTCTTGACGCAATAGGTATTAACAAGGAAGTGGTATTCTTCGGCGTTGGTTTCAAATTGGAAGTTTGGGCGAAGGAAGCATTCGAAAGCTCCCGTATCACGAACGACAGTTTCATCTCAATTGCCAAGAGCCTCTCCAAGAAATAGGAGTAGGAGGCAATGAGCGAATACCATAATCCCGTACTACTCAACGCAAGTGTCGACGCCCTGGTGCAGAACCCGGACGGTGTCTACGCCGATGCTACCTTCGGCGGAGGCGGGCACTCCAGGGAAATACTCAAACGGCTCTCCCCCAAGGGCCGCCTGATTGCCTTCGACCGCGATGCGGACGCCTCCGGAAACGCCCCGGAAGACCCCCGCTTCAAACTGATACACAACAATTTCAGATTCATACATAACTATGCTCTTATCGAGGCTCCCGACGGCCTGGACGGAGTGCTCGCCGACCTCGGCGTAAGCTCCCACCAGTTCGATACGGCGGAAAGAGGCTTCTCCTTCCGCTTCGACGGTCCCCTCGATATGCGAATGAATGTGCAGGGCGCCAAAACCGCCTCTGACATTGTCAATTCTTATACGCAAGAAGAATTGGAAAGGATCTTCAAAATCTACGGTGAGGTGGACAACGCCCGTAAGCTGGCGCTTCTCATCGTCGCGGCCCGCTCACAGGCGCAGATCCTCTCCACCGGCGACCTCGGCAATGCCATAGCGGGAGCCCTGCCTTCTTTCGCGGAGCATAAATATCTGGCCAAAGTCTACCAGGCCCTGAGAATAGAGGTGAACGACGAAATGCGCTCCCTGGAAAAATTCCTCCCCGGAGCTGCCAAATCCCTGAAAAGGGGCGGAAGGCTCGCCGTCATAACCTATCACTCCCTGGAAGACAGGATGGTCAAGAACTTCATCCGCAGCGGCAATACGGACGGGACCGAGAGCAAGGATGTTTACGGCAACACCAGCGCCCCGCTCAAGGCTGTGAACCGCAAGCCCATACTGCCGGAGGAAGATGAAATAGAAGGAAATACACGCGCGCGCAGCGCAAAGCTGAGAATAGCGGAAAAGATATAATGGACAAGACCTGGAAAATACAGGATATAGGCACATGGCTCAAGAACAGTTTCAGGGCCATACTCAAGGGTGAGTTCCTGCTCCGCCTGGATGTGGGAAGGTACTTCATCCACATTGTCTATACCTTCTTCCTCTTTGCCATGATTATCTGGATTTCGCTGATGATAGAAGGCACGATGAACAAGGTGGAGCGCAACAAGGCCACGCTCAGGGAGCTGGAGATAGTCCACACCCAGAAGACCTTCGAGGTAGTAAGCCTCAGCCGCCGCGCCACGGTGAACAGCATGCTGCAGCAGATGGGCTCCAAGGTAACGGAACCGCAGAACCCGGCAATAGTATTAAAGTAGAACATGGAAGTGAACGGCAACATAAAGAAAAACAGGGACCGCATAGGGGTGATACTCTATGTGTTCTACGTGCTGTTGCTGCTCGCCTCAGTACTGCTGTTCGTCAAGCTGGTCTACGTTCAGGTCTTCTTCAACCCCAACCCCAAGATCGAAGGAGCACTTACCCCGAGCAGCCGCGCCAGGGCCATAGAGCCGGTCCGGGGCAACATTATCGACTGCGAAGGACGCCTGCTGGCAATGTCCTGCCCTACTTACCAGATAGCCATGGACTGCACGGTCCGCCGCGAAGAGTTCGCCAACGACAAGAAGGACGGCGCCCGGAAGGAAGAAGAATGGCTCACGAAGGCCAAGGCCCTCAGCGTAGAGCTCGCCAAGGTATTCCCGGAGAAGAGCGCCGACGACTATTGGAACATGATACGCAACGGCCGCAAGAACGGCAAGAAGTATCTCAAGTTCGGCAGACCAGTAGACCGCAACGTCTACAACCGCATCTGCGGCTTCCCCCTGTTCAACGAAGGCAAATACAAGGGAGGCCTCATCGCCGAACAGCAGAACATTCGCATCTACCCCTACGGCAAGCTGGCCCGCCGCACAATCGGATTCGTCCGCAACAACCGCTCCGACGTGGGCAACACGCACGTGGGCCTGGAGGGCAAGTTCGACTACGTGCTGCACGGACGCGAGGGAGTCGAATACACCCGCAAGACCGACGCCGGCATCATACTCGACAACGACAGCACCAAGCTGCTGCCGGTCGACGGCCGGGACATACGCACCACCCTCAACATCGACTACCAGGACATCGCCTACCATGCCCTGTACGACGAGATCAAGGAGGAGACCGACCTCGAGGGAGCCTGCCTCGTGCTGATGGAGACCTCCACCGGAGCCATACGCTCCATGGTCAACCTCTACCGCGACGGCGACGGTGCCGACTTCGAGGAGGTGAGCAACCTCGCCATCGGCCGCGCCATCGAGCCCGGTTCCGTGTTCAAGACGGTCACCCTTATGCAGGTGCTCTCCGACGGCTACATAAAGAGCCTGGACGAGACCATCCCCACCAACCACGGCATCATCAAGGATGCGAGGGGCGTGCCGCAGGACGTCCATATCCTGGACCACGAGCGCATCGACCATACCACCAGCATCTCGATTATCGAGGGCTTCCGCATCTCCTCCAACTACGTCTTCGGAACGCTGGCGGTATCCAACTACGGCAAGAAGCCTATGCGCTTCATCGAGAATATCCACAGCTACAAGCTGGGAGAGGCGTTCGACTTCGACCTGGAAGGCCTGGCAACACCGACCATCCCTTCGCCGAAAGACAAGAACCGCTACTGGAGCATCACCGACCTGGCGGTCATGGGATACGGCTACGGCACCCGCGAGACTCCGATGCACATACTCTGTTTCTACAACGCGATTGCGAACAAGGGCAAGATGATGAAGCCTTACCTAGTGGAAGACATAGAGCTGAACGGCGTAGTAAAGAACAAGCGCGGCCCCGCACTTATGTCCACAATATGCAGCAAGGCCGTGGCCGACACCATCACGAGGGCCCTCAAGGCAGTTACCGAAGAGGGTACGGCCCGCAGGCTGAAGGATGCCAAGTGCGCCGTGGCCGGCAAGACCGGCACTTCTTTCGGCACCTATGCCGGAGGTTCGTACAGGGATGAGATGGGCAGGCGCAAATACCAGGGTACTTTCGTGGGCTTCTTCCCTGCCGACGATCCCAGATACAGCGTTATCTGCACCGTGTTCAGCAAACCCACTTCCAAGCAATTCCAGGGCGGCGGCATACCCGCAAGGGCAGTCAAGAGCCTTGTCAACAATATTTACAGTATAGATTCGGTATTCAGACCTACAATCAGCGCAGCCAAATGAAACTGTCAGACATCATAAAGAATTGCGGTGTTACCGCGATCGAAGGCCCCAGCGGCATTGAGATCACTTCCGTGACCAACGACTCCCGGAAGGCATGTCCCGGCTGCCTGTTCATAGCAGTGAACGGTTGCGGGAACGACGGACGTGCGTATATAGGCAAGGCCATTGAACAAGGCGCAAGCGCGGTCATGTATGAACAGCCCGCCGCATTCGACGGACAGGCCGTCACCCGCATCACCGTCGGGAACAGCCGCAAGGCCGTAGCAATGGCGGCGGACGCGTTCTACGGGCACCCGAGCGGCAAGCTGAAACTGGTGGGCATTACCGGCACAAACGGCAAGACCACTACCGTCACGCTGCTTTACAACCTCTTCCGCAGCCTCGGCTACGAGTGCGGGCTCCTTTCCACCATAGCCAACTACGTAGGACCCAGGCGCCTGGAGACCGCAAATACCACCTCCGACCCCGTTACCATCAACTCCCTGATGGCACAGATGGTGGACGCCGGATGCGACTACTGCTTCATGGAGGTAAGTTCTATCGGAGTGGAGCAGGACAGGGTGACCGGCCTCGAGTTCGCCGTGGGCATTTTCTCCAACCTTACTCACGACCATCTCGACTACCATGGCACCTTCGCCGAGTACCTCCGCTGCAAGAAGCTCTTCTTCGACATGCTCAGCCCCAAGGCGACCGCCATTACCAACGTGGACGACAAGCACGGAGAGGTGATGCTTCAGAACACCGCTGCACGCAAGGTCACTTACTCCTGCAGGAGCATCGCAGACCATAGCTGCCGCGTAATGGAGCAGAGCTTCGAGGGCATGCTGCTCCGCATCGACGGGGCCGAAGTGTGGACCCGCCTGATAGGCGCCCACAACGCCTACAACCTGCTGGCAATCTACTCCGCAGCGGTAGAACTGGGGGCCGACAAGGAAGAGGTGCTGGTGGCTCTGTCCAAGCTGGAATCCGCCCCCGGACGCCTCGAGACCCTGCACGGGCCGAGGGGCCTCTGTGCCGTAATCGACTACGCGCACACGCCAGACGCCATGGAGAACGTGCTCAAGACCCTTCGTGAGGTAGCCCCCGAGAAGCATCTGGCATGTCTCTTCGGCTGCGGCGGCGACCGCGACAAGACCAAGCGCCCGGAGATGGCGGCAGTGGCCGAGAAGTGGGCGGACCGCATCTTCGTCACCTCGGACAACTCCCGCACGGAGAAGACGGAAGACATACTGGAAGACATACGCAAGGGCTTCAGCCCCGCAGGGCTGGCCAAGGCGGTGTTCATCGCCGACCGCAAGGAGGCCATACGCACCGCCCTCATGCTCTCCCCCGACGGCAGTACAGTGCTGCTGGCAGGCAAGGGTCATGAAAACTACCAGATAATAGGTACAGAAAAACGTCATTTTGACGAAAAAGAAATAGTTACGGAGATTTTCAAGCAATGCTCTACCATCTGACAGAATGGCTTAAAAGCCTCGGAATCGACGCGCCCGGAATGGGCCTGATGCATTACCTTTCATTCAGGGCAATGCTCGCCGCCGTCATCAGCATGCTCATTGCATTCCTGGCGGGCGGAAAGATAATCCGCTGGTTGCAGAAGCACCAGATAGGCGAGACCATACGCGACCTCGGCCTGGAGGGACAGATGCAAAAGAAGGGCACCCCCACCATGGGCGGCCTTATCATAATCGTTGCCCTTATGGGGTCTGCCCTGCTAGTCTGCAGGCTGGACAGCATTTACACCATTCTGCTCATGGTCACCACCCTGTGGTGCGGCGGAATAGGCTTCGCCGACGACTACATCAAGGTGTTCAAGCACAACAAGGAAGGCATGAGCGAGAAAGGCAAGCTCATACTCCAGTTCGGCCTGGGTCTCGTAGTGGCGCTGACCGTTTGCGTCAGCCCGGACATCCCCACCGACAAGCTTGTGACCACTATTCCGTTCGTAAAGGCACATGAGTTCGACTATTCCTGGCTCTCCCCCTTCCGCGGACAGCTCGGAGTCTACTGCTCATGGGGCATCTACATGATAATGATCATACTCGTCACCCTGGCCTGCTCCAACGGCACCAACCTCACCGACGGCATGGACGGCCTTGCGACCGGCACCTCCGCCATCGTGGGCGTGGTAATCGGCGTGATGGCATGGCTCAGCGGCGACGTCCTGGATGCCCAGTACCTGAATATCATGCACATACCCGGTTCGGGCGAGGTGGCCATCTTCATGGCGGCCTTCGTCGGAGCCCTGATAGGATTCCTCTGGTACAACACCTTCCCCGCCCAGGTATTCATGGGCGACTCGGGAAGCCTCACGATAGGCGGCATTATAGGAGTGAGCGCCGTGCTCATACGCAAAGAGCTCCTTCTGCCCCTGCTTTGCGGCATTTTCCTGATGGAGAGCCTGTCGGTAATCATCCAGAGGACACATTTCAAATACACGAAGCGTAAATACGGAGAGGGACGCAGGGTATTCCTCATGGCCCCTATCCACCATCATTTCCAGAAAAAGGGAGTACCGGAGCCGCGCATAGTAACGCGCTTCTGGATAATAGGAATTATACTGGCCGTATCAACTTTGGCCATACTGAAGATAAGATAGAGAAATGTCAAGATTAGTGGTTTTGGGAGGAGCAGAGAGCGGCATCGGAGCCGCCGTGCTCGCAAAAGTAAAGGGATTCGACGTCTTCCTGTCCGACAACGGGACTATCAAGGAAGACTACGCCAAGACCTTGCGCGAATGGGAGATACCGTTCGAGCAGGGAGGGCATACCGCGGAGAAGATACTCAACGCCGACGAGGTGGTGAAGAGCCCCGGCATACCTTCCACCGCCCCCATGGTACGCGCGCTCGCGGACCAGGGCACCCACATAGTGTCCGAAATCGAGTTCGCAGCCCGCTACGACAATGCCAAGAAGATCTGCATCACCGGGTCCAACGGCAAGACCACCACTACTTCCCTCATCCACTACCTGCTGAAGGAAGCGGGCCTGAACGTCGGCCTCGGCGGCAACATAGGCAAGAGCTACGCCCTCCAGGTGGCCACCGAGAAGCATGACTACTACGTGCTGGAGATAAGCAGCTTCCAGCTGGACGACACTTACGACTTCCGTCCGGACATCGCCGTCATCACCAACATCACACCGGACCATCTGGACCGCTACGACCACAAGATGGAGAATTACGTGCGGGCCAAATTCAAGATTGTCCGCAACCTGCGTCCGGAGGACTGCTTCATCTTCGACTCAGATGACGCCATCACCGTGGAGCACCTCAGCCAGATAGTGCTGAAAGCCAAGATGCTCCCCTTCTCCCAGGAGAAGAAGGACCTGCCTCAGGGCGCATGGCTGGACGGCAACCGCATCGTGGTGCGCTACGAGAAGAGCGAGAGCGAACTGTACCTGCAGGAGCTGGCACTCGGCGGCCGCCACAACGTCTACAACTCCATGGCGGCGGCCCTGGCGGCAAAGGCCTCCGGTATCGACGACGAGGTAATCCGCAACTCGCTGAAGAGCTTCTCGCCCATAGAGCACCGTCTGGAGCCCGTCCTGAGCGTCCGTGACGTGATGTACATAAACGACTCCAAAGCCACCAACGTAGACTCCGCATGGTACGCCCTGGAATGCCAGACCAAGCCTGTAATCTGGATAGTCGGCGGAAAAGACAAGGGCAACGACTACAGCGTTCTGAACGATCTCGTGCGCGAGAAAGTCAAAGCCATCGTGTGCCTGGGAGTTGACAACAGCAAGATACATGCAGCCTTCGCCGGCATAGTCGGAGAGGACCGCATTACCGATACGCTCAGCGCCGAAGAGGCCGTGCAGGTATCCAGCAGGCTCGCAAGCCCCGGAGACGTGGTGCTTCTGAGCCCCTGCTGCGCCAGCTTCGACCTGTTCGAGAATTATGAAGACAGAGGGAGAAAATTCAAGAACGCCGTAAGGAAACTGTAGTATGACGTCCAAGAAACGCACAGTCTGGAATTTCTTCGACCGCATCGAGGGTGACAAGGTGGTCTGGATCATCGTGCTTATGCTGATCCTCATCTCCATCGTGTGCATCTTCTCCTCCACCTCGAGACTGCTGGTCGGCAGCCAGACACGCCTGGACATAGTGAAGAGCCAGCTCCTCATTGTGGCCCTGGGCCTTGCGCTTATAATCGTCTGCTACAATATAAAGAACATAAGGATATTCCGCTGGTTCTCGCAGTGGGGCTTCCTGATATCCTTCGTACTGCTGGGACTTCTGCTGTCCAAGATAAACACACCCATCGTACGCTCCATCGAGCTGAACGGCGCCCGCCGAATCATTCAGATAGCCGGCGTACAGCTGCATGTGTTCGAGGTGGTGAAGGTAGCCATGGTGCTTTACCTTGCATGGGCCATGGACGCCCTCAAGAAAGGCGAGCTCAGGGGGCCTTCCAAAGAAATCTGGAAGAAGATAATCTACATTTACGCCCCGTTCCTGATTACACTCCTGATGATTATTCCGGGTTCCAACTCCGCAGCCCTCTTCATTGGCGGAATAATGTTCCTGGTAATACTGCTGGGAGGCGGAAACCTGCGCGACATGGCGGTTCTGGGACTCGCTGCGGTAGTGATAATAGGCACATGCTGGGGTATATACCAGATAAGCGACCACAAGCTGATGGGACGTATAGGCACGGCCATCAGCCGAATCAGCGAAGACGACAACTGGGAGAAGCAGGTAATAGAGGCCCGCGAAGGATCGGACGAATACTACAAGGCCCTGGACAAGATACGCCAGCCGTACAGCGCCAAGATAGCCATCAAGGAAGGCGGCGTTCTGGGCAAGGGCCCGGGACAGAGCACCCAGCGTTACGTGGTGCCGGATATTTCGGAAGACTACATGTACAGCTTCATTATAGAGGAATACGGCCTCTGGGGCGCCCTCATAATCATTTTCCTGTACGTGTCGCTGATGGCCAGGGGCTCCATAATAGTACGCAACTGCGGCAAGGACCTCTACGCCAAGATAACTGTGGCCGGATTGTGCCTGCTTATTACAGGACAAGCATTCCTGCATATGTTCGTGAATGCGGACATAGGCCCCATGACCGGCCAGACCCTCCCTCTCATCAGCCACGGCAACAGCGCATTCTTGTGCTTCAGCCTTGCATTCGGAATCATCCTGTCTTTCAGCCGTATAGCCCAGCGCAGGATAGAGAAGGAACAGCGTGAAGCCCAGCCGTTGCTGGAACTGAAAGAGAACGTGAATGCAGGCCTCGACGAACTTGACGACTTCGAGAGCGGTAAGGAAGAAGAGCCCGGAAACGATCTTCACGAAGCATTGAACGAAGAACTGAACGAGTATGACATACAGGAAAATTAGGGTAATCATCAGCGGAGGCGGTACCGGGGGACATATCTTCCCGGCGGTTTCCATCGCAAAGGAGCTCAAGAAGGTGAATCCGGACACCGAGATTCTCTTCGTGGGCGCCGAAGGCAAGATGGAAATGGAAAAGGTTCCCGCAGAGGGATTCGAGATCGTTGGCCTGCCCATAACGGGCCTGCAGCGACAGCTCACCCTGCACAACATCGCCAACGACATACTCGTGCCGGCCAGATTCGTCGGCAGTATAGTGAAGGCACGCAAGATCATCAGGAAGTTCAAACCGGAAATAGCAGTAGGCGTGGGCGGATATGCCAGCGCTCCCCTGCTCATGGCGGCCACCGGCATGCACCTGCCCGCCCTCATCCAGGAGCAGAACGGTTTTGCCGGACTTACCAACAAGATGCTCGGTCCGCGCGTGCAGAAGATATGCGTGGCATATGAAGGCATGGAGCGTTTCTTCCCGGCAGATAAAATTGTCATGACCGGCAACCCCATACGCCCCAGCATGCACCCCTACAGCGCAGCTGAGCGACTGGAGGGCCTGGCCATGTACGGCTTCGACCCGGCTAAGCGGCATATACTTATAATAGGCGGAAGCCTCGGCAGCGGCACCCTGAATAAAGCCATGAAGACATGGATAGAGGCAGGCTGCCCCGGAGGCGAAGGCGTAGAGATACTCTGGCAGTGCGGCAAGTACTACAAAAAGGGTATCGACGAATTCATGGAGGGCCGGAACCTGCCGTCAATACGCTACAGCGACTTCATCGCCCGCATGGACCTGGCATATGCCATGGCGGACGTAATAATCAGCCGCAGCGGCGCTTCTTCAGTTTCCGAAATCTGCGCCACTGCCAAGGCGGCGGTATTCGTACCCTCACCCAACGTGGCTGAAGACCACCAGACGCATAACGCTATGGCCCTGGTACGCAAGGATGCAGCCCTGCTGGTACGCGACGACGAAGCCGCCGAAAAGCTTATGCCCACTGCCCTCGGGCTCGTACTCGACCCGGAACGCATAGCGGTACTGGAACAGAACGCTGCTGCAATGGCACTGCCGGACGCGGCACACACTATAGTTGATGAAATTTACAAGATACTTGGAGAATGAGTGTCAATAAGCTTAAATATGTCTATTTCATTGGAATAGGCGGCATAGGGATGAGCGCGATCGCCCGCTGGTACAAGTTCAGGGGCTTCGAGGTCTCCGGTTACGACCGTACGCCTTCGGCACTGACGGCCAAGCTGGAGGAGGAAGGCATATCCGTGCATTACGAGGACGACTGCTCCCGCATACCGGCGGACGCAGACGCCACCCTCGTCATCTACACCCCCGCCATCCCCGCCGACCTGGGAGAACTCTGCTATGTGAGGGAGCACGGCTACAGGCTGGTCAAGCGTTCCCTCGCCCTGGGCGAAATCACCAAGGGCCAGAGCTGCCTCGCGGTTGCCGGCACCCACGGCAAGACCACCACTTCCACTCTGGTGGCCCACATCCTCACGGAAGGAGGCGAAGGCTGCTCTGCATTCCTCGGCGGCATCTCCAAGAACTACGGCACCAACCTGCTGATGAGCGACACGCCCACCGTTGTGGCGGAGGCCGACGAATTCGACCGTTCGTTCCTGCAGCTGCATCCTGACATCGCCGTCATAACGGCTATGGATGCCGACCACCTGGACATCTACGGCGACCTCGAGCACGTACAGGAGGCCTTCAGGGAGTTCGCAGGGCAGGTTCACGAAACCATCATCCTCAAGTACGGCCTTCCGATACGGCAGGACCAGGTGAGCGCCCGCATCTTCAGCTATCACTTCAACAATCCCAACGCCGACTTCCACGGCAGCAACCTGCGCCTGGGAGCAGACGGCCATTATACCTTCGACCTTGTATACCCCGGCGGCACGCTCAACGACGTACGCGTGGGCGCGCTCGGATGGATCAACGTAGAAAACAGCATCGCCGCCGCGGCCGTCTGCCTCTGCTTCGGCTGCGACGGGCAGAAGGTACGCCAGGCGATAGGCAGCTTCCGCGGGGTGCAGCGCCGTCTGGACGAGCACGTAAACCTGCCGGGGCTTACCTACATCGACGATTACGCACACCATCCGGCGGAGCTCGCGAGCGCCATTTCATCGCTCCGCGGCATCTTCCCCGGACGCAAGATTACCGGCGTCTTCCAGCCCCACCTCTTCACCCGCACACGCGACTTCGCGCCCGAGTTTGCAGAGGCCCTCAGCGCACTGGACAAGCTTATACTGCTGGACATCTACCCCGCCCGCGAGGAGCCCATCCCCGGAGTCACTTCGGAGATTATCTTCAAGGACGTCACCGCCCCGGAGAAAATGCTCATACGCAAGGAGGAGCTTATGGATGTGCTGGCCAAGGAAGAGCTGGACGTACTGGCCACCTTCGGCGCCGGCAACATAGACCGCTTCATTGAACCCATAACTGAATTACTCAACTCACGCAAATGAGAATCCAGGTCCGTCATATAGTCTTCTTCGCCGTTCTGGCACTGCTGCTGGCAGCTCTTGCTCTGCTGGCAGGCAGCGCACGCTACGAACGCAGCGTAGTGCTTTGCGACGGACTGGACATCCAGATACTGGACGATTACGAATTCGTGACGCAGGAGGACGTAAAGGGCTTCATAGACAAGAAATACGGCACCTACATCGGCGTGCGCCTGGACAGCCTGGACCTGGACAGGATAGAGAAGCTGCTGGAAGAGAAGGGAGTGGTGCTGAAGAGCGAGGCCTGGGTCACCCGCGACGGCATGTTGCATGTGAGCATACTGCAGCGCAGGCCGGTGTTGCGCTTCCAGCGCGGCGACCAGGGATTCTACATGGACCGTACGGGCTATGTGTTCCCGCTGCACAAGAGCTATACCGCCGACGTGCCTGTAATAGAAGGTCCCATACCTCCGGTGGATACCAAGGAGGGTGCCGCATGGGCGGAAGGAGTAATGGAACTGGTGGAATACGTGCAAGGCTCCAAGCTGTGGAAAGACCGTATTGCAAGCATAGGAGTCAACAAAGCCGGAGACGTGGAGCTGAGGGTGAACGACGGCAAGGAGCGTTTCATAATAGGCTATCCGGACAACCTGGACAGCAAGTTCGCCCGCATGGGCAAATATTATACACATATACTCCCCTACATTATCGAACTAAAGGGCGAGGGCTGGTACAAGAGCGTTAACTTGAAATACAACAAACAAATAATATGCAGGAAAGATATATAGCGACAGTAGATCTGGGCACATCGAAACTCGCACTCTGCGTAGCCAAGGTGGTGGGCGAGAACGTCCAGATCATCTACTACAAAGAGAGGCCTTCGGTGGGCATTCGCTACAACAGCGTATACAACCCCAAGAAAGCCGCCGGTCCTCTGCGTGCCGCAATCGCCGAGGCCGAAGACGAGCTGCAGATAAAGATTCTGCAGGTAGTGGTTGGTCTGCCGCGCTACAACGTAAGGCAGGAGACCGCCAGCGCCAAGATAGACCGCAGCGACTCTTCTACGCTCATCGAGGACGAGGAAATCAGCAACCTCAAGAACATGGCCCTGGATTCCTATCCCCTGACCGACGGGAACAAGGAGCTGATCTACGGAGCCGTACCCCAGTCATTCTCAACCGATGACGTTATCGGAGGAGAGGAGGATGTGGTTGGCACCAGCAGCGACAGCCTTACCGGCAACTTCAAGATTTTCGTGGGCAAGAAGAAGGCCGTAAGCAACATCGACATCATGCTGAACGATGCCGGCGTGGCTCTTGCCCAGGCCATCTTCCCTCCGGCAGCGGTCGGCGAGGCGGTGCTGAAGACCGACGAGATGGCAAACGGCGTGGCCCTTCTGGAAATGGGTGCCGGCGTGACGTCGGTCTCCATATACCAGGGCGGCATAATGCGCTACTTCGCCTACATACCCTTCGGCGGCAAGAGCATCACTACCGACATACGCCTGGAGTGCGCCTTCGACGACAACCTGGCGGAGAATATCAAGCTTGCCTTCGGTGCCTGCATGCCGGAGAAGCTTCAGACCATGGCCGACAAGGTGCTCCAGATAAACGACGAGGAGAACGGAACTTACGAGAACCTGCCCGTCAAGTACCTCTCCGAAATAATCACCAGCCGCTGCCGGGAGATTATCAACGCCATGCTCTTCCTCATACAGGAGAGCGGCTTCGCCGACAGGCTGCGCTGCGGCATAGTGCTCACGGGAGGCGGCGCCAACCTGGTAAACCTGGGCAACATGATAAAGGAGATGTCCGGCTACAACGTCCGCATAGGCTTCCCTCTCGCGAGCAGATTCAGCTCCGACGGTTGTCCCGGCATCGGGGAGGCGGAGGCCTCCACCTCCGTAGGGCTGGTACTGGAAGCCGCTACGGACCCTTACCTCAACTGCATCGAGGAGGCGGTCAAGCCGGAGCCGGAACCGGAACCTGAGCCTGTCGTTACTGCTACAGAAGAAAAAGAAGTGAAGCCGGAACCCGGCGACCTGGGCACCCTGTTCAAGACGGAAGACTTCGGAAAGGTTGAGAAGAAGATAAAGAAGATTCAGCCCCGCAAGACGGAAAAGGTCAAGCCCGTTAAACCGCCGAAGGAGTCTAAGCCGCCTATTATCTGGACCAAGATAGGAAAGATTTTCAACGAAGGCTTCGACGGCCTGTTCGGAGATATTTACGATGAAATGGGAGATAACAAAGAAGGAGAGCAATAGCCATGTTTGAAGATTTCAATATAGACCTTACTGCAACGGTCCCTACCGACTGGACACGCTCAGACCAGATTATCAAGGTCATAGGCGTGGGCGGAGGCGGCTGCAACGCAGTCTCCTACATGTACCGCACCGGTATCGAGGGTTGCAGCTTCGTAGTCTGCAACACTGACTCCCAGGCCCTGGAATGCAGCCCCGTACCCGTGAAGATACAGATGGGCGCAGGACTCGGCGCAGGCACCAACCCCATCAAGGGCCGCAACGCCGCCATCGACAGCCAGGCAGAGATTGAGAAGAAGATAATAGACACCGGCACCAAAATGCTCTTCATCACCGCCGGTATGGGCGGAGGCACCGGAACTGGAGCCACTCCAATCATCGCCAAAATGGCCAAGGAGAAGGGCATCCTTACAGTTGCCGTGGTCACCCTCCCCTTCAAGAACGAGGGCGACAGGGCCATGTCGCGCGCCATCGACGGCATCCAGGAGCTGGAAAAAAACGTAGACTCCCTGCTCATCATCAACAACGAGAAACTGTACGCCCACTTCGGCGACCAGCTCACGCACAACGCCTTCCCCAAGGCCGATGAGGTGCTCACCACCGCCGTCAAGGGCATTATAGAGATTATCCAGAAGCCCGGCTACATCAACGTGGACTTCGAGGATGTACAGACCATGATGAAGGACAGCGGAATGGCGCTGATGGGCTACGGCGAGGGCAGCGGTCCCAATCGTATCGAGGACGCCGTACGCCAGGCCTTCGAGTCCCCCTTGCTCAACGACTTCGACCTCAAGACCGCCAAGAACGTGCTGGTAAACATCACCGGCGGCAAGAACGAGCAGGGCCTTACCATGGACGACATGTCCGAAATCAACCGCCGCATCGACGAATACACGGGCGGCGCCAACAACTTCAAGCGCGGCCTCATTTGGGACGAGAGCCCGGAGGTGGGCGACCACATCCACATCACATCCATAGTTACCGGCCTGAAGTTCATAGACATAGTGGGTTCCCGCAGAGACATGGGCAACTACATTATGATCACCCGAAACTTCACTTACGACAAAGACGAAGCAGCCAGCTCCAGGGGCATCAGTCTGATAGAAGACAACCTTGGCTCACGCATAGGCTACAGCTCCAGCGAGAACCTGAGGGCCTTCCGCTTCGACCCTGAAAAGCGCCCGGCGCTCCTTGTTGCCGACGGCGATCCCCTTTCCGACCTTGAGAACATTCCTGCAATCAGAAGATCATGAGAAAGACAAGAGTACGTTTTGCACCGTCGCCCACCGGTCCCCTGCATATGGGAGGAGTCCGTACGGCACTGTACAATTACCTGATAGCAAAGAAGAACGGCGGAGACTTTATACTCCGCATAGAAGATACCGACTCGCACCGCTTCGTTCCCGGCGCCGAGGAGTACATTATTGATTCCCTGCGCTGGTGCGGCATAGTGCCCGACGAAGGGCTCGACGCCGACGGCCGCGTGGCCGAAGTTGCGGACGAGAAGAACCCGCACGCCCCCTACCGTCAGTCGCAGAGGCGCGGCATCTACCGCAAGTATGCCGAGCAGCTGGTCTCCGGCGGCTATGCCTACTACGCCTTCGATACTGCGGAGGAGCTGGAGAAAGAGCGCGCCGCCGCCGAGGGTGCCGGCCAGACCTTCATCTACAACGCCTCCACACGCGGGAGGCTCCGCAACTCGCTGACGCTGCCGGCCGACGAGGTCGCACGCCTGCTGGAGGAGCGCACCGACTGGACCGTCCGCTTCAAGATGCCGCTGGACGAGGTTGTAGAGATGGACGACGAGATTCGCGGCCACATAGAGGTGAACACCTCCACCCTGGACGACAAGGTGTTGTGGAAGCGCGCCGACGAGCTGCCGACCTACCACTTGGCGAACATAGTAGACGACCACCTGATGGAGGTGAGCGACGTGATTCGCGGCGAGGAGTGGCTGCCGTCGCTCCCCCTGCACTATCTGCTGTATCGCGCTTTCGGCTGGGAGCGTCCCAAGTTCGCCCACCTGCCCCTGCTGCTGAAGCCCGTGGGCAACGGCAAGCTGAGCAAGCGCGACGGCGACAAGATGGGTTTCCCGGTGTTCCCGCTGCAGTGGACCGCCCCCGACGGCGCAGTTTCCCGCGGATACCGTGAAGACGGATATTTCCCCGACGCTTTCGTGAACCTGCTGGCGATGCTGGGCTGGAATCCCGGCACCGAGCAGGAGATATTCTCGCTTGAGGAACTTGTGCAGGCTTTCTCGCTGGAGAAGGTCGGCAAGTCCGGGGCGAAGTTCAATCCAGATAAGGCAAAGTGGTTTAACAAGGAGTACCTGCGCATGCGTTCCGACGAGGAGCTTGCAGCGCTGTTCCTGCCTGTGCTGGAGGCCCACGGGGTTTCCGCATCCGAGGCTTACGTGCGCGAGGTGGTGGCGCTGATCAAGGAGCGCGCTACCTTCGTGGCGGATTTCTGGGACATTGCGTGGTACTTGTTCGTGGCTCCAAGTGAGTATGTGGAGAAGGATGCCGCGAAGTTCTGGAAGGCGGAGAATGTAGCCATGGCGCGCGAAGCGCTGGAGGCTACTGCTTCCGCTCATGAAATGGAAGAATACATCCGGGCCAAAGAATGGCCCATGGGTAAGGTTATGAATTGCATACGCCTTGCCCTCACCGGGTCTTCAAACGGACTCGGTATAGCTGATATAATGCGTTTCATAGGCCGGGAGGAGGCGCTTACACGCTTCCGCAGGGCCGAAGAGCGGTTATTATCATAATGACGGGGCACGGGCTTTGGACAAGGTCCGGGTCCCGTTGCCGACTTACCTTCCCTCCCGGCTACTGTTAGTTAGTGGCTTGTTCTGAACATTCCGGGACCGGACAGAGGATCTGAATCTGCGTTTTTCTAGGGTTTTTGCAGTAAAGGTCCAAGTCCGGTCCCGGATTGTTTTATTTTTGCTATATTTACACGATATATAATACAAAAAGCTATGTACCAATATAAAGAAGTCAAGGATTACGTGTACGTCCTAAGTCTGGACAATCACGTGGAAATCGTTGAAGCCCTTACTGCTTTCTGCAAGGAAAAGGAAATCCTGACCGGAAGAATCAGCGGACTCGGTGCGATAAACGAGGCGACTTTCCGTTTCCTGAATCCTGCCACCAAACAATACGTTGACAAGACTTTCAACGAGCAGATGGAAATCACCAACCTTACCGGAAATATTTCGCAGAAGGACGGGAAGCCTTATCTGCACCTGCATATCACTGCGAGCCGCAGCGACTACAGCTGCATCGGCGGACACCTGCTGAGCGCCCGCATCAACGGGGCCTGCGAGCTGTTCGTCGAGGACTACTGGGACTGCGAACCGATGGGACGCAGCTTCGATGAAGAAACAGGACTTAACTTGTACAAATTCTAACCGCATATGACTTTCGTAATGGTAATCGAGCTGCTCATCGTGCTGGCGGCTCTCTATGTAGGCTCGCGCTACGGCAGCCTCGCACTTGGTGCAATTTCCGGCATCGGCCTCGCCATCCTGGTATTCGGCTTCGGCCTCAAGCCCGGTACGCCCCCGACGGACGTTATCTACATCATTATAGCGGCCGTCACCTGCGCCGGTACCCTGCAGGCGTCGGGCGGTATGGACTGGATGATCCAGATTGCCGAAAAGATGCTCCGAAAGCATCCTGAGCACATCACCTTCCTGGGACCTCTGGTGACATTCTTCCTCACCGTCCTCGTGGGCACCGGACACGTGGTTTACACCATCATGCCCATCATCTGCGACATCGCCCTCAAGAAGAACATACGCCCCGAGCGCCCCTGCGGCGTCGCGTCCGACGCCTCCCAGGTGGGAATCACCTGCTCGCCCATCGCCGCGGCGGTGGTTGCATTCGTTACCATCTCCAACGCCAACGGCTACATGGTATCCATCCCGCAGGTGCTTATGGTGACTATTCCTGCCTGCCTCATCGGCCTGATGTGCGCGTCGCTGGCATCCTACAAGAGGGGTAAGGACCTGGACAAAGACCCCGCCTTCCTGGCCCGCAAGGCAGATCCCGAACTTTTCCAGTATATGTACGGCAACACCGCCACCACCCTGGACAAGGTCATCACCAAAGAGGCCAAGGCTTCCGTATTCATCTTCCTGGGATCCCTTCTGGTGATCGTTGGCTTCGCTTTCTGCCAGATGATTCACGTAGAAAACGGTGACACCCTGGCCAAGGCCATCAACCTGCCAAAGATGAACATCTGCATCCAGATAATAATGCTCATGGCGGCCGCTTGCAACATAATGTTCTGCAAGGCCAAGCCCAAGAAGGCAGTCGGCGGAGCGGTATGGCAGAGCGGCATGGTTGCGGTAGTAGCCATCTACGGTATTGCCTGGCTGGCCGATACATACTTCGGCAATTACATGGACCAGATGAAGGTAATGCTGAGCGACCTGGTCACCAACTACCCCTGGAGCATCGCCCTGGTGTTCTTCCTCGTGAGCGTGCTGATCAACTCCCAGGGAGCCGTGGTGGTGGCTATGCTTCCGCTGGCGTATGAGTTGGGCATTGCAGGCCCCGTGCTGCTCGGAGTGCTGCCCAGCGTGTACGGCTACTTCTTCATCCCCAACTATCCTTCCGACATCGCCACGGTCAACTTCGACCGCTCAGGCACTACGGTCATAGGCAAATACCTGCTGAACCACAGCTTCATGATGCCGGGCCTTATATGCGTGATAGTAGCCACCGTAATCGGCTACCTTATCACTAACGTATTTTTCCCTGGCTACTTCGCCCAGTTTATACAATAAGATGGTATTTAACAGAGATGTTCCAGTAGCGGGCTCTTACGACGTAGTAGTCTGCGGCGGCGGGCCCGCAGGTTTCATAGCGGCCATTGCTGCCGCGCGCAGCGGCGCCCGTACCGCCCTTGTTGAGCAGTACGGCTTCCTGGGAGGCATGGCCACGGCCGGAATAGTCGCCCCGCTGAGCGTCTTCACCTACAACGGGGAAAAGGTAATCGGCGGCATCCCTTGGGAATTCATCGAGCGGCTGCAGGAAATGGGAGGCGGACTAATCGAGAAGCCCCTGGGCAACGTGGCGTTCGAGCCCGAGCTCTACAAACTCTGCTGCCAACGTATGGTCCTGGAGGCCGGAGTGGACCTCTACATGCATTCCTACCTCTGCGGCTGCAGCTGCCGCGACGGGCACGTGGACGCCATCTTCATCGACAACAAAAACGGCACCGAGGCCCTTGAGGCCAAGGTTTTCATAGACTGCACCGGCGACGCGGACCTTGCCTGGCATGCCGGCGTGCCCATGCAGCCCGACGAGGGCAGGCCCCTTCAGCCCATGTCCACCTACTTCGTGCTCAGCGGCGTAGACACATCCACACCCCGCATGCAGCAGGCGATGCACCACAACCGGCAGGGGGTCAACTGCCACTGCGAAGAGATACGCGACGAACTGCTGGCCCACCGTGAGGAATGGGGCATACCGGAGTTCGGCGGGCCATGGTTCTGCACCACCCTGCAGCCGGGAGTCGTAACTGTCAACATGACCCGCACCGCCGGCAACGCCACCGACAACCGCGACTTCACACGCGCCGAATGCGAGCTGCGCGAGCAGGTGTTCCGCATGGCCGCCGTGCTGCGGGACCACTTCCCGGAGTTCCGAGACAGCTACGTCAGCGCCGTCGCCGTACAGGCAGGCGTACGCGAGACGCGCCGCATACTCGGGGCACACACGATTACGGGGGAGGAATATGTCTCCGCCTTCCGCTATCCAGACAGCGTCTCCCGTGGAGCCCACCCCATCGACATACATGTGGCGCACGGAGCCTCGCAGAACGTCACTTTCCTCAAGACGCCGGCGTTCGTGCCCTATCGCGCCCTGTACGCCCCCGGCTTCGGTAACCTGCTGGTCGCCGGCCGCTGCATCTCCGCCGACAAGACGGCCTTCGCCTCCCTGCGCGTGCAGGCCTCCTGCATGGGAACGGGGCAGGCAGCCGGTGTAGCCGCAGCCCTCGCCGCCTCAGCGGGGGTGCCCGTTTTTCATAAAGACCTGATTAGCAAACTGTTACAAATATCAAGTGGGGGCAATTTCCCCCACTTGGAATCGATAAACGACTGATAATCAACCAGATAAACAAAACGCACGACAATGAAGAACCTTCCTTTAGCTATATTCCTGCTGCTCCTGCTCGCTCCGTCGAACGCCGAGGCGGCAAAACAAAGGTTGCCGAAGGGCTGCACGATATGGGGACAGGTGCTGGTAGACGGCATGCCCAGGGCCGGAGTTGCCGTTTCCGACGGATTGAACATTTCCCTGACCGACAAGAAAGGCTTCTACTACCTGCAGTCGGCCAAGCACGAGGGAAGCGTGTTCGTGAGCATCCCCTCCGGCACCGAGGTGGAGCACGTCAGCGGCATGCCCCTGTTCTGGCAGCGCCTGAACGCACCTGCAGGCGAGGCTGAAAGGCACGACTTCACTCTGAGCAGCGTAAACAACGACAATTACACCCTGCTGGCAATCTCCGACATACATCTGGCCAACCTCTTCGACGACATAGCCCAGTTCAAGGAGACCTTCATGCCCCGCTTCCGCGAGGAGTACGAAAAGGCCAGGCAGCACGGCCCGGTCTATTGCCTCAACTGCGGAGACAGCGTGTACGACCGATACTGGTACGAGTACGGCTACCCCATCGAATGCTTCCCCAAGACTCTGGAAGAGGTACAGTTCCCCGTGCCCATGTTCCATGTGATGGGAAACCACGACAACGACGGAGGCACGCCGCGTGAGGGAGACGTCGACTTCAACGCCGCAGAGCGTTACCGCCGCACCATGGGCCCTACCCACTACTCCTTCAACCTCGGTCGCGAGCACTACATCGTGCTGGACAATGTGGTGTACCTCAACTCGGAGGGACGCATAGACAGCTACGAAGGCATCACCGGCAAGCGCGACCACGACCACTATGTGACTCAGGACCAGATGGAATGGCTGCAGAAAGACCTGGCGACCGTGAAGGACAAGAGCGCGCCGCTTATAATAGCGTTCCACTCCCCCATGATGCGCTACAAGGGCGGCGTTACCGGGAACCCCATAATCTCCCACTTCCAGAAGAAAGGAGTCGATGCAGACCAGCTGCTCAACGAGTTCACCTCCCTGTTCCGGGATTTCCCCGACGTTCACTTCATCTCCGGGCACTCCCACCAGAACATGCTCTGCTATGGTTCCGACGACAGTTCCACCTTCCCCTATATCGCCAACATAGTGGAGCATAACATCTCCGGCGTATGCGGATGCTGGTGGCAGCCGGCGGCACACGGAGGCCTCACCCTCGCCCCCGACGGAGGTCCCGCCGGCTTCGAGGTATTCCCCTTCAGCGGCAGGCATATGGAGTGGTATTTCGTATCCATCGACGACGGTGCGCAGCAGCAGTTCCGCGTATTCGACATGAACGCCGTGCGCGACTACTACCGCACCAACGGAGAAGTCCGGACCATGCTGAAGCACTTCGACAAGCGTACCGACTACGGCCAGATAGAGGATAACATGCTGCTGATCAACGTGTGGGCATGGGAAAGCAAATGGAAGATACGCGTAACCGAGAACGGAGTCGAGCTTCCGGTAAAGCATAAGAAGGCGGAGAATCCCCAGTTCACCCTGGACTACTACCTGCCGAAGGCGGCCTGGGACGACAACTCCAAGAACCGCTGGCCGGAGAAATACAACGATCCCGGCTATAAACCCCACTACTTCTGGGCAAAGGCCAAATCGCCCAACAGCACCGTGGTGGTTACCGTCACCGACAGCTTCGGCAACGAGTACGTACAGACCGTCACGCGTCCCAAGCCTTTCGGCAAAAAGATGAGATAATGGGAACGATCGACCTGATAGTTATACTTTTGTATTTCGTCGGACTCGTGGCGGTGAGCCTCATAATGAGCCGGCGCATCAAGAATTCGGAGGACATGTTCATCGCCGGACGCAACTCCTCCTGGTGGCTGTCAGGCGTATCTTCCTACATGACCATCTTCTCTGCCAGTACCTTCGTGGTCTGGGGAGGGGTGGCGTACAAGTCGGGTCTGGTGGCGGTTATGGTCGCCATCATGCTGGGATTCTCGTCGCTTATCGTAAGCCGCTGGATAGCAGGTCGATGGAGGCAGCTCCGCATTAAGTCGCCCGGGGAATTCCTGACCGTGCGTTTCGGGCACGGCACGCTCAGGTTCTATACGGTCGCGGGAATAATCGGCCGCGGCGTGCATACGGCGGTGGCCCTTTATGCGGTGTCCGTCGTGACTTGCGCCCTTATCCAGGTGCCCGACGGCAGCATCTTCGCATCCACCGGCCTGCCGGGCGACTCGGCACCGGGAAACCTCAGCATATGGTGGGCCCTCGCCATTCTGGGCGGCATCACGCTGGCCTACACCATCGCCGGCGGCTTCCTGGCGGTGCTTATGACCGATTTCATCCAGTTCGGCGTACTGCTGACGGTGGTGGTCATCATGGTCCCCCTGTCGCTGCACACCGTCGGCGGATTCAGCGCCTTCATTGAGAAGGCAAGCGCCATTCCGGGCTTCTTCTCCCCCACTTCGCCCACCTACGGCTGGCTGTGGCTGGTGCTCTGGATGGGCCTGCATGTGGCCATGCTGGGCGGCGACTGGCCGTTCGTGCAACGGTACATAAGCGTGCCGACGGTAAAAGACGCACGCAAGAGCACCGCCTTGATAGGCGTGCTGTACCTCTTCACCCCCTTCATCTGGTATCTGCCGGCAATGATATACCGCACGCTGGTCCCGGGGCCGGGCATGGACGTGGATCCGGCGGAGATGACGCGGCTGGGCGAAGGCGCCTACGTGGGCATGAGCAAGATGGTGCTTACGGGCGGCATGCTCGGCATGATGCTGGCGGCAATGCTGTCGGCGACCCTGAGCAACGTGTCCGGCACCCTGAACGTGTACGCCAACGTCTACACATACGAAATCTGGGGCCGCAGTGCTGCCGGAAACGGAGCTACCGAGGCGCAGCGCATACGCGCCGGACGCATCTTCACCCTGGTCTTCGGACTGATAATAATCGGCATAGCGATGCTGGTGCCGCTGGCCGGCGGAGCGGAGAAGGTGGTGGTGACCATCCTGACCATGGTCCTCTGCCCCCTCTACATTCCGTCCATCTGGGGCCTGTTCTCACGGCGCCTGAGCGGCAGGAGGCTGATAATCGCCATGCTGGTGAGCTGGGCCATAGGCTTTACCGCCAAGTTTACGGTGCCTGCCTCTGTCATGAGTCCGAGCCTGATTGAGTCGGTCTCCGGATTCCTGGTGCCTGTCCTGATTCTT
>JAFZIO010000002.1 GCA_017554335.1 Bacteroidales bacterium | reverse complement strand
TGCAAATTATGATTTAAAGACCATGCAGCACACCCTGAATGCTTTTGTGGAGTTCAAGACCGAGGCTTATGGGCCAATGCGCTTTTTTGCCGGACTGGGAGGAGGCGCGCAGATGCGTACCCTTAACTCCAACAGGACGGGGTATGAAACCTACAATTTTTTCAGCGCCGATGCCAGCCTTCATGCCGGCCTTGAGTTCCTGGAGCACTTGCGCATTACCCTGGGCCATTGCCATGAACTTTATTACCCTTTCACCGACCTTTCCCGTGGCGCTCCGTATTATTTCGTCAACATAGGCTGGTCATTCTGAAATAATCGTAAATTTCTGAAAGAATCATAAAAATGTGACGAATGGCCAGGGGCTGACAGGTTCATTCTGCCGGGAAATAACTTTCTTTGCAGAAAAACCTGACTATGAAAGCTTCATTCTTTATCCTGGCCTCAGCCTTTTTTGCTTCATGTTCGCTGTTCTACCCTGAACTCACACCGGGGAGCCCACGCGAGAATCAAACATACAGTACAGCTCCCGACACCACTTTTCTGGTGTCGGCTGTCGCTTTCGCCGATTCTTACGACTGGCAAAAGGACAGCGGACGTGCTTCCGTTCCATGCAAGGTTCTCCTTTTCCGCAACGATTCAAAGTCTTTGGAATTGCCGGCAGGCCCGGACGCCGGTATCGGCATATCTCCTGACCAGCACCATATCATTGACGGGGAGCTATATACGGAATACACAGATTCCAGAGGTTCCCAAATAAAGAAAAACGGCGAGTCTGTACTCTGGTGGGAGGAGCAGGAAAAGCTTCTCGGGCTGTTGTCCAGGGATGGAGTCCTGCATAGCCTGGGACAGTTGCTGACCGGGGATGCGCTCGTTTACCGTCAGGACGGGCTGCCGGTAATGAGAATTGACGGAGCTGTTGCCTGCGGTGGCTTCGGTTGTAACGGTTACGGCCCCAACGGGGCCCTGTACGAAGCCTCAGGGCAAGTATGCTTTTCCTACATAACCCAGGAGCCGGGGCATCAGGAGGCCGTTCTGGTTCAGGACGGCATACCCGAGGTCCTGCTGTCTTTGCAGGATGCTGACATCATGGATGCCAGGATGACGGGCATGGTAAAGTCGGTTTTGTACGAAAGGCTTAAAACTTATTACATGCTTTCCGACAACGTGACATTTTTAATGAATAACGGAGGATTGATGTGGAAGGATGCCAGCATGATAGAATATGACGGACAACGGGCTATAGCAGGGAAACTCTTGCAGAAAAAGGGGAATCCGCGTCTTGCCATAGGACTGGAGAATGAAGTCATTTATCTGGATTCCGGCTCGGAGTACGTCTATTGCGACGGCCCGTATTGCCCGAATCTGGGAGAAGTGCTGAAAGCACACAAAGACTGCTATTTCTTCCGTCGTGACTGTGCAGTACAACTGGGGGCCGGTCTGGCCGTTGCGCTCACGCCGAAAAATGAGCCGCCTTTTCTGGAATACTGCGGTAAAACAATAAAGTATAACATTAACGGCTACCTTACGGGAGTCGCCGTGAAAACAAGCAAATAATATGTTGATAAGTGTTTACGGTGCCAAGTGCGTAGGCATTCAGGCCGTGAGGGTCACGGTTGAGGTGAACCTGGACAGAGGAATAGGAATCCACCTGGTCGGCCTGGCTGACATTGCTGTAAAAGAGAGTCTCTTGCGTACTACAACAGCCCTGCAGGCCCTTGGATACCACATCCCGGGAAAGCGTATGGTCATAAATCTGGCCCCGGCGGATCTTCATAAAAGCGGCAGCGGCTACGATTTGCCCATAGCTATAGGTATCATAGCCGCTTCGGAGCAATGCTCCCTGCCCCTGGCGGACAATTATATGATGATGGGGGAACTTGGCCTGGACGGCAGCGTGCGGGGAATTCCCGGAGGGCTGCCCTTCGCCGAGCTGGCTGGGCAGGAAGGCTTCGAAGGCATCATCCTCCCCATAGATTCGGCGCTGGAAGCGGCCGAGCTGACCGGAGTGCGCGTAATGGGCGTAAGGAGCCTGGTCGACGTAGTCCGCATCTTGTCGGGAGACCTTTGCGACGACCTGGAAATCAAAAACACCTCCGAATACTCCGGAATGGCGGCCAAAGGGAAGAGTTACCTGGAAAACGACATCCCGGATTTCTCCGACATCCTTGGCCTGGAAGGAGCGAAACGCGGGCTGGAGATTGCGGCCGGAGGTGCTCACAACATTTGCATGATCGGCCCTCCGGGATCCGGGAAGAGCTCGCTGGCGAAGGCTCTCGTGGGCATTTTGCCGCCGATGAGCATGGAAGAGAGCCTGGTGACGTCGAAGATATTCAGTATAGCCGGCAAGGGCAAGATGCGTTACGGTCTCATGAGCACCCGCCCATTCCGCTCCCCGCATTACTCCGCTTCTCTGGCGGCGATTATAGGCGGCGGCGCGGGCGACGGAATCATTCCCGGTGAAATCAGCCTGGCTCACAACGGGGTGCTCTTCCTTGACGAAGCGGCACAAATGCCGCGCAGCGTAAGTGAGGCCTTGCGAGGCCCGGTGGAGGACCGTAAAGTAACCATCTCCAGGCTTAAATCCAAAGTGGAGTATCCCGCATCTTTCATGCTTGTCATGGCCTCCAACCCCTGCCCCTGCGGCTATTGGGGAGTGGGGGACCGGTGTACCTGCACGCCGACGCAACGCATCAATTACCTCTCGCGGCTCAGCGGCCCCATGATGGACAGGGTGGACATACAGCTAAGCGTGCCCAATCTGGCGGCTGCGGATCTGGCGCGATTGCGCACGGGAGGGGTGAAGCCGGAGCCCAGCAGCGTCGTGGCTGCCAGGGTGGCGGCTGCCCGGGAAATCCAGCGGCGCCGTTTTGCAGGCGAAAGCATCTTCTCCAATGCCGAGATGGGCAACAAACAGGTGGAACGTTTCTGCAAATTGGACGCTGAATGCAATGAGTTGCTGGTGGC
>JAFZIO010000038.1 GCA_017554335.1 Bacteroidales bacterium | reverse complement strand
GCGGAACCGCCGCCGAGGCCGGCGCCGACAGGCGCGCCTTTGACCAGTCGGATGGAGACGGCAGGGAGCGAAGGAAAATCGGCCTTCAGGAGCTTCCAGGCGCGGACGGTAAGGTCGTCCATGGGGTCCCAGTCAACTCCGCCTTCGCGCAGAATCTCTATAGACAACTCCTTAGCTGGCTCCACCGTGAGCTCGTCTCCGAGGCCCCAGTAGGGCACGAAGAGGGTTTCCAGATCGTGGTAGCCGTCCGGGCGCCGCCTAAGGACATTCAGTCCGACGTTAACCTTGGTGCAGGTTTTAAGTGTCATGTTACCAGATGTATGTCCTGCGCTCCGGAGGCAGGTAAAGCACGTTGTTGCGGTCCACGTCGTAAAGGTCGTACCACATGTCGGTGTTCATCACCACTCCGTTGACTCTGTTCCGGCAATGGGAATGGATGTCTGAAGACATTATTACGGACAACTTTTCCGGGCTGTATTTCATGTTGTAAAGATCGGCATAGGCCTCATAGAACTTCTTGAGCTGCTTTACATACTCCGCTCCGTTATAGCCTTGCTCGAGCAGATATGTCTCATAAGCATCCAGGGCGATCAGGAAGCCGCCGAGGTCGGAGATATTCTCTGTGAGCGTGCGCTTGCCGTCACCGAAAACGCCAGGATATGCCACAGGGTCATATTCCAGAGAGTTATAGCACTGGATGAGCTTTTCCTGCCTGTCCTTGAAGGCCATCTGGTCCGCAACCGTCCACCAGTTGCGGACGCGCCCTATGGCATCATACTTTGCTCCTTCAGAGTCGAATCCGTGAGTCATCTCGTGAGCCTCCACCGCAAGCGCCGCCCACTGGCGGGCCTCGGAAACGGACGGATCCACATTGGGCGGAAGCATCATCGAAGGAAAGATTATGATGCAATTGTATTCGCGCCTGTAATTGGCATTCACGACAGACAGGTCGGATACATCCACGCTTCCGTCAGACTTCTTCGTAACCATGGTAAGCTGTCCGCTGAGTACGTCGCGGGTGCCGATCAAGTTCTTAAAAAGACGGAACTCGCTGCGTTTAAGGATATTTACAGCCTCTGCCAGGGACTCGCACTTGCTGAGGTCCGGCAGACAGTCATCGTACCATTTATCGGGAGCTCCGGCAAAGACCATCATCTTGTCCAGCTTGTCAAGCGCGCTGCTGCGTGTGGTTTCGCTCATCCAGTCCAGATTCTTGATGCGCTTGCGGAAAGCTTCCCGAAGCTTCTCGATACGCTCCATGAAGTGCTCTTTCAGCTGAGGAGTGACATATTTCTCTGCCAGGCGGCAGGAGAACTCGTAACCGGCATAGCTGCGGGCATAGGTTTTGGCCGTTTCTACAGTCCATGTGGTTTTTGCGAAGGCATTATACTTTTCCAGGCCTTCCTGGTCCACATACGGAGAGAATTGTAACCAGCCCGCATCCCAGAAACTGGCATACTGATTTGGCTTAAAGTATCTCATTATACCCATCAACGATAACGTCGTATCATTGTAATAAAGGGTAGTGGGATCCATTCCCATGCCTTCACATATCCAGTCGATTTCAGTCTTTACTGAAGCGTCCAAGTCTTGATATGAGTACTTATATGTCGAATATTTAGTGCTGAGCACTCCTATAATCTGGCCGTCCTTCCAGTCGTTGGTCAGGGTCAAGCCTATAGGTGACGCCCCTTCTGTAATCAACTGCCCTAAGCCACGGTACAAGCCTTCGCGGGTATCCGGAACCGGGTATTTTGCAGCCAGTTCCTTCAAATATGCCTCGGCAGCTTCCTTATGCCCGTAAATCTCATCCACCAGCTGGTAATATCTTTTCAGAGAAGGATCGTTGTCTATGGTAGTCTGCACCATCTGGTCCATTACAGGAGTAATACTGTACAGTCCGCCAACGGCATCCTTCTCGGGAACGGGTGTTTTGTCCTGCCACGCTCCGTTGCAGTAGCGGAAGAAGTCGTCTCCCGGGGCTACGGACAAATCCTTGTTGGCATCCATGGGGAACGGCAGGGGGTCGACAACAGACTCCGACCACAATATTTCACAGGATGAGAAAAGGGGAAGGCAAACGGCCACGCAAGCCAAGGCCTTCGAAAGCATTCGGTTTTTCATAAAGTATCAGCTTCATCGATACCGGCCCGCAAAAGCACCGGGGCCAGGAACGCCTCCACCTGCATACGGCGGGCTTCATCCTCCGGGATGCCGCGGGAGCGCATGTAAAATAGTTCTTCGGGATTCAGGTAACCGGTGGTGGCGCCGTGAGAGCACTCCACGTCGTCGGCATATATTTCCAGCTGCGGGCGGGATTCGGCAACGGCCGTCTCCGAGAGCAGCAGCGAGTGGTTCTGCTGGTGGGCCACCGTACGTACGGCATCCTGCGCCACGTACACGAGGCCGTTGAAGGATACCTTGGCGCTCCCTCCAACTACGCTCTTGAAGAGCTGCTCGGAGCGGCACCCGGGCACGTTGTGGCGGACGACCACGCTAATCTCCACCTGCTCGCCGCCGCTGCTGAGGGAGGCTCCGGCAAGGTCCAGCGAAGCTCCGGGGCCGTCCAGGTCGACCTCCAGCGACAGACGGCAACTCTCGCCCTCCGGCACCACCAGGGTCATCCGGAGCGACTCTCCTTCTGCCAGCCGCAGGAAGGACGGAACGGCGTCGCGCCCTATTACATATACGCTATCCATCGATGCTGTCGTATCCCTGGGTTTCTATCTGCTGCACGAGTTCGGCACCGCCGGTGGCCACGATGCGGCCGTTCTTG
>JAFZIO010000037.1 GCA_017554335.1 Bacteroidales bacterium | reverse complement strand
TTAGAGTTGAGCGGGGCCAGTTCCGCCGAATCGTAGGTGGTGTTGAGGTCGCCCAGATGAACGATCAGGCAATCGGCCTCTTTGAGGTTCTCCGCCTTGCAGAGGGTCTTCATCTGCGTAACCATCAGCTCTGCCGCATTCTTCCGTGCCGTCGAACTCTTATGGTCATAATGGGTAGGGAAGAAGTAAACTATGGAATCGCCGTGCAGCTTGTCCTTAAGCTTGACGTAAACGGTAACCCTGCGGCATGCTCCGTTCCACGCTCCGTAGGTGCCGTCCGAATTCTGTGCGGGACGCTCGCGGGTTTTCGGGTCGAGCCAGAAGAAATCCTTTATGAGCACATCGAAGCGGTCTTTGCGGTAAAGCACCCCCACGCCTTCGCCCCCTGCTGAAGAAACAGAAGAGCCGCTGGCACTGTCCCTGGACACATCATAGAAGCCATAATAGTCCTTCAGAGCAGACGCAAACCACTGTGACTGCTCTTTGCGGATTTCCTGGAGGCCTATGAGGTCCGGCTTGGCCGTATCGATGAATTTTTTCACCGATGCGCAACGGTCTACCCAGGCGGCGCTGCTGCCGTCCGGATACTTGTCGGAAGTGTTGGCGTAGCGAATGTTGAACGTACAGACCGTCAAGGCCGCCTGATTGCCGGACGGGTTTTCGGGTCCCGGTACCTCCGGTTCGGGCGTCTCTGGTTTGGGGGGCGTCACCGGGGTAACCACGTCTTCCGGCTTGCAGCCCTGGAGCACCAGAGCTGCAGGCAGGAGAACGAGAAGAAGTAAATTCTTAACAGACATTATTTTTCAGCTTTACACGTCTTGCGGTAGTTTCCGCCGAGCTGTGACCATCCGTCAGCGGGGCCGGTTGCAGTACCCTTGACTGCGGAGATAGTGGGCTTGTCGTCCTTGATACCGGTGCAGTAGATGGTTCCGTCAGGGCCGATGGCCGGGGAAGAGCAGAGGCTCTGGCCCAGGGTCACTTCAGCGACCTTCTTGCCGTCCGGACTGAGTTTCACCATCTTGGCAGCGGTCTTGTCGGGTGCGGTCTCGTTGTAATAGACAGAGCCGCTGTTGTCCACGGCTGCACATCCCACAACCTCGTTGCCCTCGGCAGATGCGAACCATTTCTTTGCTCCGTTCGGCGTCACGGCGGTAACACCTGCGCTGGTCGTCACATAGATGGTTCCGTCAGGACCGAGTACGACGCCGTAGCTGTAGTACATCCTGTTTTCACCCTCGAGGTCGAGAGTCCACTCGGGAGACGTACCGGAGCTCTTGTCATACTTGCTGAGGTCGTAGCAATGCAGTACTGCATTCGCGGCAGCGGAGCCTGCTCCTTCGGCCTTGCCGAAGAGGATGTAGACCTTGTCGCCGTCTACGGCCATGTAGCTGGTGAATCCGATTTCCGTGTTCTTGGTTCCGATATATCCGAGCATATAGGCGTCCTGGCCGGCGTCGGCTCCGGCGTGCTTCCATTGAACTCCGTCCTTCCAGTAGACACGTGTGCCGTACTTGGTGTCGGTGTGGACGATGAGGTTCTCTTCTTTGGTTGCGGCGAAGCCTCCGTGGGAGCCTCGCTTGACCTTCAGATAATCGTAGTAGGAACCGTCACCCTTGTTGATAATGAGACCGTTGTCAGCTCCGGAACCGTTGGGGCCGCTGCCGGGCCACAGCGAAGGAGCGTCGGCGGCAGAAGGATTCCTCTTGGTGGCAACGAAAATCTGGTCCTTGAAGACTACGGGGATTACGTTGATGAACCATCCATAAGCATAAGGATAGTACCACTTCTGGCTGCCGTCAGGCTTGACCGAGTAGACACCGGCTTCGGTTGCACCGGTCTTGTCCTGGGCGTCCTTGTTGCCGACTACCAGGTAAACGTTGCCGTCTGCATCCACGGAAGGCGTGCAGCTGCTGAAGTTCTTGGTGGTGGCAGGGTGGTGGGCTCCGGCGTCGAAGCTCCATTTCTGCTTGCCGTCGTTGCCTACAGCTACCAGATGCAGGCCGCTGGAGAAGGCATATACGGTCTTTCCGTCGGGGCTGACAGCAGGGGAAGTGAAGATAACGTCTCCGTCGTTGTCGTAAGCGGTGGACCAGAGGAGCTCGATGGAGTACATGTTCTTTTCTACGTGGACAATCTTGGAGACGGAGCCCTTGCCCCTCTGGTTGTCGGTGACGGTGAGGGTAACCTCTATGTCACCGGCCTCGTTGAACTGGAACCTGGGGTTCTGCTCGGTCACCACGTTGGCGCCTATCTTCCACTCCCAGGCGACTATCTTGCCGTCAGAGTCGGAGGACTTGTCGGTAAACTGCACCTCGTCGCCGGCCGTAATGCCGGTGGCGGGAGAGTAGCTGAAGTCGGCCACGGGGCGTATGTTGGTGTCCTGGACCTTGATTATCTTGGTGCAGGTGCCGGTAACGCCGCAGTCGGCAACGGCAGTAAGGGTGATTTCCTTGTCGCCGGGGGTGTCGAAGGAGAGAGGTTTCTCCAGCTGCTTGCCCCATACATGCTCGGTGCCCCATTCCCACTTGCATGCAGTGATTATGTCGTTGGCGCACTTGGAAATGTTGGTGATAGTTATATCCTCATAAATCTCGTACACTTCCTTGTCTGTGGTGAAGTCGGCATAGACCGTTACCACGGGCTTCTGGCAGGAAGCCAGGGCCATCAAGGCAAGGGAGCTGAGGAATGCTATGCTAAATCTTTTCATAATCAAAAGTATTATTCATTACCAACCGGGATTCTGCTTCAGAGCTTCGTTCTTCTGAATCACAATCTCGGGCACGGGATAAATGTACATGTTGTCATTCCATTTACGGGGCATCTCGTAACCGAGCAGGTAGCCGCCGGCAGGGTCGTCGGCAATCTTGACGGCCTTCTGGTTGGAGTTGAGCGTCATGGCTATGGACTTGTAGGTGCCGCTCTTCTGGTAGTTGGCATCTTCTGTCACGTACACGTCGTTCACGCCGTCTCCGTTGAGGTCGACAGGGGTGTTGAGGGCCGGAATATACACGCCGTCCCAAGGGGCGTTCTGCCAGTTGCTTCCGCATGCCCAGCGCTTGAGGTCGGTGAGGCGGAAGCCCTCGAGGATGAGCTCGATGGCCCTTTCGCGGCGTATCTCAAGAATAACGGGGCTGGTCACGTTGGGATAGAAAGTCTTCTGCAGATAGGTATCCACGACGGTCGGCAGCTTGTCGAGGTCGCCTCCGGTGATGCCGGCGCGGCGGCGCAGGGCACCGATGGTCTTGCTCCAGTCGTCGGCGGTGATGGAACCGAGCTCGGCCTTTGCTTCGGCATAGTTCAGGAGCACCTCGGCGTAACGCATCAGGGGCACGTCGTTGTCGTTGGAGCGGGCATTGTCGTAGCCAACGTCGTCCATGACGTATTTGGTGTACTGATAGCCGGTGAGCGAAAGGCTCATGTCGGGAGCGGTCTTCTCATAGGAGCCGGTGTTGTTCTTACGGGTGTAGTCGGCACCGCGGATGGTCTGGCACAGGCGGGCGTCACGTCCGGCCGTCTCCTGCGCGAAGGTCTTGTAGGCACCGGTAGCGGTCTTCTCGTTGTAGATGGAACCGTCGGCGTTGAGGTAGGTCTTCGCGAAGGCGCGGGTCATCGAGAGGTGGGGGCCGTAAGAAGTGGAGTTGTAGTACCAGTTTGCTTCGCCCAGGCGGGAGAGGTCTTTGCTCTGCATGTAGGCAAGCATCACCTCTTCAGAGACCGGGGTGTCGCTGATGAACAGGTCGCGGTAAGCGCCGCGGCCGCCGGACTCATAGACGGTGCCGGTGTGCAGCTTGTAAGGGCCGTAGTTTATCACCTCTAATGCGGCATCGGCAGCGGCCTTCAGCAGTTCGTCGGCAGAAATGGTGCAGCCCTCAAGGTACTGGGCGCCGTATTGGCTGCCTTTAGCGTGATACTTGCGGAAGGTGCCTTCGAACAGGCAGATGCGGCTCTTCAGGGCCAGTGCCGTCCACTTGTTCACGGTGTTGGCGGAAGGAGTCGGGCCGGTGGCCAGGATGTTATCGGCTGCGTAGTCAAGATCTTCAATGATATGGGAAATGATGACGTCGCGGTTGTCCTGGGTCTTGTAGAGTTCCTCGTCCGTAGGGTCGAGGGGCTTGTCTATCCAGGGCACGTTGCCGTAGGTGACCAGCTTGTCGTAATAGAGCAAGGCACGGAACAGGCGGGCTATGCCGGTGTAGTTGTTGCGCACTTCCTCCGGTACGTTAGGGTCGACGTTGTACTTGATGAAGTAGTTGACGTTGCGTATGCTGCCCCAGCTCCATGATGTGGAGGTGTTGACGGTATATGCGCCCTGCTCGTACGTACCTATGTTCATCTTTGCCGAATGGTCATGCATCACATTGATCTTGTGCGCATTGGAGTAGTCCGGCAGATATGTGTAGAAGCCGTAGGTGTAGCTGCGGAGTCCGGATTCGTCGCCGAATACGATGGCGCGGCCGGCTTCGGCCTGCGGATCTTCGGTGAGGTCGCAGGAAACGGCCAGAAGGCCCAGGACGACGAATGAAGAAAGGATATATACTAATTTTTTCATTGCTGTTCCTCCTATTATTTGCTAATCTGGCCGAAGTTGACTTTGACGCCGAGGCTGACGCTCTTCATGGTAGGGAAGTTGTAGCCGTCGCCGGTGGTGGAGAGGACGCTGTCGTTACCGTAGATATTGGCGGTGACGTCCACGTCGCGGGTCCACTTGTACATGGGAGACCAGGTCCAGAGATTTTCTCCCGCCACAAAGACGGAAACCTTCTGCAGGCCTATCTTGCGGGTGAACTTCTCGGGGATGTTGTAACCGATCTGTACGCTCTTGAGGCGGATGTAGGACGCATCCTGCAGGTACCTCGTATTGGCGTTTGTACGGCCTTTGTAGAAAGGACCGAAGTAGCCGGTGTAGCGTGGCAGGTAGGCGTCGGGGTTGTCTTCCGTCCAGTAGTTTCCGAGGTGCCATGAAGGCATCTGGTTGTAAGGCCTGTTGTACATGCCCCAGAAGGCGGAGGATTCGTTGTCCGGATACCAGTCCTGCTTGCCCACGCCCTGGAAGAAGGCGTTGGCGAAAATACCGGCCCACTCTACGTCGAATCCGAAGGAGTAGATGAAACGGGGAGAGCTGTTACCGATGATCCTGCGGTCGCCCGGCTCGTCTGCGGTATTCTTGCCGCGGTCTATGAAACCGTTTTCGTTAAGGTCCTCGAAGCGCATGTGTCCGGGGAGGGGCACATAGTTCTCGGTCTGCTGCATCAGGTCGTTGTAGTGAGTCTTTCCTTGAGCCACGGCCATTGCCTCGTCGGCGTCGATCTGTTCCTGAGTCTGATAGAGACCGTTGCAGACGAAGCCCCAGATGTCGCCTATTCTCATGCCCTCGTAGTAGGAGGTGTTATAGGCGTTGTTGCTCAGCGACTTGGTGTCGTTGTTGTATTTGTCAATGATGGACACATAGTCGGCCAGGGTGGCGTGGATGCCATACTTGAACGGCTTGCCTGCCAGGGTGCCGGAGTCGTCCCAGCCGAGCTCGAGTTCGAAGCCGCGGGTGGTCATCTCTGCGTAGTTGCCCTTGGGCGATGATGCGCCGAAGACGTCCGGCAGGGTAGGTCCTACCGTGTACATGTTCAGGGTCTTGCGGGAGTACCAGTCGCCGCTGAAGTTGAGCCTGCCGGAGAGGAAGCTCAGGTCGACGCCCCCGTCCAGGGTCTGGGCCGTCTCCCAGGTAAGGGATTCGGGAATCGGCGAAGGAGCGGAGGTGTAGCTGACTTTCTGGCCGTTGATGATGGTTGTGTTGTCGAAGTTGAAGGTTTCGTCGTAGGCGTACACTCCGACGTTACTGTTGCCGAGCGAACCGTAGGAGGCGCGGAGCTTGATATTGGAAACAATGCTCTTGTCTACGTTGAACCAGGGCTCCTGGCTCACGCGCCAGCCGGCGGAGACGGAAGGGAAGAACGCCCAGCGCTGACGTGCGGGGAATTTGGAAGATCCGTCGTAGCGGCCGTTGATCTCCAGGAGGTAGCGCTCGTCGAAGTTGTAGTTCAAGCGGAAGAACGCGCCGGCAGTGCGCCACTTGGAGTAGTCGCCCTCGATGGCTTTGTTCTCCACGCCAAGGGCCAGCATGATGTTGTCCACGTTGGGGGAGAGTAGGCCGTCGTTATAAGCATAAGTGCTCTTGAAGGTCTGCTGCTCGTAATTGTAACCCACGAGGGCCTTCACGTTGTGCTTGCCCCAGCTGTCTTCGTACTCAACGTATTCGTTGGTGGCGAGGTAGTCGTAGGTGCGGAGGGTTTCGCTGATGTAGTCTGCAAGGCCCTTGATCTCCGCGAGCGACTCGGTCACGCCTTCATACCTTGAGAAAGGAGAAGGAAGGCGGTGTACGTGGGTGTCGTAGGAACGGGCCCTGTAGGTGAAGTCGGCGTTGGCCCTCAGGCGGTTGTCGAAGAACGTTGCCTTGGCGGCGACGGTGTTCTGGGCCTGGCGGTTGACGTAGGTGCGGTTGCTGCCGCCGTAGAGTATGTCGCCGACCGAATACACGCCGCTGTAGGTAAGGCTGCCGTCGGGGTTGAGTATAGGTGAGCAGGGGTGGCCTTCGTCGGCGATGTTACGCCAGATGTTGCCGCCGCCCTCGCTCTGGGTCTCGGGCATGACGTACTTGCTGTAAGCGATGTCCGAGTTGGAGGTTATCTTGAGCCAGGGGGTCACCTGGAATCCCACCTTCACGCGTCCGTTGTAGAGCTTGTAGGAGTCGGGGTTGACCTGGCTGTCGAAGAGACCGTCGTTGTCGTACAGACGGGCCGACACGTAGTAGTCGAACCTGTCGTCTGCTCCGGAGACGGAGAGGTTATGGGTCTGTGTGAAAGTGAAATCCTTGTACAGGGCGTCGTAGTAGTCGGTACCGGTGTGATAGTAGAGCCAGCGGCCTTTGGTTCCGATGGATCCGTCGGAGACCAGGGTCTCGTAGTTTCCGCTCTCGGCCCTCTGGCGGTACTCCTCCAGCCATGCCATGGAGAATTCCATGGTCTTGTTGATGGCGGTGGGGTTGCTGCCCTTGTAGTTGTACCATGCCATATAGAAGTGCTCTGCCCAGGTGTAACCGTCGGAAACCACATCCGGCATGGCCGTAGGGGTCTCGAAGGAGAGGTTGGTCTGGTAAGTCACGGTAGCGGTGCCCTTCTTGGCGTTCTTGGTGGTGATGAGCACCACGCCGTAAGGGGCACGGGAGCCGTAGATTGCCGATGATGCCGCATCCTTCAGCACAGATACGCTCTCGATGTCGTTCGGGTTCAGCAGGGAGGCGTTACCCTCTACGCCGTCGATGAGCACCAGCGCGCTGCCGCCCTGTCCGATGGAGGTGGTGCCTCGGATGTTGAACGAAGGTGAGGAGTTCGGTCGGCCGTCGGTGAACTTGAGGTTCAGGTTGGCCACGCGGCCCTGGAGCATCTGCGCCAGGTTGGCGTTGGGGCGGCCCTCGAAGGTGTCTTCACCCACCTGCGCCACCGCGCCGGTGAGGTTGGCCTTCTTCTGCGTGCCGTAGCCCACGACCACGACTTCTCCGAGCAGTTCCTGGTCGGGGACCAGAGAAACGTCAATCCTGGTTCGGCCGCGGACGGGAACTGAAACCGTCTTGTAGCCGATACTCTGGACAGACAAAGTAGCGTTTGCGGGAACGGAAATGGTGTAGACGCCGTTTACGTCGGTGGCTACTCCCGTAGACGTTCCCTCAATCATTACACCTGCTCCGATAACCGGGGAGCCCTGGTCGTCCAGGACACGTCCGGATACGGTAATCTTACCGGCACTCTGTCCTCCTCCCTGCGCGAACGCGGGAAGGGCCATCGACAGAAGCACCAGCATCAAAGCAAAGATTTTGGTTTTCATGAATGATGGTTAAGATTGAATAGTTATAAAGTTTTAGGCGAATTATTCAACCACCAAAGTTATGAAAAAAAACGTTATCTTTGGATTTCTGAAAGAAATCTATTCCAAATGGCGAAATCTTCGGAAGATACTCCGCTGCTGAAGCAGTACTTTTCCATAAAGGCACAAAACCCGGAAGCCCTTCTGCTGTACCGGGTTGGCGATTTTTATGAGTGTTATTCCGACGATGCCGTGACCCTGAGCAAGGTCCTCGGCATGGTACTCACCCGCCGCTCCAACGGCGAGAAGGGAGATACAGAGATGGCCGGCTTCCCTCATCACGCCATAGATACCTACCTGCCCAAGCTGGTACGCGCCGGCTACAAGGTGGCCATCTGCGACCAGCTGGAAGACCCCAAGCTGGTGAAAACCAAGCTCGTCAAGAGGGGTGTGACGGAAATCCTCACCCCCGGCGTGGCTTTCGGCGAGACCATGCTGGAGAGCCGCGAGCACAACTGGCTCGCCGGCCTTTTGTTCGACGGTCCCGAGTGCGGAGCGGCCTTCCTGGACGTCTCTACCGGCACCTTCAAGGTGGCCCAGGGCAGCACGGACTACATCGCCACCCTGCTCTACAGCTTCCGCCCCAAGGAGCTGGTGGTCCAGCGGGACGTGTACCGAGCCGTCAAGGAGAAGTATCCCGATTTCTTCGTTTCCGCCATAGACGAATGGGCCTTCGTGCAGGAGGCCGCCACGGAGAAGCTCTGCCGCCAGCTTAACGTCAGCTCGCTGAAGGGCTTCGCGGTAGACCGCTATCCGCTGGCCGTCTGCAGCGCCGGCGCCCTTGTGTTCTACCTCGAGCAGACGCATCACGTTGGCCTCGGCAACATATGCAGCATCAGCCGCATCGACGAAGGGAGCTTCGTCTGGATGGACCGCTTCACCATACGCAACCTGGAGATTTTCCAGAGCAACGCCGGCCGCGAAGGCGTGTCGCTGGTGGACGTGCTCGATCGCTGCAGTTCGCCGATGGGCTCCCGCCTGCTGCGCGAGTGGCTCTCCCTGCCGGTGCTGGACATTCCCACGCTGAACGGCCGCTACGACGTGGTGCAGTTCTTCTGCGACAACGAGGAGGCGCTGGACGACGCCCGCGCGCGCATCTCCGACATAGGCGACCTTGACCGTATCACGGCGCGCGCCGCCACCGGCAAGATCAACCCCCGCGAGATGATGCAGCTCGCCCGCTCCCTGGACCAGATGACACCGCTGCGCAACATGTGCAGCGACACCGGCATCACCGCCCTGGACAAGCTGGCCAGGGGCATCAAGGACACCGACCCGCTGCTGAAGCGCATACGCGAAACGATGGCGGAGAATCCCGCCGCACAGCTCGGCAAGGGCGACATTATCGCCCCCGGGGTGTCGGCCCAGCTGGACGAGCTCCGCAGCATCTCCCGCGGCGGCAAGGACTACCTGCTGGAGATGCAGAACCGGGAGGCCGAGCGTACCGGCATAAGCTCCCTCAAGATAGGCTACAACAACGTTTTCGGCTATTATATCGAGGTCCGCAACACCTACCGCGACCAGGTGCCGCCGGAGTGGATACGCAAGCAGACCCTGGTGGGCTGCGAACGCTACATAACGGAGGAGCTGAAGGACTACGAAAGCAAGATACTTTCGGCCGAGGGCTCCATCTACGAGCTGGAATCGGGCCTTTACGGCGCCCTGGTGGCCGATGTGCAGAAGCGCATCAAGGATATCCAGTCCAACTGCCTGGTGGTGGCCACGCTGGACGTGCTGCAAAGCTTCGCCCGGCAGGCGCTGGACCGCAACTACTGCCGCCCGGTGATGGACAAGTCGCTGTCTTTCGACATCAAGGCGGGCCGGCATCCGGTTATCGAGACCATGATGGGCCCGGGCGAGGAATACGTGCCCAACGACATCTCCATGGACAGCAAGCGCGAGCAGATTATGGTGCTTACCGGCCCCAACATGGCGGGTAAGTCGGCTCTGCTGCGCCAGACCGCCCTCATTGTGCTCATGGCGCAGGCGGGCTCCTTCGTGCCGGCGCGCGAAGCCCGCATCGGCCTGTTCGACAAAATCTTCACCCGCGTGGGCGCCACCGACAACATCTCCCGCGGCGAGTCCACCTTCATGGTGGAGATGCTGGAGACCTCCATGATCATGCACAACCTCTCCGAGCGCTCGCTGGTGCTGATGGACGAAATAGGCCGCGGTACGTCGACCTACGACGGCATGTCCATCGCACGTGCGCTAATAGAATACACCCACGACCACGGGCACGGCGCCAAGACCCTCTTCGCCACCCACTACCACGAGCTGAACGATATGGAGAACCACTTCCCGCGCGTGCACAACTGGCATATAGCCGTGAAGGAGGAGGGTCACGACGTCATCTTCCTGCGCAAGCTGGAGCGGGGCGGCGTGGCCCACAGTTTCGGTATCCACGTGGCCCGCATGGCCGGCATGCCGCAGGAGGTGATACGTTCGGCGGAACGCACCCTTCGAGAGCTCGAGAGGCGCGAGAAGAATGCCGACGCTCTCTCCAAAGACACCGCGGAAGACGGCAGCGTGCAGCTTTCCTTCTTCCAGCTGGACGACCCGGTGCTCAGCTCCCTGCGCGAGCAGCTGCTGGCCGCCAATCTGGACAACATGACTCCCCTTCAGGCCTTCGACCTGCTGCGCAAGCTGCGGGAAGAGGTCGGGGCCGACAAGAACTGATGCAAATGAAACGATTGATTACGATACTCGGAGCACTTGCGCTCTGCCTGGGACTGAATGGCCAGGATTACATGGTACAGGATCTTGCCGAAGCCTTGCAGGCAGACCGTATGCGTGTCGGCGGAAACCTTATCCCCTACAGCCACGGCGACCTTTCCGAGACCCCCGCGCCCAAGGGGTACAAGCCCTTCTATATCAGCCATTACGGCCGCCACGGAAGCCGCCACACCTGGGCCGGCGACCGCTATGAGCTGCTTTTCGGCATCTTCGGCAAGGCCGACAGCCTCGGCATACTCAGCGACAAGGGTCGTGCCGCCTGGCGTGAGTCCGAGCTCGTTTACGAGGCCTGGAACGGCATGGACGGACGCCTTTCGCCGCGAGGCGTGGAGGAGCATAAGGGCATAGCGCACAGGATGGTGAAGCGCTATCCTGAGGTGTTCAGGGGTGCGCCTAAGATTCGGGCGAATTCCAGCACGGTGCAGCGTTGCCTGGTGAGCATGTCCGCCTTCACTTCCGCCATGGCTTCCGATGTGCCGCAGGCTCAATGGAGTTTCGATACCGGCGAGAAGATTATGGAGTACATAGGCGATACCGGTACCGCTACGCCCGACGTCAACAATCTGCGTGCTACCCTAAGGCACCGGAACTGGGATTTTCAGGTGGACAGCTGTACTGCCCTTGGCCGCTTCTTTACGGATTCCCTCGCCGCCGCCAGGATAATTCCGAGCGTGAACAAATTCAACCAGGCGCTGTTGCACGTGGCCACCATAAGCCGTTGCTGGGACGTTGAGGACTATATTCTTCCGGAAATGGACTTCAACCTGCTGTATCAGTATTATTCCTACGACGCCCACCGTACATTTGCCAAATACGGTGACGCCGCCGAGATTAGCCGCGAGCGCCTCGCATCGGCCCACCTTCTTGTTGACGACTTCGTGGCCAAAGCCGACGAGGTCATCGCGGAAGGGAATTATTCCGTGGACCTTCGCTTCGGTCACGATTACCCGCTGCACGTGCTTGTGGCGTACCTGGGCGTCGAAGGCCCCGGCTCAAAGCTCAAGTTCGACGAGGTTGACAGGAACTGGTGGCAGTGGCGCGAGCTCTGCATGGCTTCCAACCTGCAGATGATTTTCTACCGCAACAAGACGGGGCACGTGCTGGTCAAGTTCCTGTATCAGGAACAGGAGCGCTTGCTGCGCGAGCTGGCGAGCTTCTCCGGGCCTTATTATGAGTGGGATGTGGTGAAAGCGAATCTGGATGGCTTCAGGCGATGAAGAAAGTACTTGTAATTACATATTATTGGCCGCCTACCGGAGGCAGCGGGGTGCAGCGCTGGGTCAAGTTCAGCAAATACCTTCGCCGTTTCGGATGGGAGCCGGTAATCTATACTCCCAAGAATCCGGAGCAGCTTGCGGTCGACGAGAGTCTGCTGAAAGAGCTGCCAGGGGACCTTACGGTGCTGAAGCGCAAGATAGTGGAGCCGTATAATCTGTACCGGAAGCTTTTCGGCGGGAGCGTCGCCTCCAAGGGTGAGGGAGTGAACCCCCTGAACCAGCAGAAAAAGAGCTTCAAGCAGAAGCTGGCGGTGTTCCTGAGGGGCAATCTGTTCTTCCCGGATCCCCGCGCCGGCTGGGTGGGGCCGTCGGTGAAGTATCTGACCAAGTATCTGAAGGACAATCCTGTAGATGCAATAGTAACCACCGGCCCGCCGCACTCCATGCACCTTATAGGCATGAAGCTGCATGCTTCTACCGGCATTCGCTGGATAGCGGATTTCCGAGATCCGTGGACCGAGATGCACTACTTCAAGCATATGGGCCTTCTTCCCTGGACCGCCGCCCGTCACCGCCGTGTAGAGCAGAAGGTGCTGGACGAGGCGGATGCCGTGATTGCCGTTTCCGCCCCCGTGCGCGACGACTTCCAGGCGCGAACCAAGACGCCCGTGGTGCTTATTACCAACGGCTACGACGAGGAAGACTTTGCCGCCGTGACGCCCGAGCTGCCTGCAGACAAGTTCGTGCTGGCGCATACCGGCCTCTTCGCCTCCGACGGCAACCCGCTGGCCCTCTGGGACGTTCTGGCACGCAAGTGCGCTTCGGACGCCAATTTCAAGTCCCAGCTGTGCATACGCCTCGCCGGCAAGACAGACCCCGAAATTCTGGAAGCGCTGTCTGCCCGGGGGCTCTCAGGAAACGTTGAGAACCTTGGGTATCTGCCTCATCATGAGACTGTTGAGCTGCAGCGTTCGGCTAATGTACTGCTGCTTCCGTTGCGGCAGGAGCCGGAGTACGCCAAGGCTCTGCCGGGCAAGATCTTCGAGTATCTTGCCGCCCGCAGGCCTGTGCTGGGCATAGGTCAGGAGGGCGGGGCGGCCGCTGCCGTCTTGTCTGACGCCGGCGCCGGAGTAATGTACGACTGGAGCCGTCAGGAGCCTGTCCGCAACTTTATAGAAAGTGCCTGGGAGCGCCACCTGATTGGCGCCGACGCCGCTCCGGAAGGCGACATTTCCAAGTATTCACGTATTGCGTTGACCGAAAAACTGACCGGTATACTATGAGTTCAGTCTTCACTTCAGTTCCCATGCGCTGCTCCCGTTGCGGCAACGAGTCCGTGCAGCAGGTTTACAGGCACATAGATGCCGTTGCCGAACCTGAGCTCAAGGCAAAGGTGCTTAGCGGGGAGCTTTTTGTCTTTACCTGTCCGGCTTGCGGCTTCAAGAGCCTGATTACCTCGCCCGTGATTTACCGCGACGAGCATCTGCTGGCCTGCCTGTCAGACAGGAGCATAGCCGTGGAGGGCCTGGAAGGCGTTACCGGCCGTCTGGTGTCGGATGTGGGCTCTCTTATAGAGAAGGTGAAGATTTTCGATGCCGGGCTGGACGACGTACCTATGGAATTCTGCAAGTTCGTCACCCGTCAGGAGCTGGGCAAGGATGTGGACCTGAAGTTCCTGAAGGTGGACGGTGCGGACAACGATATCATTTTTACTTATCCCGAGGGCGGCCAGATGCAGATGCTGGCGGTGGGATTCAATGTTTATGAGGACTGCCGGGCCATCGTGGGCCGCAATCCTGCGATTACCGAAGGCCTGAAGGGCCTGGTGCGTGTCGACAGGGATTGGGCGGAACAGTTTTTACAGTGATGAAGAAGAATTTGCTGATATGTCTGGGGATAGTGCTGGGTTTTCTGGTGCTGTCCTATGCTTTTGTGCCTCAGTTGCTTGAGGGTAAGATTGTAAACCAGAGCGATATCTCCGGCTGGCAGGGCATGTCGCACGAAAAGCTGGAGTGGGACAGGGCTCATCCCGGCGATCCGGCCGCATGGACCGGTTCCATGTTCTCCGGCATGCCTACGACCACTATCCAGGCATCGACGAAGGGCGACTGGACGCAGAAGATTTACGACTTCTTGCTTATCGGCAAGCGTCCGGCGACTTATTTGTTCATTTCCCTGCTGGGCGCCTTCCTGCTGTTATTGGCCTTCGGCGTTAACCCTCTGATTGCCGCCTTCGGCGCCATTGCGGTCACTTTCTGTTCGTACAACATCCAGATTATCCAGGTGGGCCACAACACCAAGATGCAGGCCCTGGCCTTCGCCCCGTGGGTTCTGGCCGCCATAGTGTACACGTATCGCGTAGCCAGCGGAGGGAGGGCTTGCAACCCGGAGAACTTCGCGCTACGCGCTCATCCCTCCCAGCCTGGCGGCTGGGCCCCTCCCTCTAACGTGTCCGAGGGTGGACACGGTTCCCGGGATTACAAGCCCTCCCTCCGGTGGCCCGCGATACTTCTGGGGGCCGCGCTATTCGGACTGGCGTTGAGCTTCCAGATCAAAGCCAACCATCCTCAAATATCGTACTATCTGGCGATAATGATAATAATCTATGTGGCCGTGCTGCTGGTGTCGCTGCTGAAGCGGAAACAGTCGCTCAAGGGCTTCTGGGTGGCCTCGGCGCTTCTGCTGGCCACCGGCCTTGCCGGCATAGGCACCAACGCCATCAAGCTCCTGCCCACCTGGGAATATACACCCTACTCCATGCGCGGCGGCACTACCGCCAAGTCTGCTGACGACGGAGGCGCCCGCAAGGGCCTCGACATCGACTACGCCACAGCATGGTCTTACGGCTGGGAAGAACTCCCCAACCTCGCAATCCCCAACTACAACGGCGGAGCGTCCTCCGGCCCCCTCGGCATGGACTCCGAGACCGTACAGCTCCTCAAGCGCGCCGGCCAGACAAACCTCAAACAGGTCAGCAAGCACCTGCCGACGTACTGGGGTCCCCAGCCCTTCACCGCCGGACCAATGTACATGGGTGCCGTTACCATCTTTCTCTTCATCCTCGGACTCTGCTGGTTCAAGGGGCGCGAATGCTGGTGGGCGGTAATTGCGTCGCTGCTGGCGGTGCTGCTCGCCCTCGGCAGCCACTTCCTGTGGTTCACCAAGCTGTTCTACGACTGGGTGCCGCTGTACAATAAGTTCAGGACGGTCTCCATGGCCCTCGTGGTGCTGCAGTTTACCCTGCCGGTGCTGGGTTTCCTTATGCTGGACGGCATCGTGCGGGACGCCTCCGGATCCAAGGTCCTCAGGCGCAAGGTGCTGATTTCCGGGGGCGTATCCCTCGGCCTGTTGCTCCTTCTGGCGCTCCTTCAGAGCATGTTCGGCAGCTTTACGGGAGCCGCCGACGCCGGTCAGCCGGAAATTCTGACGAACGCTCTTGCCGCCGACCGCTACCACCTCCTGTGGGCGGATACGCTGCGCTCGATGCTGCTGGTGGCAGCAGCGGCGCTTGTATTGGTCTGGGGCGCTGGGGCGCAAGTCGCTGGCGGCCGTAGGATGGTCGGAGCGGTGCTGGTGGGCGTGCTGGTGTTGGCAGACCTGTTCCTTATAGGCAAGCGCTACCTCGGGCCGGACGATTTCGTGAGCCCAAAGGCCTTCCAGAGCCAGTTCGACAAGCGCCCGGTGGATGAGATGATACTGGCCGACAAGGATCCGTCGTACCGTGTGCTCGACCTTACCGTCAACGTTTTCAACGACTCGCACCCGTCCTACTGGCACAAGAACATAGGCGGCTACTCACCAGCCAAGCTGCAGCGTTACCAGGAGTACATCGACGCCCGCATCGTTCCCGACATCTCCCGCCTCTCCAGGGCGATTTCCGGAGCTGCGACGGTCGGTGAGGCCGAGGACCTTCTGCCGTATCTGGAGAGCCTGGCGTCGCTCAACTGCCGGTATATTATTGTAGGTGAGGACAATCCGCCTCTGGCATACAAGTACGCCAGAGGCAATGCCTGGTTTGAGAACCAGGCCGCCGGAGACATTACTCTCGATGTTTACACCCCCGACAAACTGGAGTACAGCTACTCCAGCGCCGAGGGCGGACTGGCTGTTTTCAGCGAGGTCTACTATCCTGCCGGATGGGTGGCGCGCCTGGAAGACGGCACTGAGTTGCCGGTTGAGCTTTACGGCGGAGGTTCTGACGAGCTTGGCCCGGTGGCAGGAGGCGTGCTGCGCTGCATCGACCTTCCCGCCGGTGAGCATCACCTCACCATGAGCTTCGAGCCCAAGTCCTATTCGCGCGGAGAGGCAATCTCCCGCGCCTGCTCCATCCTTTTGATTCTGCTGGTACTTGGCTCCGCAGCGGGTTACTTTGCCGCCGCAAAGGCGAGGTAGGTACCGGAAACGTTATTAGTAAAGAGCATTGTTATGGCCGACAACGATTGGAAATCCCGCCTCGGAGTGGTTTATTCCACGAATCCGGATTTCAAATACCAGCAGGAAGCTGAGGAGGAAGCGGAAACGCTTGCCCCCGGGAAGCAGCGTCTCATAGTCCGTATAGACCGCCGCCAGCGTGCCGGCAAGCAGGTCACCCTGGTTGAAGGTTTCGTGGGCAAATCGGAGGACCTTGCCGCACTTGCCAAGACGCTCAAGACCAAATGTGGCGTCGGAGGTACAGCCAAGGATGGGGAGATCACCATCCAGGGAGACCTTAGGGACAAAGTCACCGCCCTGCTGCAGTCCATGGGGTACAACGCTAAGAGAGGTAACTGATGCCGGATCTGTTCAAAGGAGGAAGTCTGGATATGCCGGTAACGCCGGTCCCGCATGAAGGCCTGGACCTGGTGTGGGGCGACTGCATGGTGAACAGAATCGCCGTAATAGTTACGATGATACTGTTCCTGCTAGAAATCAGCGACCTCCTGAGTCTGATGCCCCACCTGTTCCGCTGCGTCACCAGATGGAAAGGCAACCTGGAACTGGAACACAGCGTCAGCACGGCCAGGACAAGGAACACGGTGGCGCTGGTAATAGCCATGGTGTTATGTCTGGTTGTTGACCGATGGGGCCTGATTGCACCTTCTTTCAAGACTGAACTGCCCGCCGAATGGCAACTGGCCGTCACGGCGGGTATCATTACCGGCTATGCAGTGCTGCGCCGGCTGCTGTACCTGGCTTCCCGCTTCCGCAGTCTCATCAGCGAATACGATTCGTGCCTGCGCCATTGTGTGTACAATTACCAGATACTGCTGAGCACGCTGATGCTTGTCTCCTCTTTGTTGCTGGTGATTTTCCGCGTTCCGGAAGGAGCCGCCCGCGTTATCTTGTTGATAGAGACTGCGATGTTCGTTCTGCTGCATGTTGTGCGGTGCGGACAAATTTTAGGCTCCCGTTGTTCGATTATTGCAACTATTTTGTATCTTTGCGCCCTCGAAATCCTGCCGCTTGGTATTTTGGCTTTCGTAAGCACGTTATGAAGATACTAGTTTCGCAAAAGGCTCCATCTAACTTGAACGCTTTCAAGGCTTTGGAGGATAAATACGGTGCAACGGTAGAGTTCCACCCCTTCTTCTTGATAGAACCGCTTTCTGCCAAGGAATTCCGCAGTCAGAGGATTAATCTCCCCGACTACACCGCTATAGTTTTTTCTTCCCGCCACGCCATCGACGCATACTTCAAACTGTGCGAAGAGATGCGTTTCAAGGTTCCTGAGACCATGAAGTATTTCTGCACCACTGAACTGGTGGCCCTTTACCTCCAGAAGCATGTGGTGTACCGCAAGCGCAAGATTTTCTTTGGAGACGGCACTCCCGCTTCCGTAGTGGCTTTGATCGGTCCCAAGCACAAAGGCGAGAAGTTCCTCATTACCACTTCCGCGGAGTCCAATACTCCTCCCGTGGCCGCCCTGTTCGAAAAGGCCGGCCTGGATTATACCGTGTCCGTTCTGGTCAAGTCCGTTACCCAGGACCTTTCCGATATCAAGCTGGACGACTACAACGCCCTGGTGTTGTACAACCCGTACGACCTTAAGTCGTTGCGTTCCTCCTTCCCGGAATTCGACCTAAGCAAGCTTGCTCTGGTTTCCTACGGCCGCGGCATCGCTGCTGCACTGAAGAACGAGGGCCTGACCCCCGCAGTGGAAGGCCCCACTCCTGAGATTCAGTCGGCAGCCAAAGCGATTGACGTATTATTAAGCTCTAAATAAATTGCAGGCAACTCTTCCCAAGGAAGAAAGACTGTCCGGAAAGACGGCAATAGCCGCGCTGACGGGCAAAGGAAAGTGGGACCATACGCCCCACCTCCGTTGTTGCTGCCTGAACGGGACCGGCTCCGGACTCAACCGGATAATGGTCTCTGTGCCCAAACGCTATTTCAAGCGTGCCGTAAAGCGCAACCTGCTCAAGAGGCGCCTGCGCGAGGCTTACCGCCTGCAGAAAGAACTGCTGCCGGAACCCGGGCACGACATCCTTTTCGTTTACAACTCGGCAGAGATAGCCGATTTCTCCGTCATCTTCGGAGAGGTCGCCGAGCTGCTTCAGAGAATAGGAAAATGAGCGCCGGGGAGATAATAAAAAAGGTGCTCAACGCACCTTTCATTTTGCTTATACAGTTCTACAGGCACTGTATTTCACCTTATCTGCCCAACAGCTGCCGTTTCACGCCCACCTGTTCGCAGTACGCTTTGGAAGCCTTCCGCAAGTACGGTCCGCTCAAAGGTTTCTGGCTTTCTCTCAAGCGAATCTTACGTTGCCATCCTTTCGGCGGTAGCGGCTACGATCCGGTGCCGTAAGCTGCTTTAGTCGGGACGGTATTCAAGGATATCGCCGGGGGAACAGTCGAGGACGGAGCAGAGGGCGTCCAGCGTCGAGAAACGTATGGCCTTTGCCTTGCCGGTTTTAAGTATGGAGATATTGGCCGGCGAGATGCCCACTTTCTCGGAAAGCTCCCCGGAGGACATTTTCCTCCGGGCCAGCATCACGTCTAAATTAACCACTATCATATACTATTCCTCACTTTTCTGTTCTTCGGGTTTTGCCTCTCCCTTAAGATAGTTGGGAAGTTCCATGCCTGCCATCTTGAACAGGTCCTCGAGCGGAGGTACGGACTGCATGAGACCGGAGACGAAGTTCGCGGTAGCGGTCTTGCCGTTCTCACCCTTGCCGCCGTCCCACACGGTTACCTTGTCGATATTGATGCCCTTCACGGCCTCGACCTGGGTCTTCACGAGTTCAGGCAGCTTGTCGGTGATGAGCATGGTGATTGCCTGACGGGCGTCTCCGCCTGCGGCAGCTACCAGCTGACCGAAACCGTCGGCCTGCTTGCTCAGGACCTCCAGGGTACCGCGGGCCTGTGCGTCCATCTTGGCGAAGATGGCGTCGGCCTCACCCTTTGCCTTGCGGCGCAGCTGCTCGGCCTCGGCCTCGGCCTCGATGATGGCCTTCTCCTTCTCGATCTGGGCGGCGACCACGATGTTGGCCTGCTGGGTTGCCTTCTCACGTTCGGCACGTGCAAGTTCGGCGTCACGCTCGCTCTTGTAGGCCTCCTCCAGAGCCTTTGCGGCCTGAACCTTTTCGGCGGCGACTGCAATGCGCTCGGCTTCTGCCTGCTTCTCACGGCGGAGGGCGTCGGAGTTGGCGATCTCGATCTTGGCGTTGTTCTCACCCTTCACGGCGTCGGCGTCGGCGGCTGCCACGTTCACACGGGTGTCCTTGTCGGCCAGGGCCTTGCCGGTCTCACCGTAACGGTTCTGCTCTGCAACGCTCTTCTTGGCGTCGTTGATTGCCTTGGCGGCGGCTTCCTTACCGAGGGCCTCGATGTAGCCGGACTCGTCGCGGATATCGGTTACGTTCACGTTGATGAGCTTCAGGCCTATCTTGCGGAGCTCGGCCTCCACGTTGGTGGATACGTTGGCCAGGAACTTGTCGCGGTCGGCGTTGATCTCCTCAATGTCCATGGTGGCGATGACGAGACGCAGCTGGCCGAAGAGGATATCGGTGGCGATGTTGCGGATCTCGTCGATGCCCAGTCCGAGCAGACGCTCGGCGGCGTTGGTCATGCTGTCGGTCTCGGTGCTGATACCTACGGTGAAGCGGCAGGGAACGTCGACGCGGATGTTCTGCTTACTCAGGGCGTTGGTGAGGTTGCACTCGATGGAAATAGGGGTAAGGTCCAGGTAGGCGTAGTTCTGGAAAACAGGCCAGATGAACGCTGCGCCGCCGTGGATACACTTGGCGGAGTTGTTTTTGCCGGTCTTACCGTAGATGACCAGGATCTTGTCTGAAGGGCACCTGCGATATCTGCGGAGAATGGCCGCAAAGGTGACGAACAAGACAAATACAATGATGAGAATAAGGTAAAGTTGCATAGCTATTTAGTTTTTAAAAGTTAGACGATGAGGGTTTCAAGGGGCTCTACGAGCACGGTGTCGGAGCTCAGCACTTCCACCACGCGGATGCCGGTGCCCGTAGCCAGGGCGTCGCCGTCGGTTACCGCCTCGTACTCGCGTACGGCATTGTTGATGGTAATCTGAACCTTGCCGGAGCCCGCACGCTCTGCGGGAATCTTAAGGTATACCTTGCCTTCGCAGCCAACGGCGGAGCGGAAGAGGTTGATGTTGCCGGCCTGCTGCATGCTGCCCAGCCAGCGGAAGAGCATCATCACCAGGAAGACCAGGGCGATACCTATTAAAATCGATACTATCAGCAGTACCGAAGTTGAGGAGATGCTGCTCCTCAGCAGGATGGCGCTCCAGCCGAATCCCAGGATGAAATTGACGAAGTTGCGGAAGGTCAGCAGGCCCATTCCGGTGCTGTGCGCGGATGCGTCAGCCGCATCTGCCGCCACCGAATCGAAGTCGCCGGTCGCATCGACATCCATGTCAAGGTCGCTGTCAGAGCCCGCGCCTATGAAGGTCAGGATGCTCTGGATAACGAAAATCAGTGATGCAGAGAGCGTGATGGCCCACAGGACCTTCATCACGACGCTCAGGGAATTCCACCATTCAATCATAGCTCAAATATTGTTTGTCGGTTTATTTTTCGCAAATATAATAATTATTTATTGAAAAACAATAAAAACTGAAAAATTTTTTAATGCGCGGAATAATCCGTAATTTTGTAGGCTATATAATACATATGACATTATTAATCATATATCTGCTTCTGACGATGGCCGTCTCCTTCCTGTGCTCGCTACTCGAGTCGGTGCTGATGACCACGCCAATCTCCTATATTACCATGAAGGAGGAAGAGGGCGACACCAACGCCGCCCGCTTCATGAAGCTCAAGCAGGAGCCCGACAAGCCGCTATCTGCAATCCTGTCCCTCAATACCATAGCCAACACCCTCGGCGCGGCAGCCGTCGGCCACCAGGCCTCCATGCTTACCGGAGACTACTGGTTCGGCGTAATCAGCGCCCTCATGACCATACTCATCCTGGTTTTCTCCGAAATAGTCCCCAAGACCCTGGGAACTGCCCATTGGAAAGACCTGCTCTGGCTTTCGCAGATTATGAATCTGCTGGTCTGGGTGATGTATCCCCTGGTGTGGCTCATCATGAAGCTCCGCCGCAGCATCACCGACGATGAGCCCGATACCACCATCTCCCGCGAGGAGGTGAGCGCCATGGCCAACATAGGCGAGGAGGAGGGCGTGCTGGACGACTCCGAGAACAAGGTGATCCAGAACATAATGAAGCTGGACGATATCAAGGCCTACGACGTCATGACCCCCCGCGTGGTGGCGGCGATAGCCCACGAGGGCATGACCCTGAAGCAGTTCTACAAGCAGGAGGAGCTTTCCCACAACTCCCGCATCCCCGTATATGCCGACTCGCCCGAGTTCATCACCGGCTACGTGATGCGTTACGACGTGCTTGAGAAGCTGGCGGAAGACAAGTTCGACATGCGCCTGCGCAGCATCAAGCGCAAGATTGCCGCCTTCCACGAAGAGACCTCCGTGTCCGACATCTGGGAGAGCCTCCTCAAGACCAGGGACCAGATTGCCTGCATAATAGACGATTACGGGTGCTTCCAGGGAATAATTACCCTCGAAGACATAATCGAGACCATTCTTGGCATGGAAATTATTGACGAGAACGACACGGTTACCGACATGCAGCAGTTCGCCCGCGAGCGCTGGATGAAGCGCAAGAACCAATACAAACAGATTGTACTGCCTGATGAAGAAGACTGATAAATTTACCCTCTGGCACCGCATTGCGGCTCTGGCCGCCTTTGCCGTGTCCGCCGTAACTTACCTGCTTACCATCGAGCCTTCGGCCTCGTATTGGGATTGCGGAGAGTTCATAGCATCATCCTACAAGCTGGAAGTGGGCCACCCGCCGGGAAACCCTGTGTTCCAGCTTATCGCGCGCTTCTTCACCATGTTCGGCGACAACATGCACGCCGCCATCCTGGTCAACGCTATGAGCGCACTGTGCTCGGCCCTCACCATCTTCTTCCTGTATCTTACGATAGTGTGGCTGACCAGGCGTTTCGTCAAGACCGACACCACCGGCGGCGCCATTGCCGTCATCGGTTCCGGCCTTGTGGGTGCGCTGGCCTACTGCTTCTCCGATACTTTCTGGTTCTCCGCCGTTGAGGGTGAGGTGTACGCCATGTCGTCCCTCTTCACCGCCGTGGTGTTCTGGGCCATGACCATGTGGTACGACAGGGCGGACGAGCCCCATTCGTCCCGCTGGATAGTGCTTATCGCCTTCCTGATGGGCCTCAGCATTGGTGTGCACCTGCTCAACCTGCTGGCCATCCCTGCCCTGGTGTTCATGTTCTACTACCGCAGGCGCGAAGACAAGCCCTTCGGTTTCTGGGAGCTGGTGAAGATATTCGCCATAGGGAGTGTGATCATAGGCCTCCTGGTCTTCCTGTTCATCCCTTATCTGCCCAAGCTGGCCGCCTACTGCGACCTCTTCTTCGTGAACGTGCTCGGACTGCCGTACAACAGCGGTGCGGCGTTCTTCATGGTGGCCCTTCTGGGCCTGTGCTTCTGGGGTCTGTTCGCCACGCTCAAGTCCAAGAAGGTCTTCCTCAACACCGCCCTGCTGTGCGTTACCATGATAACCATCGGCTTCTCGGTGTTCAGCATAGACGTCATCCGCTCCTGCGCCAAGACTCCGACCAACGAGTACCAGCCGGACAACGCTTTCACGCTGGTGCGTTACCTCAGCCGTGAGCAGTACGGCTCCACCCCGCTCATCTACGGCCAGTACTACGACGCCCCGTACGAGCTGAAGTCGACCCGCTACTGGGCTCCGCTGGACGGTAAATACAAGCACGTCGAGGGCCCTGTGGACGCAGACTACAAGGCTTCCGGCAAGATGCTCTTCCCCCGTATGTGGAGTTCATCCCCGGACGGCAAGTACGAGAGCTTCTACCGTGCATACACCGGCGGCAAGGGCAAGCAGGTACGCGGAGCGACCGACCGCAAGCCCACCATGGGAGCCAACCTCTACTACTTCTTCGACTACCAGCTGGGCTGGATGTACTGGCGCTACTTCATGTGGAACTTCGTCGGACGGCAGAACGAGATCCATTCCCCCACCCCCGGCGATATCTTCCACGGCAACTGGGAGAGCGGCGTAAAATTCATAGACGACTTCCGCCTGGGCGACCAGAGCGACGCTCCCGCCACCCTTGCGCACAACGCCGGCAAGAACCACTACTTCTTCCTGCCGTTGCTGCTCGGCCTCATCGGCCTCTGCTTCCAGTTCGACCGCGACAAGAGGGGCTCCTGGCTCACCTTCCTCATGTTCTTCATGACCGGCATCGCCATCGTGCTCTACCTCAACCAGCCGCCTTACCAGGTGCGCGAGAGGGATTACGCCTACGCCGGCTCGTTCTACTTCTTCAGCGTCTGGATCGGTATGGCCGTGGCGGCGCTGTACAGTTGGATCGGCAGCGTTACCAAGGGGCGCCACGACGTCCTGCTGGCCTCCGCCATTACGGCGGTATGCGTGCTGGTGCCCGTGCAGATGGGCTCACAGAACTGGGACGACCACGACCGTTCCGGTCGTGCGACCGCGGTAGAGATGGCCCGCAACTACCTGGAGTCGGTGGGACCCAACGGCATTCTCATCACCCACGGCGACAACGACACATTCCCTGTCTGGTACGCGCAGGAGGTGGAGAACATCCGTACGGACGTGCGCATCTGCAACACCTCCCTGCTCGGCACCGACTGGCATATCGACCAGATGAAGTGGGCATGCAACGAGAGCGCGCCGCTCGACCTTTCCGTCGGCCCGGAGCAGTACCTCTACGGCACCAACGAATACATCCCTATCCTGGACACCCGCGAGCAGGCTATGAGCATCGCCGACGTGATGACGCTCTTCCGCCATCCGGACGTCAAGGTGCCTATGAGCAGCGGCCGCAAGGTGGACTATATTGCCTCCCGCAAGCTTATCGTGCCGGTGAACAAGGCCAACGTGATAGCGTCCGGCATTCTGGATGCCAAGTATGCCGACATGATTCCGGAGAGCATAGAGCTGCAGATTCCCGCCAGCAAGGACTACCTGACCAAGCCCGAGCTCTTCATGCTCGACCTGCTGAGCAACTATAAGTGGGACCGTCCCATCAACATGCTCAACATGGGCGGTGACCTTAACATCGGCATCAAGGATTATCTGGTGTACGAGGGCTACTCCTATAAGTTCGTGCCTATTCGCAATAAGATTACCACTACCGATATAGGTTTTGTGGATACTGAAGAGCTGTACCGCAAGATGACCCAGGTGTACCGCTGGGACGCCCTGGCTGCCGACAAGTGGTTTGTGGACTACCAGAACATCTACACGCATCTTGGCGTCATGGCTCCGCGCGGCATTTTCCTCAACGCTGCCAAGGCCTTCATGAAGGAGGGCAAGAACGAGTGGGCGCTTGAGATGCTGGACCGTGCCCAGGAGGTTATGCACCGTTTCCCGATAGAGAGCATTCCTCTTGGAATGTCCACCAACGACTACCTTGTGATAGGTATAATAGAGGCGTACTACAAGCTGGGCCAGACAGACAAGGCCCGCGAGCTCGGCGCGCAGATGGCGGCCGACCTGCTGGAGACCACACGCTTCTACCTGGAGTTCTTCGAGTTCGGCAAGAACGAATTCGACCTCTGCGGCAGTTACGTCTACTACCTGGCCGACGTGATGAAGGAAGGCGGCGACAAGGACGTGGCCGATAAATTCACCGACGGCTTCTCCAAGCTCATCGACTGGGCCGCCGGCAAGGAGGAGGAATAGAGACTCGAACTGATTCGGGCAACTTTCTGCCATATTTCTGTCCGCCAGACTGATTTCAGTCATAATCTGACAGCTTTCACCTGTTTTTCTGTCAGAACTGGAGAAATATCGGTCAATTGGGCAGGATTTTGCTCAAAACCTGTCAGAAACAGTGAAAATAATCCCCATCTGACAGAAATACTGCTGATTTCTGTCAGGACAGCGAGGATTATTGTTGCGACGCCAGAATGTGCGGCTTCAGCTCGGCCGGGTTGCGGGCCCAGATTCTATTCTATCGTATTGATATCCACCAGACCGTTGAGGATGGCGTAGACCGTAAGACCCGGAGTGGTCTTGATGCCGATCTTGCGGGTGATGTTCTTGCGGTGCGTGATGACGGTGTTGATGGAGATGTTGAGCTTGTCGGCGATCTCTTTGTTCAGGAAGCCTCGGGCCACCAGTACCAGCACCTCTTTCTCCCTGTCGCTTAGTTCATTACGATCTTCCTCCAAGTCCTCCGTCCTGGCCGGGCGGCCGAATCCCGGAGTCCTTCTTTCATAGAGTTCCACCAGCGGAACAAGGATATCATCCTCTATGTAAGTGTGGTGCCGAAGATCTTCCTGGAGATGGAAGATGTTGGACAGAACTTCTATTCGAGGCTCCCCGTCGCACTCCGGCGGCATGGACTGCATGATGAGGTTCTTAAGATCGGAGAGCGACTCTTCTATGTTTGAGTGGGCCTCGCGGAACTTGGCAATGGAATAACCGGCATGGGCAGTATCGTCCAGCAGCTGGCGGATGTAAGGAATTACGGTATTCTCCTCGTACGCGAAATGTTTCTCCAGCTCGGCACAATAGTCCTCGAAGAACTGACGGAAAACCTTCTGGCGCACCGGCTGAGTAGGGCGGATCATGTCTTCGATCGAAGGCGCAAGTTTGGCAAGGGCCGAATTGAGGTAGTACTCGTGAGAGGAGTGAAGATACAGCAGCAAGTCTTCCAGGCGCACGTGGCGTAACTGGTCTTCGGTAGGCTTGACATCACGTCCGGAATAGACCGAGCAGATTAGAATAAACGTGTCTGCATCAATGGAATAACGGGCGCAGATTTCTTCAACCGAATGATCGGAAAAGCTTCCCCGGATGCCAAGGCGGGACAATATGCCGAGCAGATGGAAATTAGCTTCCACCAGCTCCGACATCTTCATTTTCTTATGTAGTATCATACGTTTCTGTGCGAGAATTCACAGCCGCACCAGTTCTGGTTATAGAAGTTCTGCTCGCAAATGATCTGCGAACGGCGTTCCTGCAAGCCGCCTTTGCGCCAATTTTGGGGCCAGAAGAGCACTGGGTGCCCGTCTGGATTTTCCATATCCGCTGATCCGATGGAACTGCAGGCCCAGTTGCCAGCCTCGGCCATCTGCTCAAGGCTCTTCCAGCGGGAGGATGCGAGTGTGGTTGTGAGCACGGGAATACCATGCGCCGCGGCATATTCGGCGGCTCGTTTCAACCGGAATTTGAAGCAGTTAAGGCAGCGCGGCCCGCGCTCTGGAGCGGCAGCAAGTTCCTCCGGCGTTAACGCCGCGGGCTGCGACGGCACCTCGCTCATGATACAAAACTGCTCTACAGTTTCAAAATCGCTCGGCGTCCGTCCACCCCTGCGGCCGGCCGGAGGAACACCTAGCACAAAGTTTCGCCATGCTTCATGGTTATACTCGTCGTCAATAATCGTGACGCCAAGAGACGTGCAGTAGCGCTTAAGCTCGTCGCGGCGCAGCTCGTATTCTTCGACGGGGGTAATATTTGAGTTGCTGAAAAAGACTATAGGACGGATTCCGTTGGCCAGGAGACACTCCAGCACTGCGCCGGAGCAAGGCGCGCAACAACTGTGCAGAAGGACTTCAGACCCGCCTCCAGGGACCTCCAGATGTAACATTCCGTCTATTTTTCACAAAGTTATCAAAAAATTTTTTGCGATTCTGCTAAATATGCTTAATTTTGCAGTCCCAAATAACTGCGGTAGTGGTGAAATGGTAGACACGCTACTTTGAGGGGGTAGTGGGCATTGGCCTGTGTGAGTTCGAGTCTCACCTACCGCACAAGGAGACAGCTTCGAAAGAGGCTGTCTCTTTTGTTTTGTAAAATGCATATCTTTGCAATACATTAAACTCTAAATCAAATGAAACGAGCATCACTGGTTTTCATGCTTCTACTCGGCTTTTTTGCCGAAGCTGCTATGGCGCAGCCCAGAATCGTAGCGCACAGAGGTGGCCGGTTCGAGGCGGAAGAGAACACTTTGCCTGCATTCGCAACGGCCCTTGAGGCCGGTATTACCGGATATGAACTGGACGTTCACCGGACAGCTGACGGCAAATATGTTATCATGCATGATTCTTCCGTCTCCCGCATGGTAGACGCAGAAGGTATCCTGGAGAATATGAGTCTCAGCGACATACGGGCTCTTCGGACGAAGAAGGGAAACCTCATTCCCACACTTGATGAGGTCCTGTCGCTTTTTGGGCGGCAACCGGGGCTTTATGTGGAGTTTGAAATGAAGACCACAGACGAAAAGCTCTATCCTGAGGCGCTGCTCGCCATATATGCAGAAGAGTTGTATTCCGCTGTAACCAAGGCCTGCCCGGAGGGGTCCACCTATGTATTGTCTTCTTTTGACTCCCGCGTCCTGCGTTACCTGAAAGAACACCACCCGGACGCCACGTTGATGCTCATAACGGCTCAAGGCAATACGGAAGAATCACGCGCCGTAGCATCTGCCCTCGGAATCAAGAGGTTGGCCTGCTACAGGACACGAACCACACAGGAGCAGATGCGCAAGGCTCACGAAGAAGGTTTTCTCATTAACCTGTGGCCCAACTCAGATGCAACGGACGCCGCCCTGTCCCTCGGTCTCGGTGCCGATTTCATCTGTACCGACAAGCCCCGTGAGCTATGCCGCTGCATAGATGAAGGGCGCTTGGATATCAGGAAGTAGGACGCTAGAACGTCCAGCCGACGTTGAAGCAGACGGGCAGGCGGAAGTCGAAGAGGGAGATATCTACCGAGGTGGATATGCGCAGGTGGCGGAACAGTTCGATACCGATACGGGGGGATGCGATGACGGTAAAACAGGAATTGACGGAAGGGATCGGCTTGTATGAATAATAAGGCTTGTATTCTTCGGGGATATCCTCCGTTTTTGAAGATGTCCAATGCTCGATAAGAATGCCGGGGCCGAAGCCAAGTCCCATAAACGGGTTTACAATGCCTCCCGGATTGAGGTTGAAGTCGCCGACGGCCAGAAGTGCAATGTCATGCCTCGTTCCGTAATATGAAGCATAATAATCGTAAAAGGTACTTATCGGAAACGTCTTGTAATCCAGTTTTGCTCCAAGGTCAAAAGACTTGTCAACAGTGTTTTTATCAAACTCGTATCTCCACTCGAAGTATGCATTGCATCTATAAGGCGCGTTATAACCACCATCGACAGTAAAAAAAGTAAAAGGTGAATATCCAACACCCGCCTCAAACTTATGACCCGCAGTCTGGCCGTACAGACCGGCCGATACAAGGGCCAACAAAAACACAATGATTAACTTACGCATACAATATAGATGCACCAGCGCCATCATCCGTTGCATCTTATCTTGTCTTTTGTCTGTTTTCTTGCTACCTTTGATGCCCGGTTAACCAATACTAAAAATGACACCCGAAAACTCTATTTTCGTGCTTTGCACGAGGTTCCAGGAGCTTGGCGACTGGACGGTAGAACAGCAGTTCGTACTTCAGATGGGATCCAGCTACCTGCTGGCCCACGGACTCGGAGAGCCCATCAAGAAGAATCCAAAAACAACGATAGAAGTGCCTGCGAGCGGCAAATACCAGCTCTGGGTACGCACGAAAAACTGGACCGCTTTCTGGTCCGAAGGCAAGACGCCCGGCATTTTCCAGGTCAAAATAGACGGCGCAGCAGATGATGCGGAATTCGGCATCGGATGCCCCGGCGCAACGCGCCCCGAGCGCGCAGCCTGGTACTGGCAGAAAGGCGGCAACTACGAACTTAAAAAAGGCAAGCACGAAATTGAGCTTCAGGACCTCAGCGGACTCGACGGCCGCTGCGACGCCATACTCCTCACCACCACCGACGAGGTTCCCGGCAACAGCCTGGAGGCCTACAAGGCTCTCCGCAACGAGCTTCTGCCCACTCCCACAGTCGACAAGGGAGATTACGACTTTGTAATCGTCGGTGCCGGCATGTCCGGCCTCTGCGCCGCAATCGCCGCCGCCCGCAACGGCTCGCGCGTGGCCCTCATCCAGGACCGCTACATCCTCGGCGGCAACAACAGCTCCGAGGTGCGCGTAGGCCTCGGCGGCCAGATCAACGTGAACCCGTACCCGTCGCTGGGATACATCCTCAACGAAATAGGCCCCGACCGCATAGGCAACGCCCGCGGCGCCCACCACTATCAGGACTGGAAGAAGTGGGACGTCATCGCTGCCGAGCCCAACATCACCCTCTTCGCCGGCTACACGGTGGACAAGGTGGAGATGGACGGAAAGGCCATCAAGGCCGTAGAGGCAGTTGAGGCCACCAGCCAGGATCGCATACGCATCGGCGGATACGTCTTCTCCGACTGCACCGGCGACGCCCACCTGGCAGTGCTGGCAGGCGCCCGCACCATGATGGGACGCGAAGCGCGCAGCGAGTACGGTGAGTCGCTCGCCCCCGAGAAGGCCGACGGCTACACCATGGGCGTGAGTATCGAGTGGTACTGCGAAGACTGGAACACCCCGTCGACCTTCCCCGACAGCCTCGACTGGGGCCTCAAGCTCGACGAGGAGACGGTGGAGCCCGTGCACCGCGCCAACTGGTACTGGGAGGTGGGCATGAACGACGACCAGGTGGCCGACGCCGAAAAGATACGCGACTACGGTATGTACGTGGCCTACAGCACCTTCTCCTACTGCAAGAACCGCCTCGCAAAGAAGGAGGACTGGGAGTGCACGCACCTCACCTGGGTGTCGCACGTGAGCGGCAAGCGCGAGAGCCGCCGCATCGTGGGTGACCTCATCCTGCGCGAGCAGGACCTCACCCGCCCGATTCCCTATGAGGACGGCACCTGCACCACCACCTGGCGCATCGACCAGCACTACCCCGACCCCCGAAACGCCGGCAAGTATCCGGGCGCCGAGTGGATGAGCATAGGAAAACTCACCCCCATCGACCCGTACGCCATTCCGTACCGCTGCCTCTACAGCGCCGACGTGCCCAATATGTTCATGGCGGGCCGCGACATCAGCGTAACGCACATCGCCCTGGGTTCCGTGCGCGTCATGCGTACCTGCGCCATGATGGGCGAGGTCGTGGGTCTGGCGGCGAGCGTCTGCGTGGGCAAGAAACTCCTGCCGAGGGACATCTACAAGACCAATTTCGCCGACCTGGTGGCCCTGATGAAGAAGGGCGCCGGCCGCACCGACGTGCCGTACACGCAGTTCTATCACCAGATCGACCGTACCGGCCATCAGGCGGAAGACAGATAGCCGATGGGGCACGACAAGCTACGTAAGTTCGCGGAGAACGAGACGTTCGCCTGCCTGCTGCAGCCGTCGGCGGAGGAGCTGTTGCGCGACGGCTATTTCGCCTTGCGCGATCATGAAGTGAAGGGCCATTGGGGCGAGCGTTTTGCGGACCCTGAGGCGCCGCTGGTGCTGGAGCTCGGCTGCGGAAAGGGGGAGTACACGATAGACCTTGCGCAGCGGGACCCGTCGAAGAATTATGTGGGCGTCGATATCAAGGGGGCGCGGTTGTGGAAAGGGGCGAAATATGCCACCCAGCACAACCTGGGCAACGTCGGCTTCCTTCGCACCCGCATCGAGTTCATTTCCGCTTTCTTCGCCCCCGGTGAGGTGTCGGAAATATGGCTTACCTTCTCCGACCCGCAGGTCAAGAGCGAGAACTCCCGCCTCACTTCGCCGGTGTTTCTGGAGCGGTATTCCCGTTTCCTTGCCCCCGGCGGCCTCATACACCTGAAGACCGATTCGCAGTTCCTGTACCAGTATACCCTGGCCGTCTGCAGGGCCAACAACTTCCCTGTCCTGGCCGCCTCCGAAGACCTTTACGCCGAAGCCGACCGTTTCGCCCCCGCCCTCACCGAGGTCCAGACCTTCTACGAATCCATGTTCCGCGAGCAGGGTTACCCGATCCGCTATCTCTGCTTCCGGCTGACGAAGGCGGCGGAGGGTGCTGCTTCGTCAGACTTCGCTTCGCTCATCCCTCCCACCGCTGAAGCGGCGGGCCCCTCCCATTCACGCGGCCATGGGCGGCCACGGTCTGCAGAAGCTGCACCCTCCGCCAGCGCCTACGTCAGCCCGGCCGATTTCGATCCCGACTTTTGGCGCAGCGTCGAGGGCCACCGGACGCTGTTCGGCCGCGACACTGCGGAAACCCGCCGCCAGAAGCTCAAAGGCCGCTGATTTTGCAACTTCATACAAAATTCTTAATTTTGTAAGCTATGAAGAAAACAGTACTTGTGTCCGGCGGAGCCGGATTTATAGGAAGCCACGTAACCGTGGAACTGAGCCAGGCCGGCTATGACGTCGTTATAGCCGACAATATGTCCAATTGCGACGAGACCAATTACAAAGGCGTCTGTGCCATCCTCGGCCGCCAGCTGCCTTTCGAGAAAATAGATTTCTGTGACGCCGCAGCCGCAAACGATCTTTTCAACAGGTATAAGATAGACGCCGTCATCCACTTCGCAGCCTTCAAGGCAGTAGGCGAGTCTGTGGAGCAGCCTCTTATGTATTACAAAAACAACCTGGACTCCTTCCTGAACGTTCTGGAGTGCGCCCGCGTACATGGCACCAACGTGCTGTTCTCCTCATCCGCAACGGTTTACGGCGAACCCGACGAGACCCCTGTCACGGAGACCTCTCCCCGCAAGCCCGCCACCTCCCCCTACGGCAACACCAAGCAGATGTGCGAAGACTTCCTGCGTGACTGCGTAGCCGCCTACGGCATGCACGGAATCGCCCTCCGCTACTTCAACCCCATCGGAGCGCACCCGTCCGCACTCATCGGCGAACTCCCCCGCGGCATCCCCAACAACCTCGTACCTTTCATCACCCAGACCGCCATCGGCAAGCGTGAGTGCCTCAATATCTTCGGCGACGACTATCCCACGCCCGACGGCACCTGCCTGCGTGACTATATCGACATAACCGACCTCGCCAAGGCGCACGTCTGCGCAGTCACACGTATGATCGAGGGTAAGATGGACGAGCCTTACGAGATCTTCAACATCGGCACCGGCCGTCCCGTGTCCGTGCTCGAACTCGTCAACTCTTTCGAGCGCGTCAACGGCATCAAACTCAACTACCGTATAGCCCCCAGGCGCCCAGGAGACGTGACCGCAGTGTGGGCAGATCCTACCCTTGCCCAACAGAAACTCGGCTGGAAGGCCGTGCGTTCGGTAGACGAGACTCTCGCCTCTGCATGGGCCTGGGAGAAGCGCCTTGCAGAAGCCGCCGAATAATTGGAACAAGCTTTGCAAGCTAATCCAGACGCTTATGAAAATTTACATCAAAACAGCCATAGTGCTTATGCTGCTTGCCATTCCCGCAGTGGCGTCGGCACAGAAGTACAAAGGCGTAGTGGACAAGTCCGTGGCCGTAGTCGGCAACGAACTCATAACCCTGTCGGAAGTTGAGCAGGAAGTGCAGATGATGAGCGCCAGGGGCTTTGCATCGGACCGCAACATCCGCTGCGAAATCCTGGAGAGCATGATGCGCGCCAAGCTCTTCCTCATGCAGGCCCGCCTGGATTCGCTTACAGTCAACCAGGAGATGGTGGAGGCCCACCTTTCCCAGCAGATGGACCAGGCCCGCACCGCACTCGGCGGCGACGAGGCCATGGAGGCATACTTCCACAAACCGGTCTACAAGCTCCGCCAGGAGTGGCGCAAGCAAATTGAAGACAACACGCTCGCCCAGCAGGAGCAGCAGGAGATAGCCAAACGCATCCCGGAGGTGACGCCCTACGACGTCAAGATGTACATCGACACCTCTTCCGTGGATAAGCTTCCGGTCGTCCCCATCAAGTACAAGCTCAGCCAGATATGCATCTATCCCGACAGGGAAGCGGCTGCGCTTGCGGTCAAGGAGCGCCTCCTGAACATACGTGAGCGCATCATCAACGGGGAGAAGTTCTCCACGCTCGCCCGCCTCTATTCGGAAGACCCCGGCAGCGCCCGCAAGGGCGGCGAACTCGGCCTGGCCTCCAAATCCATATTCTGGCCGGCATTCTCGGACGCCGCCATGTCCCTCAAGCCTGGCGCCATATCCCAGATAGTTGAGACCCCCGACGGCTTCCATATCATCGAGGTGCTGGAGAAGAAGGGCGACATGTTCAACGCACGCCACATCCTGCTCAAGCCGCGCTACACCGTGGAAGACAGGGATAAGGCCTTCAGCAAGCTGGACAGCCTCAAGACGGCCATCACCGATTCCCTCATCACCTTCGAACTGGCGGCACGCTTCTATTCCCAGGATCCAGCCACCCGCACCAACGGCGGCCAGATGGCCGACCCCAACACTGGTTCGGCATATTTCGAGATAGACCAGCTGAAGCCGCAGGACTACGCGGCAGCCAAGGACCTCCAGCCCGGGCAGATCTCCGACCCTATCGAGTCCCTGGACAACGAGGGGCGCGACGGCAACCTGGTATACAAGATCGTACGCCTGGACAAGATTGTTCCGGCACATACCGCCACTTTCGAACATGACTACACCGAGCTGCTCGGTGACGTGCGCAACGTCAAACAGGCGGAGGCCATAGACCAATTCACGAAAGAGAAGATTAAAGTCACATACATCAAGATCGATCCCCTGTTCCAGGATTGCGAATTCGAGCTCGACGGATGGAAATCCAAGTTCACAAACGACTGACGCTGCTGCTGGTACTGGCGGCCGTTCTGGCCGTGCAGCCCGCCTCCGCCCGTCCTCCCAAGAAGGAAAAGGCGGACAGTCTGGTGCGCCTGATGAAGGCGGAGAGCCTGGAACAGCTGATGATAAACGGTCAGCAGTACCGCAAGGCCATCTCGTCGACATTCCTGCATAACGGAACATATCTGATTAGCGATACGGCCCTGTGGAACGTGGATACGAAGGTAATCAACGCCGTCGGCCACGTAAAGGTGATACAGGACGAGACCGTCCTGACCAGCGACAAGCTGGATTATCTGATCGACGACAACCTGGCGCAGTTCCGCGGTACGCTGGTCCAGCTCCAGAACAAGAAAAAGAACCTGCTCAGAACCAAGTTCCTGGATTACAACACCAGGGACAGCATGGCCGTGTTTTATAACGGAGCGTCCATGAGGGACGCGGACGGCCAGGTGATAGAAAGCCTTTCCGGAAAATACAGCACGGATGCCAAGATGTTCATCTTCGACGACCAGGTGAACATGTTTTCGGACTCCATGTTTGTGAAAACCAACAAGCTGTTCTATTATTCCGAGCAGGACAAAGCCGAATTCCCGGTTTTCATAGACTTCTGGAAGGGCGGAAACATGCTCTCTGCAGAGAAGGGCTGGTACGACAAGGGACGGGAAACTGTCTTCTTCGAGCGTAACGTGCATGCGATGTCCAAGGAGCAGGAGGCCTGGTCCGACAGTTTGTATTTCTATCGCGGCTCCGGAGACCTGCTGATGTTGGGACACGCCCAGGTGCAGGATCCCGGCAGGGACGTGACGGCCGTTGCCGAGCGCGTCCATTACAACGATACCCTGTCCCAGGTGAAGCTCCAGCGTAACGCGGCCGTCGTGCTCGAGACCGGCAAGGACGAGAAGCGCGATACCATTTACATGGGCGCCGACACGCTGATTTACAGGACGATACGCCGTTGCGACCTGTCCGACGGCACGGTTAAGTCGTGCGAAGACCGCCTTGCCGATATATTGACGGACCCTGTTAACGAGTACCGTCGGAAGGCGGCCGAAGAAGCCGCCGCCGCTGCCGCCGCAGCCAGCCAGCCGCAGGGCGGTCCTCCTGCAAAGAAGACTAAAGAGGCCCCCGCCGACGAGAAAGCGGAAGGCGCTGACGAGGGTAAAGGAGCCCCAGGTAAGGGTGCCCCCGCCGGACCGCCTGCCGAAAAGCCGCAGCCGCCCGTCGATAAGCCGCAGCCGCCGGAGGATTCCCCCGGACCTCCTGCCGACACCTCCGGAGTGGAACTGCCGCCGGTGGAGGCACCTTCCGATACCGCCGGAGTATTGTTGCCGCCGGTGGACTCACTTGCCGACACCTCCGGAGTGGTTTTGCCGCCGGTGGACTCCGTCGCTGCCGCCCAGGCCCGGAAGGACAGCCTGATGGCCCCGCTGAACAACGCCCTGGCTGCGATTGACAGCCTTGCTGCCGGAACTGCCAGGCCGGACAGTCTTGCCACAGCTGCGCCTCTGTCCGTCGACGGGGAACTGCCGCCGGCAGAAGATACGCTGGCGGTTGATACGGTGGCTGTGGATACCGTACAGCTGGACACCACCAAAATAGGTTTCGTCTACGGCATACGCAACGTCCGGGTGTTCCGTGACGACATCCAGATGCGCTGCGACTCAATGGTTTACTGCGACCTCGACTCCATTGCCCGCTTCTATAAGGACCCCGTCGTGTGGAACGACGGCAGGCGTCAATATACCGCCGACAGCCTCTTTATCCTGGTTGGCGGTGGCGGTCCGCGCAAGGCCAGCCTTCAGTCGAACGCCTTCGTGGTAATTCAGGAAGACGAGGTCAGCTACGACCAGATAAAGGGTACGGAAATTCTGGCGTACTTCGACAGCCTGGACAGCTCCCTCAAGCGTTTCGATGCGCTGGGTGGCTCTTCCGCAATATTCTACCTCCGTGAAAACGAGGCTTTCGCCACTGTTAACAAGGTCGAGAGCAAGATGCTTTCCGGATTGCTGAAAGACGGCGACATAGACCACGTTTACTACTTCGAGAACCCGAAGAACAACGCGTATCCCGTGGTGCAGATGCCCGAGTCGGAGCGTCAGATGAAGGGCTTCAGCTGGCGTCCGGAAGAAAGGCCTGCAGGCCCGGAAGACATAACGAAGCTTACGGTAAGGAGTTCCCAGCGCAGCTACTATGAGTCCAAGGCGAGGCCGGAGTTCCGTGAGACTGCGAAATACTTCCCCGGATACATACCCGGAATATTGAGGGAAATAGCCGTCCGCGACTCCCTGGCCAAGCTGCCCAAGCCGAAAATCGAACTGCCCTCGGCAGACAGCCTTGCCTCGCCGGACAGCCTGGTCTTGCCTGTCAGGGGCGACTCCCTGCTGGTACGCGACTCACTGTTTGTCCGTGACTCTCTGGCAGCAGGCGATTCCCTGGCGGTACGTGATTCCCTTGCCGTTCGCGACAGTGTTGTCGCGAGAGGCGTTTCCGCCCCCAAGGATTCCGTTTCCGTCAAGGAAGACATCGATCCTCTTTCCATCCCCACAATAGATCCCAAGCAGAAGCGCAAGGAAGAAAGGGAGTTGCGCCGCAAGCTCCGCATTGCTGCAAGGGACGCCCGCATCGCCGCCAGGGAGGCCCGCTGGGCGGAACTCGACCGTCAGGATTCCCTGAAGCTTGAGGCCAAGAAGCAGAAGGAACTGGAGAAACAGCGCGCAAAGACTCTCAAGGCCCTAAAGGCCATTCAGAAACAGGAGGCCAAGGACGCAGCCAAGTTGCAGAAATACATAGAGATATACAGGAAACAGTATGAAAGAGAGCAAAAACGTAAAGCTGCCAGAGAACGCTCACAGGCCACTGGCGGCGGGGGAGAAATACCAGCCCCTCCTGAGTCCGGAGAGCAAGCCCCTGGAGGTGACGCCATACTCGGTGACGATGGGCCTGTTGATGACGATTCTGTTCTCAGCGGCCGCCGCTTACCTGGGACTTAAAGTCGGACAGGTCTTCGAGGCGGCAATCCCCATCGCAATTATAGCCGTCGGCGTAACCGGCATACTCGGAAAGAAAGACGGACTGGCCCAGAACGTAATTATCCAGAGCATCGGAGCTTGTTCAGGCGTGGTGGTGGCAGGTGCCATCTTCACCCTTCCGGCCATCTACATACTCGGCCTGGACGTCAATTTCTGGCAGATGTTCCTCAGTTCCCTGCTGGGCGGCGCCCTCGGCATCCTTTTCCTGATTCCGTTCAGAAAATACTTCGTGCAGGAGATGCACGGCCAGTACCCCTTCCCTGAGGCTACTGCTACAACGCAGGTGCTGGTGAGCGGCGAGAGTGGCGGCGGAAGCGCCAAGACCCTCGTGCTGGCCGGTCTCATCGGCGGTCTCTACGACTTCGTGGTGGCGACCTTCGGCACCTGGGCAGAAACGCTCAGCACTACCGTCATGCATTGGGGCCAGGTGGTCGCCGACAAGGCCAAGGTGGTCCTGAAGCTCAATACGGGCGCCGCAGTGCTCGGCCTGGGCTACATTATCGGCCTCAAGTACGCTTTCATCATCTGCTGCGGTTCGTTCCTGGTGTGGCTCCTCATCATTCCGCTCATCAACCTCATCTGGGGCGGTCAGGTGATAGACCTCATGGGTACCGGCATCGCTACGACCGTCGGGGAGATGGCACCGGAGCAGATTTTCAAGGAGTACGCCCGCCATATAGGCATCGGCGGCATTGCTACCGCCGGAATTATCGGCATAATCAAGAGCGCAGGCGTAATCAAGAGCGCCGTCGGCCTTGCCGTGGGCGAGTTCAAGCGCAAGCCGGGCGCAGGAGAGGCGGCGGTTCCCCGTACGGAGCAGGATCTGCCCATGCGTACCGTCACCTTCGGCGTCATTCTTACCCTGCTCGCCATTTTCGCTTTCTTCGGCTTCGGTGGAGTGGTCACCAGCATATGGCAGGCGGTAGTCGCCCTGCTGATTGTGGCCGTTATCGCCTTCCTCTTTACTACCGTTGCCGCGAACGCCATTGCCATAGTGGGCACGAACCCGGTGAGCGGCATGACCATCATGACGCTGATTATCACCGCGCTGGTGCTTGTGGCGGTAGGCCTTAAGGGCAATGCCGGCATGGTTGCGGCCATGGTTATCGGCGGCGTGGTATGTACGGCCCTGAGTACCGCAGGAGGCCTCATCACCGACTTTAAGATCGGTTACTGGATAGGAACGACGCCCCGCAAACAGGAGGCATGGAAGTTTGTGGGCGTGGCGGTTGCTGCGGCTACCGTAGGCGGCGTGATGCTGGTGCTCAACAAGACCTACGGTTTCACCGGCGAGGGCGCACTCGTGGCACCTCAGGCCAACGCGATGGCGGCGGTAATCCAGCCTATGATGAACGGCGGAAGCGCCCCCTGGCTGCTCTACGGCATAGGAGCGGTGATCGCTATCCTGCTGACCGTCTTCAAGGTTCCCGCCCTTGCGTTCTGCCTCGGCATGTTCATCCCTATCGACCTCAACCTGCCGCTGCTGGTTGGTGGCGCCGTCTCATGGTTCGTCAGCACCCGCAGCAAAGATGCGGCCGTCAACGCACGTCGCCAGGAGAAGGGTACGCTGATAGCCAGCGGCTTCATCGCCGGCGGTGCGCTAATGGGCGTCGTTTCCGCGATTCTCAAGTTCGCCGGCGTCGACTGGTACCTCAAGGCATGGAACACCGCCGGCGCGTCCGGTGCCGCTCCCGCCGAGGTCCTGGCCGTCGTGCCGTTCCTCTGCATCATCGGCTACATGATTTACGCTTCACTTAAAACCAAGAACAATGAGTAAGATACTTGACAGATTTCTAAGATACGTTGCCGTCGACACCCAGAGCAACGAGGAGAGTGAGAGCCAGCCGTCCGCCGTCAAGGAGCTGGTGCTGTTGCAGATGCTGCGCGACGAGCTGGTGGCCATGGGCGTAAAGGCCGAGCTTGACGAGTTCGGTTACGTAATGGCGACCATCCCCTCGAACATAGAGGCCAAGGTTCCCGCCGTGGGCTTCATCGCCCATGTGGATACGGCTCCCGACGCCAGCGGCAAGGACATTAAGCCGCAGATAATCGAGAATTACGACGGCTCGCCCATAGCCCTGAAGGGCGTTGAGGGCCTCTACCTCGATCCGGCGGCCTTCCCTGAGCTGCTGGCCCATAAAGGCGAGACTATCGTAACCACCGACGGCACCACCCTGCTGGGCGCGGACGACAAGGCCGGCGTGGCGGAGATTATGCATGCGGTTGAGTACATCGTATCGCATCCCGAGTTCAGGCACGGCGAGATCAAGATAGGTTTCACGCCCGACGAGGAGATCGGCCGCGGTGTGGTCAAGTTCGACGTAAAGCGCTTCGGTGCCGATTACGCTTACACCATGGACGGCGGCGAGGTCGGCGAACTGGAGTTCGAGAACTTCAATGCAGCATCGGCCGTAGTGCATATCCAGGGACGCAACGTGCATCCGGGCTACGCCAAGGGCAAGATGCTCAACTCCATACTTATCGCTCAGGAGCTGATTTCACTCCTGCCGGTGGACCAGCGGCCGGAGTACACTCAGGATTACGAGGGTTTCTTCCATGTGGTCGGCTTTAAGGGCACGGTGGAAGAGAGCACCGTCACCTGGATTATCCGCGACCACGACAGGGCCAAGTTCGAGAGCAAGAAGGCTGTGATGCAGGAATGCTGCGACTTTATCAACCGCAAGTATGGCGCCGGCACTGCTACACCCGTCATCAAGGATCAGTACTACAACATGCGCGAGCAGGTGGAGCCCCACTATCATATTATAGAGAAAGCCGTGCGCGCCATGGAGATGGCAGGCGTCAAACCTCATATCCAGCCCATCCGCGGCGGCACCGACGGCGCCAACCTCTCCTTCAAGGGCCTCCCGTGCCCCAACATCTTCGCCGGCGGCCTCAACTTCCACGGCAAGCTCGAGTGGGTGCCCGTCGAGTCCATGGAGAAAGCCTCCGCGGTTATCCTGAATATAGTAAAGCTGTTCGCTGAGTAGAGCGTTCCCCTACGCCAGCAGTATCATCATCTGGGCGGCGAGGACGCGGAGGAACATGGTCAGGGGGTAGACCGTTACGTAGTTGACGGAGATGTAGTCCGATTTATATGCGTCCTGCGCGTATGAGAGGGCGGCGGGGTTTGTCATGCAGCCGGAAACGAGGCCGCAAATCTGGTAGAAATTGACCTTGAACACGTACCTGGCCAGCAGAGCTATGACAAGCGGCGGCAGCACGGTGATTATGAAACCGTAAAGTATCCACCAGAAGCCTCCCGCGAGAAGTGACTGAACAAACGTTTCACCAGCCCCGAGCCCTACAGCCGCAAGGAAGAAGCATATACCTATCTGCCTGAGCATCATATTGGCGCTTACGGTGGTGTAGGTGGTTATTCTCCACTTGGGCCCGAAATGACTGAGCAGTATTGCGATAATCAGCGGTCCTCCGGCCAGGCCTACCTTTACGGGCTGGGGTATTCCGGGGAAGCGGAAGGGTATGGAGCCGAATATGACGCCTAAGGCAATGCCGAAGAAAATCGGCACCAGGTTGGGGTGCAGGAGGTTGTCGGGCTTGTTGCCGACTATTTCCGCCACCTCGTTGATGGAACGTTCCGTGCCCACAACCAATATGGTGTCGCCCATCAGGAGCAAGGAATTCGGGCGTGCTACCAGTTCCATTCCGGTTCTGAGAATGCGGGTCACCTGGATGCCGTATCTGGCCCTCAGGTTCAGCTCCCGCAGGGTCTTTCCGTTCACGGAGGACTTGCTGACGGTGAGCCGCCGGCTGACGAGCTTGTCTTCGTGCTTGAGCCAGTCGCTCAGGTGCAGGGGCACCTCTTCGCCGAAGATGTTCCGTATATAATCGACCTCCGGCTGGCTGGTGACTATGAGGATGCGGTCTCCCTGCAGCAGAACGGTATCAGGTCCGGGGATGAAGATATCGCCTCCACGCATCAGGCGGGACACCAGGAAGCTCCCGTGGTGCTCGCGCATGATGTCCTCCAGACGCTTGCCGAAGATGGCCGGGTTCTCCACTTCGCAGTGCATACGGCGCGCCGTAGATGCAGCCGACGGATCCACTTTGTCCAGCTCAGCCTTCTCTGCCTCCAGATCCGCCTTGAACAGCGGCCCCAGAATAATTAGCACCAGGATTATTCCGAGCACGCCGAGCGGATATGCGACGGCGTACGAAGACGCCATAGAGGCCGCCGTCTGCTGGGCCGCCGCCCCATCCACTCCCTGCTGGACCAACACATCAGTGAGGGTCTGCTGCGCGGCACCGAGACCGGGGGTATTGGTTACGGCGCCCGACATCACCCCTACCATGGTATGGAAGCTCTCTCCCGTGATCAGGTGGATACAAATGGTCGTAAGGACAGCCAGCAGTACCATTCCGGCCGACAGCAGGTTAAGCTTCACGCCGCCTGCCCTGAAGGAGTGGAAGAAGCCAGGGCCGACCTGCAGGCCGATACAAAAGACAAAGAGTATAAGGCCGAAATCTTTCATGAAGGAAAGCACCGTAGGATCAACCCTGAGCCCGAAATGGCTCAACACTATGCCCAGGAACAATATCCATGTTGCACCAATGGAGACGCCTTTGATTTTGAAGCGTCCAAGCCACAGGCCGCTGGCTATCAACACGGCAAACAACAGTATGCTGTGCGCTATTCCTGTACCGAAAAACAACTCCTTCATTCAGATTGCAAATAACGGCCGCAAAGATACAATATTATTGTCATTATCCACGGAAATCTTTGTACCTTTGAAGCCTATGAAAAAGACTGTTCTGATTCTGTTTTTCCTGACGGCCGCTTTTATTGCAAAGGCCCAGCATAACTATATCGAAGAAATCTGGATAGACACCCGCGCGACCTTCCATCAGCAGACCACAGCAGGTGTGTACGATTCCCATTTCCAGGGGGATTACTTCAATTTCCACATGAGCGGCGAGCTGGCCGACGGGCTTACATACCGCATACGCCAGCGCCTCAACAAGAAGATAGAGGACAAGAACCCCTTTAACGCTACCGATTTCCTGTGGCTGAAATGGCAGTTTGCGCCAAAGTTCTCATTAACAGCCGGAAAGCATCCTATTCTGGTGGGCGGCTATGAAATAGACTCTGCGCCTATAGACGTGTATTATTACGGAGCCTTCAGCCTTAACCTTTACCAGTATTATGCATTCGGGGTAAGTGCCACGTTTAGTCCGGCCGAGGGTCAGGACATAAGCGTGCAGTTCGCCCCGTCTCCAATCTCTCCGGTAACACAGAATGCCTATTCCTACAACCTGTATTGGAACGGCTACTTTGCCCCATGGTGGAAGACCATCTGGAGCTATAACCTGGTCGAGGACGAGCTGCACCGCAAGATGAACTGGTTTGTGCTGGGCAACAAGTTCCCCATGGGACCGCTGGTGGTGGATGTAGATGTGATAGACCGCTTTGCCTTCAAACAGAAGAACAAGTTTTCCGACTGGTCCTTCATCGTAAAGGCTATACTCTCTCTCGGAGAGTGGAACCTCTGCACCAAAGTGGGCTACGAGCGCAACGATGCGGCTAATGTAGATCCGGACTGGAACCCCGAATGGGATTCGCTGGTGGCCGAGACTCACAAGGGCTCTTACGACCTGGTGCTGCCGGCCGGCAACGACTACCTGTACTACGGAGCCGGTGTTGAATACTTCCCATTGAAAGACGAACGCCTGCGCCTGCATGCCGCCTACTTCCGCGACAACCACGACCGCGTGAATAATTTCGACGTTGGTATCACCTGGCGTTTCTCGGTGTATTCAAAAAAATAGTTATATTTGAAAATCAATACTCTAGCCTATATGAAAAAGATACTCCTCCTTTCCGCCGCCATTGCGGTGCTCAGCTCCTGCTCCGGCAAGCAGGTCAAGTATAACGTCTGCGTGACCGGCGCCGAAGACGGAACTGCCGTGTCCCTGGTAGACAAGCTTTCCGGCGACGTCATTGCGTCCGGCGAAATTGCCGGCGGCGAGCTGAACCTTAGCGGTAAAGCCGATAAAAACGCTCTCTTGTATGTTCAGAAGGCCGATTCCGATTGGCAGACCATCTTCTTTGCCGACGGCAAGGACGTAGCGGTCGACCTGGAGGACAACAGCCTGGTAGGATCCGAGCTCAACGAAAAGCTGACCGCTTACGACTTGCAGGCAGGAGAGAACTACAAAGACGTGCTCAGCGACATTGCCCGCTACGGCGAGCTTCCCGAGGAGGAGCAGCCGGCGTTTGCGGCCGTAATCAACGAGAAGATTGAAGGTATTTCCGCATATTACAAGCAGATTCTTGAGGAAAACCGCGACAATATTATTCCCGCCGCTTTCATTTCCGAGATTGCCGAGGGTGCGGAAGAGGACGAACTGGATGATATCTTCAATCCCAAGTATCCTTACGCTACTCACCCTTATGCCCTTAAGGTCAAGAAGCAGCTGGACGAATACAACGCCAAGATGGCTGAAGCCGAGGCCCTGAAGAACGGCATTATCGGCAAGAAGTTCATCGACCTGGAGGAGCCCGATGTGAACGGCAAGATGCACAAGCTCAGCGAGTATGTAGGCCAGGGCAAGTGGGTACTGATTGACTTCTGGGCTTCTTGGTGCGGTCCCTGCCGCAGGGAAATGCCGAATGTGGTGGAGGCCTACAAGAAGTATCACGACAAGGGCCTGGAGATTGTCGGCCTCTCCTTCGACAGCGACAAGGAAGCATGGGTGAAGGCCATTGCCGACCTCGAAATGCCCTGGATACACCTTTCCGACCTCAAGGGTTGGGAGACCGTCGCCTCCGATACTTACGGCGTAAAGGCAATCCCCGCCAGCCTGCTGGTCGATCCTGAAGGAACCGTAGTGGCCCGCGACCTCCGTGGCGACGCCCTCGGCGCCAAGCTGGCAGAAGTGCTCGGTGAATAAATCCTGATTATGAAATATATGCGTTATATGCTTACGGCGGTGCTTGCCGCCGTTTGCTTTTTCAGCGGAGCCGCCCAGAACCGTAACGGCCTGTGGTTCCTGAGCAAACAGCGTCCCATTGAGCGTACCGGTATGGTTGAGGGAGACGCCTTCACCTTCGCCACCCCCGTGTCATCCACTTTGCCCGCAGGCTCTTATGTCCAGTTCTGCGTGAGCCTGGAAAATGCCGGGGAGAAGGCTCCGTTGCACTACAAAGTGGAGTTTTACGACGGCGGAGAGTGGGTCAGCGACCCTTCTTTCATTTACGAAGACGGCCTGTCCGACTACTCCTTCCGAACCGTCAGCTCTTCCGTGAAGCACCCTTCCACTTTTACGGCGGTCTATAAGCTCAAAGGTGAGGTGCGCGATACGCTGAAGGCCCGCTGTCGCGTCTGCAGCCCGTTTGCCGCCAACGGCAGCCTCCTGAGCCAGGATGAGCCGGAAAACAGGGTGGGGCTTAAGAACCGTAAGTATGTAGGCGCCAAACTGATTCCCCTGGGAGCCGGAGAAGGTTTCCCCGAGAAGCATATATTGCTTATCGGCAACTCATTCACCTATTATTTCGGAGAGGCTTTCATGCTTCAAGAGATAGCTTTCTCCCAGGGTTGGATACTTCAGCTCAACGCATCCTTGAAGGGCGGAATGACTTACCGCCAGCACTGCGGGCTGGAAATGACCGGGATGCAGTGCGACATGCCTGTAGACTACGATTTCGCCGTCATTCAGGGCCAAAGCCAGGAGCCCGGGCAGTTCGCCGCTGCTCCGGACAGCCTGGTCGACGTCAAGAAGGCCTTCTGCGAACTCTGCGGGCGTATCCGCAAGTCGCATCCATCCTGCAAGATATACGCAGAAAGCACCTGGGCCTACCCTGCACTCGACAACGGTGGCTTCGCCTCTCTGGAGGAATTCGGCCAGAGGCTGGAAGAAGGTACGCTGGCGCTTTCGGAAGCCGCTTCCTGCGACCGCACGCTGGTCGGGCGCGCTTTTGCAAGAGCCCGTGCCGAGGTGCCCCACATTCCCCTTCTGGACAATGACGACAAGCACCAGAGCATCCACGGCTCCTACCTCAAAGCCTGCCTGACCTGGCTCACCATTTCCGGCCGTACCCGCTTCAACGGCCCCGTCCCCTCCTGCGGTCTCCGCCCCGAGGACGCCGCCGCCCTGCGCAAGGTGGCGGAAGAGGTAGCGGGGGAATAAAGTGTCGTCGGTCATCCTTTTGATGGGATGACCGACGACATTTTTGGCCCTTTTTGCTGTCCGTCCACCCATCAAAAAGCAGACGGACGACAGTTCTGGTTATTTCTGCTTCACCTCAACCCCGTCGGGGCCGGCGTCGACCAGGATGGCGGAGTCTTTGTGGATGCGGCCTTCGAGTATCTCCTTGGCCAGGCGGTTCACAAGCTCACGCTGGATGAGCCGCTTGACGGGACGGGCTCCGAAGTCGGGGTCGTAGCCGTTCTCCACTACGTAGTCTTCGTACGCGGGGGTGTACTCGAGCGTCACGTTGTCGTCTTCCAGCTTCTTCTGCAGCAGCGACATCTGGATCCGCACGATCTGCCTGATATCCTCTTTGGTGAGCGGGTCGAACTTCACTATCTCGTCGATACGGTTGATGAACTCCGGACGCATACGCAGGCGCAGCTCCTCCTCCTTGAGGTTGGAGGTCATGATGAGGATGGTGTTCTTGAAGTCCACCGTGCGCCCCTTGTTGTCGGTGAGGCGGCCGTCGTCCAGCACCTGCAGGAGGATATTGAAGACGTCGGTGTGGGCTTTCTCTATTTCGTCCAGCAGCACAACGGAGTAGGGCTTGCGGCGTACGGCCTCGGTCAGCTGGCCGCCTTCGTCGTATCCGACGTATCCCGGAGGCGCGCCTACGAGACGAGAGACGGTGTGCGCCTCCTGGTACTCGCTCATATCGATACGGGTCATCATCGTCTCATCGTTGAACAGGAACTCGGCAAGTGCCTTCGCTAGTTCGGTCTTACCCACGCCGGTGGTTCCCAGGAAGAGGAAGGAACCGATGGGACGGTGCTCGTTGCTAAGGCCGGCGCGGCTGCGGCGTACGGCGTCGGAAACGGCCTCGATGGCCTTGTCCTGACCCACGACGCGCTTGTGCAGCTGCTCCTCCATCCGCAGGAGCTTCTCCTTCTCGCTCTCCAGCATACGGTTGACGGGGATACCGGTCCAGCGGGCCACGACCTCCGCAATGTCCTCAGGCGTAACGGATTCCGTGATGATGGGGTCCTTGATGGCGGCCTGCTTGTCGCTGAGCTCCTTGAGGCGCTGCTGAGCGCCGGCGAGCTTGCCGTAGCGTATCTCCGCCACCTTGCCGTAGTCACCGGAGCGTTCGGCGATGGCCGCGTCGCGCTTGTAGTCCTCTATCTGCGAACGCAGGTTGTTGAGCTCCGTCACGATGCCCTTTTCCTCGTTCCAACGTGCTTCGAGAGCTGCCTTCTGCTCCTTTGCCTCCTTGAGCTCGGAGTCGATTTTCTCACTTTTGAGCGACGTGCCCTCGCGCTTGATGGCCTCCTTCTCGATCTCCAGCTGACGGATTTTGGAATTGAGGTCGTCGATGGGCTCCGGTACCGAATTCATCTCCAGACGCAGCTTGCTGGCCGCTTCGTCCACCAGGTCGCTGGCCTTGTCCGGCAGGAAACGGTTGTTGATGTATCGGTGGCTGAGGTTCACGGCGGCGATGAGAGCGTCGTCCTCGATGCTCACGCGGTGGTGCGTCTCGTACTTCTCCTTGAGGCCACGCAGGATTGCGATGCTCTCGGCGGGGCTCGGCTCATCCACCATTACCTTCTGGAAACGGCGTTCGAGGGCCTTGTCCTGCTCGAAGTACTTCTGATACTCGTCCAGGGTGGTGCTGCCTATGGTGCGCAGCTCGCCTCGGGCAAGCGCCGGCTTGAGGATGTTGGATGCATCCATGGCGCCGCTGGTACGGCCCGCGCCCACCAGGGTGTGGATTTCGTCGATGAAGAGGATAATCTCTCCGTCGGACTCCACTACTTCTTTTACTACGCCTTTGAGTCGCTCCTCAAACTCGCCCTGGTACTTTGCGCCCGCGATGAGGGCACCCATGTCCAGTGAGAAGACCTTGCGGCTCTTCAGGTTCTCAGGCACCTCCCCGTTTACGATCTTGGTAGCAATACCTTCAGAGATAGCGGTTTTGCCCACACCAGGCTCGCCTACGAGGATAGGGTTGTTCTTGGTCCTGCGGCTCAGTATCTGCAGGACGCGTCGTATTTCGTCGTCTCGCCCTATCACCGGGTCCAGACGGCCTTTTGCTGCGGCCTCGTTGAGGTCGATCGCGTACTTACTTAAGAATTCGTATTTGTTTTCCATAATAATGTCCTCCAAGAACCCTGGGTTTCGATGGGTTCCGAATCTGTTTCGGTCAAGTTTCGTTCCAGTGACAAAATGTCAGAGAACACACCAGGGGGATGTTGATCATGAATACGGCGTCCTGGTGAAGCAGAAATAAGGGGCGCAAGTGTTGCCGGAGGTACATTCACTTGGACCTCCGGCAGCAAAAAAGGCCAAAAATGACGCCGGAGGTACATTTGCGTGTACCTCCGGCGACGTTTTGCTTAATTCCGTGCTAAATCTTACTCGGCAGGAACTTCCGTGCTGGGTGCGGTCTGGTCGACGGGAGCGGCGGGGAAGGCGGGAGCCTCATCGGTATCCACGTTCTCCAGGCGGTCGGTAACGTCGATGGCGGCGCCGTTGGTTCCGGTGGTGAAGGAAGACACGATGGAAACAACGATGATGAATGCCACGAGGCCCCAGGTGATCTTCTCGAGGATGTCTGCGGTCTGGCGGACACCGAAGGTCTGGTTACCTGCCACGAAGTTGCTGGCCATTCCCTGACCCTTTCCGTTCTGAAGCAGCACCACGATAATCAACAGGATAGCTGCTATAACGATAAACACGGTCAATGTTGTGAATAATGCGTTCATATCTGTTTTTAGTCTAATTTTTCAATAAGGGATGCAAAGTAAACACTTTTTTCCGGATATCGCAAACTTAGTTTGGAATAAATTTGTTTTGCCTCCTCTGTATAACCCTGTTCAGCATAGATTTGTGCCAGCGTCTCGGTGCAGAAATCGAAGCCTTCTTCCGGCAGCTCGCCGTTCAGCTCTTCGCGTTCAGAAGTAGCAAATCCGGAGAAAATGTTGTCGTCTTCGTGCCGCACCTCCTTGTACTGGGAAGAGGAAAAATAGTCTCCGCCAACCACGAAAATGCGTCGCGCCTCCGCCTGTGCCGTATCCTTGGGCCCGGTTTCCGGCGAGGGTTCGGCGGCCGCAGCGTCCTCCGTCATCACGCTCTTCACCAGGGCGCTCACGGCACTGTCGGAGTAATCGGCCTTGTGCCGGACCATGTCGGACAGAATCCTGCGGGAACACAGGTAGACTGCCGCCTGTGACAACTGCTGCTCGCTCAACGTACCGGCGGCAGCCATGCGGCGGCAAAGTTCGGAGCGTGCACCGGCGTACCAGGGATAGATGCTCACCACCCCCAGCAGTTCGTCCAGGTTCAGACGTTTTATGTCTATGCTGCCTACCATTGTGCCACGGAGGCGTTGAAGATATCCTCCACCAGTTTTTCTATGATTTCTGCACACAGGGAGCTCTCCACCGCGTCCAGGGTATTGGTCGAATCGTATTCCGCGAACGCAGAGAAACTCTTGTCGAAGTCTTCCTCCGGGTGCTTCTTGTCTGAGAACGAGATTTTAACCGTCACCGTCAGCTTGTTGCGGGCGGCAACTTCATTCGCCGTAACTGCAGCGGCGGTGATGTCGTAACCGGTAACTTCGCCGGAAAGCTCCATATCGCCGTCGCGGTCTACCTGCTCCAGGCGCGTCATGCGTCGGAACTGGTTGCGTATGGCCTCCGTGAGATCGTTGCTGAGCGACGGGTTCACGCGCAGCGCGCGATATTCAATATAGTTGATGGTAATGGTGTTCACGTCCGGCTGGATAGAGGTGCCGGAAAAAGAATAACTCACGCTGCAGGAGCACAATACCACAGCCGCAGCCAGCAGAACCAACAGTCGTCTCATTGCTTTTTCTTTTTTTCTGCGAGTTTGCGGTAAATTGTGCGTTCCGAGATGCCGAGCTCCTTGGCCGCCGGCTTCACTTTCCCACCGTGGCGTGCGAGCGCGCGCTCTATGAGGTCGTCCCCCATCTGGCGCATGCTGATCTCCTGCGGCTCCGCTTCTTCGAAGCTGGGCATCTGCTCCTCCGGCTCGTCTGCAACGGGCGGCGGGGCGATGTATCCGTGGTGCGGCTCCGGAACGGCGGTGCCTCCTTCCAGCGAACTGACGGTCCGCTTGAGGGTGTCGACCTCCTGCTTGAGGTCAAGCAGTGCCTTGATGATCATCTGCTTGTCCGCATCGCCGAAGGGTGCCGAAGCGCCGGCGGGCGCAGCAGGGGTGGCGGGAAGCAGGGAGTCCTGCTCGTCCGGCAGGTAGCGGGAGAGCACGTCGGCCCCGAGTTCCACGCGGTCGTCCGAACCCCGCATCGGCTTGCTCTCGATGGCGGTAATCGTCTCCGCGACGTTCTTCAGCTGACGGATGTTGCCCGGCCAGCGGTACGCCGACAGCCTGGAGATGGCCTCCAGGTCCAGGGTCACGCGGCAGCAGCCGAACTTCTGGGCGAAGTCGGAGGAGAACTTGCGGAACAGCAGGTAGATGTCGCTCTTGCGTTCGCGCAGCGGCGGCATCTTTATCTCGATGGAATTGATTCGGTAGTAGAGGTCCTGGCGGAACTTGCCCGTGGCTACGGCGTACTGCAGGTTTACGTTGGTGGCGCAGATTACGCGAACGTCGGTCTTCTCCACCTTGGAGGAGCCCACCTTCATGTACTCGCCGTTCTGCAGCACGCGGAGCAGCATGGCCTGCGTCTCCTTGGGCAGCTCGCCGATTTCGTCCAGGAAGAGCGTGCCGCCGTTGGCTTCCTCGAAGTAGCCCTTGCGCTCGCCGACGGCACCCGTGAAGGCGCCTTTCTCATGCCCGAAGAGCTCTGCGTTGATTGTCCCTTCCGGAATGGCTCCGCAGTTTACTGCCAGGTATTTGCCGTTCTTGCGGCGGCTGTACTGGTGGATTATCTTGGGTATGTTTTCCTTGCCCGTACCGCTCTCGCCCTCAATCAGGACGGTGAGGTCGGTGGGCGCTATGGCCACGGCAGTCTCCAGCGCCCTGTTGAGTGCAGGGTCGTTTCCTATGATGTCGTACCTGTTTTTCAGGATTTGAAGCTCTTGTGCGTCCATAACCATGCAAAGTTATGCAAAAAATCTTATCTTTGCATTTCTACGACGAAACATTTATAAATTAATATGAGACGAATTCTTACTTTTGCAGCGCTCTCGGCGCTTGTGTTAATGTCTGCCTCTTGCGCCAAGTCCAGGCTTGAAAAGATGCAGCTCGCCAAGGACGTGGTTATACAGTGCAATCCCGAAGTCCTCGAGATCAAGGGCGGCCAGATTCCCGCCACCATCACCGTCACCTGCCCCAAGGATTATTTCTATCCTCAGGCAACCATGGACGTTACTCCTTACCTGGTGTATGAAGGAGGAATGATGGCAGCTCCCGTGCTCCAGTACCAGGGCGATAAGGTTAAAGACAACTTCAAGGTGATTTCTTCCGCCGGTACGACCGTTACCGAAAAAATCAACTTTAAATATGTTCCCGGATGCGAGAAAGCGCGCCTGGAGCTTCGCGGCGTAATCCATTACAAGGATAAGGACTATCCCGTGGATCCCGTCAAGGTTGCCGACGGATGCATCGCCACCTACCAGCTGGCCGACCTCGGCGGCGTTTATGAGCGCAAGCCGGACGGCTATCAGGCTGTGATCGAGCGTACTACCGAGGCAAAGATTCTCTACGATGTAAACTCCGACAAGGTGAAGAAGAGCGAACTCGAGACCTACGCCATGGACGGCTACCGCTACAACCTGGGCAAACTCCAGGAAGACGAGCGCACCACCGTCAAGGGCACCCAGATCGTTGCTTACGCTTCTCCGGAAGGAGGCAAGGACTACAACGCCAAGCTCTCCGACAAGCGTGCCGGCTCCGCCCAGAAGGCATGGGACACCATCGCCAAGGATGCCAAGGACATAGAGGTAACCGGCGTCGAGGTTAAGAGTATGGGCCAGGACTGGGAAGGTTTCCAGGAGGCCGTCGCCAAGAGCAACATAGAGGATAAGGACCTCATTCTCCGCGTCCTCTCCATGTACAGCGACCCCGCCGTACGCGAAAGCGAGATCCGCAACATGTCGCAGATCTACTCTGAGATTAACAAGACCGTCTTCCCCGAGCTCCGCCGCGCCCGTTTCGTCACCAGTTCCGAGTTCCGCAACTACGACAACGACGAGCTTCTGAAGATGGCCGAGAACGGAATCGACAACTTTGACGAGCCGTCCATCCTCCGTCTGGCCGCCATCAGCGAGTCCCGCGACAGCAAGGAGACCCTCTACAAGTACGCCGTCAGCAAGTTCAATTCCGACGTGGCTCGCTACAACCTGGCCATGCTTTATCTGGACGAAGACAAGACTTCCCTCGCCGGAGCTTATCTCGGCAAGATCACCAATCCTGACGCCGACGTGCTGAACGCCACCGGCGTAGTCGCCCTGCGCAACGAGGATTATGCCCAGGCAGCCAAGTGCTTCGAGAAATCCGGCAACGCCAAGGCCAAAGAGAACCTGGTAGTGCTGAACATCATCAAGGGTGATTATGAGGCAGCAGCAAAGGCCGCCGACGGACTCAAGGGCAGCAACGCATGCCTCGCCAACCTGCTGAACGGAAACCTGGATGCGGCATCCGCCGCCCTCACCTGCAAGTGCCCCAAGTCCAACTACATCCGCGCCATCATAGCGGCCCGCAAGGGGAACGTCTCCGAGGCTCAGAAATATCTGGACGATGCTTGTTCCAGGAAACCGGCCTTGAAGGAGCGTGCAGCGCGTGATATTGAGTTTGCAGCGCTTGCTAAATAAATTATTTTTTGTATCTTTGCAGCCCCTTTCGAATGATTGGGGCTGTTTATTTTATTTATTAACAAACACTTATGCCAACAATTCAACAATTGGTCCGCAAAGGACGCGAGACTGTCGAAGTAAAAAGCAAGTCCCGCGCGTTGGATGCTTGCCCTCAGAAGCGTGGCGTATGCCTTAGGGTTTACACTACTACCCCTAAGAAACCTAACTCAGCAATGCGTAAGGTTGCCCGTGTACGTCTCACGAACACCAAAGAGGTCAATGCCTACATCCCCGGCGAGGGTCACAACCTCCAGGAGCACTCCATCGTGCTCGTTCGCGGAGGCCGTGTGAAGGACCTTCCGGGTGTACGTTACCACATCCTTCGTGGCGCTTTGGATACCGCTGGCGTAGAGGGTAGGACCCAGTCCCGTTCTCTCTATGGTGCCAAGAGGCCCAAGAAGTAGTCCGCGAAGTGTTAAAAAAACATTACAAAAATGAGAAAGTCAAAGCCTAAGAAGAGGATTCTACTTCCTGATCCTAAGTTCCACGACACGATGGTTACACGTTTCGTGAACAACCTTATGTTGCAGGGGAAGAAGAGTATCGCGTATTCTATTTTTTACGATGCCATTGATTTGGTAGGCGAGAAGATGAAAGATTCTGACAAGGCTCCTCTCGATATTTGGAGGAAGGCTCTCGAGAACGTGACCCCTCAGATTGAGGTTAAGAGTCGCCGTATCGGTGGTGCCAACTTCCAGGTGCCTACGGAGTTGCGCCCTGAAAGGAAGATCTCGCTGTCGATGAAGAATATGATCAACTTCGCCCGCAAGCGTTCCGGCCGCTCCATGGCAGAGAAACTTTGTGCAGAGATTATCGCTGCTTACAACAACGAAGGCGGCGCATTCAAGCGCAAAGAGGATATGCACAGAATGGCAGAGGCCAACAAGGCATTTGCCCACTTCCGCTTTTAGCCTGAACACCTGATGGCCAAGAGAGATCTCAAATACACGAGGAACATCGGCATTATGGCCCACATTGATGCGGGCAAGACCACTACGTCCGAGCGTATCCTCTACTACACCGGCAAGACCCACAAGATCGGAGAGGTCCACGAGGGTGCTGCCACCATGGACTGGATGGTCCAGGAGCAGGAGAGGGGTATCACTATCACCTCCGCTGCCACCACGGCCTTCTGGCACTTCGGCGGTCAGACCTATCAGATCAACCTGATCGACACTCCCGGTCACGTGGACTTCACGGTGGAGGTAGAGCGTTCCCTCCGCGTGCTGGACGGCACGATCGCCACTTTCTGTGCGGTCGGGCGCGTGCAGCCGCAGAGCGAGACGGTGTGGCGTCAGGCCGACAAGTACGGCGTGCCCAAGTTGGCTTATGTCAACAAGATGGACCGCGTCGGTGCGGACTTCCTCGCCTGTGTAGAAGAGATTAAGACCAAGCTCGGCGCTACCGCAGTTCCCATCTGTCTCCCTATCGGGGCGGAGGAGAACTTCCAGGGTATCGTCGACCTGATTGCACGCAAGGCAATCTACTACAACAACAACGAAGAACTCGTCAACTACACCGTGGCCGACGTTCCCGCAGACATGCAGGAAGACGTCGAGACCTGGCGTGCCTCGCTGGTGGAAAAAGCAGCGGAGTTCGACGATGCGCTTATGGAGAAGTTCTTCGAGGATCCCGACTCCATTTCCGAAGAGGAAATCGTGGCCGCCCTGCGTAAAGGCACTATCGCAATGCAGATCGTGCCGGCATGCTGCGGCTCTTCCTTCAAGAACAAGGGAGTCCAGTTCCTCCTGGATGCGGTAATGCGTTACCTGCCTTCTCCCCTGGACATCGGCGAGACCCGCGCCACCAACATGGCGACAGAAAAGGACGTGATGCTTCCTCCTTCTCCCGACGCTCCGTTCTGCGGTCTTGTGTTCAAGATTGCAACGGATCCGTTCGTCGGACGTCTGGCATACATCCGTGCCTATTCCGGACATCTGGATGCAGGTACCTATGTGATGAATGCCCGTTCCGGCAAGAAGGAGAGGGTGGCGCGTCTGTACCAGATGCACTCCAACCACCAGAACCCTATCGAGTTCGTGGAGGCGGGAGACATCTGCGCAGCAGTAGGATTCAAGGATCTCCACACGGGCGATACCGTGTGCGCAGAGAACCACCGCTACTCGCTGGAGTCTATGGAATTCCCCGATCCGGTCATCGGTATCGCGGTGGAGCCCAAGACCCAGGCCGACCTCGACAAGCTCGGGGTGGCTCTGGCGAAGCTGGCGGAGGAGGATCCTACCTTTACCGTTAAGTCGGACAACGAGACCGGCCAGACCGTCATCAGCGGTATGGGCGAGCTCCATCTGGATATCATCGTGGACCGTCTCCGCCGTGAATTCGGCGTGGAGATCAACCAGGGCGCCCCGCACGTCAACTATAAGGAGGCCGTTACCGCGAGCGTACAGCATCGCGAGGTCTTCAAGAAGCAGACGGGCGGCCGAGGCAAGTTCGCAGATATCATCGTGGAGATCGGCCCTGCAGACGAGGGTGTGAACGGCCTCCAGTTCGACAACCAGGTAAAGGGCGGCAACATCCCCAAAGAGTTCATTCCGAGCGTGCAGAAAGGCTTCGAGTCCGCAATGGCCAACGGCGTACTTGCGGGTTACGAGGTGCAGTCTCTCAAGGTCACCCTGCTGGATGGTTCATATCATCCGGTAGATTCTGATCAGTTGTCATTCGAGCTTGCAGCCCGTATGGCTTTCCGTCACGCTTGCCGCAAGTGCAAGCCCGTCCTCCTCGAGCCCATTATGGACCTCGAGGTAGTGACGCCGGAGGAGTACATGGGCGAGATAGTCGGAGACCTGAACCGCCGTCGCGGCCAGATTACTTCGATGGATTCTTCTGCAAGCGGCGCCCGCATTGTCAAGGCCTATGTCCCGCTCTCCGAGCAGTTCGGTTACGTTACCGTGCTCCGTACCCTGTCTTCAGGACGTGCTACGAGCACCATGTCGTTCGACCACTACGCGGAGGTTCCGGGGCCTATGGCCAAAGACATTGTGGAGAAGAGCGGCTACAGGTTTGTTTCGGATGACGAATAAAAATGATTGTTAAAAAATTAAGATTATATGAATCAGAAAATTAGAATTAAACTCAAGTCTTTCGATCACATGCTCGTGGACAAGTCCGCAGCTAAGATCGTTGACACGGTGAAAGCTACTGGTGCGAAGGTGAACGGCCCTATCCCTCTCCCTACGAACAAGAAGATCTTCACCGTCAACCGCTCGACCTTCGTTAACAAGAAGGCCCGTGAGCAGTTCGAGCTCGATTCTTACCGCAGGCTTCTCGACATCGAGGACAGCAACGCAAAGACCGTTGACGCCCTCATGAAGCTCGAGCTGCCCTCCGGCGTAGAGGTTGAGATCAAAGTGTGAGTTCAGTAGCTTTATTGTAAAAGTTTACTAACTTTGCATTCCCGGTTCATTCCGGGGGAACGGTCCTATAGCTCAGTCGGTTAGAGCAGCTGACTCATAATCAGCGGGTCGGGGGTTCAAGTCCCTCTGGGACCAC
>JAFZIO010000036.1 GCA_017554335.1 Bacteroidales bacterium | reverse complement strand
CGTCAACATGGATGCGTCGCAGCTGAAGCCGCAGGAGCGCAGCATACTCGACATGGTGCGCGAGGCCATCCCGGACAAGGTGGAGCCCGGGAACGACGACGTGCTGAGTCTCACGGAGGCCTGGTACGCCAACGTGCTGGCCCGCAGGCTCGGAGCCCCCGGCCTGGATGACGCCGCCCTGAAGGAAATTGCCGGCAAGATAGCCGTCTGCCAGAATACGGGCGGCGGAATCGCCTGGTTCGAGGGAATGCAGTCGTCACCTGTAATTACTGCAACAGTTCTCCAACGCATAGCGGCGATGACCGAAGAAACAAGTTCTATTGACATCGCAGCCGCAGTCAAGTACTTGGACGCCAGCTACTTCGAGCGCAAGGACCGCCCCGTATGGTGCGGCGGCATCTCTCTGGAGCAGTACCTCCACACCCGCGCCCTTTATCCTTATGTGCCTTTCGAGGTGGCCGGCGGCAAGGCGCTCAGGCAGTTTAAAAAGGAGGTGAAAGCCTACCTCGTACCCACCGGCAAACGTGGCCTGAACGCTCAGATCCTGGCCAAGGCCCGCCGCCTCCGCACACTGCAGCTGCTGGCCGGCAGCACCGACGGGCAAAAGCTCGCAAAGTCCTGGGGCATAAGCTTCAAGAAGAGCCTGCTGCGTTCTATGGAAGCCGACCTCAAGTCTCTGCTGCAGTATGCCGTGGAGCATCCCAGCGGCGGCTGGTACTATCCCAACGCCGTCATGCCCTGGCGCGGCCTCCTGGAGAGCGAAGTCTACGCCCACACCCTCCTCTGTGACCTTCTAACTGACGTCTCAACCGGGCTTCCGGAGCGAAGCGACCGGGGGGGTGTCGGGGGGTACGCCCCCCGTCCCCTGGGGGTGCAGGGGGATAGTAGTCAAACAGCGTCAGCTGTTGCCGAAGGCATAAGGCTCTGGCTCATGATACAGAAAGAAACCCAACAATGGTCCGACGACCCTGCGTACCTGGAAGCCATAGCCGCCGTGCTGCGCGGCACGCCCGAAACCCTGAATACCAAGGTGATACTGCTCAGCGGCACCTACACCAAGCCGTTCGCCGAAGTAAAGGAGACCGGCAACGGCATGAAGATAAACTGCAAATGGTATGTGAACGGCGGGGAACTCAGCAACGGCACCCAGCTCAAAGTCGGCGACCGCGTTACTGCGAAATATGCAATCTGGAACGAAGAGAACCGCAGTTTCGTCAGAATAACAGCCCCCCGTCCGGCATCCTTCCGCCCCGTCGCCCAGCTTTCCGGCCACTACGGCTGGTGGCTCGCCCCGCTCAGCTCCGGCAGCTGGAGCTTCAGCCCCCAGGGCTACCGTAACGTGCTGGCAGACAAGACTGAATACTGGTTCGACAGTTACCCGGAAGAGAATACCACCGTCACCGAAGAGTTCTACGTGACCCAGGAAGGGGCCTTCCAGCTCCCGGCCATTGAGGTAGAATCCCTCTACGCCCCGCACTATCGTGCCAACGGCGCCGGCCGTGCTGCGGTAGAATCCAGATAATTTATTATATTTGCGTGATGCAGAAAGCGCTCTACTCGAAATACATCATCGACGGCGTGCCGCAGGAACTCACTCCGGCCGGCCTGCTGGCCCCAGTGCTGGAAAAGGCTCCCGAGCAGGAGCTCCAGGGCGGAACGGTGATAGACGAGACCATGGATCCGGCCCCCGGACCCATAGTGCTCGAAGCCTCTCTTATCGATGACTATCTTGCTGCCATTGAGGGAGTTGAGCGCCGCATCCCCGTACCTTTCGCCGCCCCCTGCACCCGCGGCCGCATCGCAGAAGCGCTGGTAGACAGCATGTGGCGGGTGGGCAACTTCCGGCTGGACGACCTGCCGCTTACGGTCAAATGGACCTTCAACCCCGGCACGGTGGGGGATATGGCGGCCTTCTACGCATCCGTGGAGTCGGCGGCAGACTACATAGACGCCCTCGGCATCGCCCTGCGCCGCTGCGTCTGCGAAAACGACAACTTCGGCGTCAAGGTTGCGACCCCGTTCTCCGGCGCCCCGCTGCTGGTAGACGACCAGCTGCATCCGGACCCGCAGAGCTGGCTGGTGTACGTGCCTTTCGACACCTGCGACTACCGTCTTGGCGGCTCCCTGCTGGCCCAGGCGCTGCGCCTTCGCGGCGGCATTGCCCCCCAGCTGACGGACGCCGACTACTTCATCGACTGCTTCGAACTCGTACGCGAGCTTGCGGAGGACGGCATACTGCTGTCGGCCGCTACAGTCGGCGCGGGAGGCATGGCTGCGGCCCTCAAACGTATGTGCAACAGCGATGCAGGGGCCTCCGTGGACGTTGCCGATGTGTTGCGCGCCTCCGGATGCGACGCTCCCCACGTGCTCTTCTCCGAGCTGCCCGGCGCCATCCTGCAGGTGCGGGACGTAGATTTCGATTACATAGACGCAGAATTCCTGCTGCAAGACGTTGCATATTTCCCTCTCGGACACCCTATTGCGGGCGGAGAGCTGAAGATTTCCGCCTCCGACCGCCCCGGCATACAGACCATACTTGAATCCCTGATGCAGAACGCTGAAGGGGAAGACTGATCACATAATGGGCAAACCTAAGATTTTCGTGCTCGACACCAACGTTATCCTGCACGACCATAAGGCGATACGTCAGTTTCGCGACAACGACCTCGTTATTCCAGCGGCCGTAATAGAAGAGGCCGACAAATTCAAGAAAGGCAACGACACCCTGTCTTACCACGCCCGCGGCTTCATGCGGGACCTGGACAAAATCTCCGACGGCCGTTCATTCGGCAAGGAAGGAATTCCAATAGGGAAGGGCCTGGGACGCATAAAAGTTGAGCCAAACCACCCCTTCGCCCCGGAATACGCCGACCTGTTCAAAGACGATACCCAGGACCACCGCATCCTGGCTACGGCCATGTGGGTGCGCGACACCCATCCCGGCACTTTCGTGGCCCTGGTCACCAAAGACGTGAACCTGAGGCTCAAGGCCAAGGCGGCCGGAATGGCGGTGCAGGACTACCTTACCGACAAGGTAGAGAATGAACACATAGAGATAAGCCAGAGGGAGGTGATGACGCTGGAACTGCCCTCCGGGGTTATGCAGACCCTATGCTACGGCCCCGAGACAGCCATCCCCTGGAAGGATGCCGTTGCAAAAAAGCCCGCGCCCAACACCCTTTTCAAGCTGTCCTGGAAAGGTGGCGGCGGAGAGATGGTTTGCGCCAGATATGACGCCGACGCAGATAAGATTCTGCTCGTCAAGTCCCGGGAGGCCTTCGGGATACGTCCCCGCAACGACGAACAGAAGATGGCCCTGGACGCCTGCCTGAACCCCAAGGTGAACCTGGTAGCCCTTACCGGCGGCGCCGGAACCGGTAAGACCCTGCTGGCGCTGGCTTCTGCACTGGCGCAGGAGCGCGACTACGAGCAGATTATACTCTCCAGGCCCACGGTCATCCTGGGCAATCAGGACATAGGTTTCCTGCCCGGCGACCAGAAGACCAAGATGGGTCCTTTCCTGCAGCCGCTGATGGACAACCTGAACGTCATCAAAGAGCAGTTCCGCCCCGGTTCACGCGAAGCGCAGCGCATAGAGAACATGCTCACGATGGAAAAGCTCATCATAGAGCCCCTGGCCTATATCCGCGGCCGCTCACTGGGCAAATGCTTTTTCATCATAGACGAGGCGCAGAACCTTACGCCCCATGAGGTCAAGACCATCATTACACGCGCCGGAGAGGGTACCAAGATGGTCTTCACGGGCGACATTTTCCAGATAGACCAGCCCTACCTGGACCAGTGGTCAAACGGTCTCACTCACCTGTCTGAGAAGCTTACCGGCCAGGCCATCTTCCAGCACGTCTTCCTCCGCAAGGGAGAGCGCAGCGCGCTGGCCGACCTCGCAGCTAAACTTTTATAGATTTTTTATTATATTTGCAGGATTTCAAGATTAATTCATTTAACTAACGCATCAATATGTTCGAAAAAAAGAAAAGGGTTTACCGCTTCGGCGGCAAGAACGCAGAAGGTGACGGCACCATGCGCGAACTCCTCGGCGGCAAGGGTGCAAACCTCGCTGAGATGAGCAAACTCGGGATGCCTGTTCCCGCAGGATTCACTATTACCACTGAATGCTGCGCTGAGTATTATGAACTCGGCGGCGGCTACACCGACGAACTCAAGAAGGAAGTCGCAGCAGCCCTCGAAGCCACTGAGAAGCTCATGGGCAAGAAATTCGGCGACCCCGAAGATCCCCTCCTCGTCAGCTGCCGCTCCGGCGCCCGCAGCTCCATGCCCGGTATGATGGACACCATCCTCAATATCGGCCTTTGCTCCGCCACTCTCCCCGGAATGATCAAGAAGACCGGCAACCCCAGGTTCGTCTATGACGCCTACCGCCGTCTCATCATGATGTACTCCGACGTTGTCATGGAGAAGGCCGAAGGCATCGAGCCCGAGGACGGCCAGGGCATCCGTCAGCAGCTGGACCGCATGATGGAGGAGCTCAAGGAAGCCCGCGGTTACAAATCCGATACTGAAATAACTGCAGATGAGCTCAAGGAGCTTTGCGACAAGTTCAAGGTGAAGGTAAAGGAAGTTCTGGGAGTTGAATTCCCGGACACCGCCCACGACCAGCTCTGGGGCTCCATCGGCGGAGTCTTCAAGTCCTGGAACGGCAAGCGCGCCATCGCCTACCGCCGCATCGAGAAGATACCCGATGACTGGGGCACCGCAGTGAACGTACAGTCCATGGTGTTCGGCAACATGGGTGAGACCTCCGCTACCGGCGTGGCCTTCTCCCGCAACCCTGCCACCGGAGACAACAAGTTCTACGGAGAGTGGCTCATCAACGCCCAGGGCGAAGACGTGGTTGCAGGTATCCGCACCCCGAACCCCCTGAACGAGGCCACCAAGTCCGAGCAGAACAAGCATCTCCCTTCCCTGGAGACCGCAATGCCCGAGGTGTACGCAGAGCTTGACGGCATCCGCAAGCACCTGGAAGACCACTTCCACGATATGCAGGACATCGAGTTCACCATTCAGGAAGGCCACCTCTGGATGCTGCAGTGCCGTATCGGCAAGCGCACCGGTATCGCCGCCCTCCAGATGGCGATGGACATGCTCGAAGAGGGCATGATCGACGAGAAGGAAGCCGTCATGCGTGTTTCCCCCGCCCAGCTGGACGAGATTCTCCATCCTATCCTCGACCCCGCTTCCGAGAAGAAGGCACAGGTCATTGCCAAGGGTCTCCCCGCATCTCCGGGCGGAGCTGTCGGCACCATAGTATTCACCTCCGAGGCCGCAATGGAGGCCGCTGCAGCAGGCAAGAAGGTCATCCTCATCCGTGAGGAGACTTCCCCCGAGGACATCGAGGGCATGCGTGCTTCCGCCGGTATCCTCACCACCCGTGGCGGTATGACCTCACACGCCGCCCTCGTGGCCCGTGGCTGGGGCAAGTGCTGCATCGTGGGATGCGAGACCATGAAGATCAACCTGGCAGGCAAGAGCGTCAGCTTCGGCGGCCAGACCTATAAGGAGGGCGACTGGTTCTCCCTCAACGGTTCCAAGGGATACGTCTATGCCGTCAAGATCGACACCATGGACGCCAGCGAGAACCCTCTCTTCATCCGCTTCATGCAGATTGTCGACAAGTACCGCCGTCTGGGCATCCGCACCAACGCCGACACCCCTGAGGATGCGGCACGCGCACTGTCCTTCGGCGCCGAGGGCATCGGCCTCTTCCGTATCGAGCACATGTTCTACGGCAAGAACTCCGAGACCCCTCTGGCAAAGCTCCGCAAGATGATCCTCAGCGACACCGACGCCGAGCGCAAGGCTGCCCTTGACGAGCTTGAGCCTTTCATGAAGGCCTCCGTAAAGAGCACCCTCAAGATTATGGACGGCAAGCCCGTCGTGTTCCGTCTGCTCGATCCGCCTCTCCACGAGTTCGTCCCCAAGGGCGAGGATAAGGAGAAGGAGCTGGCCGACGAGCTCGGTATCTCCGTGAAGGATGTTGAGCGCCGCGGCGAGAACCTGCACGAGGTGAACCCTATGATGGGCCACCGCGGAGTTCGTCTGCACGTTACCTATCCTCTCATTGCTGAGACCCAGTACCGCGCCATCTTCACCGCCGAGGCCGAACTCCAGAAGGAAGGCCTGCACCCGATTCCGGAGATCATGATCCCCGTTACCGTGTCTGAGCGCGAGCTCCGCTTCCAGAAGGCTATCTGCGTGAAGATCAAGGCAGAGGTCGAGGCCGCCACCGGCGAGTCCCTGGACTTCAAGTTCGGTACCATGATCGAAATTCCCCGTGCTGCACTTACCGCAGACCGTATGGCACGTACCGCCGAGTTCTTCAGCTTCGGTACCAACGACCTTACCCAGATGACCTTCGGCTTCAGCCGTGACGACGTAGGTACCTTCATGGGCGACTACCTCGGCAACAAGCTGCTGGACAACGATCCTTTCCAGACCATCGATGTCAAGGCAGTCGGCAAGCTCGTCGAGCTGGGTATCCAGGGCGGCCGAAGCAAGCGTCCGGACCTCAAGTGCGGCGTTTGCGGCGAGCATGGCGGTGATCCCGATTCCGTGCACTTCTTCAACCGTATCGGCGTAGACTATGTGAGCTGCTCACCTTTCCGCGTGCCTATCGCAAGGCTTGCAGCCGCACAGGCAGCTATTAAGCAGTGAAAAAGCTTATACATATTATTATAATAGCGTTGCTGGCAGGGATGCCGTCGGCGTTCGCGAAAGGGGAGCAGGAACCGATGATCGATTTCACTCACCGCTACGCCGACGTGCACCTTACCATGAAGCTCTCCAAGCTCAAGACACTGAACCGGCTCATGCCTTCGGATCTGCGCAGGGAGATAGGCGACGAGTATTACCCGGAAATCAGAAGGCAGCTCAAGACCAAGGACTCCATGCACTTCAAGGAGGGGGACGCGAGCGTCATCCGTTACCCCAACGGGCAGGTGAAGCTCTCCCTGAAGTTCCCCAATTTTATAATGGTGATACGGGAAGTGACCTGGGAGGAGCTGGACGATTTTTTTGCGGAGTACTTTGGCTATAAAGGGGTGTGAATGCCCTCTGGCGGCGCTAAAATGCAAAAAAATCTATAAAATAGTTGCACAGAAAATTTTTTATTTATAGATTTGCGCGTTAAATCGTTTCTTGGACTAGTGGGTACTATGCCCGGCTGGCACTTGAAGCGGTATATTGGCAAGGTTACTAAACCCTAGAACAATAAACAATTAATAATTAATTTTTAAACCTTTAGTTCATGAAAAAAATCTTTAGATTGGCAATCGTGTTCGCCATCGCAGGCGCAGCACTTTTGACTGGATGTACAAAGGACTATAGCGTTTACATCGACGATCTCCAGAAGAGGGTTGATGCATTGGAAACCAATGTTAAGAGCCTCCAGACTCAGATCGACAACGGCGCTATAATCAAGTCCGTTTCCCCTATCACTGGTGGTATTAGGGTGACCCTTAGTGATAACAATTACTATGACATCGTTAATGGTGCCGATGGTGCCAAGGGCGATAAGGGTGACAAGGGCGACAAAGGCGACAAGGGCGACAAGGGCGACAAGGGCGACACGGGCGCAACTGGCGCTGCTGGAGCTGCTGGCGCTGCTGGTGCCAAGGGCGACAAGGGCGATCCCGGCAAGGACGGTACTGTCATCACCATGGGTGAGGATGGTTTCTGGTATGTCGACGGCGTCAAGAGCGCTAACAAGTGGCAGGCCAAGGACGGCGAGGACGGCGAAGACGGTATCTCTTGGGAGATCAAGGAAGTTGAGGGCAAAGGCCTTTGCTTCGTAAGCTCCAAGGGCGACGTTCAGCAGATCTTTGCTAACGGTGCAAAGCCTGTTACCGCAGTTTGGGCAAACGATACCCTTACTCTCTACAATGTTGAGGGTGCAACTGATGGCAAGGTGGTCATCAGCGCTACCGCTGTTCTCAACAGCATCATCGGTGTCCCTCAGGTTTACATGGAGGGTGTTGAGGCATTCGAGTACTATCATGTTGAGGGTACCTACAAGACCCTCAGCGGTACCAACGTCAATGCTACCGATCCTAACGCTACCCCTGCAGTTATCAAGAAGAACAATACTGCCATTCCCGCTACCGGCGCTGGTAAGGATTTCAACATCGGTGAGGAAGCAACCGCTCAGTATTGGGTGAACCCTGCATCCTTCGATGCTACCAAGAACTGCACCTATGCTCTCACCGGTGGTGACTACGAGGTTGTTACCCGTGGCGCAGCCAACTGGACTCCTAACTTCAAGAGCATCGCAGTTGCAGAGAAGAACCTCTACAATGTGAAGTATACCATCACCAATGCTGACAAGCTTATGGAAGGCAAGGAAATGTCTACCATGAACTTCCGCATTGTTGACACCAAGGCCAACAAGGAGGTCAACTCCGACTATCTCGCAATTGTTCCTCGTCAGGAGGCATTTGCAGCTATCGCTTTCACCGGCGCACAGCCTGGTGTCGCTTGCGCTACCGCTGGTCTTAAGGACGAGCTCTATCTTTCCGCAAAGGCTGCTGTTGAGAATGCTCCTAGCGTAAGTGTTGGTTACAAGCAGGTCGATGGTCTCAAACTCGACTTCTTCAACATTCACTTCTCCCCTGCAAAGGAAGGCAAGCTCAACGAGGTTGACAACACCAAGCACATTGCCAAGGCTCTTGCTGACGTACAGGCCAAGTATCCTGTCGAGCTTCAGTTCGAACTTGTTGATGTCACCTTCGGTGCCAACACCACTTCCGAGAACGCTTACGGCGTTATCTCCGACGGTGTCTTCTATCCTGCATACGCCGGTGCTAACGGCGAGGCTGTAAAGATTACCAGCGCCACCGATGAGGCTCAGGGTATTTCTGCAGTCAACCGTACTCCTGTCGTGCTCGTTAAGCTCGTCGACAAGGCCAACAGCAACAAGATTATCCTCGCTGGCTACTTCAAGATTGTCATCACCAAGGAAGACGCCAAGCCCGTTTCTGCTGACTTCATCCTCAAGGATTGGACTTCCGCTCCTTTCAAGTACCTCTGCACCGCTTCTGAGAAGAAGACCAACTGGATTGATATGACCTACGGTATCCTCGAGAGCGAGATCAAGATGGACTACGAGGCATTCCACAACAAGTTCACCTGGGAGGCCGGCAAGACCTACTACAAGTCTGGCGATGACTTCATCGAGTGCGGATACAAGGACACCAAGACTCCTCCTACCGCTGATGCAACCAAGAACTTCGGTACTGTAGTATTCACCAAGGACACCGGTGTCGGCGCTATCAACGATGTCTTCACCGTAAGCCTCACCAAGGCCCAGGCTGACAATATCGGCATTGGCAAGACCAAGGTTCTCTATGCACACTTCACCGCTCTTGACAATAGCTCCATCTACATCGGCTTCAACGTGAAGGTCGGTGAGAAGCCTACTGCAAGCTTCGTAACCAAGAACCCTGTGTACTGGTTCACAGAGTGCGACGCCACCGGCGATGACGCTCCTGCAACCATCCGTAACAACGTCAAGGTTCCTGAGCACTACGGTGACGGTGCCGGTCTGGATGACGACGTGACCGTCTTCTCCAAGAAGATCGACGACGACTGGGTGGGCAACAAGGTGACCGTTAACGTTACCCCTGCTCTCACCGCTGCAGAACTCGCTGCACAGCCTGTTACTTATAGCTACAGCTTCAGCAGCAAGCAGCCTAAGGTTGGTAAGGACGACAAGGCATTCACCGTTAAGAATGCTACTACCCTCCAGTACAACGGTGTCGATGTTATCACTATCGACGACCAGGCTACCGGTAAGATTACCTACCTCTGCAACGCTACCACCAAGGCCCTCATCAACTGGGCAACCAACCCTGCAGACGCAGAGCCTAACTCTAAGCTCCTCTACTGCAACGTTGACCTTAAGGCTTCCCTCACTGTCGGTGGCGTAGCCTGCATGGATCTCAAGACTTCCCAGATCCACGTACGCTTCCTCCGTCCTGTGGACTTCAACACCAATGCAGCTGATCACCTCGTTGACGGTGTTCCTGGTGTCGGTTCCACTATCGAGATCGGTAAGCTCTTCAGCGCCAAGGATTGGCAGGGCTACAACATCTTCTACTATGATACCAAGACCAATGCATACAAGAAGGGTGTGTATCCTGAGACCGGTGCATGGGTGGTTGACTGGTACGGCTACTATGGCATCAATAAGCTCCACGTTGATCTTGACAACGTCAAGACCAGCCAGGCTCAGGCTGCCGGCAAGTTCGCCAAGCTTAAGGATGTCAACGCTGCTGCTATCGTCGGTATCATCAATACCGCTACCAATGTTAAGACCACTGCTGGTGTTGTTGACATTACTATCACCGACATCAATGACCTCGCTAACTACCTGTTCTCATATCAGAACAACATGGGTTATGCTGATGACTTCAAGCTCCAGATTCCTGTGTCCATCGACTACTCATGGGGTACTTATGTGACCGACATTACTGTTGATGTCTACGGCACAAGCCACAACTACCAGAACTAATCTTAGTTAACGTTCTTTAAAATATGGCGCGTCTCTGTGAGGCGCGCCATTTTTACTTTAAAATGAAAAGATTATCATTCTTCTTTGCGGTATTGTCTGCAATGGCCATATGCTCTTGCAACAACTCTCCTAAAGTGCGTACCTATCAGGATGCCGAGAATGAATTCCTGGCTTCCCTTACCAATGCCGATTCGCTCAAGGTTCTGGCACTTGGAGATGAGTTCATGCGGAATCTTATGGCTGGAGGCGACCTCGATTCCGTTCTCACATCGCTGACAATGATTGAAAACAATGTTCTCTACCGTATCAGCGATGAGTCCGTTTCCGAGATGAAAGCCCGCTTCTTGGCGCGTCCGGTTGCAGATTTTGCCTGCTTAAGGTACAGCTTTTCCACTGAAGCAAATAACGACCTCGTGTACCGTTATACTACTTCCGGTAAAGTAGGTACCGCTCCTGGTATGAAACTTGTCTTCAACCCGGTCAAAGTGGAGGGGAACTGGTATCTTACCCTTAAAGACGGATACCAGTCAAGCAAGGATGTTTCTCCTGAAGAGCAGACTCATCCTATGTCTCCTGCTCCCGACCCCGTCAGACTAAACAGAAAGAGTTTTAATTGATAGGTTCTTTACTACTTCTTGCATTGATTCCGCAGGTCTCCGGTGTCCTGTGGAGTGACGTGGCATACGATTTCGGTGCCGTACCAAGAGAATCATATGAGCTCAGGCATGAGTTCACTTTTATGAATGATTCCAACGAGACGGTTACGATTTCGTATGCTGTTGCAAGTTGCAGTTGTGTCTCTTTGGACTGGACCAGGGAACCCGTGTCTCCCGGCTCGGAAGGAAAGATTTCAGTCGTGTACTTCAGGGAGAGCACTGCGGATTCTTTTGACAAAGTAATCTCGGTCTTTTTTGCAGACGAGTCCAAACCTCATCAACTTCGTATCTCCGGCTATTTTGTGGAGACTGCTGAATCACTCAGGAAAGATTTCCCTGGTCGCCGCGGCGCTTTGGGACTTCAGTATGATCCCGGTGATTTTGCAACAGTACATCCCGGCGTGCCGGTCTATCAGAATCTCTGGCTTGCCAATTTTTCTTCCACGGGTATAGACGTGAGCCTGGAAGACTTTTCCGAAGGTTTTGAGATTACACCGTCACATGTGAAGATAGCTCCCGGTGCACGGCGTGAGCTCATGTGCACGCTCCGTCCTGATTCCCTTTCATGGGGGCACAGGAATTACAGTTTCACCCCTGTGGTGGACGGCGTGCGGGATTCTTCCGTTACCTACAGTGCCCTGGTCCTCCCGGACTGGAGTTCACTGTCTTCTGCAGAGATTAATTCTTCTGCCTATTTTAAAGTGATTGGAGATGTCCATCACTTTGGCGTTATCCGTAAAGGCAATCCGGCACATCTGGTCGTCTCGCTTCAGAATGTGAAAGGAAAACCCTTCAGGATTTTGGACATAAGGGCGTCCATAGATGGCGTGACCATCGTTGCCCCTGCTGAAATAGCTGCCGGAACGAGGGCAGATATCGATGTGAACATTGAGCCTTCGGCGCTTGTGCCCGGTGGCAACAAGTTCACTATTTCGCTTGTAACCGATACTCCACTCAAACCCTTTACCGAAATTGAGGTGATGGGCTATGTGGAACAATAATATTTTAAAAAATGAAAAACACTCTCACTTATTGTGCTCCCAAAGCGGAGGATTGCACCTTGCTTCAGGACGACCTTCTCTGCTACAGCGGAGACGGTTCCAATGAAGATTACGGAACTGAGAATTTCACTTGGTAACCATCTTAAACTATGTGTGATATGAAAAATCTAAAAAAACTGTCAATCGTTGCAGCTTCTCTGCTGCTTGTTGCCGGATGCGCCAAAGACGTTTCGGAATTCTCCGGGCGCCGCATCCAGAAGACCTTTACTGCAATCCTGGACGAACCTGTTACCAGAACGGATTTTGACGCATCTGGAAAAACCATCTGGAAGCAGGGCGATGTAATCCGCTATTTCGGGAGTGATGGAGTTGTCGGTACTCATACGGTAGCCGAAGACGGAGCCTCCACGTCAATCAATGCAACGCTCGTCGAAAACGAAACCAGCTTCACGGCTATCTACGGAGCTACGAATGTGTCGGATATTACGGCGAACTCGTTTTGCCTTTCCGGTGTCGTACCTCCCGTACAGGAAGGCACGTTCCCCACAGCACATGTGTCGGTTGCACATACTACCGACCTGGCAAGCGGATCAGTCCTGTTCAAGAACCTTACCGGTATGGTTAAGTTCACCTTGAGCAGGAAAGACGTCAAGTATGCCGTTTTCTCATCCAATAATAACGAGACGCTTACCGGAGGGGGTACCGTCACTGTCAGCTTAGATGCCGAGGGATTGCCTGTCGGTACTCTTGGAAAGACGGGAAGCACTTCCATCAAGGTAAGTGTGCCGGATGACGGAGTATGCTATATTTCCCTGCTCCCCACCACTCTCGCAAAGGGCTTCACCATCAAGTGCTATGATGAGAACGGGGTAAGACTCGGTATTGCATCTTCAGACAATGAAGCAGTGGTTAAAAGGAGCAAAATCCTGAACCTTGGTCCTTTGGATGTCCAGGGCCGCATGTCTGAGCCTGAGGATATCTGTAACCTTCTCGGAACCTTCGAAACCGCCAACTGCTATATTGTCCCTGCCCTCAAGGATTACAAGTTCAAGGCAACTGTAAAGGGTAACTCCGACAAGGCACTTGACGGCACTCCCGTAAGTGCGGATGTGCTCTGGGAATCCACCAACGACGGTGCTGCATGTTCAATAGGCGCAGTTGTGAGCGATGTCTGGTACGAGGCCGGCTATATCTATTTCACCGCCAATTCTGCCGGTAGCGCCATAGTTGCTGTGCGCAGTGATGATACTTCCGTTGATCCGTTGGGACAGATACTCTGGAGCTGGCATCTCTGGGTATGGCCGGATTATACCATTACCGGTGCCATGCAGGAGTATTACAGGGGCGCAGGATCCATGATGGACCGCAACCTCGGTGCCCAGTCGGCTACTCCGGGAGACCGCAAGGCATGGGGCCTCTGCTACCAGTGGGGGCGTAAGGACCCGTTCGCCGGAGGGGTTACCACTCCTGTCGGAAAAACTTATGAAACAGCAGTAGTATGCTCCGAGGAGGTAGGAAACGTAGAGTATACCATCGCCCACCCGACTACTTATATCGCTTTTACCGCCGTTAATCCCGGTGACTGGATGTACACCCAGGACGATGGCCTCTGGTCCGGAACCAGCAAGACGGAATTCGATCCCTGCCCTCCCGGCTGGCGTATGCCTTCCGATGATTTCTGGGCAACCGCTCTGGGCCGCTCAACCAGTTACTATAAGGAATTTGACAGTGACCTGGGAGGAATGAATTTCAGAGGCGAGCTTGGCTCTGCATCGTCCATCTGGTATCCTGCCGGAGGTAACAGGACGGGTAATATACAGTATGCCCTGTATCCTCAGAATGCATATCTCAATGGCCAGTGGTGGTCTGCAGGTACGTCAAACCGTAACGGCATCAACTTCGCCGTGCTGCGTACCAGTCAGGTGACTGTCAAGGGTACTTCGGCTCCCAGAGCCAACGGTTGCAGCATCAGGTGTGTTACCGATTACGTGAAGCCTGCCATTCATGTGACTTCAGTAACTTTGAATACGAATACGCTCGAACTCGACCGCTTCAAGACGGCCAAGTTGAGCGTCACAGTGGGCCCTGCCGATGCGGATAATCTTGCAGTCGTGTGGTCCAGCGATGATGAGTCTGTTGCAACTGTCACCCAGGACGGACTCGTTTCCGCAGTGTCTGTCGGCTCTGCCACTATCAAGGTCGCTTCCGTTGAATCTCCTTCTGTTTACGCAACCTGTACGGTCACCGTATCCAAGGAGAAGGATGAGGTTCTGAGTGATGCCGGAACTGCCAACTGCTACATTGTTTCCCATGCCGGTACGTTCAGGTTCCAGGTCTTCAAGGGTAATTCCGGGCAGACCGTTGCTACCCCCGACGGAGCGGTGCTCCTCTGGGAAACTTTCGGAACCTCTTCCTACAACTCCAGGACTCCGGTTGTAGATTACGAATCTATCGCTTACGAAGACGGATATGTGAGCTTTGACGTTCCTGCCAATTTCCATGATGGAAATGCCGTCATCGGCGTGTTCAAAGACGGCCTGGGCGGCTCTGCCGGTGTCTTTGACATCGACACTGACGAGATTCTCTGGAGCTGGCATATCTGGGCCTGCAAGGGCTTTAATCCTCTCGAGTCTTCCCATACCTATAATGGCCAATCAGTGGTTATGGACCGCAACCTCGGTGCTACGAGCGCTACTCCGGGAACCGTCGGAGCCTTGGGTCTCCTGTATCAATGGGGCCGCAAGGATCCTTTCCCCGGCCCGTCTACTATTGATGGCGGAACGGTCGCAAGATTGTCTGACAGCCTGGAAGACCCTGTGGAGTCCGATCCCTCTACAGGAACGGTCGAATATACCGTAAAGCATCCTACCGCCTTTATCACCACGTCGCTGTCCAGTTTTGACTGGATGTATGTCTCCAACAATACACTGTGGGCTTCGACCAAGACCATGTACGATCCCTGCCCTGCCGGATGGAGAGTTCCTGACGGAGGCCCTACAGGTCTTTGGATGAAGGCTGCCAAGCGCAAGCCCGAGGATGCAGATGTGACTTACTCTATTACATGGGACGAGGCGAACTGTGGATGTAATTATGGCGGCGTTTTCGGAAGCGCTTCCAGCATCTGGTATCCTGCTACCGGAATCAAGTTCCGCCAAACCGGCTCAATCACCAACTACAAAATGTATGGTGCATACTGGTCTGCAACACCAGATAACAAAAAATCTTATATCCTGTATCAGTACAGTTCCGGTAACGCCCAGCTGTCCGGCTCGTTCGGAAGAGGCGAAGGAGTTGCCGTTCGCTGCGTAAAGGAGTAATAACTTTGGATAATTGACGAAAAATGTGTATAATTGCATACTATTTTGAACAGGATAAAATATTAATTTAATACGTATGAAAAAATTAGCATTAGTTCTTTCTTCCGTGTTCGTGCTCGCTACCAGCGCATTTGCACAGGACATTTTCTATCCCGGCTTCTATCTGGGTGTTAAGGGTGGTGCTTCTTACACTGTCGGTGATACCGCCGGTCTGTTCGACGCCAAGTTCATTTCCCCTTCCGCAGCTCTGGATCTCGGATATCAGATCAGCCCCGTTTTCGGACTTCGTCTGGACCTCTCCGGCTGGCAGGGTAAGGGCGGTTTCCCCAGCGGTACCGACTACTACGGATTCAACTATGCACAGGCAGCTCTCGATGCTACTTTCGATATTTGCAACCTCTTCGGTTTCAAGGAGCGTGTCCTCAATCCCTACGGCTTCATCGGCGTTGGTGGTGTAGGATACTTCAACAACGGTGTTCCTACTGCCAAGCTTCTGGCTACCGACATCCCTTGGAGCGGCTTCAAGTTCAGCACCGCCGCCCGTGCAGGTGCAGGTGTTGACATCAACCTTACCGACCTCCTCGCTCTTGAGCTCGAGTATGTCTACAACGCTGAGGCTGACGCTTTCAACTCCAAGAAGGGTTCTTATCTCGATCACCAGCACCAGGTGCTCGCAGGCCTGAAGCTCAACTTCGGCAAGGCCGCCGGCAAGAAGAAGGCTGCTGAGGCCGCTGCTGCCGCCGCTGCCGCCGCTGCCGCACAGGCCGCCGCCGCACAGGCTCGCGCTGACAAGGAGCTTGCAGACGCTATCGCAGCTGCAAAGGAGGCTATTGCTAATGCAAAGAAAGCCCTCGCCGAGAATGACTTCATTCCTGAGGATGTTGCCGCTATCAACGACGCTATCAAGGCTCTTGAGAAGGCTATCGCCGACAAGGACATCGACGCTATCAAGGCCGGCACCAAGGCTCTGAACGACGCTGTTGCAGCCGCCAAGAAGAACCTCGCCGACAAGATCGCAGCCGACAAGAAGGCAGCTGAAGAGAAGGCCGCCGCCGAGAAGGCAGCATGGGAGGCAGCTCGCCAGCAGGCCCTCGAGGATGCAAAGATCGCAGCCAAGAAGAGCATCAACGACGTTTACTATGTAATCGGCAAGTACGATATCCGCCAGTCCGAGCACTACAAGATCAAGAAGCTCATCAAGAGGATGCAGGCTGATCCTGAGCTCAAGGCTGTTCTCTGCGGCTTCGCAGACAAGGAGACCGGTACTCCCGACGGCAACTGGGTACTCTCCGAGAACCGTTCCAAGGGTGTGAAGGAGTGGATGGCCGAAGCAGGCATCGATCCCAGCCGCGTGACCGTGTTCTGGTACGGCGACACCGAGCAGGTTTCCAAGGTTCCTGAGAAGAACCGTGTGACCGTGCTCCTCGCAAAATAAGGCACTTACAGTCTAGTCTATAAAAAGGTTGGCCTGCGGACCAACCTTTTTTTGAGGAAAATATGCAGGAAATCAGAAATATAGCTATCATCGCCCACGTTGACCACGGCAAGACTACGCTGGTGGACAGGATGATTTACCAGGCCAATCTCGTGCGTCAGCCCGAGAACCTCGGCCAGCTCATCCTGGACAACAACGACCTTGAGCGCGAGAGGGGAATAACCATCCTCGCCAAGAACGTGTCCGTCATATATAAGGGCGTCAAGATCAATATTATCGACACCCCCGGCCATAGCGACTTCGGCGGAGAGGTTGAGCGCGTGCTCAACATGGCGGACGGTGTGCTGCTGCTCGTAGACGCTTTCGAGGGCTGCATGCCCCAGACCCGTTTCGTGCTGCAGAAGGCCATCGCAATGGGCAAGAAGCCCATAGTCGTCATCAACAAGGTAGACAAGCCCAATTGCCGCCCGGATGAGGTTCAGGAGGAGGTTTTCGACCTCATGTTCAACCTGAACGCCACTGAGGACCAGCTCGACTTCACAACTGTGTACGGTTCCGCCAAGCAGGGCTGGATGTCGCTCGACTGGCGCAAGCCCACCGACAACATCACCCCGCTCCTGGATACGATCCTGGAGGTGATACCCGCTCCGCCGGTGGTGGAGGGTACGCCCCAGATGCTCATTTCGTCGCTTGAGTATTCGCCCTACGTGGGCCGTATTGCGGTGGGACGTGTGACCCGCGGTACGCTCGTCAGCGGCGCCCAGATCAGCCTCTGCAAGCGTTACGACGTGGTGCAGAAGCAGAAGATCAAGCAGCTCATGGTGTTCGAGGGGCTCGGCAAGGCGAACGTGGACTCCGTCAGCTGCGGCGACATCTGCGCCGTGGTGGGCATAGACGGCTTCGAGATAGGCGACACTATTGCCGACTACGATAATCCCGAGGCTCTGCCGCCCATCGCCATAGACGAGCCTACCATGAGCATGCTCTTCTCCATCAACAATTCCCCCTTCTTCGGCAAGGATGGCAAGTACGTTACCTCCCGCCACATCAAGGAGAGGCTGGACAAGGAGCTGGAGAAGAACCTCGCCCTGCGCGTGAAGCCCGGCCTGAGCGCCGATACCTTCGTGGTGTACGGACGTGGCGTGTTGCATTTGAGCGTGCTCATAGAGACCATGCGCCGCGAGGGTTTCGAGCTCCAGGTGGGCCAGCCCAAGGTGCTGGACAAGACCATAGGCGGTCAGCGCTGCGAGCCTATAGAGGACCTCAGCATAGAAGTGCCGGAGGAGTTCGTGGGCGCTGCCATCGAGATATCCACCCGCCGTAAAGGCGCGCTGGTGCGTATGGAGCCCCGTGGAGACCGCACGCTTCTGGAGTTCGAGATTCCTACCCGCGGTTTGATGGGACTGCGTTCCAACTTGCTGACTGCAAGCCAGGGAGAGGCCGTGATTGCGCACCGCTTCAAGGAGTATCAGCCGTACAAGGGAGAGATTGAGCGCCGCAACAACGGTTCCCTGGTGTCGCTGGAGACCGGTGAAGCGATTGCTTACTCCATCAACAAGCTGCTGGATCGCGGACGTTTCTTCGTGGATCCTGGCGAGGAGATTTACTGCGGCCAGGTGGTGGGCGAGCACACCCGCGAGAGGGACCTCAATATCAACATCTGCAAGACCAAGAAACTCACCAACGTGCGTGCTTCCGGCTCGGATGAGAAGATAATTCTTCCTCCGGCTATAAAGTTCTCGCTCGAGGAGGCTCTGGAGTATATCCAGGATGATGAATTCGTAGAAGTTACGCCTCATCATATGCGTATCCGCAAGATTTTGCTCGATCCGCTTGCCCGCAAGCGAAATAGTGACAACGAAGATTGATTTTTCTTTAGAATTTTATTACCTTTGCAACCCTTTATAGTTAAACTGAATGGTTTGGCCTCCGGAAGGACGGAGTTCAGCTGGAAGGCCGGCAGGGAGTTCTTTGAAGGATTCGGCAACTCCGAGATACTTGATGCGGACGTGGAAGTGACGGCTGTAGTCGTCAACCACGGCATCACGGTAGATGTGGAATGCAGCATAGAAGGCTCTGTAACAGTGCCTTGCGACCGCTGCCTGGACAATCTCGAGATACCGGTGGAAACCGGTTTCGAGGATGTCTACACACCGGAATCCGACGACCTGGACCTCAGCCAGGATGTGTACGACTACGTGTGCACGGCGCTGCCCCTGCAGCGTGTTCACCCGGACGGCGAATGCAATCCTGAGACTATAAAGTTTTTGAGCAAATAGTAATATTTAAATTATAGAACAATGGCACATCCGAAACACAAACTCTCAAAGCAGAGAAGAGACAAGAGGCGTACCCACGACTTCGCTCCGGTACCTACCCTGGCAACCTGCCCCAACTGCGGCGCAACGGTGATGTATCACCGCGTATGCCCTGAGTGTGGCTACTACAGAGGCCGTCAGATCATCGTAAAGAACGCTGAGTAATCCGCCTACGCGCCGCCCCGCGCGGCTTGATGGCCTCATAGTTCAACGGATAGAACGGAAGTTTCCTAAACTTTAAATCGAGGTTCGATTCCTCGTGGGGCTACGAAAAAGCCAGCTGAATTCCAGCTGGCTTTTTCGTGTTTACAGAGCCTCAATTGCGGCTTTGTAGACTTCGTCGGTACTTAGGTACAGGTGGTAGAAGGCGTTGTCTCCGAGCTTGGAGTAGCGGCCGACTAGGGCGCGGACCTGAGTCATCATGTAGCTCCGCTCAACTTGCCACTCGTTCCCCTTGGGTACCAGTCCGTCACGTGTGCGGGCGAATTCCAGGAAGTGCTTCTCCAGCCCTGCACCGTCCAGGTAGCGCAGCAGATCGTCGTAATTGTCTATCGCCTGCAGCTCCTTTTTATGGTCGTCGAACCATGCCGACGCGAAGCGCATGGAGGTAGCCTTCTTGTTGCAGTTGATGTAGAACGATTCTACCTTGGTGGTATCCATGGGCACGAAAATGTCGGGCAGAATGCCGCCGTTGGCCACATGCATGCTGTCTGCATTCACCATCTCGCCGTTCTCGTAGCGCTTGTAGATATCGTACATATAATCGTCGGAAATAGGCTTCTGGATGCATCGGCCGGACGGAGTATAGTAGCGCGCCACGGTAATACGGATGCCTGAACCGTCGGTGAAATTCACGGGCTCCTGCACCAGGCCCTTGCCGTAAGTGCGGCGTCCTACCAGGGTGGCGCGGTGGTTGTCCTGCATCGCCCCGGCGAAAATCTCGCTCGAGGAAGCACTGCCGTCAGACACCAGCAGGCTCAGTCCCGTATCCTGCAGCGACCCGCTTCCGTCGGCCTTGTAAACCTGACGCTGACGGTGCAGGCCCTCCAGGTACACAATTTCCTTCCCCCTCTCCAGGAAGAGGTTGGAGAGCAGCAGCGCCTGGTCGAAGTAGCCGCCGCTATTGTCGCGGAGGTCTACGATGAGGTGCTTCATGCCCTGCGCTTTCAGGTCCGTCGCCGCCGTGGCGAACTCCTGGAAGGTGGTGCGGGAGAACTTGCTGAGCCTCAGGAAGCCCGTGCTGTCGTTGACCATGAATGCCGCATCTACGGAGTGCGTAGGTATCTTGTCGCGGGTGATCTCGAACGGAATCACCTCGCTGCCGCGTTTCACCGTCACCGTCACCTTGGTGCCCGAGGGCCCCTTCATGCGGCGTACCATGCTGTCCTGCGGGAACTTGACGCCTGCGATATTGGTGGTGTCCACCTTCAGCAGACGGTCTCCCGCCAGCATGCCTATCTTCTCCGCGGGCCCGCCGGGGATCACTTCGATGACTACGGCGGTGTCGTTGGGTACGTTGAACTGTATGCCTATGCCGGAGAAGTTGCCGGCCAGGTCTTCCTCGGTCTCCTCCAGCTTCTGCGGCGGCATGTACATGGAATGCGGGTCCAGGGCCGCCAGGGCGGCGGACACGGCGGCATCCGTAACCTTCTTGCGGTCGACGGAGTCCACGTAATTGTCGTCTATGGTCTGAAGGATAAGGTTTAGCTTGCGCCAGTCCTGATAGCTGGTGCGCAGCATACGGCGGTTTTCGTTCGCACGCTGCACGGTCATGGCCAGAAGCACACCGACAACTATGCCGAGGAGGCCTATCCAAATCTGGTTCCCTCTCATCTCAGTCCAGCTTTTGCACCTCTATCCCGGCGCGGACAAGCAGGTCTACGCCGTCCGTGAGGCGGTATTCGTCTTTATAGACAACTCGCTTTATGCCGCTCTGGATAATGAGTTTGGCGCACTCGATGCATGGGGAGGCGGTCACGTAAAGGGTAGCTCCCTGGCTGCTGTTGCCGGATTTGGCCACCTTGGAGATGGCGTTTGCCTCGGCGTGCAGCACGTAGGGCTTGGTGACCCCGTTCTCCTCGCAGACGTTCTCGAATCCGGAGGGGGTTCCGTTGTAGCCGTCGGAGATTATCATGTTGTCCTTTACAAGCAGTGCGCCAACCTGGCGGCGCTTGCAATAGGAGTTCTTGGCCCATATTTCGGCCATCTCTATGTATCTGCTGTCGAATTTGCTCATCGCTGGTAGAGGTAACGTTTGATGCTGCGCTTGGGGGTGCGCTCGAAGTCTTCCGACAGGAATTCAATCTTGCGGATCTGGGCGTAACCTGGGAGTACCTTGTTGACCTCCGGCAGGCAGTCGGTGATGCGTTTCTCCATCTCTTCAATCTCCAGACCGTCGGTCTGAGCCTGGCGGAAGTCCGGATATATGAGTGCGGTAAGACCGCCGTTGTCTTCTATTACCAGGGACTCGGTTACGTAGGAAACGTTGTTGATTACCGCTTCCAGCTCCTCGGGATAGATGTTCTGGCCGGAAGGGCCGAGTATCATGCACTTGGAGCGGCCGCGCAGGTAGAGGTAGCCGTCGTCGTCTATTATGCCCATGTCGCCGGTCTTGAACCAGTCGTCGTTGGTAAAGGACGCCTTGGTGGCCTGGCGGTTCTTGTAGTAGCCCAGGAAGACGTTGTCGCCCTTGACCTGCACCTCGCCCGGGATCTTGTACGGGTTGGGGGAATCTATGCGTATGCTGCAACCGGGAATGGCGTAGCCGCAGGAGCCCTTCTTGGTACGGTTCCAGTGTGCGTAGGTGATGATAGGGCCGCACTCGGTCATACCGTAACCTACGGTAAACGGGAACTTGACCTTACGGAGGAACTGCTCCACCTCCGGGTTAAAGGCGGCGCCGCCGAGGATGATCTCCTCGAAGTTGCCTCCGAAGGCGTTGATGAGGCCCTCGCGAATCTTGCCGTAGACTATCTGGTCCACAATGGGAATGCGGAGCCAGGTCTTGTTATGGTCTGCGATGGGCTTGATCTGAGACTTGTACACCTTCTCTATGATAAGGGGCACCGCAATGATCACGTCCGGATGAATCTCGGAGAAAGCCTTCATGATGATCTTGGGACTGGGTACACGGGTAAGGAAGTGTACGTGGGCTCCTATGGTCATCTCGAAGAGGAACTCGAACATCATGCCGTACATGTGGGCGGAAGGCAGCATAGCCACCATGTTGGACTCGCAGGTCATCTGGGGCTCCGCGGTCTCGCCGGCGAAGCGGATGTTGCACCACAGCGAGCGGTAAGGCAGCATGACGCCCTTGGAGAAGCCGGATGTGCCGGAGGTATAGTTGATGAGGGCCAGCTCTTCCGGAGAGTCCTCGTAGTAGTTGATGTCGTCCTTGCCGAAGCCGTCGGGGTACTTCTGGCGGAAGGTCTCCGCCAGCTTTTCGCGGGCCTCCACCATGGCCTCGTCGCGCGCAAGGATGTAATTAAGCGTAGACATTCGCACGAAGACCTGCACGCCGGGCATCTCGGCCTCTGAAAGACCTTCCCAGTTGGCTTCGTCCACGAAGAATACCTTCGCCTCCGAATGGTTTACCAGATAATGTATGTTTTCCGGCTTGAACTCGTGCAGGATGGGCACGGGAACGGCGCCGTAAGTCATTGCCGCAAGGAAGCACACGCCCCAGTTCGCCTGGTTCTTGGAGCAGAGGGCGACCTTGTCGCCTTTCTGCAGTCCGCAGGACTCGAAGCAGATGTGCAGGTATTCGATGCGTTTGGCAACGTCACAATACTTCAGGGTAACACCCTGGTAGTTAGACAGCGCCGAACGGTCCCAGTTCTCGCGGAAGCTCTTCTCGAGCATCTTGTTTACCGATTGGAATCCTCCCATATAATGTTGTTTTCTTTTGTCCATGTTAATCTGCGCCCGTCGGCTTCAACTATGGCGGCGGCCTTTGAGGGCCAGCTCCGCCTGTTTCCCAGCTTCAGGGTGTCCAGTACGGCACGCGGGCCGCTGATGAGCCATTTGCCTTGGCGTATGCAGCAGCTGTCCGCAGGGTTGAAGGGCTCGCCGTAAAGAGCCCTGACGAATCCGCCTGCATGGTTGGGCTGCACGCCTTCGCGCTTGCCGCTTTTGGCGCAGCGCACCATGTTCAGGCTATAGTTATCAGTGGCCACATAGACCACTTCCTTGATTCCAAGTTCTTTTTCCCAGTCCAGCGGGTTCTTGCCTGAGGCCTTCTTCAGCTCCTGCAGGCGTTTTGTGTATGACTCCAGTTCCACCCTGGCGTCCATCAGTGTCTCGTAAGACTGGCGCCAGAGTTTGAGGTCGGCGACGGGCAGGTCGATTACGAGCTCCGCCTCTTCCGGGAAGGCGCCCGCCAGTTTGGATTCGCCTTCCGTTACCGCATTGAGGAAGTTGCAGTAGTACCTCTCGGCAGGCGTCTGGACCGTATGCAGGCGGTCTCCGGTGCCTACCGTCCACTCCGTGGCGCCCCGCAGGAAGGAGCTGAGCTGCTTCTTGCTGATGCTGCAGAGCGACAGGGGGAAGAGTTTGCCGGCGCCGCTGTTGCGCCAGGCTATAGCGTCCGCGCCGCCCATCGCCTCCAGGACGCCGTCGAAGTTGGGGGCGTCAAGTATGGAGGTCTCCGTGCTGAGATGTCTTCTGACCACTGTGATGATGGTGGTTGAGGGGCTGAGCAGCAGGACGTTATGCTTGCTGAGGGCGAGCTGGGCGCTGGCTATCTTCATTGAGTCGGCCATGGCGGCGAGGGCGGCTGTCTGCGGCAGGGTGTCCGTAGCGGCACGCAGGCCCTCTCCGGGTTCCGCCTTGCCCGTCTCTATAATCAGCAGGGGTGTTATGCTGCCCACGTCGCACAAGGCGATAACCGCCTTGTGGCGTGAGAGCTTGTCGTAATTCAGGCTGCGGAGCACGCTGGATGAATCCAGCATCTGCTCCAGACCATGGTCGCAACGTCCGAAAACGCCAACCGTAAGGGCGTCCGCCGGCACCGCCTTGAGCAGCTCCGGGGGTTCCTTGAGGCCCTGCACTTTATTGTTTGCACAAGAAAGCAGGCAAAGCGCAGCAACCACTACTGAAACTAACGACAATAACTTTCGCATAGAGTACAAATATAGTATTTTTCTAACTTATTTCGCATTCCCTTAAATTATCATTATCTTGCAGTTGTTATGACCAGCAAGACTAAAATCATAGGCAGCCTGGCGGCCGGAGGAGCCGCCTTGCTCGCATCTGTACCCGTTCAGGCGCAGTACAGTCCCAACGCTCCGTTCAACGGAAAGATTGGCAAGACGGTAAAAGACACCAAGACCGACTATCCGGCCCACAACCCGGTTGCCCGTCTTGGCGCACCGAATGTGGTTTGGATACTTCTGGACGACACCGGATTCGGAGTTAGTTCGTCTTTCGGCGGACTCGTGGAAACGCCCGCAATGGATTACCTGGCAGAGAACGGACTCAGGTTCAATAACTTTCACACCGCCTCCATAAGCGCTGCCACCCGTGCGGCCCTGCTGACCGGACGCAACCACCACTCCTCCCACATGGGCCGCTTCAACGACGACAAGTTCGGCGCCCCCGGTTACGACACTTATCTCCCCATGGAAAACGGTACCATGGCGGAGATTCTGCGGGAAAACGGCTATGCAACCTTCTGCGTGGGCAAGTACAACGTTATTCCGGTGGTGGACGGCACCAACGCCGGCCCCTTCAACCGCTGGCCGACGGGACGCGGCTTCGACCATTACTACGGCTTCAATCCCGCCTGCGGTTCCTGCGACCAGTGGCACCCGCTCATCTACCGTGACACCCATCGCGAGCCCGATGATTCCCAGGGCCGTCCAGCCGTCGTCCGCCTTGCCGACGAGGCCATCAACTACATAGCTGACCTCCGCACCGGCTCGGACACCAAGCCGTTCTTCCTGTACTTCGCACCTGGTACGGCGCACACGCCCTACCATGTTTCCAGGGAGTGGGTGGAGAAATACCGTGGTCGCTTCGATTCAGGCTGGGCTGACTACTCCCGCCGCACGCTGGAGAACCAGCTGCGCATGGGAATCGTACCGCAGGGCACGGAGCTGGCTATTACCAACCAGGATGTTGAAGACTGGGATTCCCTTCCTGAACGCGAGAAGCTTCTCTATTCCCGCCAGATGGAGTGCTTCGCGGGCTTTATGTCCGAGACTGACTACCAGATCGGACGTATAGTGAATTTCCTCCGTCGTATAGGAGAACTGGACAACACCCTGATAATCATAGCTCTTGGCGACAACGGAGCATCCGGAGAAGGCAGCCGCACCGGCGGACGCGAACTCACGCCCAAGAAAGAAAAGGAATACATTGAGGCTGAGCTGAAGCAGCTCGACCACTACGGCGACGAGCGCACCTGGCCATTCTATCCTACCGGATGGGCGCAGGCCTGCAACACCCCCTTCCGTTACTATAAGAAATGGGCCGATTACGAAGGCGGCACGCATGACGGTCTTATCGTATTCTACCCTGCCGGGAACCTGCAGAAGGGCGGCATACGCACTCAGTACACCCATGTTACCGACATACTCCCCACCACCGTGGAGTTGACTGGCAGCAAGGTGCCCGAGACCATAAACGGATATCCCCAAACCGACATAGAAGGCACCAGTTTTGCCTACGCCGTGAAGTCTCCCGACAACGACGTAAGGGATCGTAAGACTCTGCAGTACTACGAGTTAAACTCTTCTTACGCCCTCTACAAGGACGGATGGAAGGTGCAGTTCCCCAACGGTAAAGGGAACGGCATGCGAAAGGCCTACCCCGATACTGAAGTGCACCTTTACAACCTGAGAGAAGACTTCAACGAGGCCCACGACCTGGCTGCCCGTTATCCCGAAAAGGTTAAGGAACTGCTCGAGGAGTTCGACAAGGAGGCCCGCAAGTACAACGTATATCCCCTCAAAACCGGCAAGGCCTCCGATCCCAATTATCCCGCTGTCACGCGTACGCACTACGATATTTTTACAGGCTCGCGCAATTGGGGCGAGTATCCTTACTTCGACGGCACGCTGGGCAAACCGTTTACCATCTCCGTATATATCGATGAAGGTGGCCCGTCCGACAGCGGAATGCTGATCCACCAGAAAGCCTGGGCCCTTTTCGTGCTTGACGGCAGGCCGGTTTTCGTAACCGCAGGCGGATCCAGGCTGGTTTCCGACAAACCGTTGCCCGAAGGTTCGTGCGTGGTAAAGGCAGTCGCCGAACAGAAACCAAACAACACCGCTCTCACGCTGCTTATAGATGATGTTCCAGTTGGCAACGTGGAATTCGGGGGCAGGCTTAACATCACCGGCAAGTCCAACGCCATCCAGGTAGGACGCTCCTGGGGCGTCAGCGTGTCCGGCGACTATGAATCGCCCTTCTATTTCACTGGCAAGATATTCAAAGCCAGCATAGATGTAGAACGGTAAGAATTATTTCTGCATGCCTTGGGTTTGCAGGCCTTCGGTAATCTGGGACGGGTCTGTTATTTCCTTGGACATAATCCAGTGGTAGTTGGGGATGCCGGAGTCACCTTTGATGCTGCTCTGCACAACGTATGCTTCTTCAAAGATCCAACCTCTCTCTGCCATGTAGTTGGCCGCATCAAGGATTGAGTTGAAATTTATGATCTTACCGTTTTCGTCCACCAGTTTGCGGTCGTTCGACAGCCACTTGGAGGCCTGGCCAAAATCAAGTTCTACGTTAGTCTTATCGGAGAAGATGTTCCTGGCGTAGGAAACAATCTCGCAATACACTTTGTGGGGCTTTACGGCTGGGGCAGTTGCTTCTTCGGTCTGTGCGAAAGCACTGATGCTGAGACAGGTCAGCACGAAAATGGTCACGAAAATCTTTTTCATAATGAATGAGGTTTTATTGTGCAATAAATTGATATACTATGTTGCCGGTCTGGCGTGCAGGGGCGTGGGGGTCGGCTGAAAAGCGGCTGAGGCGGGCGGCGCGTATGGCGAAAGAACGCAGGCAGCCGTCGGTGGAAGAACTGCTCTCATCCACTTTGGCGGCAATCACTGTACCGCTGTTGTCTACGGTAATCAAGACGGTAACCTCACCTGCACCCATGCACCGGTAGGCGGGGATGCTCAGCTTGCTGGCCTTGCGCCCTTCCAGGTAGTAAGAGACCACCGAGGGGCCTGAATAGGGCTTGTCTTCTTTCTTTTTGCCGTCATCTTTCGACGGAAGACTGGCGCTGAAGCCGTCGTCCGGCACCTCGAAGCCTCCCTTCAGCTCGGCCGCCAGGCGCTCGGCGTCCTTGTAGAGCTGCTCCGCATCCGTGCCGCGGTCGTCCTTCAGGGCCGCCCGGTCCACGGCTACGTTTCGATAGCCGCCGGCGGCACCGAGTTCCGCCTCCAGCTTGTCGGCGATGGCTTGCTGGAATTCCGCCTCCTGCTTCAGCCTCTCGACCTCGGCCTGGAGCCGCTCCAGCTCCTCCATCTTGCTGAAATCCAAAACGAAAGAGTTCTCGCTCTGAAGCGAGAACCCCAATGAGGTGGCAAGCAGGACAATAAGCACCGCAAGATGAATGATTACGGTGGTATAGATACCTGCTTTGTCCTCTTTTTTCACGCCTTTCCCAAACTCTTTTCTACGGTGGCCGTGATAATATCAATAGCCACCTTGTTGTGGCCTCCCTGAGGGATGATAATATCTGCGTAACGCTTGCTGGGCTCAATGAACTGTAGGTACATTGGCTTCACGGTGCGGCTGTAACGCTCTATCACCCAGTGGACATCTTTGCCGCGCTCGGAGATGTCGCGCTCCATCACTCGCATCAGGCGGTCGTCATCGTCCGCATCCACGAAAATCTTGATGTCCATCTGGTCCCTCAGCTTCTTGCAAGTGAAGATCAGGATACCCTCTATAATAATCACGTCCGCCGGTTCCACGAGTTTGGTCTCGGTCTTGGAGCGGGTGCAGGAAATGAAGGAATAGATGGGCTGCTGGATGGCTTTGCCGTTCTTGAGGTCCTGAAGCTGACGGCACAACAGATCCCACTCGATGGCATCGGGGTGGTCGAAGTTGTGGACGCGCTTCTCCTCGTCGGACAAGTCGCTGGAGTCCTTGTAATAGGAATCCTGGGGGATTACCACCACTTTCTGGCCCTTCAGCTTCTCAGTGATGGCCTTCACTACTGTAGTCTTGCCGGACCCTGATCCTCCGGCTATACCTATAACTGTCATAATTCTTCCTCTATTGTCTCCCTCCCCTACGGTCAGGGGAGGGAAGGGGTGGGGTGATCGAACGTAGTAATGTTGAGTTCGTTAGAACTCAGCGTTTTTCGGTGTACGGGGGAAAGGTATGACGTCACGGATGTTCTGCATACCGGTGACGAACAGCAGCAGACGCTCGAAGCCGAGTCCGAAGCCGCTGTGAGGGCAGGAACCGAAGCGGCGCGTATCTACATACCACTCCAGATTCTTGCGGCTCATTCCGAGCTCGTCGATACGGGCCTCCAGCTTGCCGAGATCCGCCTCACGCTCGCTGCCGCCGATAATCTCGCCAATCTTCGGGAACAGCACATCCATAGCGCGCACGGTCTTGCCGTCCGGGTTCTGCTTCATATAGAAAGCCTTGATATCCTTGGGATAACCCGTCAGGATAACCGGCTTGCCGAAATGCTTCTCCACCAGGTAGCGCTCATGCTCGCTCTGAAGGTCGGCGCCCCAGAACACAGGATACTCGAACTGGACTCCGTTTGCCGCGGCTGCCTCCAGAATCTTGATGCCCTCGGTGTACTCCAGGCGCACGAACTCAGTATTGATAACCCCCTCCAGACGTTCGATCAGTTCGGGATCGTAGCGGTCGTTGAGGAACTGAATGTCGTCCCGGCAGTTCTCCAGGGCGTAGCGCACAAGGTGCTTGATGAAGTCCTCGGCCAGGTCCATGTTCTCCTTGATGTCGTAGAACGCCATCTCCGGCTCAATCATCCAGAACTCCGCAAGGTGACGCGGGGTGTTGGAATTCTCGGCGCGGAAAGTAGGGCCGAAGGTGTAAATCTCTCCGAGGGCGGTTGCTCCGAGCTCTCCCTCCAGCTGGCCGCTGACGGTCAGGCTGGTACGCTTGCCGAAGAAGTCCTTGCCGTAGTCGATGCGGCCCTTCTTGTCGCGGGGCACGTTCTCCAGATCCAGGGTGGTTACCTGGAACATGTTTCCGGCGCCCTCCGCATCGGATGCGGTGATAAGGGGAGTGTGGAGGTAAACGAATCCCTTGGAATGGAAATACTCATGGATGGCGTAGGCCATCTGGCTGCGAAGCCTCAGCACGGCGCCGAAGGTATTGGTCCTGGGACGCATGTGGGCTACGGTACGAAGGTACTCGAAAGAAGTGTCCTTCTTCTGCAGGGGATAGCGGACGGGGTCGCATTCGCCGTAGACCTCAATCTCCGAAGCGCGGATTTCCACCGCCTGGCCGCTGCCCACGGACTCCACGAGCTTGCCGCGTACACCGATGCAAGTGCCGGTGCTTATCCTGGCAAGGACGGGCTCCGTGTCGGGATTCTTGTCCACGACAATCTGCACGTTCTTAATGGTTGAACCGTCATTGAGTGCGATAAACGCTATTTCCTTGTTGCCTCTCTTTGTCCTGACCCAACCTTTGGCTAGGACTTCCTCTCCTGCATCCTTCTTAAGCAGGTCGATAACTTTAGTACGAAGTATCTCCATTTATTCTTTCTTTTGAAAAAAAGCAGCCCTCTTGGAAGGGGGCTGCTCAATATTGCTTGGGCGCCTTTTATTAATTGCCGCCCTTTCTGGCTGAGTACATGATCTTAAGCGCGGAGCAACGTCTGAGCTCCTGCTTAACGTCGGTAATGATACCCATTCTTACGTCCTGGTCCGCCCTGATGCTGACAGTCATATACTGACGGTCCTGCTCACTGTGGGACTCACGCTCGGCAGCCACGAAGTCGCGGATGTCGTCGGTAGTCTTGAAGGAGTCGTTCAGCTGGATACGGGCTTCAGTTCCGTACATAGCCTGCAGAGACTTGATAGGAGTACCGATATTAATATAAGAGTTGAGGTCTTTACGCTCGAGCTTCACAACTTCGGAAGCCTCGGGGATCTTAACCATAACCTTATTCTCGGTCTCGCGCATCTGCGTGGTAACCATGAAGAAGAACAGGAGCATGAACACGATATCGGAGAGTGAGCTGCTGGTCATTGCCGGCACCTCTTTCTTATTGTTACTTCCACCGAATTTAGACATAACTTATCCTCCTGTTTTATCTTTTACGGCCTACATCCTTAGGTTCTGCCTCGGAGATGAACTGAGGCACGCACTTCTTGACAATCGCTTGTTCTTCCTCGGTAAGCCTTGCGAACGTCTTTCCGTTGTAGTTCTTCTTTGAGAAGTCGTCACGGAGTTCGTTCACGGCCTTTACGAGTTCGTTCTGGACTGCGATGTACGCCTGGTAACTGGTACCACGGTCATTCTGCAGAGAGATAATGCCTTTGGAGACATAGCACTCTCCGAAACCCTCGATGTCCTGGAGCTCCTTCTCGGGAAGGGTGGGATCATCTGCAGGGTTGGTCAGAAATTCTTTGATCTTGTCTTTGAGCTGGCTGACGTCGATGGGCTCGCTACCGGCAAAAATTCTATCGGCAGAATTGATCTTCACCTGTATAATGTTACGGCGATTGACCTTCTGGTCCTCAACTTTCTGATTCTTGTCAGGCATAGGAGGCAGACGGCGGCTAAGACCGGTCTGGCTTCCCATGGTGGTAGTCATCAGGAAGTAGCACAACAGCAGGAACGCGATATCCGCGGTCGAGCTGGTGTTCATTGCTGGTACTTTCTTCTTGCCCATAATTACTTCTTGCTTGCTATGGCCATACGTACTTCACCGACAACGATTGCCAGGATAGCTGCGCCGCCGACGATGTATATCAGGTTCAGAATGCTGTCAGTGAGCTTCAACGTGCCTGCGGAAACGGCAGGGCCCGTGTAACCGACTGCGGGATCGCCCTTCGCCAGAACCCAGGCGACAAGGCAGAGCGCTGCAACACCCAAGATGACGATGCCAATCTTGACAAGGCTCTTGGGGTCGTTCTTTGCACCCACGACGAGGCCGACTACCACCCAGCTGAACAGGGCGATACCGAGCATCGCGTAGGTCCAATAGAGCAGAATGTCGACGGTGTTGCCCTCAAATCCCTTGGAGAAACCCCAGATAAGGAGAGCCACACTGACGATAATCAGCGCTACCATACCCCATTTAAATACTTTATTGAGTTTCATATTCGATGTATCTGAAACAGTTTATTTCTTGGCGTTGTTCTTGGTAAGGATATCAATCAGGCAGATTGAGGAATCCTCCATGTCGATGGTGAGACCGTCGATCTTGGCCAGGATGTAGTTGTAGAACACCTGGAGGATCATGGCGACGATGAGACCGCCCACGGTAGTGATAAGGGCCACCTTCATACCACCTGCAACAACGTTAGGGGAAATATCACCGGCTGCCTGGATAGCATCGAAAGCGTTGATCATACCGATAACGGTACCGAGGAATCCGAGTGACGGGGCGATGGCGATGAACAGGGAAATCCAGCTGAGGCCGTTCTCCATTTCGCTCATCTGAACGGAACCGTAGGAAACAACAGTCTTCTCGACTACATCGATACCCTGGTCGTAGCGGAGCAGACCCTGATAGAAGATGGATGCGACAGGTCCGCGGGTTTCGCGGCAAACGTCCTTGGCTGCTTCTACGCCGCCTTCTGCAAGAGCCTTCTCAACATTCTCGAGGAGCTTCTTGGTGTTGGTCTTGGAGAAAGTGAGATAAAGGATACGCTCGATAGAAAGAGCGAGACCGATGATCAAGCAGATGATGATGAGGGACATGAAGCCTGCACCACCCTCGATGAACTTGGTCTTGAGAGCCTGGTGGAGAGGAATCTCTTCGCCGGTACCGGCGAGGAGGTCGGCTGCTGTCATCTCAGCGGGTGCAGCAACTTCCTCAGCTGCGGGAGCTGCCTGCTCGTCCTGAGCGGATGCGGTGTTTGCAGCGAAGGCCATTACGCCAGCGACTGCCAGAAACATGAAAAACTTTTTCATAAATTGTAGATAGATGTATTAGTTTATAAAATTAATTTCCTACGAAATCGGTGCAATTTAGCAAAAAAAATTCATTATTCAATACTTATATAGAGATTTCTCCCCTCAAATCCTGCTCCAAATGCGCCTTAACATATTCATTATCATCGGACTTGCCCATGAGGAAGAAAAGTTTTCCGAGGGCGCTTTCCGTTGTTATGTCGCCTCCGGAAAGCACTCCGGCGTCTTTCAGGGCGCGCCCGGTGGCGTAGAGGTCCATGTTCACGCTGCCTCTCAGGCACTGGGTCACGTTAAGCAGGATCTTGCCGCGGGAGGACGCCTCGCGCACTATGTCCAGGAACCAGTCGCGCGAAGGGGCGTTGCCGCATCCGAAGGTCTCGATGATGACGGCACGCGTCCTGCGGCCCAGCAGGATGTCCTCCACCACGCGCTCCGTGATGCCGGGGTGCACCTTCAGGATAGATACTGCCGTATCCATCTCCGTGCTGACGGAAAACGCTTCCCCGGAGGGCCTGCGGATGAGGTCACGGTTGAAGCGGATGTCGATTCCCGCTTCGGCAAGCGGCGGAAAGTTGGGGGAGCGGAAGGCCTCGAAGCCGCTGGCGTCCACCTTGGTGCTGCGGTTTCCCCTGAGCAGCAGATCGTTGAAGAAGATGCACACTTCCGGCACCGTCGGGCTGCCGTCGGGCTCGCGCGAGCCGGCAATCTCGACCGACGAAATCAGGTTCTCCTTGCCGTCGGTGCGGGGCTGTCCGATGGGGAGCTGGCTGCCGGTGAAGATGACGGGCTTGCCCAGGTTGTCCAGCATGAAGCTCAGGGCGGCGGCGCTGTAGGCCATGGTGTCGGTGCCGTGCAGCACCACGAAGCCGTCGTAGTCGTCGTAGTTCTTCCGAATCAGCTCCGCCAGCTTCTTCCACATCCCCGGCTCTATGTCGGAGGAGTCGATCAGCGGGTCGAAGGTGTAGGCGTCGATTTTCAGGGCGAACTTCCGGAGCTCCGGCACCTCCTGCATCAGGCTTCCGAAGTCGAAGGGCTTCAGGGTGCCGTCCGACGGGTCTTCTTTCATTCCTATCGTGCCCCCGGTGTAGATGAGGAGCACGGACGCTTTTGCTTTGGTCATATTGCGAAAAGGGTTTCTGCGTTTCTGGTGGTCACGGAGGCCACTTCTTCCGGGCTTACGCCTTTCAGTTCGGCCAGTTTGGCGGCGATGACGGGAATGTGGGCGCTCTCGTTGCGGGTGCCTCTGAAGGGCGTGGGAGCGAGGTACGGGGAGTCCGTCTCCAGCAGTATGCGCTCCAGCGGTATGCGTTTCACGTCCTCCGCTATGTGGGCCTTCTTGAAGGTGAGCACGCCGCCTATGCCTACGTACCACTCGCCGTAGCGTTGCATGCGTTCGAACATTTCTGCACTGCCGCTGAAGGCGTGGAGGTTGCCTCTCAACCGCATCCCGCGGCATTCTTCCATGATCTCGAAGAAGTCGTCGGTAGCCTCCCGGAGGTGTATGTTGACGGGCAGCCCGTGGTCTCTGGCGAGCTCCAGCTGCACCTTGAACGCCTGCTTCTGCAGCTCCGCCGTTTCGCGGCTGTAGTGGTATTCCAGGCCGATTTCGCCAATGGCGACGGGGCACTTGTCAAACCATGGCTGGAGGGCGTCTATCTCTTCCCGCCAGTTCTCGTCCACGTTGCCGGGGTACAGGCCCAGCATGGGGAAGAGTATGCCGGGATGCCGTCCGCAGAGGGCGTACGACGCCTCCCTGTCGGCGGTTCCGGTGTCTGCCTGCAGCATCCTGGTCACTCCTGCCGCAACGGCCCTTTCTACCGCTGCATCCTCTTCTCCGGCGAATGCTTCGTCGGACAGGTGCGTATGGGTGTCTACAAATTCCATCAGGTACAAAGATACGCTTTTTTGTTGTCAATGGAGCAGCGTTGGAGCAAATCCATGCAGATGAATCCGTCGCTCTCCAGGAGGCTGCAGGCGGCGGCCACGTCTCCGTAGGGGAGTCCGAGGGCCCGGCATATTTCGTCCGGAGTGGCTCCGCGGTTGGCCTTGATGTGCAGGGCGATGGCGGTGAGGCGTCCGCAAACCTCCTCGCCGGCGCTGCCGTAGCAGGCATGCAGCATCTCTTTCAGGTCCCGTGCGCCCTTGCCTGTGCTGCCCAGTCCGAGCTGTGCCGCTATGCCGTCGGGGTCGGTGATGGCTTCCGCCAGCTGCTCCTTGATGAGGATGTTGCATCCCGACGAGCGCACGTCGTCTATTCGTCCGGGGAGGCAGAAGAGCTCGCGTCCGTAGCTGGCGGCGAGGCGTGCCGTCATGGTGCCGCCTCCTTTCGACTTGGACTCCGTGAGGATGGTGGCCCGCGACATGCCGGCTATTATTCGGTTCCGCCGCAGGAAGTTGAAGGGGACGGGCCCCGTTTCCGGCGGGAAGTCGGTTACGAGGGCGCATCCCGGGGTGTCCATCATTTTCGCCGCCACCGTGCGATGCCGGAGGGGGTAGATGCTGTCTATGCCCACCGGAATGACGGCCACCGTCGGCAGCCCGAAGGCCAGCGCCGCAAGGTGGGCGGTGATGTCTACCCCTATGGCGAAGCCGCTGACTATCATCGGTTTGGCCGGCGAGCGGGAGATGCTGCCGACTATCTTCTCCGTCCATTCTTTGCCGTATGGCGACAGGTCCCGCGTGCCTACGATGGAGATTGAGTCGCGGGTGAAGGTGGTGCTGCCGTTGGCCTTGCTGCCGGTGGTGCCGCTGCCGATGGTGCTGTTGCCGGCCCCGGTGAAGAGCTCCTCCGGCGGCGTCCCGCTTCGGATGTAAAGGCCCACGGGGGCGTCCGGGCAGTCCGCCAGCAGGGGAGGATATCCGGGCTCGCAGTAATTAACGAAAGTGCATCCGAGCTCCTTCAGCCAGTCCCATTCCTTCCGGGAGGCTTCCAGCTCGTCATGTGTGAGAAGGCCCCTGTACTTGCTGTACGGGCCCAAAGCGTTGTCCAGCGTCTTGCTGTCCTGGGAGAAAACGGCCCCGGGGGAGCCGAAGTGCTTGATAAGCGAGAGCGCGGCGGCCGGTTCGTATCCGAAAATCCGGTTCAGTGTAATGCCGCAAACAGTTTCATAGTCCATAGTTTAGTATAGTTAAGTTATCTGGTTCCGATACCTGACACCTTTAGGGTATGGGCGATTTCTTCCCGGTCGAGTTGAAATGCCCTGGCAAGTTGAGACACAGTGGTTTTCTTAGTCCTGTAGATGTATGGGATCAGTCGTTTCTTCCTCTCTTTCGAGAGTTGTGAGACTTCACACTTGAACCATCTGTCGCTTATTTCGTTGAGGTCTTTCAGAAAGTCTGTGTCATTTAGCATCTTGCGTGGCGCTTCAACCAGTTTGTGATCCATCTCGGCGGAATTCTGGGATCCCAGAATCCTTAGAAAGAATGTTAAGTCGTTGTTGAAGACCTGCTCAAAATACTCAACGTCGCAGAAGCTGGACGGGACCAGGTGGCCGGAGGCATCGAGAAGCCAGGGAACATCATCAAGATTGTCACCTGTATGAAGCAATTCCCGCTTTGCCCTTTTCCCTAGGGAACTAACTTTGATTGTGCCCTGAGTTTTGTGGGTGCTGAACATTGCGCGAATTCCGGACCAGTTATACTCATTCACATTACATCCGTTATCCAGGGCATTCCTTGGTATATAAGCCAAGGCGTTTCTGACATACCAGTCGTTGTCCAGAAGGATTGCTTTGATGTCAACACTTTCCAACACCTTAGATTCACCATACTTGCGCTGGAACCACATAGAGTACATCCTTTTGATTTCAAGGCCGTACTCATGTGCTGCCGCTTGATTCTCTGCCAGTACGGCAACATGGCAGTGATTGGACACAACAGCGTAGATAATGACAATAACGCTTTTTCTTTTCGCGCAAACACAGAGTATTTTTACCATTGCGTCATAATCCTGATCATCTCTGCAGAGAATGAGCTTTTCCATGCCTTGCATACTGAGATGAAAAGGAGATACGTACGCGGTTTTGCCCCCGGGCAGCGTTCTTTTGACTACTCGTTGCATATCAGCGCGTTTTTAGGAGAGATTCGATCTGCCGTGAACACAGGCAGTAAAACAAATATATTTTTCATAGTACAAATAGTTTAAGTGATGGCAAAACTAAGGAATTAATCCCAAATAACCAACAAAAGCGGGCAAGGTCCCGTTTTATGTGGCGGACCTTGCCCGGCAATATGGTTCAGAGTGGCTTCCAGGGCAGTTTGGCGTGTAAGGTCCCCACCCTGAAACGGGACCTTGCCCGGGAAGCCCCTTAGATTATCAGCAGCGCGTCGCCGTAGGGGCCGAAGCGGTAGTCGTTCTCCAGGGCCACCTCGTAGGCGTTCATCACCTTCTCGAAGCCGCCGAAGGCAGCCTCCATCATGAGCATGGTGGAGCCGGGACGGTGGAAATTGGAGACGAAGGCGTCCGCGATGGAGAATTCGTACGGAGGGAAGATGAACTTGTTGGTCCAGGTGTCGTTGGGACGGATCTCCTTGGAGGTGGTGACATAGGTCTCCAGAGCCCTGATGACGGTAACGCCGACTGCACAGATTTTGTGACCGGCGCGCTTGGTGCCGTTGATTTCGGCAGCGGCCTGGTCGCTGATAATCATGTGCTCGCTGTCTACGCGGTGCTTGGAGAGGTCTTCCACGTCTACGCTGCGGAAGTGGCCGATTCCCATGTGCACGGTAATGAAGGTCTTCTCCACATCATTGAGAATCATGCGGTTGAGCAGCTCACGGGAGAAGTGCAGTCCGGCTGCGGGAGCAGACACTGCGCCTTCCTTGGAAGCGTAGATGGTCTGGAAATTCTCAGCATCCTCAGGACCTACTTCTTCTTTAACCCACTCCGGAACCGGGGTCTGGCCAAGGGCAAACAGGGACTCCTTGAACTCCTCGTACGGACCGTCGTAGAGGAAACGGAGGGTACGGCCGCGTGAAGTGGTATTGTCTATCACTTCCGCCACCATGCTCTCATCCTCGCCGAAGTAGAGCTTGTTGCCAATACGTATCTTACGTGCGGGTTCTACGATAACGTCCCACAGACGCTGCTCCTTGTTGAGCTCGCGGAGCAGGAACACCATGATGTCCGCACCCGTCTTCTCCTTCTTTCCGAAGAGCTTTGCCGGGAACACCTTGGTGTCGTTGAAGACGAATCGGTCGCCTTTGCTGAAGTATTCCAGAATGTCTTTGAACTGCCTGTGCTCTATTTCGCCGCTGTCCTTGTGAAGGACCATAAGCTTGCACTCATCACGCCAGCGGGTAGGTTCCTTGGCGATTTTCTCCTCGGGGAGATCGAAGTTGAATTGGGAAAGTTTCATCTTGTTCCGTAGTAAAGATACTTTATATATACGGAACAAGAAGACAAAAAGTTTCACACCTTCGCTTCCCTGAATACTTCAAGTATGGAAGGGTATGTATTTTTAAGATAGGGGGGAAGGCTCGATTTGGCCACCCAGGCCGCTTTGCTTATGTCTTCTTCCCTCTGCGGGGTAAGGTCTACGGGGTTTGTGTAGAGCATGTCGTACCACCATGTATGCTTGAGATGCCATACGCCGTCCCGCAGGTAACAGTGGTCGGTTACGCAGATAAGGCCGCGCAGTTCCAGCTCGTCCACTCCGGTTTCCTCCTGCACCTCGCGAAGTGCTGTTACGCTGATATCCTCGCCCCTCTCCTGATGTCCCTTGGGCAGGTCCCAGAGACCGCTTCGGCTGATAAGGAGGTAGTCTCCGCGGCGGTTGCTCACCAGCCCGCCGGCCGCATTCACCTCGCGGAACTCGGCGCACAGCCTGCGGTACATGCGTTCAGTATTCTCTGTTGGAATGTACACCCGGCTCAGCGATTCCGAGGCTTTGAACATACTCACGAGGGTGTGCATGTCTACGCGTTCCCCAAAGTGAAACTCTATCGAGTTGGGGTCGGCGAGCGCCTGGTCTGAAGGTTCGCAGATGATTATGCAGCGTTTCTCGAAGTATATTTTGTGCATGGGAATTTTTGTATCTTTGCAAGCAGTTTGCAAATTTAACAAAATTACCCGATATGGCGGCACATTATGAGAGCAAGCACGGAATCGTGGCCATCCCTTCCGAGCAGTTATATATGAGTTTCACCGACTTGCGCGTGTTCACCCAGTCCCTCCCGGCGGAATACAGAGACTCCGTCACGGCCGACTACGACACGCTGCACGCCACCGTGAAGGGCTTCACCATCGGCGTAAAGGTGGCGGAGCGCAGGCCCTACAGCCTCATCCGGCTGGAGGACAACGACGCCCCCTTCCACTTCAGCGCCACCGCCCATTTCGACCATGCCGGTTCCGGCAACACCGACTTCTGGCTGGAGGTGGATGCAGACCTCAACCTCATGATGAAAGCCATGCTCGGCAGCCGCATCAAGGATGCCCTCGACAAAGCGGTAGACGGCCTCGTGGCGGTCTCCCAGGGCAAGCAGCCCCAGTTCCCTTCAGACCTCGGCTGATGGAAGAGGCGTCCGTCTCCATACGCCTGAACCCTTTCAAGGGGCTTGACGGCCCCGAAGGTTCGCCCGTACCCTGGAGCCCCTTCGGACGCATCCTGGACAGCCGTCCCCAATTCACCCTCGACCCCCGTCTGCACGCCGGTTGCTACTACGTGCAGGACTCGTCGGCCATGTTCGTGGGCCATGTCTTCCGGCGCGAGCTGGAACGCCTGGGCGTGCGGGAAGGCCTGCGGGTGCTGGACCTGTGCGCGTCGCCCGGCGGCAAGACCACCGACCTCGCCGCCTCCCTGCGGCAGGCATGCGGAGGCTCTTTCACGCTGGTCAGCAATGAGGTGATGAAGAACCGCACCGGCGCCCTGCTGGACAACGTCGCTCTCTGGGGCGACCCGGCGGTCACGGTAACCAGCGTAGACCCGGCTGTCATCGGACGCACGCTTCCGGGATACTTCGACATAATCGTGGCCGACGTGCCCTGCAGCGGCGAAGGCATGTTCCGCAAGGACGCCCGCGCCCGCGAGGAGTGGAGCCCTGCCGTCGTGGAACTCTGTGCCGCCCGTCAGAAACGCATCCTGGCCGACGTGTGGCCTGCGCTGCGGGAAGGAGGCGTGCTGGTCTACTCCACCTGCACCTACGAGGAGTCGGAAAACGACGCCAACCTTCGCTGGGCCGCAGGCGAACTGGGTGGCGAACTGATGCCGCCGGAGGAGGAATTCGGCCGCTGGGGCGTACGGGTGACGGATTGCGGTAACCTGCTCAAGGCGGGCGAAGTGCCCGGCGAGGGCCAGTGGGCCGGAACGCTCGTGAAGACATCCCCCGCGCCCGGTATGAGACGTTACGACCTGCAGGCGCTCAGGCCCCTGCGGAGCGGCATTCCCGGGCCCGTGCAGAAAGGGAGCGACCTCGTGCCCCATCCCGACATGGCCCTTAGCATAGAATTTGCGAAGGATGCATATCCATGTGTGGAGGTGGATCTCCAGACGGCGCTGCACTTCCTCCACCGGGACGCCCTGGTGCTGCCGGACGCTCCGCGCGGATACAATGTAATAATGTATAACGGCCACCCGCTCGGCTTCGTAAAGAACCTCGGGAACCGTTGCAACAACCTCCACCCGCTGGGGAGGAGAATACTTATGGACGTATGAAACGTTTTTTGACGATATTGGCGTGCCTGACGCTCGCCGCAGCAGCCTGGGGGCAGACGGACGCCGCCGGCTTCAAAGCCCGTTACGACAGGCAGACCCGCATTGTAGGGAACGCCGGCGTGGGCGTAGAGACGATACTGGACCGCTGGGAAGAGGCATATCCGGACGACCCCGCCATGTTCGAGGGACGCTATATGTTCTGGCTCGCCAAGTCCATGGGCAGCACCGTGGTGGCGAAAGACAAGCCCCGCTACCTGGGCAACGAGCCGGTACTCACGCTTAAAGACAGCACGGGAACGGATGTGTTCTACTTCGAGGACAACGTTTTCACGGATTCACTGTTCGCCAAATCCCAAAGCGCCATAGACCGCGCCATAGCCCTGGAGCCGGATGAACTGGGATACAGGGTAGACAAGATTACTGCCCTTATGCTCTACGAAAAGGACAGCCCGGATATGGCGACCCAGGAGCTTCTGAAACTGATCGGTTACCAGAAAAGCGCAAAGCCGGAGTGGACTTACTACGGACTTCCCGTAGATGAAGACAGCTTCAAGAATACCATTCAGGAATACTGCTACAACTTCTTCAGGTATGCCACCCCCGGGTCATACGAAGCGTTCCGGACCGTCTCCGAGGCCATGCTCAAACTATATCCCAGGGATACCGATTTCATGAACAACCTCGGTTCCTACTGGCTGGTCTGCAAGCAGAACAACCGCAAAGCCTTGCAGTGGTACAACAAAGTGCTGAAGATCAATCCCAAAGACTACACCGCTGCAAAGAACTGCGTCATCCTGGCCCGCAAAGACAACAACGTGAAGCTGGAGAAAAAGTACCTTCCCGTTCTGATAGAAGCCACCGACTCCGAAACAGAGCGGCGTTCTTCGCAGCTAAGGCTGGAGAGCCTTTCTGCGAAAAAGAAGAAATAGCAGTTTCCCGGGCAAGGTCCCGTTTCAAGGCGGGGACCTTACACGCCAAACTGCCTTGGAAGCCACTCTGAACCATATTGCCGGGCAAGGTCCGCCACATAAAACGGGACCTTGCCCGCTTTTGTATCTACTTCACCCTCACGGTCTCGGCGGGATCTACCTTAGAGATAAACAGGGTAGGGATGAGCAGGAGCAGCATGATGGCTGCGAAAGCGAGGATGTCTACGAGTACTATCAGCCCCCAGTTGACGTGCACGGGCACATAAGAGACGAAGTAGTTGGCGGGGTTGAGCTTGATCAGGTGCGTAGAGTTTTGGATCCAGCAGAAGAGCAGCGCTGCGGCGTTGCCGATAACAGTACCTATTAATACTATCCTTGCGGCGACCATAAGGAACACCTTGGCTATGGCCCTGTTGCCCATGCCCAGGCTCTTCAGCATACCTATCGTAGAAATATGTCGGAAGAGCAGGATGAGCAGGCCGGATATCATGTTGAAGCCGGCGACGACCGTCATCAGCAATATGATAATCAGCACGTTGAAGTCTATCAGGTCCAGCCAGTCGTAGAGCTGGGAATAGCGCTCCCGGGTAGTGGTGGCACGGAGGATATCCTCGTCCTCGGCATGAGAATCATAAGAAACCCACGATATTTCATCTGCCTTGGAAATCAGCATCAGGCCTTCTTTCCAGGGGTCGGTGACCGTAACCTCCAGGGCGGAGGCTTCGTCGGCGCTCCATCCGCAGAGCCTCTGCATGTCCGCCAGCGGCACTTCCACTATCATGGTGCCGTCGGAAGCTATTATGTTGTCGTGTATTTCGGCAACTGTGAAGCGGCGCGCCTTTACCTTCTCGTCTACGAACCATGTGGTCATAGGGCCACCTTCCTCCAGCTTCATGCGCTTCGCCAGTTCCGCGGGGATGCGGGCCCTGAGCGAGCAGGAGTCCGGCATGGGCACGCCCTTTACCATCACCCCGCAGATGTCGTCGGCCCCCTTGACGATGCCGGGTTTCCAGATGACCGGGGTCATGGACGCTATTCCGTCTATGGCGTCCAGCTTGTCGGCGTAGGACGGGCGGGTGTTGATGGGCTCCGAGGTGCCGCTTATCTGAATGTCTCCGGCTATGGCCGAGATGCCGCTGCGTATCTCCGTGCGGAAGCCTGAAGATATGGCCAGGGACAGTATCATCACGAAGAACGACACCGATATGGCCACCGTGGCGAGGCGGCCTTTGAAGCTCAGCTTCCCGGCTATGAATGGTACGGCTTTCACGGGCAGATATGGCGGTAATGTTTGTAATATCTGTTGACCCTGCGCACGTAGGACACGGTTTCGCGCCCGTGGAAGGTCCCCAGCTTAATGGCGTCCAGCGCGGCTATGGAGTCGTGCTTCATGTCCGGAATCACGGCGGCGACGTTTTCCCAATAGGATACGTCCACCCCCAGGTGCCTGGCGTAGCGTACACAGTCCGCGATGCGCGATGCTCCTGCGTTGTAGGCGGCCAGGGTGTATTTTGCCAGCTCGGTATTGTTGGCGGCTATGTGCTTGTATTTCTGCTCCACGGCCCTGAGCATTAGCGAACCTGCCCGTATGTTCTCCTCCGGGTCTAGCCAGTCGCGGCAGCCGAAGTGACGGGCGGTGTTCGGCACGAGCTGCATGAGGCCGGCGGCCCCTCTGGGGGAGCGGGCCTCGATGTGGAACTTGGACTCCTGGTAAATAAGAGCCGCCAGCAACTTCCAGTCCCATCCGAGCGTATCTGCGTATACTTTTATAAGGGAATCGTAGGGGGAGATGAAGTCGGCGCTCACCCGTGTCATGGGGTTGTAAATGTCCAGGAAAGGCTGACGCAGCTGGGCGTATTCCGGCAAAGTATGGAGCTGACCGAGCCAGTTGCCGGCAAACTCCGCCTGAGCCTCGTCGGCCGCCGCAAATACCCAGATGCCGCAACTGTCGGCAGGATGCCAGACCAGCAGGCTGTCTGCCGCAAGCGAATCGGCGTACGGCAGCATCACAAGGTCCAGCTTGCCATGCTTGAGGGAGTCGATAACGCTCTCCTGGTGGCCTGCAAGCCTGATGGTGGCCTCACGCCCTTCGGCCTCGGCGAAGCGTTCCGCCAGCTCGTAATTGTAGCCGCAGAGCAACCGCGACCCGCTTTCCGCACCCGCCAGGCTGATTGCGCAGCGCAGCGGGCTCCCGTCGTGCAGCGGCCCGCGGATGCAGGACGCCAGGCAGAGCATGCCCAACGCGGCGAAAAACAGCTTAGACAATGCTCTCATTACGGTTTAATGGGTGTTCGAGTGCTTCTCTGTGGTGATATAGAAGGGCCAGAAGATGCCCAGCTTGAGGCCGTCCGTACCGTCGGCGGTATAGACGTAATGGTCGGCTGTGAAGTAGTCCTTGGTACGCATTGGCCAGCCGCGGCCGAAGTTCTGGTACTTCAGGAATATACAGCAGCGTTTCCACTGTATGTTCATGAAGATGTCGAAGTAAGGGCCGTTGTTGTAGAGGTTTACGTTCTGGTTGTGGAACACTCCCAGGGCGGGGTTCCAGGCCGGGGCGTACCAGCTTGTATTCCAGAAGGCATTCACGCCAATCTGCATTTCCATGACGTTGTGCGTCATGGTCTCGTCTTTCTGCACCACGAACTGGGCGTACCAGCGCAGGTTGACTGCCGCCAGGGGGAGGGGCACTATTTCCGGCTCGGAAGAGTACTGCAGCAGCACCCTGTTGTCGAAGTGCATGGGTCCCAGCACGAAGTCCTTGCGTATCGAGGCGGATATCACGCTCATGGGAATGGTGTTCTGCCTCACTATGCCCAGGGTGTCGTAGTAGATGTTGTTGGCCAGCAGTGCGTAACCCAGCTCGGCATCCATCCGCCAGCGGGGGATCGAAATGCTGCCCTTTATCTGGGTGGTGGATATCTTGGAGAAGTTGTTCTCCCAGCTGAAGTGGTTGGTGTTCAGCACCTGCTGGTAATAGTCCGGAGTGAGCAGGCGTGTCTCGAAGTGCCCGCGAACGGTAATGGGACTCTTGCGCGCCCGGCGGAAAGGATAGAAGCTGAAGGCGGCGTTGGCCTCCACTTCGGTATCTCCCAGGTTGTATCCCAGCACGTTGAATTTGGCCTTGGCGTTCCATGCAAGGTACTTGCTGAACTGACCCTCGGCTCCGGCGTAAACATAGATGGAATTCTCTATGTGCTTCATCGGGCGTACCGATGAACTGTCGAAGTAGTGTCGCAGCATGTCGCCCGCACCAACGTCCAGCTTGGATACGATGCCCTCGCTGCTCCACGGCTGCAGCCTCAGGAAGATTTTGTTGTCCAGCTTCATGGTGCCGAGCGAGTCGGCGCTGGCATTGCCGAAGTTGAACACGTTGTTGTAGAAGTTCATCCCCGCCTTGTTGCTGATGGCGTCGGTGTAGTTGCGGGTGTAGGTGGACCACTCGCTGCTGTGTCCTATGAAAGCGGTGGTAATGTCGCGGTTCAGCGTATCCTGAACGGCGTCAAGGGTGTCGCGCACGGCGGTGGTGTCCTTGCGTGCCTTCAGCTTCTCTATGAAGTCGAAGGGTATGCGGTACTGCTGGTTGAGGTACCAGGTGTTCTTGGTAATCTTAGACTTTGCCCCGCTGAGCGTCACCGGGATTTCGCGCGGCTCCACGGTCGTATCCCTTATCCAGGTGTTGTCCGCCACGCCGCCGTTCTCCATGCGGTCGACCATGTTGTAGATGTAGCCGAAGTGGCCCATGTACTTCTTGCCCAGGTAGTTGGCCCTGGCGGAGAAGGTCTTGTTGATGGTGGTCTCGCTCTCCAGGATGCCGCCTCCGCCGAAGCGGTCGAACGACAGGGTGAGGTTGAGCTCCGGCAGTATGTTCTGGGTGGTCAGGATGTGCAGGTTGTCCGATTCCTTGGCGTCGCCCGCCAGCAGGGTGCCGAAGTATCCCAGCTCCGTATGCGGCGTCTTGGTGTTGTAGTTGGGGATGGTCCTGGGCGAGAAGGACCACGACTCCTGGGCGTTGTAGAACTCAACCCTCTCGTCGCTGGCGCGGTTGAAGAAGTTGTAGTACTGCACCGGCGAACCGGGGACGCCCAGCCAGGTGGCGTTCACGTCCTTGCGGAAGAACGGATAGTCGTAGTAATGGTAGTTGTAGGTGGTGTCCGGCACCTTCACGTCCAGCCTGTGGAAGTCCTGGTCTACGGTCCACTCGATGATGCGCTTGTACTGCATCGTGTCGTGGAGGGCGAAGGTCTCCAGGATTCGGGGGGTGTACTCTATGATGGAGTCCCTTTCGGCCTGCTTCTGCTCCTTCAGCTTCTGCAGGGAGTCGGCCTCCGCCAGCTTGCGGGGGAGCGCCATCTTGGCGTCGTAGGCCCTCCGTTCCTTCCGGCTGAGGGAGTTGTACCACTTGAGGAAGATGGCTTTGGCGATGGCCGTCGAGTCTGCCACGTAGATTGAATCGATCATGCGCCAGTCGAGGGAGTCCTGGAGGGCGTGCAGGCGGTTGCGCTCCGCCGAATCCTGCAGGCTCATGGCGAGCAGCGTGTCCACGGTTATCTTGAGTGAGTCCGAACTGCGCATGAGGGAGTCGCGCACGATGACGTGGGTCAGGGAGTCGATGAGTGCAACGTAGTACTTATATCGGAAGGGGTCCGTAAACCGCAGGGAATCAGGCACCTTGATGGTGTCGCGAGCGGTCAGGTGCGGCAGGGTGTCCAGCTCGGCCTCCGTGGTGTCGGCGACATCTGCAAGCAGGCTGTCCGCAATTGTGATGATCCCCAGGTCGCCCACCCGTTTGAGCTTGTAGGCGTCCTTGACGTATACGACCGTGTCCGGGAAAGCAGCAGGGTCGGGCAGCCGCCGGTAGCTGACTTCCGAGTGCCGCATGCCAAAGGCCCCGGCGACGGCCAGAGAGACCACCGCTGCCGGGAACCATATGCGGGACAGTAAGTTCAAGTTATGCTGCTGCTATTCGGCCTCGAAAAGGGACGGGACTTCGTCGAAACTGCCTTCCGGCCTCTGGGGTTTGATCTTCATGTAGGCCAGGACCACCAGGACAGTAAGCATGAAACATGCCACCGCAGTAAGGATGTAGTAGTTGAGAGGCATGATATCCTTCCAGTTGTCTACGTCTTTCAGGGCGTCTATATGTCCTATGGCGAGGGCCATGGTGTTGTTGGCGAAGTGCATGAACATGGTAAGCTTGAGCGAACCGGTGCGGTAGTACACGAGGCCGAAGATGCATCCCATTATGAAAGCGGGGATGGCCTGCCAGGGATTCATGTGAATCAGGGCGAAGAAGGCGGCTGAAATCACTATGGCCCAGACGGGTTTCATCTTGCTTCCCTGCAGCAGCCCGCGGAGTACCATACCACGGCACAGCCACTCTTCGCAGACCGGGGCGAATATGCTTACCGACAGGAAGTTGACCCAGACGCTGCCCTGGGTGAGCTGCTCCATGGCGGCCTTGAGTGCCGGCGGCATGTCCGGCAGCAGGCACACCAGAGCATCTGTCCAGAAGCTCAAAGCGACGGTGACGATCAATGCAAGGATAATGCATTTTACTGCACCGAGGGGCGCAAAATGGGAACTGTCCAGCTTCCATCCCGGCTGGCTCATGGCGTTGGCCGCGCTCTTGTTGCTGGCGTATATCATTGGCGGGATGAACATGACAGGGTAGCTGATCAGGGCTCCGTATTCGGTTACGAAGTCCGACCCCAGGGCAAAGCTCAGGACCACCACTACGACTCCTCCCAGAAGCGCTCCGACAAGCAGCCAGGCCAGCAGGGCAAACATGCCCCCTATTCCCGGAACGTAGTGAGAAAACTTGTCCAGGAACTTGTAATTACCTCTTCTTTTCATCAATAAAGCGGAGTGGGATAAACGCCCTGTTCTACCAGTTCGGCAAATTTGGCCACTACGCCGGGACGGTCTTCCTTGAAGGTGACGCCGAACCAGCGGGAGTCGGTGGACAGCACGTCGCACACTGCGGTGCCGCCCTTGACCATGAGGTCAACTGCGTAAGGGATATAGAATTCGGACTTGAGTTCCATGCTGCGGGCCTTGAGGAAGATCTCGAAGGCCTTCTCGCTCTTCTCGAAGTAGTCGGGGGTGAAGCACCACATGTTCATGGAACAGAGATCCTTGGGACGGAGCTCCACGCGCTCGCCGGTGACGGAGTTGTCGCCGCGGAGCTTGCCGTCTTCTTCGAAGTGCACGTTATGGTGCTCCACGACGGTGGTGAGGCGTCCGTTCTCGTCGTAACGGCAGATGCCGCGGGACACGCCGCCGGACTCGCTCAGGGTGTTGTCCACCTCGAAACCTATGATGGCATATACGTCCTTGCTGTTCTCGTGGGCGCGGCACCACTCTCCAGCGATGCGGAAGGAGTCGCGGCCGTAGAAGTCGTCTCCGTTGATGACCACAAAGGGCTCATGAATGACATCCTTGGCCATAAGCATGGCGTGGGCGGTGCCCCAGGGCTTCTCGCGGGCGGGATCAACGGGGTAGCCTGCAGGAATCTTGTTCAACTCCTGGGTGACGAATTCGAACTGCAGGGGGCTGCCGTCGGCGCACTTAACGTGGCTGTACTTTCCGATTACGGCCTCCTTGAATGCCTCCAGGAAGTATTCGCGGACAATATAGACCACCTTGCCGAAGCCGGCGCGAACTGCGTCGTAGATGGAATAGTCTATTATAGTTTCACCGGAAGGGCCAAGGCCGTCGATTTGCTTGAGGCCTCCGTATCTGCTGCCCATGCCGGCAGCGAGAACTAAAAGAGTAGGTTTCATAAAAATAATCTTATTTATTCCGCAAATTTAATTAAATTTGTCATTATGGGAAAATTTAAGGACATATGGAACAGGGAAAAGGACGGCAACAAGGCCGGACAGCGTTCTTTCCTGCGTTTCGCTATAGTCATCACTGCAATTTTCGTGCTCTTCCTTTTCATTAAGAAGGACAATCTTGTGCGCTGGATGCAGGCCGGTTTCACCCTTGGCCAGCAGGAGCGCCGTATCGAGCAGCTGAAGCAGGAGAACGAGGAGCTGGACGCCCGCATCCATATGTTGTCTACATCCCGTGATTCTTTGGAGAATTTCGCCCGCGAAGAATTCGGATTCGCCGAGCCCGGGGACGATGTTTATTTGGAGGAATAAAGATGCTGGTAGTTATTGAAGGCCTTGACGGGGCGGGCAAGTCCACCCAGGTCCAGATGATGAAAGAGTACCTGGCCGGCGTGTGCCCCAGGCTGGAGTACATACATTTTCCCCGCTACGACGCCCCGGTTTACGGCGGCCTGATCGGCAAGTTCCTGAGGGGCGGCTTCGGAGACATAGACAAGGTGCACCCCCAGCTCGTGGCGCTGCTGTTTGCGGAAGACCGACACGGAGCGGCTCCGGGAATGAAGCAGGTGCTGGCGGAAGGCGGCACGGTGCTGCTGGACCGTTACGTCTATTCCAACATCGCCTACCAGTGTGCCAAGATGCCGGATGACGAGGGTGCCGAAGAGCTCCGCGAGTGGATTCTGAACACCGAGTACGGGGAGTTTGCCCTGCCGCGTCCGGACCTCAATATCTTCCTGAATGTGCCTATAGGCTTTGTGGAGGAGAGCCTCGCCCGCCAGCGTGAGGGTGATGACAGGGGTTATCTTCACGGCGGTCAGGATATCCATGAGGCGGATATAGAATTCCAGAAGCGGGTGCGTGCCATGTATCTCCGCCAGGCCGCACTGGACCCTTCTTTCGTGGTGGTGGATTGTTCAGACAAGGACGGCCGCATGCTGCCGCCGGACGAGATTTTTGCAAAACTGCGTTCAGTTTATGAAAAGTATTAAGCGCATCTGCGCGGTTATCATAGGCTTCGTGTTCATCGGGGCCGGACTGGTCAAGCTGATGGACCCGGTAGGTGCTGGGCTGGTGGTACGGGAGTATTGCAATTTCATGCACCTGGGATTCCTTGTGCCCGCTTCCAACTTCCTTGGGGTGTTCATGGCCCTTCTGGAGTCTTTCCTCGGAGCGGCTCTGATCAGCGGCGTTTTTCCTGTTGCTACGGCCATTGCCAGCGGAGTGGTTATCGCATTCTTTACCGTTCTTACGTTCATTATGTGGCGGCTCAATCCCGCCATGGACTGCGGCTGCTTCGGGGAGGCGGTTCATCTGACCCACCTTCAGTCGTTCCTGAAGAACGTAGGGCTCTGCGTGCTGTGGGTGCTGGCTTTCATTCCTTTCTCCGCCATACGCAAGCCGCGGAAAATCAAGTACGTATCCTTCGGCATCGCGGCTCTGTCCATAATCCTGTTTACGGTTTGGTCGCTGATTAGCATACCGGCTATCGACTTTACGCCCTTCGCCCCCGGCGCCACGCTTATGCAGGCGGATGATTCCGGCGATCCCGACTCGCCGCTGCTGTCTATATGCGACGCGGAAGGGGAGTATTGCGACGAGCTTCTTGCCTCCGGCGATATCCTGCTGATGACGGTCTACGATGTGGAAGCGGCTCCCGAGGCCATGCTCGAGCATGCCGTCGATTTCTGCCGCGTCGCTACTGAGGCCGGCCTGCTGCCGGTGGTGGTCTCCGCAGGCGAGCTGATAGATGCCGCCGGTCTTGATGCCGCGGGCCTTGATTCCTCCGCCGGTTTTGATGCCGCGGGCTCCTTGTCCGGCGGGCCGCAGTGCTATACCTCCGACCGCCGCACGCTCATGACGGTCAACCGTTCCAACGGCGGAACCACCCTCCTCCGGGACGGCGTAGTCGTTGCCAAATGGCCCTACCGCTCCATGCCGACGGCGGAGCGCCTTCAGGAACTTCAGGCTCTGGACTCCACCGAGGCCCTGGTAAAAGAAAACACCCCGAAGCGCCTCAAGCTTCAGGGCTTTCTCCTGTATGTTTTTGCCATATTGCTGCTGATGTAGGGCGGCAGGATCCCCTCCGGATCTCGAACCTCGCGTTCATCGAAGGTCTCGTGCTCTCCAGCGTTTGAGCATGGGGAAGAAACCTCGCATCATCTCTTTGTACTGCTCCTGCGTCATAGGCTCCGGCATCATCTTGTTCACCTCGTCCACGAACTGGGCACAGTGGTCGATCATTTCCTCCATGGTGCATTCCTGCAGGAACTTGCCGCCCTGGTAGCAGTACTGGCAGAAGTCGAAGTTGATGCTGCCGTCGGCATTGCGGCCGCAGTCTTCATCCTTCGTGAGCGGCATGCCGCAACTCTGGCAGAATTGCGGAAGCTGGCCAGGGGCCAGGTGCTTCTCCTTGGGCGGGAAACCGGCTTCGTAGGCCTCAAAGGCCACCGGATCGGTGTCGGCCACAAAGTAGCCGGCGGGCGGGCAGTAGGTGCCCTCCCGGTCGCCCCAATAGCCGGGAATCAGTTCCTGCGCCAGGAAATACGGCACTTCGCTTTCGGCCGGTTCTCCGTGATAATGGATCCGGAGTTTACTGGCCAGGTCAAAACCCGCGAGCTTGTAAAACTCGATGTTCCCTTCCATCTGTAGAAGTCCGATGCCCATCTCCTTTGCCTTCCCCAGCGCATACTGCAGCAGCTTGAGGCCATAGCCTTTACGCTTGTAGTCCGGATGGATGCTGATAGGGCCGAAGGTCCAGGAAGGGAAGACCGTGCCGTCGGCCAGCGTAATTGACGCCTTGGAGAACATGACATGGCCGATGATCCGGCCGTCCTCCTCCATGACGAAGTCCAGCTCCGGAATGAAAGCCGGATTGTTTCTGTACTGATTCAGCACAAAGTGCTCCTGGCATCCGGGCCGGTATACGTTCCAGAATGCTTCCCGCGTGAGGTTCTCCACCTCCCGCCAGTCTTGGGGTTGTTCAAGTCTGATTATCATAAAAATGGTCTAGATAGCGAAGAAGACAAAAACCTGCATGGCAAGCGTTTTCGCAAAGGTAATAAAAAAAAGAGGAATCATCCGTTAGATAATTCCTCTGTAGTAGCGGAGGCAGGACTCGAACCTGCGACCTCCGGGTTATGAGCCCGACGAGCTACCGACTGCTCTACCCCGCGATGTTGGGACTGCAAAGGTATGTAATAATTTTGAATTTGCAAAATTTATCGCATAAACGCGACCATTCCTGCAACATCGGCCTTTGCAAAGCTCTTTTGCTCACCGGAAGCCAGGTTCTTGATCTGGATGTTGCCGGAAGCAAGCTCGTCGGCGCCGCAGATGGACAGGAAACCTATGCCCTTGCGCTCGCAATAGTCGAACTGTTTCTTTAGTTTGGATGAGTCGGGATAAACCTCCACGGCAATGCCTTCGGAACGCAGGGCGGCGGCAACCGGCAGCACGTACGCCACCTCGTCGCGCCCCATGTTGGCAAAGAGCAAATCGGCCCCGGAGCTCAGTCCTGCGGGGAATTTCTCCAGTCCTACGAGCACGTCGTAGATGCGGTCGGCGCCGAAGGATACGCCCACTCCGGACATGTCGGGCAGGCCGAAGATGCCGGTGAGGTTGTCGTATCGGCCGCCTCCGCAGATGGAACCGATCTGCCAGTCGAGGGCCTTCACCTCGAAGATGGCCCCGGTGTAGTAGTTGAGGCCGCGGGCCAGAGAGAGGTCGAGTTCGCACGGCATCTGTACGCCGGCGGAACGGATGTAGCCGAAGAGCTCCTCCAGCTCATCGAGGCCACGGCAGCCTTCGGCAGAAGGTGCCATCAGCTTGCGCATGACGGCCAGCTTCTCTTCGAACGGGCCCGACAGCAGCAGCACCGGCCGCAGTACGTCAAGCGCCTCCTCCGTCAGCCCCTTGCCCCTCAGCTCTTCCCCGACGGCCTCCAGGCCTATTTTGTCCAGCTTGTCGATGGCGACGGTGATGTCTACCACCTTGTCCGGGCAGCCGCAGACTTCGGCCAGGCCGGTAAGCACCTTGCGGTTGTTGATGTGCATGCACACGCGGACGTCGAGCAGGCTGAACACCTTTTCGACTATCTGAACCAGCTCAAGTTCGCACAGTTGCGAGCGGGAACCTATGGCGTCCACGTCGCACTGGTAGAACTCGCGGTAGCGACCCTTCTGGGGACGGTCGGCACGCCATACCGGCTGAATCTGGAAACGCTTGAAGGGGAAGGAAATCTCTCCCTGATGCTGCACCACGAAGCGGGCGAAAGGCACCGTGAGGTCGTACCGGAGGCCTTTTTCGCACACCTGTGCGGCCAGCGGCTTGTCAAAATCGACGCCGGCAAAAGCGTCGCCGGAATTCAGGATGCGGTACAACAGCTTGTCGCCCTCTTCGCCGTATTTACCCAGCAGCGTGGAAAGGTTTTCCATGGCGGGCGTCTCGATCTGGGCGTAGCCGTAAGACTTGAAAACAGAACGTACTGTATCGAATATATAGTTGCGGGCGGCCATCTCTTTCTGGCCGAAATCCCGCGTTCCCTTAGGAATTGATGGCTTCTGTGACATAATTGCGCAAATTTACTAACTTTGTACGATTTTGCGTGATAATTCATTCCTATTATGAAGAATTTTTTAAAAATGGTTCTGGCCGTCATCTGCGGCATACTCCTCCTGAATCTCCTGATTGTTGCCGTCTTCTCCGGCCTGGCGACCCCCAGCAAGCCCACAGTTCCCGCTGAAGGCGTGCTCCGCATCGACATGTCCAAGATAGTCATAAGCGAGCAGACCCAGGAGGCCGACCCCCTGAGCATGATCCAGGCAGGCGGGCAGACGGTCAAGGTTATAGGAATATGGGATGCCACCCAGGCCTTGAAAGCGGCCGCCGAAGACCCCGGTATCAAGTATATTTATCTTAAGACCGACGGCAATACCACCCCGCTCGCACTGGCCGACGAATTCCGTCAGGCTCTGGATGAGTACCGCCAGGTATCCGGCAACCCCGTTATTTCATACATAGAGTCTCCGACCACCGGAAGCTATTATCTCGCTTCCGTGGCCGATAAGGTTTATATGTCACCTCATCCCGGCGGAATGTACAGCATCAACGGCATCAGCTCCCAGATGTTCTTCCTCGGCGATCTGCTCAAGAAACTGGGCGTCAACGTGCAGCTTATCCGTCACGGAAAGTACAAGTCCGCCGGTGAAATGTACACCAGAGGCAGCTCCAGCCCCGAGAACCGCGAGCAATACCAGTGCATGGTCAACTCGTTGTGGGATAATGTGGCTGCCGGCATAGCCGAGCGCCGCGGCATCAGCGTCGCACAGCTTAACGACGCAATCGACAACCTGAAGCTCTGCCTGCCCCAGGATTTCGTGGACTGCGGACTCGTAGACGCCCTGCTCAACCGTGAAGAGCTGGAAGACCAGGTGGCCGTGCTTGCCGTTGCCGACAATTACGACAAGGTGACCATGATCAACTTCGCCGACTACGCGGAAGCCAAAGCTACCGTTTCCAAGGCCTCCCAGAGGATTGCCGTTATCTATGCCGACGGAGAGATCGTTGACGGCAGCGATGCGAACAACGTTTCCGGCGACCGCTTCGCCTCTATCATCGAAGGCGTGCGCAAAGACAAGAAGGTCAAGGCCGTTGTGCTCCGTGTCAACTCTCCCGGCGGCAGCGTGGTAGCTTCCGACAAGATCAAGCACGAGCTCGACCTCCTCAAGGAGGAGAAGCCACTAGTGGCATCTTACGGCTCCATGGCGGCTTCCGGCGGATACTGGATCTCCAACAACTGCGAGAAGATCTTCTCCAGCCCCTACACTCTCACCGGTTCCATCGGCGTTTTCGGAGCGGTGCCAGAGTTCAGCAAAACGGCCTCCGATGTGCTCCACGTGGGTGTTGAGACCGTCACCTCCAACAAGCACGGAGACATGATGTCCATGACCCGCCCCTTCGACAAGGATGAGTACAACTACGTCCTCCGTTCCATCGAGGACATCTACGACAACTTCATCACCATAGTGTCCGAAGGACGCGAGATCCCCAAAGCCGAGGTTGACGCCATCGGCCAGGGACGCGTTTGGTCGGGCCGTGACGCCCTCGGCATCAAGCTGGTCGACGAATTCGGCACCCTCAACGATGCCATTGCCTATGCCGCCGGACTAGCCGGCGACGAGAATCTGGCCAACTGGAACGTGAAGGCCTACCCGGCCCCTCTCACCGTCATGGAACAGATGATGAATGCAATGAACGGCAAGCAGGAAGACTACACCGTCCGCATAGCCCGCAACCTCAAAGAGCCCAAAGTCTTCGCCCGCATCCCGGTGGAGATTCGCCTGCAGTAGGGCTTGGCCCGGAGGTCGCAGGTTCGAGTCCTGCCTCCGCTACTAAACAGGACATTTCTTCGGAAGTGTCCTGTTTTCGTGTTCAGACTATCGTAGGTCTTGTGTTTTGAGTTCGAATTGCTTATTTTTGAGTCCTATGAATAGGAACGCCCTCATATTTCTAATTCTTATCTGTTTTGCTGCTTGTGGCCGATTTAGTACACAATCAGGTATAGCCGATAATGAGCAATACAATTCCTATGAATTAAGTATTCTCCTCGACAATTTGGCTCAGGAGTTCATACCTGTTCTATTTTACGACACATATTACGGTAGTATCAAGACTAACGATTATAAATCATCGCAAATAATAGATACTGGACACAAGACAAGAGAAGTACACATTAGAACCAGAAAGGCAAAGGATGGTTATTTGCATGTGAATAAATGTATCATGGATTATGTTGCCAATAATGAAGACATCTGTTTCGAAGGGCTGAAGGTGGCATATGTTTACAACAATAAAGCGGTCCTTACAGATAAGGATGTTTTGAAGATTCTAAGTCTAAGAAAGAGGTGTATCAAGGTTTCAGATATAGTACCTGACAACCAATCGGGATTGATAACCGTGTATATCCATTCGCGATGATGCGAATTACTTGTACCTTCCTAAGATTATTCCTTTATATCGATTCCCGAATAACTCATCACTGCCTTAAATCCATTGATGAACTCGTTCGAAATTTCTAACACCTGTTCTACTACCAGGCCAGCCATTGAGGCTGGCTTTTCTGTTTAGTAGCGGAGGCTCCGCCTACTTCCCCCTCGCTGCTACGCAGCGGTCCCCCAGGGGACATGCGACCTTCACTACGTTCCGGTCGGCGGCTCCGTTGCTTCGGTTTTCTCACAAAAACCTCGCTGACACTCCGCCGCGGCGCCTGAAGGCGCCTTGTTACCTTCTTTCGTAGTACTTGAGTTTTTCTCGTTGTACGCGAAGACTATGTGCGGGGCATTTCATAGTCCTCGCGCGCACGTTTTGCTGTTTTTTGCCATAATTTGTGCGGCGAAGACAACGAGTGGCCGTTACTGTTGTCTTCGAGGCAACGGCAAGCCAGCAAAAATGGTTATTGGATTATCAGAGAATTACGATTCTGTGAAAAGTTCGAGATTGTGAGAATCCGTTTTTTTGTCGGTGGAACCTACATCTCCCGGGAATCGGCTTCCCAATCGTAGTCAATTTCCTGATCCGGATGTTCATCCATTGCCGGGTCGAATTCCTGAACGGGGCATAGAAGTTCGGCTGCTGTCATTTCCTCGATGATCTCCTGGATATGGCCCGGCAGTTTCGGATAGAGATTGTAGCCGATCTGATGCTCCAGCCAGTTGACGCTGTGACTGTAATCGTAGATGCGCTTACCTTCCACGATTCCTTCCGGTGGGATCACGAACGCTATGGATTTCCACCCCAGGCTGCTACGGGTTTTCTTGCACACGGCAATAAACCATCCGCCTTTAAAAGGGCCATAGACAATATCAGCAGTGCCTTTCGGCTTTTCCACCGCCCAGTTGCGGCATAGTTCCAGGATAGCACCTAGATGCTCAGGTACGGAGGGACCGTCAGCTTTCATCTCCCACATTGTCCAGTTAGGAACGGCCCAAACCGAATCAAAGCCTTCCCAACGTTCTTCCCTGTATCGGATAATGGCGTCAATTCGATTGTCCAACCTCTCGGGAAGACCTAACGAAGGGAGATGCTTCCGACCCATCCTTGATTGAATTTTTGCAGGACTGAGAACCTCCTGCGCTGAAAGCGGGAGGGAAAGAATTACAAGAAATACTCCAATGTAAAGAACCCTGTTCACTGCTATTTGTCGACGAAAAACTCTTTCAGTGGCTGATACCCAAGTTCAGCCATCAGTTTGTCCCAGTTGTGGGGCAGTTCAACCTTGACAGTAGCATATCCGCCGCCGGGCATGGTCTGCACCTTGTTACGGGCGGCATCGCCGGTGATGAGGAAGGCGGTCATTCCACGCTTCATCGTGGGGATGGTCATCTGCTCGCTTTCAGGAGAATCATACCACTCCGGAGTTGGTGTCATTTCTCCACCCTCATCTTTGCGGATATGGCCCTGGTACTGCCGCAGATTGTGCTTTCCTCCATCTTTTGCTCCGCCTGGATTGGCGTAATAGTTGGCAAAAGCCCTTTCTCTAACTGGCCGGCGGGATTCATCGATCAGGACCTTCTCCAGTGCTTCAGGACTTTTGTACTTTCCGGCAAGTATAGCCGCCACCGGTTCGGTCATCAAGATTGTGCGGAAGGTGAACTGGCGGCCGCTGCCCAGGGCGAACTGGCTACGCTCGCTGATGTCCCAGGCGATAAGTTCCATCACTTTCTGAGGATTGGTTGTAGAAGGTGCCATATTATTACCCCAGAGCAGCGTAGAACCAAGGGTGATGGTGTTGTCATTGAGGTCGAATCCCTTGCGTACGTGATATGGTTTCCAGCCGATACGGAGGCAGGCGGCATCGTCCTCCACCATACACCAGGACATTGGATAGCCGAAGGTCCCCATCCGGTCCTGCTTTACATAATAGCCGCAAAGATTCATCAGAGCCAAGTTCATAAAGCGTCCAATCGCCATATTGGCAGTCTCGTTGATTTGCCCCTGACCACTGTCGATGCCGAGTTGCCGGGCCACCGGACCATTTAACCAGCTGTAGGGAATCCAGGCGTGCGTACTTGCCAGCGTTCGGCGGAAAGTCCCGTCTCCAAGACCCTTGGTAAGAGCAATCAGAATAGGCATGTATTCCGGCTTACAGCCAGCCATAACCGCATTCACGGCCACGTGCCAGACCTTTGTAACCCTATGTGCAATGGGAAGAATTGCGACGGTCTCATCCCACTTCATATCGGTATACTTCAGGAAAGATTCCACTTTCTCGAAGGTTGGCGGAACGATGGGAAGACCGTCGGACCACTTCATTTCCTTAAAGTATTCATTGACTTCATCCAGCGTGCCGAAGAAGGTATCGTCACGAATGTCTCCCTTGTTTCCGGAAATGCCGGCCGAACGCTCTTCTTCGCTGATGGGTTTGGTGAGCGCCTCCACAATCTGCGGCCATAGGATTTCGCGCGTATTCTTAATCAGTTCATCGGCCGTATGGGTTGCGAATGCACCTGGGTACTGCGCCACCCGCATCACGGGAACACCGTTGTTGAGGGCCGTATATTTGGCCTGGTCCACGAAACCAGGACCCGCGATAATCACTGATGGGATGCCCAGGTACTCGGCGGCGATGCAGGACCCTGTCTCTTTAGGCGTGCAAAGTCCGCAGCCCCCGTTGCCGGAAATCACGGCATCCACACCCATCTCCTTTAGTTTGGCTTGAAACTCTTCCTTGGCTTTGCGAGTGACGCCAGGTGCCGGATAAGGTCCGGCGATTCCGATCTCATCCAACAGGATCACTTTTGCCGATGGATAATGCGCCAGAATGAGTCGCTTGATTTCCGGATGGGTAACACTTGTCATAAAGCTCACACCAACCACAGCAATGGTCTTGCCGTCCAGTGTCTGGAGCCTCGGAGTCTGTTGAATCAGTTCTACAGATGACCTGCCGACGGGACTGACTACGGCAAAGCCGGGTTCTTCCTTTACTACAGATACCGGAGTTGAGGTCGTTTTCTTTGTGGAAGCGGTTGGTTTTGTCTGTGCCGGTTTCGTGGTAACGGCAGAAGCAGTTGCCGGCGGAGCATCAGCCAGTTTGCAGGTTTCGTCACATACGATACGCTGGGCACTCATTTCAAGACATAAGAAAGAGCAAGCTAATGCTATAACAATGGTTCGAAGCGGATGAGATTTCATACGGTTTTGGAATTGCGTCTAAACATTAGATGCAAAATACAAGCAAAGGTTAAATCCGCATCAACGACTGATAGCCAAATAATTGCAAATTCCGATTTGTCGGTCTAAAAATAGCGATTATCTCCCAATAAACGTATACTGTTCAATCACTCTTCCAACAGCCTGTTTTCACAGTTTTTGAAGCCTATTACTCTGAGTCTTCCATTTCCATCATATTATTATCCTGATTTTCAATATATTGTGAAAATCTTTCAACCTTCAGAAGGTCCTCCAGAAGGTTCGAGAATTTACCTGTTTGGTCTACTACAGAGGAATTATCTAACGGATGATTCCTCTTTTTTTGTTATTTTTGCAGAAAGAAGTACGCAATGTTTGTTCTTAACAGTCCAATATCAAGAGCCGAATTGAAGGATTATGCCGCCAACACATTTGGTGACATGGTTAAATGTGTTGCGGACGTAGATCAAGGCTTATTGGCTATAGATGCTGATTTGCATGCAGACCTTGAGCGACTGTTATTGGAGAATGGTTCACAGCAGTCTTCTCTCTGGGGTTTTAACCTATATCCCGACGAGACAGGTGAAGATTTCATAGAATATGATTCGCTCATTAACATCCGTTCATGGCAGGGCAATCCTTCCAGGGATGTGTTGGACAAAGATGTAAGAGAAAAGATAGCAGGTATCGTCAATCAGTATATTTCGGAGTAATGCAGCATCAAGAGCTTGAAAACGGCCGATGGGCTGAATTGACTTTCCCGCAGCAGATGGCAAACATCGGCAGCGAGACCTCCCGTATCTATCGGGCACTGGAGGCAGGGAAAGAGTCCAGGGCTGATAGTGCATTTGCCCGTTTTCAAGAACTGGTCGACCTAACTATTAAATATGGACGAGCCGAGGCTTCTCCTATGCTTCGTTCTGCCATGCTGGAAGAACTCTGCCGTTTCAGGGAACTTTACTGCAATGCCTTCCTAGAACGGAACCTTGTCGAGCTTGCCGCTTTCAATCGTTATCTTGACCATTTTGCACAGGTATTGTAATTTTTCGGTTCTCCAAATACTCCGCAAACCTCACAAGACGTGCGTAGGAGACGGAAAAGTTAGAATTTTTGTACTCCGGGTATAGCACTTTTTCTTATCTTTGCAGTATATGAGAGCTCTGAGACTGACCAATACCATTACTGCGTTAGTGGCAATACTGTTGTGTGCAGCCTGCCACCCGGACAAAAAGATTACTCCTGACACCTTAGTCAAGTCAGGTGACTGGAAGGAAGTTCCGTCCTATGGAGGAACCATCGAAAAAGACGACATCACCATAGACTTCCCTTCAGGCACATTCGGCGGCGACACCAAGGTTGCCATATCCGATGTCAAGAAAGGAAGCGTGCTCGGCGAATTCGAGATTTCACCGTTCTATCAGGTCACTCTCGATCCTAAAGGAACAAAAAATTCTTTTGAGATCAGGATACTCTACTCCGGCAATGCCCAGGACGTGCAAGCTGTCGCAAAAATGGCCGGATACGATGTCCATTCCGATAAATTGCTGAGCGAAGCCATCCCCGTGCCATTCAAAGTAAAGGACGGTTATGTTTCAGTCACCGTACCTAAGGTCAGCGAGTCCAAAGACGGCAACCCTTTCCTCACCATCGGCCTGGCAAAGAACACCGGAAGACCCTCCACCAAGACGGCCAACACGGAAATAGGCATCTTGAACATCTACTCCGAGGACATCAACGACGTCATATTCGACCAGGCCACTAAAGCCCTGGACCTTCTGGCTTCATACAAATTCAACACTAATTTTCCATACCTGCAGCTGGTTGTCAGTCCGATTCTCGATTCGGAGACTCTTGCAGCCGCCAGGGTCAATCCCGTCTGCAAGGATTGGGGCTGGATTGCCCTGAATGCTACTGAGCTGAAAGCGCTCATGGCCTCCAAACTCGAGAAGACTAAACTTCAGGATTTTCAGCAGACGCTCGTGCATGAGTCATTCCATGTTATCCATAATATTTTCTACGACACTCGAAGCGGAAACGATATTATGTGGGAAGGTTCTGTGGGCAATGAATGGACTATGCTCGGAGAAGCCATAGGTACCTGGACAGAGAAGCTTACAGGAAACAAAAAAATGGGGGATAATGCATCCAAAAATGCATATCTGCTTCTAAATGAGTTCATGCCCATCAACAACACTTGCGAAGCATATAAGGATCACGGCTACGGAATGAGCCTTTTCATAGATTACCTGTCAAAAAAGACATCGGACAAGAAGATAGTCACCTTGATTGAATCGCAGCTGGACGGAGCGGAATCGCTCAAAGACGCATTCGACATATTCCTCAAGCGTAACGGGCTGACATTCTTTGATGCCACAAGTTATATGCAGTTTGTCAAGGCAATCCTCAACGGAGAAATCCATGAAGATGTGAGCCAGTTAAAGTCACAGTTCGGTACAGGCCATAACGTCAACAGCGTTTCCGCCTTGAAGATAAAAGAAAACGTATATAATTTCGGCACGAGGATAAACCGAATAAACATCAACAAAACATCTGTCGTTCCAAAGCTGAATGACAAGGAGATTAAATTCACCCAGGACGGCGAGCATATCCTCACCTACGTGTATTATATAAATGAAAGCACGGGGAAACTGGTCGAACTTGGCAAATTCACGAAGGATAACCCATACTCTATTGCAGCCGAGTCTTTATTGAAAGTAAGTCCCCAACAGCCTATAATTCTTGTGTCCATTATCAAGGACCCCGTCTACAAAACTGAGGAGTCCAAAGCATCCGGTATCACCATGGACTTCGTTGCTCCGGACAAGAACGTTCCCAAGATACAGGAGGTTACTTTCAGCATGAGAATCGCCCTGGATTGCGAGACCGGAGGTGGCGACACCGAGATTCCGGACGTCACCTGGTCAAAGAGTTATGACAACATCATCAAGGTGACGAAAAACGGTGCCGGCCTGGACATTACCTGTGACAATTCGTCCAACAATTTCTCCACGTACACAACCACTTCCATCACCTTCCATGTTGATTCCTATTCCGCCGGAAAGATGGGGGCCATCTCATCCCTGGACTTCAAGTACTCGAACAACAGAGGCAGTGGCGAATCGGTATGGCATCTCGCGCTCGACAGCATGCCGCTGATTGAGAACGAAGTCAGCGTATTCAACAGCAGCGAGGCCCTCTGGAAAGCCACCAACTCCGAGATGAAAGGCAAGTTCGGTCATACCGACCAGTACGGCAACAAGTATAAATACGTATCGAAATCTTCGAACTACGCGAAATTGTACATGGAGTACAAATAGCCGCCAAGAATTTTTAAGAAACCCTTGTTAAAATTTTTTAAAAACTATACCTTTGCGCCTTCAAATTCCGCAAGGGTATAGAATTATGAGCATCAAAGGAGATTACAGACCTAAACTATTCCTCACTCTCAAGCAAGGATACGACAAAAAATCACTTATCCAGGACCTGCTGGCCGGTGTCATCGTAGGCATCGTCGCCCTGCCCCTGGCCATTGCGTTCGGTATAGCATCGGGCGCTTCCCCGGAAGCAGGTATCCTTACCGCCATAGTTGCCGGATTCATCATTTCCTTCTTCGGCGGCAGCAAGGTGCAGATCGGCGGCCCCACCGGTGCCTTCATCGTAATAGTATACGGAATCATCCAGGAGTACGGCATGAGCGGACTCATGATCGCCACCTTCATGGCCGGCGCCTTCCTTATTATGATGGGCGTACTTCATCTGGGAACAATTATCAAATACATTCCATATCCTATTGTGGTGGGCTTTACTTCCGGTATCGCGCTCACCATCTTCGCCACCCAGATAAAGGACCTTTTCGGCCTTCAGATCGAGAGTGTGCCCGCAGGCTTCCTGGAGAAGTGGGGCGTTTATGCCCAGCACATCGATACAATCAGCTGGTGGTCGCTTCTGGTCGGCGTGTGCAGCATCCTGATAATTGTCTTCACGCCTAAGGTGAGCCGCCGCATACCGGGCTCGCTGGTGGCCATCATCCTGATGACCCTCGTCACGCTTGGCCTGAAGGCCCTCGGAGTCGAGGGGGTCGAGACCATCGGTGACCGCTTCTCCATTTCCGCCTCCCTGCCGCAGCCGGAGGTGCCCAGGATTACCGGGGAAAGCATACGTCATCTGGCCCAGCCGGCCATGATCATAGCCATGCTGGGCGCCATCGAGTCGCTGCTTTCCGCCGCCGTGGCCGACGGTGTAATCGGCGACCGTCACAACAGCAACCAGGAGCTCGTGGCCCAGGGTATCGCCAACATGGTCTCCCCGCTTATCGGCGGAATTCCCGCCACCGGAGCCATCGCCCGCACCATGACCAACATCAACAACGGCGGCCGCACGCCAGTCGCAGGTATCGCCCACGCAGTGGTGCTGGCCATCATTTACCTCTTCCTGATGCCGCTGGTGCAGTACATCCCCATGGCCTGCTTGGCCGGAATCCTGGTGGTCGTAGCATACAACATGAGCGAATGGCGCAGCTTCAGGGCCATCCTCCGGAACCCCAAGTCCGACATTATCGTGCTGCTGGTGACCTTCTTCCTCACCGTCATCTTCGACCTCACCGTGGCCATTGAGGTGGGCGTGCTGATTGCCTGCCTGCTCTGCATGAAGCGTATGGCCGAAACCACCAACGTTAGCGTGCTGAGCGACGAAATCGACCCCACCGCCGACACCGACATCCAGGGCAATCTGGAGCATCTGATTATCCCCGAGGGCGTTAAGGTGTACGAAATCAACGGCCCTTACTTCTTCGGAATCGGAAACAAGTTCGAGGAAATGATGGGCGACACGCGGGCCAAGAACCGCGCCAAGGTGCGCATCATCCGCATGCGCAAGGTGCCGTTCATCGACTCCACCGGCGTGCACAACCTCTCCAACATGTGCCGCATGTGCTCTCAGCTGGGCGTGAAGGTGGTGCTTTCCGGCGTCAACCCTAACGTCATGAAGGTGCTGGAGAATGCCGGCGTGGACGAGCTGGTGGGCAAGGACAACATCTGCAGCCACATCTCCATAGCCCTTGAACGTGCAGGACAGTTGGTGGAGCAGGAGGGCTGAAATCTGTCAGGATTTTATCTTATCTTTGCCCTATGAAAAGAATTATTGCCGTAATCGCAACAATTATAATCACCGTGTCTCTTATGGGGCAGGAGAAAAAGCTGTTCCATTGGGGTGTTGATGCCAGCGTAGATGGCTTTTTGTCTACAAACAACACAATTCTTCCAAGTTTTGGTCTTGGTGTCCGCGCCCGCTTGGGGAATTATGACAAGTGGTTTAACCTAGTGGGCGGACTTAGGTATATTTACGGAGTCCGCTTGTCCGGGCCTCAGATCCCGATTATGTTGAACGTAAACTTAATCAGAGGCAAGCAGGTTTCCGCTTACCTGGGCGGCGGCTATGAATTCGATTTCATCGGCACCTACTGGGGCTGCATGAAGGCCCAGGCCGGAGTGGCATGGAAACACTTTGACTTCCGTGCGTTCTACAAGCCCTACCAGGGCGACATCGGGGCGGGGTTGACGTATTATTTCTAGACGGAGATTACTTCTCTTCCATGAATAGTTCGCCTTTGAGATATTCAATGCTCTTGGCGGCGAATTCGTAGCCTCTGGAGCCGGGGCGGGCGTATTGCATGTATTTCTCGTACCATTCCAGCGCCTGCTTGTAATCCTTCTTGCGCTCGTAGCAGTAGGCTATTGTAGAAAGGGTTGAGTAGCTCTTGGGATTGTAGCGGTAGGCCTCTTTGTAGTGCTCTATGGCTTCATCCCATTTTTCAAGTTGCGTGTAGTACCCCTGGCCGTACTGCTGGTGCAGGCGGGACATCATGACCGGGTCCGGCTGAATCATGTCCCAGGCTTTGTCCAGCCATGGTTTCACATCCCTCTCGAACGGACGGAAGGCTTCCAGCTTAACTGCAGCTATGGAGTATGCCAGGTTTACGTCGCTGGAATCTATCTGCCACGCCGAGACTAACTCCTTTTCTGCCCTGTAAATGACTTTAGTATGCCAGTAGCTCTGTCCCAGATAATAATGGATGGGGTAAATGTCGTTTCCTATGTCTTCCTGGCGCTGGAAGAGATCGATTGCGGCTTCATAATTGCCTTTTCTGAATAATGCCAGGCCCTTCAGCGGAGCAATCTTGAAGTTGTCGGGGTCTTCCGCAAGGATTGGGTCGCAGACGGCAACGGCTCCGTCATAATCTTCCGCATTGACAAGAATATTGAAAGCCTTCGACGCCACTGTCTCATTGAATGGCTTGAGGGAAAGGGACTTCCTGTAATACCACAGGGCCGAATCGCCCTGCTCCATCTGCAGGAACGCATCTCCTACTATACTGTATACAGCGGGAATGGAATCCATCTGCAGGACCTCTCGGCCGGTTTGGACGCATTGCGGGAATGCCCTCTGGCGGTATCTGGTCTGCATCAGCCTAACCTTATACAGCACGTTGTTCGGAACCACGGAGCTCAGCATGGTATAGGTGTCCGCTGCATCCTCATAATCTCCGTTCTGAAAATGGCAGTCGGCCAGCTCCGCCATCACGCCCTCGTCAAAAAACTGGGGAGACATAACCGAAACCAGGGCTTCTATTGCCTCGTCGGTTTTGAAAATACTCTTAAGGTAGCGCGCCTGAGTGAGCACGGAATCGCGATGGCTGGTCTGCGCGCCGGCCGGCACACAGATTATAATCCACAGCAAGATGAAGATTGTCCTTTTCATTGCAAAACCATTTTCCAGGCGGCGCTCTGAGACCTCCTGGCGTGTTCTGAGTTCATTTTCCCGAAGTTCCACTTTACCCCGAGCAGCACGTGTCTTCCCATAACCAGGCGGTAGCTGTCTTCCATGTAATTGTCTGTCACGGTGTGCGTAAGGTTGTGCTTCTGGTTGAGTATGTCGTTTACGCTGAGGCTAAGGTTGAACGCTCCTATGTTTTTGCTTATTCCTGCGTTCCAAAGGAACTCCGGCTTGCCGTAGCCCTCTGCATAGCCCAGGTAGAAAGCATAAGCGATGTTCGATTTGAACTCAAACTCGTGCTCTGTCCTATAGGAAGCTTCTGCGCTAAGGCTAGTACTCAGGGTGTTCATGTTTATGCTCGGATCCAGAGAATAGCGGGAGATATTTCCGCTGGAGTTGACTCCTGCCAGGAAATTGAAATTATCGTTGGTGTATTTCAGGTTCGCTATTATCAAAGGGCTGAAGGTTCGGGTCTTGCTTTCGCAGAAACCGCTGGCGCCGCTGTAGAAGCGGTCTCCGCTGTCATCACCCCAGAATTCAGACATAAAGTCCGAGTAAATGAAGCTGTCCTTGTCCAGCCCCGGCAACTTGTTTTTAGCTTGATAACTAACGGACGAAGAATAACGCAAGAAGCTGGTAACCGTGAAGGACCAGGCTTTCTTTTCATCCAGCGGAGTAGTATAGCTGGCCGACAGATTGCCTGATAGCCCAGGCGTCCTGGTGTTGACGGGAATGGCATACATAATGCCGTCGGCATCGTACCACTGGGCCGTACATACCTGATTGGTACGCAGGCCTCCTGTCAGACCTACCATGACATGGGTAAACTTCTTTCGGTCGCTTCGCGTCCAGTTGACGCTGAAAGAAGTGGTGCCGGAAGGCTTAAGGTATATATTACCCATACTGAGGCGGGACGGGTTCTCGATATTCAGCACAGGTCGCATCCTGCTTGCAGAAGGCTGTTGGGAGTAGCCTCCTACATGCGCGCTGATGCTACCGTTTTTCAGGGATTGCCTGAATCGCAAGGTAGGCGTGACGAACCATACCCATTCGCCTTTTCCGGTGGTATCTTCTATGCCGTAGTTCTTGGAGTATGTCTCATTTAGCGAACCGTTCACATAGGCTCCGAGGGTTATCCATCCTTTCTTTGAGTATTTGTATTGGGTAGAAATGTCGTACTTCTGGGCCAGGTAGTTGTTGCGGCTGACGGAGCTGTAATAGTCGTTCCGGCCTTCGGAGTCGAATGCGTCCCGAGCGCTTTGGGAACGGGAGTAGTTGATCGACGCCGTAGCGGATACGGACCACTTTTCTCCAATTGGCTCCGAATATCTGACTGAACCGTTGGCGCTATATGAGTTGCCGCTGGAGATATAATCCATATCCTTTGTATTGCCGCCTGCCGACGTCTCCAGGAAAGTATGTTCGCTGCTGCTGCCGTCGGAAGTGCCGTACGAGCCGCCGATTTCGAAATTCAGGGACCGGCCGTTCTTTCCGCCCAGATTGCGGAAGGTGAAATCGGTTTCGATGCTGGCGTCCCTGGATGTGTCCGTTGAGATGGAGGAGTTCTCCGACCTGTTTACGAAGGCTCCTTCGCGCAGCGTCTCGGAGTTGCCGCTGCTGGTGTTGTCGGTCTTGCTGAAGCTGAAGTCCGGCCGTATGTGGAACCAAACGTCTCCCTTCTCCTTCGTGAATTCCATATTGGCACTCAGCGAGTTGGCGTATCCTTTGCTGAACTTTTCGGAGCTGGCGCTCAGGTCGCCGTCCTCCTGGAAGATGGTGCGTTCCGACCGCGAACCTCTGTCGGTGTCGGTGTATTTGTAGTTGGCACCTACGGTCGCCTCTACGTCCTTGATGCGGGAGGAGTTGACATTCACGCCCAGCTGCGCGGCGGAGGAGAGTCCGATGTCCGGAGAGCCGCCGGAATCGGCCCCCTCTATCAGGAACAGGACGGTGTTGGAGTCGTTGATGTTCTGGCCGTTGGCTATCAGCGTCACCTGATCCTTCTCGGAATAGGCCGACACGAGGGCGTTGCCGCTGTAGAGGAGGCCCCTGTTATCCCGGAGGGTCTCTTCCGTCTCTTTGGGGGCCACCGTGGTTCCGCCCTTCACGCCCAAGTTGCCGAACCATCCTTTCTCGTACTCCTTCTTGAGGGCTACGTCGAGCACCTTCTCCCGCCGGCCGTCCTGAACGCCGGTGGCGCGCGTATTCTCGCTTTCGCGGTCGATGACGCGTATCTTGTCCACCACGGAGGCCGGCAGGTTGTTCAGGGTGGTGCTCTGGTCGTTGAAGAAGAAGGTGCGGCCGCCGACGGTGATCTTGTTGATGGCCTCTCCGTTGAACTTGACCGTGCCGCTTTCGGTAACCTCCATGCCCGGCATGCGCTTCAGCAGGTCCTTCAGCATGGCGTTCGAGCCCACCCGGAAGGAGGAGGCGTTGAATTCAACCGTATCCTGCTTGATTATTATGGGGTTGCCCACATCGGTCACACGTGCCGCTTTCAGAAATTGCTCGTCCAGCTTCAGTTTTATGGTGCCCATGTCGGTGCGATAATCCCTGAAGTACTTTTCCTTTACCACGGGCTGGTAGCCCATCATCTCCACATGGAAGCTGTAGCGGCCGTACGGCACCTCTGTCAAATGAGCCGTACCGGTGGTGTCCGTAAGGGTGAAGTTGGTGATGGTTGTGTCTTTTGCTGGTATTACATAAACCGACGCAAATGCCACCGGTTCATTTGTTAGGGAGTCCACTACTGTGGTTGTTATGTGGCTGAGGCGCCCCTGGAGCAGATTGTCGTTCAGGATAAGTACCTGCGCCATGGCGCCGAAGTGCATGGCCGCGAGGAGTATTGCTATGGATAGAAGTTTTTTCATACACTGCCGCTAACTATGCAAATATAATAATAATCGTTACATTTGTATATATGTCTATTGTTCATCACGCAGGAAATCCGGGGGATGCAAGAATCTGCAGCCCGGAAAGCATGTACGCCGTAATCAAGGAGTTGGGGATTGTTCCGTTTTTCGAGAATCCCATCAAGGGGTATTCCATCGAGGAGCTTACGCCCAAGGAGTTCTGGTTCGATGACGACACCGACGAGCTTGGCCCCTGGGATTGGAAGATCTATGCTGTACAGAGCGGAGACGTGGCCTACGGCAAGTTCCTTTGGGGAGGCAAGGCTTCGTTCGCAACGCCGGAGTGGTACGCGCACCTGATGAACTGGCGACGCAGCCAGCCCCGGTACCAGCCGGATGCCGACCAGCAGAAGATACTTGCGTATATGAAGGAGAACGGCAGCATCAGCATACGCGAGATACGCCAACTGCTCGGCATCAAGAAAGGCCGGGCGGATGCCATTATGGCCCGCCTCCAGATGCAGTGCCGTGTTGTGACCGGCGACATAGAGCGGGTTTACCGCGGCGAAGACCTGCACTACAACGGCTGGCAGCGCTCGGTCTTCTGCGCCCCGGAAGACTTGTTCGAAGATATCATGGTTGTGCCCTCGTGCAGTCCGGAAGAGTCTTTTAATGTTTTGGTAGAACACATAATGGAGATAGCTCCATCGGCTACATCAAAACTAATTCGCAAATTATTGTAACTTTTTCCAACCTTCCGGGTGCTGTTTGCGTTATAGCTATGTAACCACTGGCGCGGTGTGCTCATAGCCACGCTTGCCGTCGGCCTTGCACTCGGAAGCCTTATTACCGCACTCGTGCTGCTCTATCCGGTAAACGCCAGCGATACCTTCCTCGTCAAGGCCGTCCAGGCTCTTCAAGATTGGAAAGAAGTCCTCATCGGCTTCGTCGCAGTCTGCGCCATCTCTCTCGGCCTCCTCTCGCTCCGCCGAAAACGCGAAGCGTTCTAAGGGATGGATTACGGCTATATAATTATTACTGAATAGAAGACCCGGTCAATCCGGGAACAAATCGCCTCTTTTTGTTCCAGAAAACAGAAAAAATTTGTTTTTCGGAACAAATAGTCCTTGTTTGTTCCAGATAAGTCCTACTCCTGCCAAAAAAGCCTCCGAGATCTCGGAGGCTTTTGGGGTGCGATGTGGGGCTCGAACCCACGACACCCAGAACCACAATCTGGTGCTCTACCAACTGAACTAATCGCACCGTGTTAGAGGTTGCAAAGATACGAATAAAATTGATTATTGCAAATCTAATTTGTCCGTATAAATAACCCCGTCGAGGTGGTCACACTCGTGCTGGAAGATAACGGCGGTGAAGCCCTGGACTGTTTCCAGGGTGTCCTGCATGGTTTCCAGCGAAGTGTAAACTATGTCTATGTCCCTCCAGCGGAGCACGTTGCCGCGCTTGCCGGGCACGCTGAGGCAGCCCTCGGGGCCGCAGACCTGCTCGCCGCGGCGCTCCACAATGCGGATGTTGGGGTAAACCTCGAAGGGCTCTCCCTCTTTGTCGAAGCGTTGCACGGCAACCACCCTGCGCAGAACGCCCACCTGGGGGCCGGCAATGCCGACGCCGTCCTGTGAAGGGTCGGTAACCGTAATAACCATGCGTCGTGCAAGCGCCTCATATTCAGGCGCCTTCAGTCCGGCAGGGCTTATAATGCCAGACGGAGTTCTCAGAACTACGGAATCGGCAGGGTCGTCAACGGTAAGAACCCTCATCAAACCTTCTTCGCCAAGAATGAGCTTACTCTCTTCAGAAGTCCATCCGCTGCGGGAACAAGAAACAGAAACTCCCATAATCAATATGGCCCAAAGTAATTTTTTCATATCATTAATCGCTTAATACCTTTTGCAATGCGCCCGGCGCCGTCTTCCAGCAGGGCAGGAGGGCAGGCCAGGTTAATCCTTAAGAATCCGTCCTGGCCGTACATCACGCCGTTGCTAACCTTCACCTTCTCCACGTCTATCAGGCTCTGCTCGACATCGACGGCAGAAATCCGCAGCGACCCGTCGGGCCCGTAGCACAACGCCTTGATGTCCAGCCACGCAAGATAAGTACCGTCCAGACGGTAAAGCTTGAACTCCGGCGGCAGCTCGGCCCCCAGCAGCTCGCGCAAACGCCGGTAGTTGGCAGCAATCTGCCCGTTCAGCGCAGTCAGCCATTCCAACCCTTCCGGCGTATATGCGGCCTGAAGTGCAACAACCCCGAAAGGATTGACGTCGCAAATCTCGTTGACATTCACCGCCTTGTTTACGCGGACCCGGATCTCAGGGTCGGGGCAGATTATATTGGAAATCTGCAGCCCGGCAATATTGAAGGCCTTGCTGGGTGAATTCAGAACCACGCATGCCCGCTCGAATTCCGGAGAAATGGAAGCAAACGGGGTGAACTTCACGCCGGGCATGGTGAACTCGCAATGGATCTCGTCGCTCACTGGCACCACGCCGTTGTCTATGCATATGTGGCCGACCCGCTCCAGCTCCTCCCGCGTCCATACGCGTCCGGCCGGATTGTGGGGTGAGCATATCATCATCATCTTGGCCTGAGGGTCACGTGCGGCCCGTTCGAGGCCGTCGAAATCTATCTCGTAATGCGGCACGCCGTCGTCATATACCGTCAGCAGAGGCACGTCCAAAAGCTCGCAGCCGTAATTCCGTATAGAGGAAAAGAAGCAGTTGTACACCGGGCTCATGAGTATCACCTTGTCGCCCGGCTGCGTAAACGCGCTCACGCAGGCGGACATTGCGGGAACCAGGCCCGGACAATAGATGATCCACGACGGGTCGGGACGCCAACCGTGGCGCTCATCGAACCAGTTGCATACTGATTCATAATAACTTGGCGGAACGGCTGTATAGCCGAACACCCCATGCTCGGCACGCTTGCGAATGGCCTCCTGAATGCAGGGAGCGGTCTCGAAATCCATATCCGCCACCCACATGGGCAGCACGCCTTCGGGAATCTTGTCCCACTTGACGCAGTTGGTCCCCCGGCGGGGAATTATTTCTGTGAACGACATATTATTTCGCAATCTCCCGGAGCCTTGATGTTGGCGTCCAGGATTATTTTTCCGAAAGAATCGGCCACGATGCGGCCGGTACGGGGATTCTTGACCGAAGTGACGGCGCCCAGCATCTCCGCCTGCACGCTTGAGTATTCGAACGCCAGGTCTGCATCCGCCTCGAATGTGCAGTTTTCAAGTACCAGGTCGGAGGCGTAGCACAGCGGCTGGGTGCCCCCGATGCGGCAATTCACCAGACGCAGCCCCTTGGAATACCAGCCCAGGTACTCCCCGTCAATAACGGAATCGTACACGGTAACGTTTTCCGTCTCCCAGAAGGCGTCCTTGGTGTTCAGGACGGAATTCCTTATCACCACGTCCTTGCAATACTGGAAAGAATAGTTGCCCTGCAGCTTCAGGCCGTCGATCCGTATCCCGGAAGAATGCATGAACAAATAGTCTCCTTTTTCAATGGAAACATCCTCCAGCACTACGTCTTTGCATCTCCACAACGTCTCCAGGGCATTGGGTATGCGGACGCGGCGGAGAGTCATGTTCTCCATTTCCCGGAACATTTTGGGGGCTTCCACAAGGGTGTCTTCTATCAGCAGGCCGCGGCTGTACCACAAGGCGGCGCGGGCCCCTTCGGTAAACACGCAGTCGCGTACGGTGAAGCCGTCGCAGCACCAGAAGGGGTATTTGCCCTCGAAGCGGCAGGCGACCGCCTCAATGGCGGCCGTCTCCTTCAGGGCGGACTCTCCGGCATGAATGACCACGTTCTCCAGGCAGAGGTCCCGCTCGCAGTAGAGCGGCCTTTCGCCGCCGAACTCCTTATTTTTTATCAGCTTCATTCTGTGGCTTTTCCTTATAGAGGAAGCGTTTGATCTTCATCGTGGCGGTCTTGTCGAAGGGCTTCTCTTCCACCTCGACCTCCTTGATGCGGCTGTTGCGGTTGACGTGTGAGTTGACGAACTCCAGTATATCCTGCTTGCGACGCTCAAGGTCCTCCAGGAAGCGGTCGTGGTTCTCGTAATTCCAGTCGAGCACGTTGTCGTTGAAATGCACGAGGGCCACCAGATGGCCGTTGCGCTTCACCACCAGCGACTCGCTGATATCGTTGATATTGTTGATGACGCTCTCGATTTCCTCCGGATAGATGTTCTCTCCGTCGGGCCCGAGGATTACGCTGCCGAGACGCCCCTTGATGTGATAGCGTCCCTTCTTGTCCTGGCAGGCGATGTCGCCCGTGTGGAACCAGCCGTCGTCCGTAAGTACCTGACAGGTACGGTTGTAGTCCTTGTAGTACCCCTTCATGACGCAGTCTCCCTTGGCCACGATTTCGCCTTCTCCGGTCTCGGGGTTTACGTCCTCCAGGCGCACCTGAACGCCGTAGGCCGCATGCCCGAAGGAGCCGACGCAGGTCTGCCCGACGCGGGCGTATCCAATCAGCGGGGCGGTCTCCGTGAGGCCGTAGCCGATGGAGTAGGGGAAGCGGGCGCGACGGAGGAATGCCTCCACTTCGCCGTCTAGCTTGGCGCCGCCGATGCCGAAGAACTGCAGCCGGCCGCCGAAGGTCTTCTTGAGGCGCATGCCCACCAGGCGGGCCAGCAGGGTCGGGCTGAATTTGTCCAGCGCCGTAAGGAAGCGGCTCTTCTGAATCGTCGGAACGATGCTGGCGTGGTAGATCTTCTCAATCACGAGAGGCACGCTCAGCATGCAGGTGGGGCGGTATTTCTTGAAGTTCGGCAGCAGGATCGAAGGGGTCGGCGGGCGCATGAGGTAATAGACCTTGGCGCCGACGGCGAAGGGATACAGCATGCCGATGCTCATTTCGTAAGTGTGCGCCAGCGGCAGTATGGACAGGAACACGTCGCGGCGGCGTACGTGGTGGGCGTCCCAGGAGGCTCGGATGTTGACGCAGAAGTTCTTGTGGGTCAGCATCACTCCCTTGGCGGCGCCGGTGGTGCCGGAGGTGTAGATGAGGCAGGCTACGTCGTCTGAAAGGGGGCTCGAAATGGAGCCGTCACAGGTGTAGGCGGCCTCTCCCGTCTGAACGATGCTGAGGTCGTCGGTCGCGATGACTATGTGCATGCGGTTCAGAATGGCCTGAGGCACTTTTGCGAGCAGACGGCGGGATACGTAGAGCGCCTTGGTCTCGGAGTGGGTGAGTATGTTGGTGATCTCGTTCTCGGTAAGCTCGGTCAGGAGGGGCACCGCTATGCGGCCAAATGCAGTGATGGAAAAGAACGCAACGGACCAGTTGGGCATGTTCTGCGAGAAGATGGCCACCTTGTCGCCGCTGTTGATGCCGAAGTTGGACAGCTGGCGGGAGAGCCGGCGTGCGGTTTCGCGGAACTGTGCGTAATTGTATACCTGCTCGCCGCCTATCAATTCATAGGCAGGCCGTTTTGCGTATTTCGCGGTCGAATAATCGAAGACCTCTGCGAGGGTCTGGAAGTTATGTCTCATTCAATTAATGCGTGATGTATTTTTCGGGGTGCTTGCCCACAAGGTGCATCTCCTCATACATAGCTTGAATGCGCTTCATGTCTGCGCGAGGGTCGTCTGTAAGCTCAACCCGCTCTCCGCGGCCGATGTGCTTCGTGCCCCAGTTGAAATAGCCCATGTAAACGGGGATGTTGGCCTTGGTGGCAATGAGGTGGAAGCCGGTCTTCCAGTTCTTGACGGGTTTGCGTGTGCCTTCCGGAGCAAGTGCAAGGTGGAAGCGCCCGGGCTTCTCCATTTCCTCGATAACGCTGCGCAGCATGTTGGTAGGATTGGAGCGGTCTACGGGGATGCATCCCATGGCCCTGAGGAGCCAGCTCAGGGGAGGGAAGAAGAACTCCTTCTTTATCATGCACTTGGCATGTTCGCCGAGAGAGCGGTAATAGAGATAGGAGACGGCAAAATCTGAAATCGCGGTATGCGGGACGCCTAGAATGATGCACTTTTCTTCAGGCACGGCAGGGCTGTCGATTGTCCAGCCGAAGAGCTTGAGAATAGCGCCGCAAGTTTTACCCCAAATATCCATAATAAAGTATTAGTAAAATCCGGGGCAAAGATAAGAAAAGTTTCTAGAATGTAAGAAGGAACTTGGGTATGAGGGAACCGTTGCGGTATACCGGACGCCTGGCTGCTTCGCGGCCGTGTGAGGGGCGCAGGGGTTCTGAAGGAACCTGTACGCTTGCCCAGATGCCCAGTTCCCTGAGTTTGCGGACGAAAACCCGCTCGAAATCGTCTTCCCGGATCTTGCGGGAGAAGTCGATGTTGAGGCGTCCGCCGTAGCTGACGCAGGCGCTGGATCCGGAGCGCTTGCGGGTGCGTCCGAGTATGAAATGGATGTCCTTCACATGCTCCGCCATGCCCTCGGGAAGCTCGATGTTTCCCAGGTTGGAGAAGGTGTAGGTGGCATATTTGTCACCCTTCAGGTGGTTGATGATATTGATGACGGGCTTCTTTATGAAGAGAGGGATACAGCGAATCGCGAGGTTGTCCTCCAGGGCCACGTTGGCTGCGATGCGCCTGGTGAGGCGTGCAGGCTGAACGTAAAGGCGCTTCTGGTATTTAACCTCCTTGACGGCATCTTCCAGGTTGTAGTCGCCGTTGCTTACATCCAGGGTGATATATACGTAAGATGAATAGTTGCGCAGGGTGGAGCTGCGGAAGATGGGGCGCAGGTTCACCGGAACTTCCATGCGTATGAACGGGCTCTTCTTGCGTCCTTTTGACTTGGCGCGGACCTCCTGGAGCGAGACCAGCATGAGTGCCGTGATGAATTCGGTAAGGGTGCAGTCCATTTCGCGGGCCTTGGCAAGTGCCTGATCCATCTGGAGGGAAACACCCAGGGAGTTCAGTATCTCCGGCTTCTCTACGCGGCCGTTTATATGCCATGCATCTTTCTCCTCGTCCAGGGAGCCCTTGGTGCCGGAGAAACGGTCGAAGCCGTCTTCCATCTCTTCTTCTACAGGCTCCTGGGAAGGGTTAAATACCCATTTACCATATTCAATGGAGGCGTTTGTGCTGAGTTTGAGGTACTCTGCTGCGACGCTGAGAAGGAAGGTCATGGCTCCGGTACCGTCTGTAAGAGCATGGAAAACGTCCAGGCAGATACGTGCACCGTCCGCGGACATTTTGAACATATAACCGCCGTTCTTCTTAATGTCGAAGGGCTTGAGGTCGTCCGGCGCGCTCAGGCCGGGGTTGTTCTCCAATTTGGAGAGGAACCACCAGAAGACCCCCCTGCGTATAGAATAGCGGAAGCTCGGGAAGCGGCCCATCACATTGTTGAGGGCGATGTTCAGGGTTTCGGCATCTACGTTGCGGTCCAGGGTGACGCTCATCCTGTAAACGGCAGCGTATTTGCGGGTCTTGCAAGAGGGATATATAATAGCTGAATTCTCCAGCCTGGTCCATTCGGGTAAAGTCATAGTCTTTTGTTTTTTCGTTTGGTGATGCAAAATTAGATTGCCCCGCGCGCAAAGGAAAAACATTGCCGTGAATAATCTGTTTTTGTGACAAAAGGAGATTTATTGTGACAAAATACCGGAAAATTTGTGACAGAAAAATAAAACCATTATTTTTGTCACAACAAAATTGGTGACCAAAATGAACAATTTTCCTAAAGCTCTCGGGCGTTTCTTCCCCAATCTGCTGTTTACGCTGGCAATTCCGTTCTTTTTCCTGATCAGCGTGTTGCTTTACGAACCGGCCGCTTTGTGCAAGCTTATGCGTTCCGGAGAGGGTATTGCCGCAGTAGGTAATATGTATTCATTCAATGTGGTCATTTGCTTTGCCATTATCCTTGGCGTAATGGTACTCACCAGGCTCTTTTTCTGGCTTATGCACAAGAAAATGCCCATGACCCTGTGGCGTTACAGTTTCTGGTGTCTGGGGGAGATAATCCTCATTTGCTCGTTCACCGCCTTGTATCTGGTCCTCATAGCCCAGGGTGCGGACAGCTGGTTCGCTTTTTGGGGCCGGTGTTTCAAGTCTATAGGCTCTGTGCTGATCTACCCCTACATAATTCTGACCCTGCTCTATTGCTATATGGATGCCCTTAACACTGACCATCTTTCCAGCGACGCCAGGCTTAAATTCTACGACAACCGCCATCAGCTGAAGTTCATAACGGAGGCCAGTTCGGTGCTGTACATCGAGTCCAACGAGAACTACATCATACTGCATTACCTGGAAAACGGAGTTGAAAAGAAAGTGCAGATCAGAAATTCCATGAAAAATATAGAGCCCCTCTGCGAGCAGGCAGGCTTTGCCAGAACTCACCGCTGCTTTATAGTGAACCCGCTGCACATCAAGTCTATACGCAAAGAGACAGGGGGCGTCAACTATGCCGATCTCGGCAGCGACCGCAGCGAGGGCATCCCTATCTCGAAGAAGTATTACGACAGCATTACCTCATTGCTTTAGAAACTTTTATTATATTTGCAAAACTATACAGATACAACCACATTTGACCAAAATGAAAAAAATCTTTTTGACAATTACTATCGCAGCGCTCTCAATGGGCCTGGCAATAAGCGCAGGAGCACAGGAGGAAGAGAAGGAGATGAAGACCGGCTGGTCCTTCGGCGTTCTTCCTACCGCTACATTCTCTGCAGATAACGGATTCCAGGCAGGCGCTTTCGGCGATGTCTACTATTACGGAGACGGCAGCACCTACCCCGATCCCCTTCATAAGATCAGCTGGGAGGGCTCATATTTCACAAAGAGCCAGCGTATGCGCCTTTACCTTGCATACGACTCCAAGTATCTTATCCCCGGCATGCGTGTCAACGCGTCCGTAACCTACATGAACGACCCTCTCTACAGTTTCTGGGGATTCAACGGTCCTGCTTCTTTCGATTCAGGCGTACCGGCAAGCTTCACCTCTGTAGACTATGCACTCTGGGGCAACAGGAACATCCTGTACAACGGAAACAACATCAACTACTACGGCATGAGCCGTCAGATGCTTCGCGTGCTTGCTAACTTCCAGGGCCGTGTTACCGACCACTTGAACTGGGCCGCCGGCGTCAACTTCTGGAACTGGACTCTGGGCGACATGAGGGATCCCGCCGTTGATGCAAACAAGGACGGCAACAAGACCAATTACGATCATAACCTCACCCTGTTCAAGAAGTATCAGCAAATTGGAGCTATCAAGGCGGAAGAGGCGGCAGGCGGTATGTCCCTCGAACTCAATGCCGGTGTGGTGTTCGATACCCGCGATATCGAGGCGGCTCCTAACAAGGGTGTATGGGCAGAGGCCTACTTGAACGGCGCTCCTTATTCCGGAAATCCTTCCACCGGCTACTACAGCCCTTATCTCAAGGCTTGTGTCTACTTCCGTCACTACATTTCCATCCCCATACCCATCCCCGCCGGAAATCCTGTATTCGCATATCGTCTGGCATGGCAGCAGACCATCGCAGGAGAGACCCCGTTCTACATGATTCAGAACAACCCTCTGCTGGTCCAGCGCAACATGATTTCCGAAGGTTTCGGCTCCAGCAACACCATCCGCGGTCTGCGTGAGAACAGAATCCTCGCCGAGGGTATGGCATGGGCCAACACCGAGCTCCGTATCAAGATCGTGAACTTCAAGCTCTTCAACCAGTATTTCTATCTGGCCACGAACCCGTTCTTCGATGCAGGTATCATTACCAAGGCTTACCGTGCGGACGTTCTCAACAAAGTCATCGACGATTCCGCCCTCAGCTCGATACCCGGTTATGACGGAGGTACCACAATCTACGATCCTTCCAGGCTCAAGGACCTGATCTACAGCGCCGGTCTCGGCCTCAAGCTCGCAATGAACCAGAACTTCATCATCTCCGCCGAGCTCGCCAAGTGCTTCACTCCCGGCCTCGACGCCGGCCTCTGGATCGGTATCGGTATCAACTATCAGTTCTAAAACTTGATTCACATACAACAAAAAGGACGGCCGCGGCCGTCCTTTTTGTTAGGTGCAGTGTCGTCAATCTAGAACAGACTTTTAATCAGGAACCAGGCCGGCGGAATCAGCAGCGCCGGGAGGTAATTCAGTGTCTTGCAATCTTTAACCTTAAGTAAAGACAAGCCGGATGAGATGATGAGCACGCCGCCCACGATGCAGAGCTCATTGATGAAGGTGCCCTGCAGCAAAGCTGAACCCGCCGCAAACTTTCCCAGCATATAGAACATCCCCTGCCAGCAGAACAGAACCGCCGCGGAGAATATCATACCTATGCCATAAGTAGCCGCGAACACCATGGACGTCACCAGGTCCAGAGTCGCATTTGTGAACAGGAAGGTATTGTCACCGGTAGTGGCACTCAGGATGGGGCCTACAATAGAAAACGTCCCCACACAGAACAGCAGGCAAGCAGAAATG
>JAFZIO010000035.1 GCA_017554335.1 Bacteroidales bacterium | reverse complement strand
TAAGTAGCCGCGAACACCATGGACGTCACCAGGTCCAGAGTCGCATTTGTGAACAGGAAGGTATTGTCACCGGTAGTGGCACTCAGGATGGGGCCTACAATAGAAAACGTCCCCACACAGAACAGCAGGCAAGCAGAAATGAGGCCGTTTGCCAGCCCCTCGCCGCCACGCTTGGCAATCAGAGCCTTTGTGCGCCCGTCCAGGTCCAGTGCCGTTCCAACCACCCCGCCGATAGCGAGGCTCAAGATAAACAGCACCGGAAACTCGCTCTTGGGCATGTTCTGGGTAAACGTGCTGGCACCCAGGGCAAGCGAAGCCAGACCCATGGCATTGTAAAGCACATTCTGGTACTTTTCACCCAGCCCCCTCTTAAGAAGACTGCCCACCACGGAGCCCAAAATAATGCATCCCGTATTAACAATTGTTCCTAACATCTGGAATGCAAATGTACCAAAAAAAGCTTATATTAGCACTCTGCAACCAATTAGCTAACACAATATGCCAGTCAAATTCTATCAACCCGAAAACCAAGTCCCTCTGGAAATGCATAAGGTACGCGTAGTACAAAAACTCTCTCTCCTTCCCGTGGAAGAGCGTCTCAAATGCATACAGGAAGCGGGCAACAACACCTTCCTCCTCCAAAACAGGGACATCTACCTGGATATGATCACCGACTCCGGCGTAAACGGAATGTCGGACCAGCAGGTAGCCTCCATGAGCATCGCCGATGACTCATACGCAGGCTCCGAAACCTTCAACCGCGTAAAGAAAGCCGTCAAGGACGTCTTCGGCACGGACAACGTGCTTCCCGCCCACCAGGGCCGCGCAGCTGAAAACATCCTCGCAGAGGCATACGTAAAGCCGGGAATGTACACCCTCATGAACTTCCACTTCACCACCACCAAGGCCCACATCACCCGCCTGGGCGGCGAAGTCATAGAGCTCGTAGACAAGAAAGGCCTCATCCCTCAGACCGACGATCCTTTCAAGGGCAACTTCGACCTTAAGCTCTTGCGCAAGACCATCAAGGACCTCGGCCCTGAGAAAGTGGCATTCGTGCGCGTAGAAGCCGGCACCAACCTCATCGGCGGCCAGCCGGTGAGTCTGGAGAACATGCTGGCGGTCACCGACATCTGCCACGAATTCGGCGTGAGGAGCGTGCTCGACGCCTCCCTGCTGCAAGACAACGTATACTTCATGAAGATCCGTGAGCCCCGCTGCAAGTTCATGACCACCAAGGAAATCTACCACGTGCTGGCAGACCGATTCGATATAATCTACTTCAGCGCCCGCAAGCTCGGTTTCTCCCGCGGCGGCATCATAACCGCACACGATAAGAAGTTCACCGACGAGATGATGGAATTCGTGCCCCTGTACGAAGGATTCCTTACTTACGGAGGCATGGAAGTACGCTCCATGGAAGCCATGGCAGTCGGCCTCTACGAGTCACTGGACATGGAGTACATCAGCCAGGGACCGGAATTCATCGCCTATCTGGTTAAGGAACTGGACGATTACGGCGTGCCCGTCATCAAGCCCGCCGGCGGACTCGGCGCCCACCTCAACTGCTCGGAGATAGTGCCCGACATCCCCCACAATCAGTATCCGGCAGCGGCAGTCGGTGCAGCCCTGTATATCGCAGGCGGCATCCGCGGCATGGAGCGTGGTACCGTGAGCGAACAGCGCAACCCGGACGGCAGCGAGCGTTATGCCGAGCTCGAGCTCCAGCGTCTCGCCATGCCCCGCCGCGTGTTCACGCTGTCCCAGGTCAAGTACTGCGCCGACCGCGTCAAGTGGCTGTGGGATAACCGCAAACTTATCGGAGGCCTCCGTTGGACCTATGAGCCCAAGGTGCTCCGTTTCTTCTTCGGCCGTATGGAAGAAATCGGCTACTGGCAGGAAGACCTGGTCAAGAAGTTCCGCGAAGACTTCGGAGACTCTCTATAAAAAGAATGGGGCTTTTCAGAGCCCCATTTCTTTTAGTATCCTGTCGAACTTGGCGTACTCCCGGAGTATCCAGACGACGTATCTTATATCCACGTTCACGCTGCGGTTGTAGTCGGGCGTGAAGAGCATTTCGGAGGCCAGCGACTCCTTGTTGCCGTCGAACAGCAGGCCGATAATCTCGCCCCTGGAGTTCAGAACGGGGGAGCCGGAATTGCCGCCGGTGCTATCGTTGTTGGTGATGAAATTCAGCTTCATGCTTGCCGGAGCTTTCTTCAGCTCCTCAAGCATTCCGGCGGGGATGCAGAAGTCGTAGTTGTCCGGGTCGTGCTTGTCCAGCAGGCCCGCCACCGTGCTGCTGTAGTCGCAATGCACTGCGTCGCGGGGGTTGAGGCCCGTCACGCGTCCATAGTTGATACGCATGGTGGAGTTGGCGTCGGGGTAGGGGTTGCGCTTCTTGTCCAGCTGCATGGCGTACATGGCGTGCGTGTAGTTGCGGGTCAGCTCCGCAATGTCCGGCTTGCCCTGGGCCTTCTGTATGGCTTCGTTGTAGGCCACTATCCTGGCGTCCCCGAAGAAACGGACGAGCGGGTCGTCGTCCTGCGATACCAGGAAGATGCGCATGTCGGTGGCTGGATCGAGGTACTCCGCTATCTGGGCCGGGTCGCTTATCCAGCTGCCGTCCCACAAATGTGCGCACATTGCGTCATAATTCTGCCCGTAGCGCTCCTTCAGCTCCTTCTGGAAGGGGCCCAGGAGGCCTTCGTCCACATTCTCGTAGAAGGTCTCCAGGCAGCTGCGGAAGAGCTCCCGTTCCACGCGCAGGTCCGTCTGCTCGAAGTTGCGGGCGGAGGATCGGCGTACGCCCTCCACCTTGTCGTCGCCATAGCGGTTTGCAAGCATGAGCGTACGGGTGGCTACCGGCTCCAGCTGGGTGCCGCGTATGATGCACTCGCGGAAGTAGTTGGCATTCTTCTGCGGGCCGGCAATCTTTGCGTAGCGGTCTCTCAGAAGGCCCACGGGGTCGCCCCACTTTTCGCGGCGGGCCGGGTCGGCGTCCAGCCAGGCGTCGAGCTCCTCCTCCTGCTTCCGCTTTTCGTCGGCCACCTTGAAGCGCTTGTAGCACTGAAGCTCGCCGAGGTAGAGCTCCTGCGCGTTGGAGAGGCCGAAGAAGTAGTTGGAGTATTTGCGGCGCACCTCAGGGTCGCGGTCCATCCATTTCTTGATTATGTCCATCTGGCTGCCGCGTATGCCGGTGGTTATGGGCAGCTGCACGCTGGTCATGTAGTCCGTCTTGGCCGACGATGCATAGCGGTCGGTGCTTCCGGGGAAGCCGATAATGGTGGTCTTGCTGCCTTCCCGGTAGCCCTTAAGCGATATCTTCAGGTATTTGTCGGACTTGAGGGGCACGTTCTCCGGGGCGTACTTGGCGGGCGAACCGTCGGGGGCCGTGTATATGCGCAGGAGGGCGAAATCCCCCTTGTGCTGCGGCCACTCCCAGTTGTCCACGTCGCCTCCGAATGCTCCCACCTGTGCCGGCGGAGCGCCTACGAGTCGTATGTCGTTATATTCCTGATACAGGGAGATATAGAACTTCTCGTTCCGCCATGCCGCGCTCAGGATGGCGGTGAGGCCGGTTTTGTCCTGGTAGCGCTGTTCCATGATGCCGCCGAGCTTGCGCATCATCATCACTCCCGGCTTCACGGTGCCGCTGTTTATGAGCTCGTTAACCTCGTCGGTCACATCTATTGTTTCGCGCAGGAACTGTATGCTGCGTCCCGGGATGGGGATTTCCTCTTCCAGGCTGCGGGCCCAGAAGCCGTCTTCAAGGTAATTGTGCTCCTTGTCTCCCAGGGCAAATACGTCACCGTAAGCAACATGATGGTTGGTTATTACCAGGCCGTTGCCGGAAACAAGGCTGCCGGTACCCATAAAGTCTATGGCTACCACGTACTTACAGAGCTCCTGGGTCTTTTTGTTTACGGAGGGAACCATCCACATTCCCTCGTCTGCGAACACCGCCGTGGAGAAGGCGGCTATCATAATAAATAATGAAATAATGCGCTTCATACTTGTAAAGGTAGTACACTTTTTTGGATTTTTACGTATCTTGCGGACAAGTGTTGCATCCTTATGTTCCGTATCAAGATCATATTGGTTATGCTTTGTTGTGTGTTGCTGCCTCTGGGCGCACGCGCACAAGGGATTTCCGTGAGCGGAACGGTGACCGACAAAGACACCGGCGAGCCGGTAGAATTCGCCACCGTGGTGCTGGAATCCAGTGAGCAGTGGGCCGTTGCCGATGCCAAAGGCCGCTTCCTGATAAAGAATATCACCGTATCCAAGTCTGTGGTGAAGGTGGAGTGCCTGGGTTACGTCACATGGACCAAAGAACTCAGCCTCAGTAAGGATATCACCAATCTGAAAATCCAGCTCAGCGCCGACAACCTGTCGCTCGACAGCGCCGTAGTGACCGCCCAGGAAGACGCCAACTCGGCAACCACCTCCCGAACCATAGACAAGACAGCCCTGGAGCATGTGCAGCTGATGAATGTCTCGGATATCTCCAGCCTGCTTCCCGGCGGCGCGACCAAGGAGCCGGCGCTTACGTCCGAGCAGCAGTTCAGCATACGTGCAGGCACGGCAGAGAGCGGAAACGCCTCCTTCGGCACGGCTGTCGAAGTGGACGGTGTGCGTCTGTCCAACAACGCCTCGTTCACCAACAACGGCTCCAGCAGCACCGGCGGCAACTTCAAGGGAGTGTCTACCAACAGCATAGCCTCGTCCAACGTGGAGTCGGTAGAAGTCATTACCGGCGTGCCCAGCGTGGAGTACGGAGACATGGGCTCCGGCGTCGTCAAGATCAATACCCGCAAGGGCAAGACTCCCTGGAGCGTCACTATGTCCACCGGCCCCAGGAACAAGCAGGTCTCCGTGAGCAAGGGCTTCGGCCTTGGTGTGAGCGAGGAAGGTGCGGCCATGGGCGTGCTGAACGCCAGCGCGGAGTATACCCGTTCCGTATCGGATCCCATGTCGCCATATACATCCTACGACCGCAAGCAGCTTTCCCTGATTTACAGCAACTTGTACAACCAGGGGGCGTTGAGCGACAAGCCGCTGCGCCTTTCCGTGGGCGTTACGGGCAACCTGGGAGGCCTGGACAACAGGGCCGATCCGGACAAGCTGACGGATGAATTCACCACCCACAGGGACAACAGCATCAGGGCCAACATCAGCGCCAACTGGCTGCTGAGCAAGAGCTGGATAACCAACGTGGAACTGAATGCCTCCATAATGTACAGCGACAAGTTGCAGAGGCAGAACAGCATCTATCACTCCGCGGCGACGACCACTTCCCTCCATGCCACCCAGATGGGTTACTATATGTCTACCCCGTATGTCGAGGGAGGTGAGAATCCTGCGGTGCTTATAGACAAGGGTAACCGCTACAATGTTATGGCCCTGGACGACAGGCCGCTGAACTCCAAGGTGACGCTCAAGGCCAACTGGGCCAAGAATGTGGGTATAATGAACAGCAAGGTGAAGGTAGGCGTCGACTGGACTACGGACAAGAATTTCGGTGTCGGAGAGTATTCCGAGGACCTTGCAGGCGCCCCCACCTTCCGCGAATGGCGTTTCTGCGACGTGCCCATGATGACCAACCTGGCCGCTTTTGCGGAGGAAAACCTCATGCTGCACATAGGAAAGGACGGCCGGCTCAACCTTATTGCCGGTTTGCGCTGGGATAATACCATAATCCCGTCATCCGCGTACGGAACCACTTCCAGCCTGTCGCCCCGTTTTAACGCCAAATACACTTTCTTTACCTCCAGGACCCGCGGGAAGGCCTTCTTGAGCGAGCTTTCGGCACGTGCGAGCTGGGGCGTCGCGGTAAAACAGCCGTCTTTCTCCGTACTATATCCTACGCCCAGCTATTTCGACATCAACGTTTTCACGTCTACGGCTGACGCCAACAACGTAATCAACAAGGCATATTTCGTAATGCCGCGTACTATAGAATATAACGCAGACCTCGTATGGCAGCGGAACCAGCAGAGCGAAATAGGCCTGGAAGCCACACTCGGAGGGGCTAAGATATCACTTGCAGCCTTCTATAACAAGACTCTCTATGCTTACGACATTGTTCAGAACTACGAACGCTTCCAATATATCTATACACCGGTAAGCGCCGTCCAGGGGCTTCCCATTCCTGCCACCGACAGGCTTTATTCCGTCAATCCGGCAACCGGAGCCATTACTGCCTCTGACCGTACCGGCGCCAGGCCTTCGGTGGAAGTGCAGGGCCAGTTGCGCAAGCAGTTTATTTCCAGTTATTTCGAGGATAACGACGACTCTCCCGTTTCCCGTTACGGTCTGGAGTGGGTGGTGGACTTCCCCCGTATCAAGCCTATAAACACTACGATAAGGCTGGATGGAACCTTCTATGCCTACCGCTCCGTCTATACGGATATGCTGGCATATTGTCCTACGTCGCAAACGTCTGCCGACGGCAGTCCGTACAGGTATGTAGGTTTCTATTACGGGGACGATTCCAACACCAACGGCAAGGAGTCACGCTCCATACGCACCAACCTTACTTTCTCCACCAACATTCCCAAGGCGCGTATGATAATTTCCCTGAAGCTGGAAAGCAGCCTGTTGTCTTATTCCAGGAGCCTCAGCGAGCGTCTTGACGGCAGCGCCCGCAGCTATGTGCTGGCAGACCGCACGGACATTCTGTCCATAACCGACGAGTCGGTCTATTCTAACGAAGAAGGTTGCTATACCGTATTCTTCCCGGATACCTTCTGCTCGTACGATGACCCTACCCCGAGACCTTATCTGGAAACCCTTAGGAAGGCCAAAGAGAGTGATCCGGCGCTGTATGCGGACCTTACGAAACTGGCCGTGATGGGTACCACGTATTCGTATACTTTCCTTAAAGATTATATCTCGCCCTATTTCAGCGCCAATTTCAGCGTGACAAAGGAAATAGGCGACCTGGCGTCCATATCGTTCTACGCCAACAATTTCTTCAACAACTCCGGCCAGGTCTATTCTACCAAGACAGGGAACTGGAGCTCTGTGTCCTCTTATATTCCCCGCTTTCATTACGGGCTTACGTTAAGACTTAAGTTTTAGTTAATACCTTTAGTTATGAGAAAGTTATTTGCATTTTTCACGGCAACGGTCTTTGCACTGTCCCTGTTTTCATGCGACCCGATCCCCGATCCGGTAAACCCTGACGACCCGAACACCCCGGAGAATCCCGACAATCCGGACGGCCCCGATACCCCAGGTCCCGAGACTCCGTCGGTATTCGATATAGCCGTGCAGCTTCAGTTCAACGGAGCGGCTTTTGCCCAGGCCGGAATAGACGTGGAACTGGTAGATGCTGCCGGAACTGCAAGTTATCATGCAGAAACCAATGATAACGGTGCCGCTGCCTTCCAGCTGCTGGCAGGAGCTTATTCTGCTTCCGCTACATTCAAGACCGCGGCAGAGGGTGTGCGTATAGTGTACAACGGCTCCAACCCCAACATCGTGGTTACTGCAGAAGGCGATAAGCAGTTCCCTATAGAACTCCAGAAAGTAGAAAGCAAGCAGATCATTATCAAGGAGGTCTATACTACCGGATGCCAGAATTCCGCCGCCGGTGCAGGCAAGTCTTACAGCAACGACGCCTATGTAATCCTTTACAACAACTCCGAGATGGAAGCCGACGCCTCCAACATAGTCTTCGGCGCTATTGCCCCTTCCACTGCAAATGCAACGAACAAGTTCTACAATACGGACGGCGTTCTTGTCTATGAAAACGACAACTGGATTCCCGGATACAGCGCCTTCTGGTGGTTCTCATCTGAGGTGAAGATACCCGCATACTCCCAGATCGTAGTTGTCCTGTTCGGAGCCATAGACCATACCCAGACGGTTGCTGAATCCGTTAACCTGAGCGATCCTTCCTATTATTGGATGAACAACAGCTCCGTATCCGCATTCACTCACGCCAAGTATTCCGTCTCCGAGAACATACCCGCAGACCATTACCTCAACGGTATTCAGATCAATCTGGGTACTGCATGGGTTGTGGCCAACAACAGCCCCGGTATCTATATCGCACAGATGCCTTCGTCCGAGGCGATAGCCCTTGCGGAGAACAAGGATGCATACGATACCACCCAGGGATCAAGCGGCGCCCAGGCAATTGCCAAGTTCCCCAAGGCTAACGTAATCGACGCCATCGATGTCTGGAATTCCGCCCAGGTGGCAAAGAGCAAGCCCCGCTTCTCCGCCGACATTAACACCGGCTATCTGGTGATTACCAACAATAACGGTTACAGCGCTTACCGTAATGTGGACAAGGAGGCTACCGAGGCCCTTGCCGAGAATAAGGACAAGCTGGTTTACAATTATGCCGGCGGTACCGAGGATATCGAGGGTGGCTCTACCGATACTTCAGGAATCGATGCGGAAGCTTCAATTGCAGCCGGTGCCCACATCATCTACTCGGAGACTAACGATTCCGGTAAGGACTTCCATCAGAGGAAGGTCGCTTCTCTCAAGAAATAGTTTATTATGCGCCTTCTTTTCCTGGCTCTGACGTCTTTGCTCCTGGCTTCCGCACCTTCTGCGGAAGCCGGGGACAAGATCGTCCGCGATTTCCGCTACGTGGTGGACACTGCCCCAGCCCTGCAGTTGTCCAATCCTGCAGCGTTGTCTTTGTGGGCCGGGAAGATTTCTTCAGTAGAACTCGAAGGGACCAAGGGCAACGGCCCGCTGGTGCCTCTGGAAGGCTCTCCGGATGACTTCAGTATTAAAGCCGGCACGGAGTCCTTCTACAGGATGAGCGATAAGATTGCTTTCAAGGGCAAGCTTTTCTGGCGTAATTTCCAGGGAAAGGATATGGGCGGTCCGGTGCTTATGAATCCGGACATGCACCCTGTGAATTTCTACGAAAGCGTAGACACTACGACGGGCGTCAAGAAACGCGAGAATTACGGACTGGCCGGTTCTGTAGCCTTGAATCTGGGGTCCAAGTGGGCTCTGGGCTTCGGCCTGGAGTACGAATGCGGCGACCAGAACAAGATAAAGGATCCCCGCTTCACCAATGTCCTTATGGACCTCCGTCTCACTGCCGGCGTGGCTTTCAAACCATCCGAGGATGTGTTCCTGGGCCTTTCCCTGCTTTACAGGGACGCCATCGAGCAGATGCGCGGAGGAATCTACGGAACCACCGACAAGCAATATTATGTCTTGACGGACAAGGGCGGTTTTATCGGCACCTCTGCGGCTCTCGAGGGCGACAATAACTATGTGTCCGCCCAGAATCTGAGACCCATGGACAACAGCTACTACGGTGCCTCTCTCCAGGCTTTGTTGTGGAAGTGTTTCAGCAACGAGTTCTCGTACAGTATACGCAAGGGCTATTATGGCAAGAAGGCTGAATCTTCGCCCCTGTTCTTCAATTATTCCGGAACGCTGGCAGGATATAAGGGCTTGTTGCAGCTTCCTGCCGGGAACGACCTTCACCGGGTGGCAGTAGAGCTGGGATACGAGAGGCTCGACAACACAGAAAACACTTTCCGCTATGTAACACCGGAAGGCGGTTCTACCATAGTGGATTATATCAGTTCCAACAACATCCTGAACAGACAGGACATCAGCGCCAGCCTGGATTACCGCTGGTATATCAATGCCGCCGGGCGCCGTCCCGGAGCCACTGTAGGGGCGAAGGCCGGATATGTTTCACGCAATCAGCTTACCAGCCTTTATCCGGTGTGGCGCAAGCATAACTATACCTCGATCAATGCCACCCTGTTCGGCCAGAAAGTATTCACTGGCGGAGTGATGTCTTATGTCGTGGACGCCGATTTGTATGCGGCTACCGGTTTCGGCCTCGACAAGCAGGACGGGGTATATGTCTCCGGGGCCAGTTCCAACCTTAAGAGCTTTGACAATTACCTCGGGCGCTATTTCGAATACAAGACAAAGCCTCGCGCAGGTGCAGGGCTCTGCTTTACCGTGGCCCGTCTTTTCCAGGGCGGCTTCGAACCTTACATAACTGTCTCGGACCGTTTTGAATACCTGCTTTCCGAGCCTCAATTTTTGGCGGGGCGCGTGCGTAACCTCGCCTGCATAACTATCGGTTGCAATTTCTGATGAGAAGATTTATCTCCATTTGTGTCTCGCTGCTGCTCTTCCAGTGCGCGTTTGCTCAAGTTATACCCGCAGATCCCGCTTTCCGCGTTGGCCGTTTGGATAATGGCATGACCTATTACCTCTGTCACAATGAACTCCCGGCGGGCTGTGCCGACTTCTACATCGCCCATAACGTGGGCGCGCTGCAGGAAGAGGACAACCAGAACGGTCTGGCCCATTTCCTGGAGCACATGGCCTTCAACGGCACCAGGCACTATCCCGGCAAAGCTTTGCTGGATTTCCTGGCAAAGGACGGAGTGCGTTTCGGATATAACGTGAATGCCTACACATCCAGAGGGGAAACGGTTTACAATATCTCCTCCGTGCCCCTGGTGCGCGAGTCTTTCATAGACTCCGTGCTGCTTATTTTGCACGACTGGTCATGTGACATCTCCTGTGAGCAGCAGGCTCTGGACGACGAAAGGGGAGTCATCAGCGAGGAGTGGCGCCTGCGGGATACGGATACCCGCTACGCCATGATGATGCAGCAGAATGCCCTCATCTACAAGGGCTCCAAGCAGCAGGAGCGCTCTGTTATAGGCACTTTGGAAGTGATTAACGGCTTCAAGCGTCAGGAAATACTTGATTTCTATCACAAGTGGTACCGCCCGGACCTTCAGGCGATAATAGTTGTAGGCGATTTCGATGTGGACGAAATGGAGGCCAGGGTGCGCGCCAGATTCTCGGACATCCCCGCGGCGGTGAATCCGGAGCAGAAGGTTCGATATATTCCTCCTAAGCTTACTGAACCCCTTATTCAGGATATGACGGACAGCCGCATTAAGTTCAATGCGCTCAAGATAATATACAAGCAGCCTTATCCGGACAAAGATACCCGCATAACTGAAGAATACTTTCGCGATGCGATACGCCGCCAGCTGGTGAATTCCGTAATTGCGGAGCGCCTGCGCCGGCTGACTCAGCAGAAGTCCTGCCCTGCACGCTCAGCCGTTGCGGTTACAAGCGAGTATGAGCCCGACTTCTTCATTACACTCTTCACCGTCACGCCGAAGAGCAAGGAACGGGTAGCCGAATGCCTGGAGATGACGCACCGGGAAATCCGCCGCCTGCTCGAGTTCGGAATCAGTCCGGAAGAGTTCGAGCTGGCCAAACTTGCAACAATCCAGCGTTACCACCTGGACCGCGAATTGAATCGGGAGGAAATAAAAAGCGAGGAGCTGGTGAAGGCGGCCATCGAGCACTTCCTTCGCAATCATCCTCTTATTTCTCCGGCAGAGCTCAATGATGTCAGGAGCCGTATCCTTTCAGAGATTACCCTGGAGAGCCTGAAGGACTATCCGTCTATGATGTTCGCTGAAAGTGAGGTCATCTATTCCACATGCTACAATAATGTTGAGGAGCCGGGCATTGCCGTATCTCCGGAGCAAGTACATGAAATACTGGCCAGGGTGAACGGAGAGTCTTTGAAACCCGAATTTTCCGAGCAGTCCAAACTGGATTTTGCTGTGAACACCGAGCCGGGAAGCATAGTGAAGATACGTAAAGACAAGCGTCTGGGCGGTATTGAGGAGTGGCAGCTCTCAAACGGCGTAAGAGTGTATTATAAGCAATCCGCACCCGTTAAGACGAATTATCATCTGGTAGCTACCTGGCGTTTCGATACCGGCTATCGCAGTTATGACGAGAGCCAGATAGGTGCTTATCGTTTTGCTGCGGCATATAATAACCCTACCCTCGGATTCCGCGGCCTGGACCGCACGGATCTTAAGAACTGTCCTGAGTTGTCGGGCGTTGGAATAATGGTCCATGCCCTTCAGCAGGCGTCCACCATTGATCTCCTCGCTCCCCGTGGCAAAGAAGAAGCTGCGTTCAAGACAGCATGGCTTATGCTCATGGAACCTTACTTCGGCAAGGAAAGCCGTCTGGAGAAAACCAAGGAGGACAATCTGAAACGTCTCTCCCGTAAGAAGAGCCCCCGTGAACTGTTTTCGGAGAAATATGACCGCCAGGTATATGGCAATCACCCCTGGCTTGAGCCCAGGGACTCCGCTTCCGTGGAAGCCGTGGATATGGCCATGCTCCAGGACGTCTGGAAAAGGGCGTTCGGTGATTTCAAGGGCCTCAAGGTCTTTATCTGCAGTGACGTGGACCGTGCAGCCGTTGAGGACTATGTATGCAAGTATGTGGCCTCTCTCAAGGGTGATTACCAGTATAAGAAGACCAAAACAGCCTACCCCAGGCCGGTTTTGAAAGGGTACAACTTGATTACGGAGACAAATGCTCCGGAGTCGGAGCCTGTTTCTAACGTAAACTATACTTTCGTATCCGGAATCAAGACAAATACCCGGAGCATCGTGGTCTCCGACTTCCTGGACTACATAGTATCAGCCCGATACGTGGCTCTTATCCGTGAGGAAAGGGGAGGCACATATCACGTAGGTTTCTCAACAGAAATCCCGGATAATCCGACTCTCCCCTGGAAGGGTATCGTTAACTTCCAGACCCGTCCCGTGATGACGGATATGCTCGTAGGGGATGTGAAGGCGGTTATGGACGACATGGCCAAGAACGGACCTTCTCCGGAAGAGATGGATCTGGCCCGAAAGTACATAAAGAAGCGTCACGGCGAAATTGAGAACCGTACTGCCATGTCCGTGTCGTTGCAGGAAGAGCGTCTGCTTTACACAGTTCTTTGGAACCGCGATTTCGACTGCGACTACGACGCCCTGCTGAACAGCATCAAAGCCTCCGACGTGCGCAATCTCGCCCGCAAATTCCAGCAGGCTACCAAAATCGTGATGGTTTATACGGAGGAGTAAGCTCTAGAACCTCACCCCTATCGCAAGGTGGGCGTCTCTGCGCTGGTAATCTATGAAGTAGCTGTTTTCCAAGCTATTGGCCAGGGCGAGTGACAGGAGTTCGTCCGCAGTGGCGAAGGCTCCTACATACACATGCTTGAAATGATATACTATGGAAGCAGTGCCGGTGAGCGACAGGACAGTATTTGAACGCACTACGTTCCGGTCGGTCCATCCATTGTAGATGGTAGTTTTGTTCAGCAATCCGAAGTTGGCAAGAAGTGAGGCGTGGACAAGCAGGTTATTGACCGGGACCCAGTTGTATGCATACCCGCCACCCAGGGCTACTATATTGGTCATAAGACCTTTGGAGATGTCATTTTTATCAATGTCCTCCATATGGGACATATAAAGCCAGCGTGCTTCGACAGTTACAAGCGGACTTCCGGCACTTCGCTTCTGAATCCTGTTCTGGTTCATAGCTGCAGAATAGGAGAAGCGCTTCCAGTTAAAAGCGTAATACGCCCTGGCTTTTCCATGAATAAAAGCCAGGTCTCCGGGATTCAGGGCTTCAGTCACAGGGTCACTGGAAGCTATGCCGGTGTCATACGTTCCCGACATCGTGTCAGAGAGACCAAGATTCGCTTCGAAGCCAAACTTGTTCCCATATGTAGTGACGTTCAGTTCCAGGTCTTTATTCTTGGCGAAAGGATTAAAGCCTATATTCAGGAACAGGTTTTTCCATCCGGCTCCTACGCATTGCTTGAAACGCGCGCCAGTTGAGGCGTCAATACCTTTTACGTCGCCTTGGTACGGGATTGTAAATACCAGGTTGGAGCCGAACAGGTCCGAGCGCAGGCGGAGATGCCAGTTACCCTCGGGTTTGGCATAATAAGTTGTGTCGTTCTTTACATTATTAGCCTGCGCCGCAAAGCCCAACGCAAGCAATACTGCTATTACAGAGAGTAACTTAACTATTTTGCCCATTCCCATGAGAACAGAATAGATTCAACCTGACGCAGATACTGGCGCTTGTCGTATTTGGGGGCATATACAAAGGCCTCGGCTACAATTACATTGCTGCCGTCGGGAGAGTAGAAGGAGTGGGACACGAAAGGTCCTCCCATATAGTCGTTCTCCACCTCCCAGAGGCCGCGTACCTGGGCGAATTCGCGTCCGCGGTAACGGAAGAACTCTATGGTCGGCGGCATGTACTCTCCGGTGGTCATCCAGGTGTTGTCGAACATGCCGGGGACATTGTCTTTGAGTACCTCGTTGCGTTTGGCAATGATACTGTCAAGACCCAGTTCGTCGGCGGCGCCCGTAGCGGGATACTTGTAAATGAGTATACCCTGGATGGAATATTGCTTTTCGTCGGCTATCCAGCCGAAGTCATCGGTAAGCTTCTTGAGCTTGTACCCCATGGGGAAGTGGGGCGAGCCGCCGAATACCTCGGCAACCTTGGGGGCGATTTCGCGCTCCTCGTAACGTATGGAGTTGCGGATCACGCGGTCACGCTCCGCCTGCTCGATGAAGCTGATGATGGTCTTGCCGTTGTCCGTAAGCAGCGAGGCTGCCTCGTCGGCATTGTGGGCGCTGATCTGCACCAGGCATTGCGGGGCTGCCCATACGTCGTGCCTGTAAGCCACGCCGGCGCTGTCCAGCTGGGGGCTGAGGGCAAAATACACTATGTTCCTGTGCACCTTGAAGAGGTCCCCGAATCCGCCCGGAGCAACGTTCACAAGGGAGTAGAGAGGCTCTTTCTGGGCCAGCCAGGGGCAGTCGCAGGCAAGCAGGTCGCGGACCTTGGTGCCCAGGTTGCCTTCCCAGTCGGCCTTTTCTATCACTACGATTATTTCTCCCGCCTTGCCGCTTACGCTGGGCAGGAGCGCCTTGGTGTTCTTACAGGAGGCGAGGGCCAGAATGACCGCTAGCGCCAGGAGTATCTTTTTCATATTCAACGTATTATTCGTGCAATGTCATTTCCGAAGGCCAGCACCATCAGCGCCAGCAGCAGTATCATGCCTATTACCTGCATAACCGCCAGGAAGCGGTCGCTGGGCTTGCGGCCGGTAATCATCTCGAACAGCGTAAACAGTATGTGGCCGCCGTCCAGGGCGGGTATTGGCAGCAGGTTCATTATGCCCAGCATCACCGACAGGAGCGCCAGGATGCTGAGGAAGCGGTACCAGTCCCACACCTCCGGGAACACCTGTCCGATGGCGATGAAGCTGCCGACCGACTTGTAGGCTCCGGTCGACGGGCGCACCAGCATCTTGAGGTCCTTGACGTAGCCGCTTATTGTCTCCCAGGTGAGCCTGAAGCCTGCGGGAATGGCCTCGAGGGCCGTATACTGCCGCCTTTCGATTTCCGGCATCACGAGGAATACGCCCACCTGCCCGAGGCTGTCGACCATGACCGGCAGCGACAGCGTGTCGCATCCGCGGAGCACGGTCGCATCTACCTCCCTGCCGCGGCATCCGGCAAGCACCGTTCGGGCGTCCTGGATGAACGACACCGGCTGACCGTCGAACGCCAGCACCCGGTCGCCCCTCAGCAGCCCGCTGGCGCCGTTGGGCCCGTCGGCACGCATGGAATCGACCACGAACGGCACCGCCAGGTCGAACATGGTCGGGCTGTTCAGCACTTCGGGGATGTAGGAGTGGTCTATATAGAGGTCCAGCGTATCTGCGTCACGGAGGAGGCGTGCGTTGCGGACGTCACGCCGTGCCAGGTCGGCCTGCAGCATACTGAAATTCTCCGGTTCATAGTCATCGAAAGCGATGATGTGGTCTCCGAGGCGGAAGCCCATCTCCTGCGCCAGCTCGTTCGGGGCAATCCTAGCGTCCCTGTTGCTGATGAACGCCTCCCCCCATATGCCGGCGATTATGCAGTAGATAATTATGGCGAACAGGAAGTTGTTCAGCACACCTCCGGCCATTACCAGCAGCCGCTGCCAGGCCGGTTTGGAACGGAATTCCCATGGCTCCGGATCCTTCTTCAGCTGCTCCAGATCCATGGATTCGTCTATCATTCCGGCTATCTTGCAGTAGCCTCCGAAGGGTATCCAGCCGATGCCGAACTCCGTTTCTCCCCACTTCCACTTTACCAGTGCCTTACCGAAGAAGAGATAAAACTTCTCTACCCGGATACCGAATATCCGGGCCCACATGAAATGGCCGAACTCGTGCACTATGATGAGCAGCGAGAGGGCCAGGATTACCTGCAATGTCTTAATTAATGCAACCATTTGCGATACGGGCAACTTCCGCGTTGGTCTCGAAAATGTCGTCGAGCGAGGGATTTGCTACAAAATTCAGGCCTGCAAGGCATTTTTCGTTGATGCGGGAGATGTCGTAGAATCCGATGAGTCCCTTGAGGTAGGCGGCAACCGTTACCTCGTTGGCGGCGTTAAGCGCACAGGGGGCGTTCCCGCCGCGTTCTATAGCCTCGTATGCCAGTCGCAGGTTGGGGAAACGAGACAGGTCCGGAGCCTCGAAGTGGAGGGCTGCCAGTTCGGCAAAATCGAGCTTCTTGTTGCCTACGGAGATACGTCCGGGGAAGGCCAGCGCGAAGCCTATGGGCTCACGCATGTCGGGGCAGCCCAGCTGGGCGATTACGGCCCCGTCCTCGAACTCCACCATAGAGTGGATTATGGATTCGGGGTGTACTACCACGTTGATGTCCGATGGAGCAACGTCGAAAAGCCACTTTGCTTCGATGACCTCGAAGCCCTTGTTCATCATGGTGGCGGAGTCTATGGTGACCTTGGCGCCCATGTCCCAGTTGGGATGTTTGAGGGCGTCGCCGGCAGTGGCGCCTGCAATCCGCTGCTTGTCCCAGGTACGGAAAGGGCCTCCGGAAGCGGTCAGGTGTATCTTTTCAACTGCGTTGCCGCTGGCACCCAGCAGGCACTGGAAGATGGCGGAGTGCTCCGAATCTACGGGAAGTATGACGGCGTTGTGCTCCCTCATCGTCCGGGTTACTATGCTGCCGGCGGCTACCAGCGTCTCCTTGTTGGCCAGGGCGACTATTTTCCCGGCCTCAAGTGCAGCAAGCGTGGGACGAAGCCCGCTGAAGCCCACCATGGCGCCGACGACAATGTCTACGCCGTTCGAACGCACCAGCGAGCAGAGGCTGTCTACGCCGGCCCACACTTTAGAGTTGCTGTCACGGAGTTCCGCGTCCAGCTCGTCGTAGCGTGCTTCGTTGCACACCACCACGTTGTTTACGTCGAACTCCCTCGCTTGTTCAGCCAGCAGTTTGGTATTGTTGTTGGCGGAAATCATTTCCACCTCGAAGAGGTCCCTGTGCTGCCTTACAACGTCCAGGGTCTGTGTGCCGATGGATCCGGTGGATCCGAGTATCGCTATCCTTCTTTTCATCTTTTTTCCAGGGAATCGGCGGCTTCTTTTGCCTGCAGCAGGCTGTCCAGATTAATGGTGTTGTCGCCGGAGAGCACGCGTGAGAGGTTCTCCGAATAGAGCTTCCATCTGGTTATGGCGCTTTCCAGGGAGTCTATCTTGATGGCGTTGTTGACCGCCTCCCTGCGGAAATGGGCGTCAGGGTAACCGGGAATTGTGGTACGCAGCGGTGTCAGGGCTATCAGGCAGTACAAACCGCCGAGTATCACCATAAAAACCGTGATCAAGGTCACTATGAATCCCAGGCGGGTAAAGCGGAAGCTGCGTACGCTACGATGGGTCTCATCTTCCAGTAAACTAAGCCTGTATACTTTGCTCCAATTGTTTTTCCCCATAAAATTGCTACTTTTGCAATATGGACAGAATCATCGGGATAGATTACGGAAAGGCGCGCGTCGGTGTGGCACAGAGCGACCCGCTCGGTATTTTCGCATCTCCTCTCGAGACTGTACCTGCTACAAAGATAATAGATTATCTTCAAAATTACGCCCTCACGGAGACGATTGTAAAGTTCGTCGTTGGCTACCCGCTGAACCTGGACGGCAGCCACGCCGAGGCGGCGGCGGATGTGGACGTTTTTCTCAAGCAATTGCAGAAAGCGTTCCCGGTAACACCGGTAGCCCTGGAAGACGAGCGTTTCACTTCCGTTCTGGCCCATAAAGCCATGATAGACGGGGGTATGAAGAAAAGCCAGCGGCGGGACAAGAATTCCGTCGACAAAATCAGCGCCGCAATTATTTTGCAGGCATATATGGACAAGAAGAAATGATACAGCCGATTTACCTGTACGGTTCCGAGGTGCTCCGCGAACGGGCAGCCGAAGCCGACCTGAGCAAGAAGGAAGAACTCGCACAACTGGTTGCAGACCTGAAGGATACCCTGAAGCGCTCCGAGGGTTGCGGGCTTGCTGCGCCCCAGATTGGCGTAAGCCAGCGCGTAATCATAGTCGACGGAGACGAAATGACCGAGGTATACCCTTACCTGAAAGGCTTCAAGCGCACCCTCATCAACCCCGTGGTGCTGGAAGAAAGCGCCGAGCAGTGCGAATACGAAGAAGGCTGCCTCAGCGTCCCCGGAGTGTACTGCAACGTCCGCCGCCCCGTCCGCATCAAGGTCCGCTACTACGACGAAGATCTGAAGGAGCAGGTTGAAGAATTCGACAAATTCGGCGCCCGCATGGTCCAGCACGAACTGTCCCACCTGGACGGCGTCCTCTTCACAGACCTCGTGGCTCCCATCCGCCGCAAGATGATTGCCAAGAAGCTGGTGAATATTTCTCATGGCAAAGTTGCCACCAGGTATAATGCTAAGATCAAATAGTCTTTTTTCTGTTTTATTATTTGCCTTCGCGCTTTTTGCCTCCGCTTGCAGCACGGTCAGCGTCGACGTGGTGCCGGCTGCTAACGAAGGTGACGCCTGCTCTCATTTGGAACTGAGTGCTTTTATGGAGGCGCCTGCCGGCAAGGCCATCCTTGATTTACCCCATGTCCTTTGGGAGGACAATGACTGCATAGCCGTTTTTGACGGCACTGCCCGGCAGGTGTTCACTATCCCGGAAGGAGGCAACCACGGCAGCTCGGCCACTTTCGTGGGAGACGCGTCTTCAGGTGCCGCCGATCTGTACGCTGCATACCCGGAATCTGCTGCCGAAGCATGCTCGAACGGCTTGTTGACTATTGTTGTACCATCAGTGCAACATGTTCCCAAAGGCCGGTCAGCCGATCCGGACGCACTGGTCGCCGTGGCCCGTGCGCAAGCGGGAAAACTCCAATTCCACAATGTGCCTTCACTTTTGCGCATCAATCTTCAGTCATCCGGTATAAGTTGCATTCTTTTAAGAGGACAATATCTTTCCGGAAAAGTACAGGCAGATTCTGACGGAAACGTTTCCGGATATGTCGCAACATGCGATTATGTTAAATTGCTGCCTTCAGGAGACACTTTCGCTCCCGGAACATATTACGCAGCCGTGCTTCCGGGCAAGGTTGCAGCGGACTCTTTTTCTATATCTCTGATCAGAAACGATGTGCTCTCATACACGCGCACATCCCATTCCGAAAACATTTTCCCACGCAGTGTGGTAATTGACGCAGGGACTCTGGATTCTTCGGCTTCCTGGAGCAAAGTGATACTTACCCGCGAGCAGCTTATCGCCTGGAATGCTATGCGCGATGATGCGGACGCTTCCGATAAAGTGAGCCTTGGTGCTGATATCGACATGGACGGTGTTGCGTGGACAGCCCGCGATTTTGCCGGCAGCTTCGACGGACAGGGCCATAAGATATGGAACTTCAAGACCGAGTCTTCCGGATACACCGGTTTCCTGCGCGAAATGAAGAATGACGCTGCCCTCAAGAATCTTGTTTTGGGGTCTTCCGACGGAGTAAATCCTGACGGAAAGAGCGTAATACGCCACAGCTCGTCATCCGACAACTATACATGGTACTATGCCGGGGTGGTGGCCAAGGCTTCAGGCAGCAGCTCAATAACCGGCGTCACCAGTTTTGCGACCGTTGAAGTAGCCGCCAACTCCACAGCAAAAACCAGAATAGGCGGAATAGTAGGTAACTGGAACAGCACCGGTACCATTCAGTATTGCTCCAACTACGGTGTCGTCCGCAATCTCGCCTCCGTGACGGGGCAGAAGTCCGGATCCGATACTACTGTGGAGCCAAGTATAGTTGGTGGCGTGATAGGCTTCCTGGACCTGCGTTCATCTATCTCCGATTGTTCCAATTACGGACAGGTAAGAAGTTCCAATCCGGCAGTGTCTGCAATAGGCGGAGTGATTGGATACGACGGAAGAGGTTCCAGAATAAGCGCCTGTTATAACGGTGGCAGCGTGATTCAGGAGGCCTCTTCGATAAGCACCGACTGCTCGGTGGCCGGCGTTCTGGGATACGCTCTGGGTGCATCCGGGACCTATGGCTACATCTCCGGCTGCATCAACGAAGCAGCAGTTTCGGCTAAAGGAAACGGCAAGGTAATGCGTATTGCAGGAATCACCGGATATACCGACTATTACACAGTTGAATCCTGTACCAATCGCGGCAAGGTGCGCTTTTCCAATACTTCCGCTACTTCCGGATATATTGCGATAGGCGGCGTCGTCTCCCACACGTATCACGGTTGCGTCGTTCAGGGCTGCCGCAACGAAGGCGCGGTGAGTTCTGATAAGCCGCAAGTAAACCGTGTAGGCGGAGTCGTGGGCAATCTGAACGCCAGTTCGATTAGCGACTGCGTTAATTCCGGCACGGTGACCCTGTCCCTCTCCGCCCGTGAGATAGACAATTGGGAGGGGATAGGAGGAATAGTCGGTTTCTCCGAGGGCGATACCGGAAACCGTGCGGTAACTGGTTGTACCAACGAGCCTGGCGGCGTTGTTTCGGCGGTTGTAAATACAAATGGCAGAAGTGATTACCAGCGATGTGCGGCAGGTGGAATTATAGGCATGCCTTTTACTTCGATGACCTTGTCGCGTAATATCAACAAGGCCGCGGTATCTATGAAGAACCTGCATTCAAGCGCCCCCTATGCTTATGCAGGCGGCATTGTCGGTCAAGACAGCGGAGCCAAGTCGGCATCTTATATCACGGAGAACATCAATTACGGCTCCGTGCAGTTGATCTCCGGTAAGAGCGGCTATTGCGGCGCCGGAGGGCTCTTTGGCAATATAGCAAACGCTTCCCAGATCAGCGGCAACTGCAATTTCGGCGATGTTTCAGGGACGGTGGCAGGAGCGGCTGCTGGTGTCAACACGCTTTCTTTCAGTGTGACTGTATGTGATGCTCTCGCTGTGAACGGAACTGCTTATGCAGGAGCCGCGGACAAGCAGGCCTGGGCGTCGCCTCAGTCGTCAGGTACCATTACTCTGGACGTGCGTCATCATTCCGACGACGAGACGGGCAGCACCGGAGATCTTCCGGCCCCTCTGGATCCGGGCAACAAGGTGGTTGCTCACAGGGGTGGTTCTACAGAAAGCGGGTATCCGGACAATTCCAGGCGGGGGCTCCGCTACGCTATGGCACTCGGTTGCTATGCCTCCGAGTGTGATATTTACTGGACCCAGGATAACAAGGTGATAGTCGCGCACGCCAATTCCGAGGACAAGATCAACGGTTTGCATCCATGGGAGGCTACTGCTTCGGAGATTATCGCCGCAGGACGCCTTTCCAATTCGGAAACTATTCCTACCCTGGAAGAGTTCCTGGATATAGTAATGGAGAGCGGCAGCAAGACCAAGCTGTTACTTGATATCAAAATGATAGACACCCCTTCCAATGACTACGATCATCCTGCCAAGGCTGCGTTAAGGGCTCTGGAGATCATTCAGGAAAAGCGGGCTCAGAATTACGTGGAATTCATTTGCACCAGCTATGAACAGGTGATGCAGAAAGTGGCTCCATCAATGAAAGCAGCCGGTATCCCATGCGGATGGATGTGCGGGTCCGTCACGGCCGCCACGTTCAAGAATAAAGGCTATACCGATTGGGCTAATCTGAACGCCCGGGAGCACTTTAAAGGAATAGAAGGCTCTTATTACAACCGTACGATAGCCGAGTTCAAGAATGCGGGCCTTAAACTCAGTGTCTTCCATGTTGACAAGAAGTCAGGAAACAGCAGTGCTGTTTACTCTGAGGCGGAGGTGAAGATGTTCCTGGACGAGTATGACTACCTGCGTTGCATAACAACCAACTATCCTTCCTGGCTCCTCAGCAAAACTGCGAACTTATAGCCGTTTCTTACCCTTCCACAGGGCGGTCATGTCTTCCAGGGTCTTGCCTTTGGTTTCCGGGACCAGCTTCCATACGAACACTGCGGCGATTATGCAGATAATGCCGTACAGGGCGTAGGCGAAGAACGGGCTCCAGGTGTACATGGGCACGAAGGTGGAACTCACGATGAAGTTGAAAATCCACTGGAAGGCGACAGCCCATGCCGTGGCCTGGCTGCGTATGGTATTGGGGAATATCTCCGAGATGTAAACCCAGCAAATGGGGCCCCAGCTGAACATGAAGCATGCGCTGTAGAGCATTATGCTTATAACAGGAACCAGGGCGGGCAGGGTTACAACATTGGACATGGCGACGCCTATTGCGCCGACAGCCATGCCCAGGGAGCCTGTAATGAGCAGCGGCTTGCGGCCCAGCTTCTCCACCGTGAAAACCGCCACCAGGGTGAACGAAATGTTTATTACGCCCATGATTACGGTAAACAGCATGTTGTTGCTCACACCCATGGATTCAAAAATGCGGGGCGCAAAGTACAGCACGGCGTTGATGCCGATTATCTGCTGGAACACGCTCAGCATGCATCCGATGAACACCACAAGGAAGCCGTAAGCGAAGAGTTTCTCCGTTTTCTCCACTGTCGTCGCCTTTATCTCCGCCAGGATTTCGCGGGCCCTGGCTTCTCCGTTGACGTTGGAAAGCACGGTGAGGGCCTTGTCATCCTTGCCGTTGAGGGCCAGGAAGCGCGGTGTCTCGGGCACCAAAAGAATCAGCAGCGCAAAGAGTCCGGCGGGAACGGCCTCAGAAACGAACATCACCCTCCAGCCTATGGCGTTGGTCCATGCCACCACCTCCGGATCGTTGGCGTGGCTGCGTATTATCAGGTAGTTGACGAAGTACACCACCAGCTGGCCGAAAATGATGGCGAACTGGTTCCAGGAGACCAGTTTGCCTCTCTTGGAGGCCGGTGCAATCTCCGCAATGTACATAGGGCAGAGCGCGGATGCCAGTCCCACACCTATTCCACCCAGTACGCGGTAGCAGTTGAAAGCCACCAGCAGGCCGCGGGACGCGACGCCTTTGGGGAAGAACAGGAACTCGGGATTCCAGGAGCCCAGGGCGCTTAGGAAGAACAGGATACCGGCAACGAAAAGCGTTTTCTTGCGTCCCAGCCTGGCCGCCAGGACTCCGCTGATGAAGGCTCCGATTATGCATCCTATGAGGGCGCTGGAGGTCGTGAATCCATGCCAGCCGCTCGTGTAATCAAAATCTTCCGCGCCCTGGAAGAACGCCTGCAGGCCCCGCTCGGCGCCTGAAATGACGGCAGTATCGTATCCGAACAGCAGGCCTCCTAATACCGCTACCAGCACTATCCCGAAGAGATAGGCTGCGCTGCCTTTTTGTCTGTAACTACTTTGCATAAAGGTTCAGAAGTGTCTCGTATAGTTCCTGCTTGCCTGAGGCGGCTATGGGCTCTCCGTTGGCACGGGCATAGTCGTACAGCTCCTCCAGTGAGGCCTTGCCATCCTCGAACTTCTTGCCGAGGCCGGAGTCGAAGCTTTCGTAGCGCTCGGCAACCATCTTCGGCAGCGGGCTCTCCTCAAGCACCGCGGCGGCATTCAGGAGTGCGTGTGCCATTGCATCCATGGCGCTGATGTGGGCGATGAAGATGTCCTCGGGGTCGGTGGAACTGCGGCGGAGCTTGGCGTCGAAGTTGGTGCCTCCGTCCTTGAAGCCGCCGTTACGGATAATCTGCATCATCGCCAGGGTGAGGTCGTATGCGTCGACGGGGAACTGGTCGGTGTCCCAGCCGTTTTGCGCGTCACCGCGGTTGGCGTCGATGCTGCCCAGCAGCCCGTTGTCCACCGCTACGGCAAGCTCGTGTTCGAAGGTGTGGCCTGCCAGGGTGGCGTGGTTGACCTCGATATTCACCTTGAAGTCCTTGTCCAGGCCGTTTGCGCGCAGGAATCCTATGACGGTCTCCGTATCCACGTCATACTGGTGTTTGGTGGGCTCCATGGGTTTGGGCTCGATGAGGAAGGTGCCCTTGAATCCCTTGGCGCGGGCGTAGTCGCGGGCGGCGGTGAGCATCTTTGCGAGGTGGTCTTTCTCCCTCTGCATCTGGGTGTTCAGCAGGGTGTAGTAGCCTTCGCGGCCGCCCCAGAACACATAGGAGCTGCCTCCGAGCTTGATTGTGGCGTCCAGGGCGTTCTTTATCTGGACGGCGGCACGGGCTACGATGTCGAACTGAGGGTTGGTGGCGGCGCCGTTCATATAGCGCTTGTGTCCAAAGACGTTGGCGGTGCCCCAGAGGTTCCTGATGCCGGTCTCCTTCATCTTTCCGAGGAGGTAGTCGGTGATATCCTTCAGGCGTGCCTCGTATTCGGCTATGTCGTCGCAGTCTTCAATGAGGTCCACGTCGTGGAAACAGAAGTAACCGATGCCGAGTTTCTGCATGATTTCGAAGCCGGCGTCGGCTTTCTGGCGGGCGCGCTCGTAGGGGCAGTCACCCTTATCCCATTCGTAGCTGCGGGTCTGGCCGCCGAAGGGGTCGCCGGAAGCCTGGCCCAGGCTGTGCCACCAGGCGAGGGTGAATTTGAACCAGTCGCGCATGGGCTTACCCATGACCAGCCGGTCTGCATCATAGTAATGGAATGCAAGGGGATTTTTGCTCTGAGGACCCTCGAAGGGGATTTTGCCAATGTTAGGGAAATACTCTTTCATGTGTTATTCAATGTGTTTTTTCCAATTGTTATAAGCTTCCTGGTAGCGCTCGCAGTTCGCGGGTTCAATGACTGCAATGCACTCAAGGCCGGAGAAGGCCTCGGCGGCGCTGCTGTAAATGCCTGCTCCTATTCCGGCACCGCGGGCAGCTCCAGCTGCGCCGTCGGTATCGTACAGTTCGATGGTGGCTTCAGTGATGCCCGCGAGGGTGTCGCGGAATACGGGAGACAGGAACATGTTGGCGTTTCCGGCATGTATGGTGTTGATCTTCAGACCCATTTGTTCCATAATTCCGATGCCGTAGCGGAAGGAGAAGACTATGCCTTCCTGGGTGGCGCGCAGCAGATGGGCCCTGTCGTGGCGGTTGAAATTGACGCCGTGTACGCTGCATCCGGAGTTGCGGTTGCCGAGCATACGTTCCGCTCCGTTGCCGAAGGGAAGTATGCAGACTCCGTCGCTGCCGATAGGAGCCTTCGATGCGAGTTCGTTCATCTGCCCGTAGCTCATGCCCTCCGGGGCGATGTTGCGGCGTGCCCAGGCATTCAGGACACCGGTACCATTGATGCAGAGCAGCACGCCGAGGCGCGGGTCGGTTGCAGTATGGTTGACGTGGGCGAAGGTATTCACACGGGATTGGGGGTCATAATTGACTTGACCGATAACTCCGTATACCACGCCGCTGGTGCCGGCGGTCGAAGCAATCTCGCCCGGCTCCAGTACGCCCAGGCTCAGGGCGTTGTTGGGCTGGTCGCCGGCGCGGTAGGTTACCGGGGTGCCCTCTTTGAGGCCCAGTTCCTCTGCGGCCTGACGGGTAAGTGTACCCTGGACTCCGAAGGTGGGTGCCAGGTCCGGCAGCATTGACGGATCGAATCCGAAGTGCTCCATCAGCGTACGGGAAGGGGCGTTTTCCTTAAAGTCCCAGAAGATGCCTTCCGAAAGGCCGCTGACGGTGGTGCAGGCACTGCCGGTGAGACGCATGGCGATGTAGTCTCCGGGGAGCATTATCTTCCAGATACGCTCATATATTTCGGGCTCGTTTTCCTTTACCCATGCCAGTTTGGCGGCGGTGAAGTTGCCTGGAGAATTGAGCAGGTGCGACAGGCACCATTCGCTCCCCAGCGCCTCGAACGCCCGTTCGCCGTAGGGGACAGCCCTTGAGTCGCACCAGATAATGGCGGGACGCAGTGCTTTCATGTCACGGCCGACGCATACCAGCCCGTGCATCTGGTAGGAGATTCCTATTGCAGCTATCCGGCCGGCTGCTTTTTCCCGGCCGGCAAGATTCAGCACCTACGCTGTAGCGGCCTTCATGTATTCCATCCATTTTTCGGGCTCCTGCTCCGCCCAGCCGGCCTTTCTGGAGATAATAGGCGCCTCCGTTTCGGGATAAAACGCGGATGCCAGAACGCGTCCGCTTTCTGCATCTACAACAGAAGCCTTGACGGACGAGCTGCCTATGTCGTATCCAAGAAGAAACATAAGCTTAGAATTTGTATCTGAGGGTCTGGAGTCTGGAGTCGGCGGAAGAAGAGCCGACCATCAGCTCATATTCGCCGCTGAGAGGGGTCATGTCGGCGCCGTCCCACCAAAGGAAGGTCTCCGGAGTGAGCCGGAAGCTGACTTTGACGGTCCCGCCTGCCGGAACACTGACGCGTTGGAAGCCTCGGAGGGTCTTGACCGGGCCTTCGGGGTCGTCGGTACGGCGGACGTAAAGCTGGACAACCTCGTCTCCGTCTATTTTGCCGTTATTGGTGAGCGGCACTTCGAGCTTCTTCCCCTTGATTTTTGGCTCGCCGTACTCGAATGCGGTGTAGCTGAGACCGTAGCCGAAGGGGTAGAGGGGCTCGCCACGGAAGTACCGGTAGGTGTGGCCTTCAACGTTGTAGTCTTCAACGTCGGGAAGCTGGCCGACATTCTTATAGAAGGTGACGGGGAGCTTGCCGGAAGGGTTCACTTTGCCGAACAGCACGTCGGTGATCGCGGTGCCGCCCTCCTGCCCGGGATACCAGGCCTGGAGTATGGCGCTGCAGCTTTCCTGCTCGGGCTCAAGGCCAATGGCTCCGCCGGAAAAGTTCACGAGTATTACCTTCTTGCCGGCCTCTTTGAGCGACTGGAGGAGCCTGCGCTGCACGGCAGGGAGCTCGATGTCGGTGCGGTCGCCGCCGGAGAAGCCGGGAATGGTTACCGGCATTTCTTCACCTTCGATACGGGGCGAAATGCCGCCGGCGAATACTATGGTTTCTATGCCTTCCAGCTTTGCCAGAAGGGCTTTTTCGTTAAGTTCCGGCTGTCCGGGCAGACCTTCGGCCAGGGCGCAGGCGGGGTCGTAAAGCAGCTCCGGATTTATTGCCTTGAGGGCCTGAAGCAGCGTTACGGTAGATTTGGGTACGGGGTTGTAGTTTCCCCACTGCATCTCGGCATCGTCGGCGTTGGGCCCGAGAAGGGCGAAGCACGTTCCGGGCTCGAGGGGGAGTACTCCGTCATTTTTCAGCAGGACGATGGACTCCCGTGCCATCTCCAGGGAGAGCTGCAAGTGTTCGGGGCTCTCTATGATAGATTCGTCCAGGGAGTCCCAGGGAGACTCGCCGTCGATCTCGCCGAGGCGGAAACGGGCGGTGAGGGCACGCAGCAGGTTCCTGTCGAGATCTTCTTCCTTCAGCAGACCTTGTTCGTATGCTTCGGGAATGGCGTGGAACGACGATCCGCATTCCACATCCACCCCATTGGCTACGGCGGCTGCTGCAGCTGCCGCGGCGGTGGCTGAATAGTCGTGGCGCCCGGGCTCATAGAAGTCGGAAATCGCCCAGCAGTCGGATACTACCAGACCCTTGTATCCCCATTCTCCGCGGAGAATCTCCTGCACCAGGTACTTCGACGCCGTGCAGGGAACGCCCCTGAAGCGGTTGTATGCCGTCATTACCTCATTCACGCCGGCTTTGGTAACAAGGTCCTTGAAGGCCGGCAGATATGTCTCTCGAAGGTCGCGCTCGCTGACTTCGGCGTTGAAACGGTGCCGGTTGGCCTCCAGCCCTGAGTGTACCGCCAGATGCTTGGCACACGCGTGCGCCTTGAGCACCGGGGCGTCCGGATCGCCCTGCAGGCCACGGACTACCGCCATTCCCATCTGTCCTGTAAGATAAGGGTCTTCGCCGTAGGTTTCCATGCCGCGGCCCCACCGGGGGTCACGGAAAATGTTGATGTTGGGGGTCCAGAACGTGAGGCCCTGATACCAGCCGGCTACTCCTGTCTCGCGGGCGAGGCGGTTCTTCACGCGCCCCTCGTCGGAGACGACCGTAAAGACCTGCTCTGTAAGGGGGACGTCGAAACTTGCAGCGATGCCTATAGGCTGGGGAAACACTGTGGCGCTGCCGTTGCGTGCAACGCCGTGCAGGGCTTCGTTCCACCAATTGTAGGGCGGGATGCCCAGGCGTTCTACTCCCGGGGAGTCATATCTCACGAGAGACGCTTTTTCTTCAAAGCTCAGTTTTGAAAGCAAATCGGCCGCGCGGACTTCTGCGGGCAGGCTTTTATCTTGCCATGAAACCTCTTTTCCGGAGGTGCAGGCAGCCAATGCGGATATGGCACAAATGATGTATATTATACGTTTCATAATTCTTTTGCTAAGATAATAAAAACTCGCTTATTTAGTATATTTGCAAAAACAATAAGCTTTAATATGAAAAGAATTGCTTTAGTCATCGCCCTTGCAGCAGTGCTCAGCACAGTCTGCAATGCACAGGATAAGGCCCAGGCGGCCCTGGATGTAATTATGACACGAACCAGCATACGCAATTTTACCGGAGACCCCGTGTCTCAGGAGCAGCTGGAAACAATTCTCAAAGCGGGTATGGCCGCCCCTACTGCCATGAACGGCCAGCCCTGGCGCTTCGTGGTTGTAACGGACAAGGAAAAGATTGCCAGTGTTTTTGCTGTAGGTCCGCGCAGCGGAATGTTCAAAACCGCAGGCGCAGTAATCGTTGTCTGCGGCGAATCCACTTCCATGCGCAAGCCTTTCCGCCAGCCCGACGCCCCCGCAACTGAACAGCCCAACATGTTCTGGTATGAAGACTGCTCCGCCGCTGCCGAGAACATACTTCTTGCAGCCCACGCCCTCGGCCTTGGTGCCGTATGGACTGCCGGATATCCCGGCATGGAGCGTGTGAAGCCCATAGCGGAAGCCCTGGGCATTCCGGAAAAAGTGATTCCCCTCTGCGTTATTCCCGTAGGCGTGCCGGCAGAGAATCCCGCACCCAAGGACAAGTGGAAACCGGAGTACATACACTGGAACCAGTGGTAGTCTGGTTTTAGCAAAGTTTTGTTATATTTGTAAGTTATCTGACACAATTAATAACCAAAAACCATTATGGGAGCATTTCACGCTTATGACATACGAGGAATCTATAATGTAGATTTCGACAAGGATGTGGCCTACAAGGTGGGTTACTTCCTGCCTGAACTTCTCAAGACGGACAAGGTCCTGGTGGGCCGCGACTGCCGCCTTTCCGGCCAGGAGATCCACGACTACCTAATCAAGGGAATCACCGATGCCGGCGCAGATGTGGATGACATCGGCTACAGCAGCACCCCTCTGGTATACTTCGGAACCGCAAACTATGGCTACAAGGCTTCCGTGCAGATTACCGCCAGCCACAATCCGCCGGAGTACAACGGCATGAAGGTCAGCCGCGAGAAGGCTCTCCCCGTGGGCCTGGACACCGGCCTCGGCCAGATCAAGCAGTGGATTGACGAGGGCCGTCCCACCCCTCCCGCCGCAAAGAAAGGCGTAGTGAAGGAAATCGACATCAAGCCCGACTACATCAAATTCCTGAAGCAGTACAAGGGCGACTATTCCAACCTCAAGATAGCCTTCGACCTTTCCAACGGCATGAGTACCCTCTTCGCCAAGGAAATCTATAAGGGAGAGAACGCCGAGTATCTCTTTGACGAGATGGACGGACGCTTCCCCAACCATGAGCCCAACCCGCTCATTCCCAAGAACGTAGAGCCCCTGAGGGAGCTGGTCCGCAAGACCGGTGCTGACGTGGGCGTCATTTACGACGGCGACGCAGACCGCGTTATGTTCGTGGACGACAAGGCCCGTTTCTGCCCTCCCGACCTCATGATAGCTCTTATGGCATACTATTTCTGCGACGAGAGGGGGGCCAGGAATCCCCGCGTGCTGCAGGAGATCCGCAGTTCCAAGGCAGTCGGCGAGTTCCTCGCAGACTACAATGCGGAAGTACATACCTGGCGTGTCGGCCGTGCCTTTGCCGCCCCCAAGCTCCGTGAAATAGACGGTCTCTGGGGTGGTGAGCTTGCCGGCCACTATTATTTCAAGGACTTCTTCTATTCCGACAGCGGCATGCTGGCCTCCATCATCGTGCTCCGCATCGTCTCCGCCCTCAAGAAGCAGGGACGTACGCTCAGCGGCGAAATCGACAAGTTGACCCGCTACCGCAACTCCGGCGAAATCAACTTCCGCGTTGAGGACAAGAAGGGCGCAATGGACGCCGTCCGCGACTACTTCCTCGGCGCCGAGAAAGCAGACGCATTCATGGATTTCGACGGCTATCGTGCCGAATTCCCCGACTGGTGGTTCAACATCCGTCCTTCCAACACCGAGCCTTACCTCCGCTTCATCTGTGAGGCGACGACCGACGAGGTGCTGAAAGACAAGATTGCAAAAGCGCAGGAGATAATAGAGAAGCAGTTTGGAGGAGTTCGCGCTTGATGAGGAGATTCTGCATACTGGTATTCAGCCTCTTAGGCATCTATAACGCTTACGCTCAGGTGGACAGCCTGAGCGTAGTTGCCGACACCCTTGCCCTTCCCTCGGGCTCAGACATCGGCTTCACGATGTTCGCCAGGGGGAACGGGGCGCCGGTCGACACCCTGGACGTCGGAGACCGCCGCATACGCATAGTGCTGCGGGACGACAACACCTGGTACCTCATCAAGAACGTTGAGGCGCTGGAAAATGACGAACTGTTCACCACATACTGGAGCGAACACGTAGTCAACCCGTACACCAAGGAGCCCTTCGACAGCATACACTACCGCACCACCATTTGCCTGGTAGACTCTGTCAGCAGTTTCGTATGTCCCCATAAGGGCAAGGTGTTCTCCAAATATGGAATAAGGCACGGCCGGCCGCATACCGGCTGCGACGTTCCGTATCCCACCGGTACGCCGGTCTATTGTGCCTTTGACGGACGCGTGCGTCTTGCTGAACGCCACCGTGGCTACGGCAACCTCATCATCGTGCGTCACGAGAACGGCCTGGAGACCGTCTACGGCCACCTTTCGCGCATCGACGTGAAGCCTGGCCAGTGGGTCCATGCCGGCGACCTCATCGGCCTGGGCGGCTCCACGGGGCGCTCCAGCGGTCCGCACCTGCACTTCGAGACGCGCTACCGCGGGCATGCCTTCGACCCCGAGTGGATAGTCGATTTCGAAAGCGGAACCCTCCGCAAAAACGTCTTCGTGCTGCGGCGCAGCTATCTGTCCGCGCACAGCAAATACGTGCCCCAGTCCATCGACGAGGAGGAGGAAATCTATATGACGGAGGAGCAGATAAAGGCCGAGGAGGAACGCATAGCCAAGGAGCGTGCAGCCATGAAATACCATACCATACGCTCCGGCGACACGCTGTCCGGCATTGCAAAGAAATACGGGACGACTGTCTCGCACATCTGCAGCCTGAACAGCGGCCTCAAACCCACAACGACGCTGAGTGTAGGACGTAAGATAAGAGTGAAGTGAAAAAACTGTATATAGAAACATACGGATGCCAGATGAATGTGGCGGACACCGAAGTGGTGTTCGCCCTTTTGGCACCTCACGGCTACGTCCGCACGGAAGACATGTCCGAGGCCGACGTCATTATGGCTAATACCTGCTCCGTGCGGGATAATGCCGAGCAGCGCATCCACGGCCGCATCGAGCAGTTCAACCTGCAGAAACGAGCCCGTCCCGAGGTGCTGGTAGGCATACTCGGATGCATGGCCGAGCGCATGAAGGAGGAGCTGCTGGAGAGCGGCAAGGTGGATATAGTTGCCGGTCCCGACTCCTACCGTTCTCTGCCCGTGCTGCTTCAGAACGCCGCTCCCGGCCAGCCTCAGATTAACGTCCAGCTGTCCCGCGACGAGACTTACGCAGAGATAGTACCGGTGAGGCTGGACAAGAACGGGGTCTCTGCTTTTATCTCCATCATGCGCGGATGCAACAACGTATGTTCCTATTGCGTAGTGCCTTATACCCGGGGCGCCGAACGCAGCCGCGACTGGCATTCCATAGTGCGGGAGGCCTGCAAATGCTTCGAAGATGGCTACAAGGAGGTGACGCTGCTGGGGCAGAACGTCGATTCCTATAAGTACGAAGATTGCAACTTTGCCGGCCTGCTTAAGATGGTGGCCGAGGCCTGCCCGGGCCTGCGTGTCCGCTTCTCCACCTCCAACCCCCAGGATATCTCCGACGAGGTGCTGCAGGTTATGGCATCGCACGACAATATCTGCCACCACATCCATCTTCCCGTCCAGTCCGGCTCGGACCGTATGCTGGAGAAGATGCGCCGCCGCTACACCAGGGCGTGGTATCTGGACAGGGTGGCCGCAATCCGCTGCTATATGCCCGACTGCGCCATATCCACCGACGTGATTGCAGGCTTCTGCAGCGAGACCGAGGAGGACCATAAGGACACCCTTTCGCTCTTTGAAGAAGTGGGCTTCGACGCCGCTTTCATGTTCTATTATTCCGAGCGGCCGGGTACACTTGCGGCGCGCAAATACCCCGATGACGTGCCCCAGGATGTGAAGACACGCCGCCTGGAAGAGATCATCGCCGTACAGAACCGCCTCTCGCTGGAGAGCAACCGCAGGGATATAGGCAAACGCTTTACAGTGCTCGTGGAAGGCCCTTCAAAACGCAACCCCGCCGAACTGTGCGGCAGGGCCGGTAACAATAAAATGTGTGTTTGGCCGGATACCGAGCACCGCGCCGGCGACTTCGTAGAAGTAGAAGTCCTCGACTGCACCCAGGCTACGCTGTTATGTAAACTGGCGTAGCTGACTACTTCTTCTTGATATCCGTGGCGGCGTTGAGAGCCGAGAGGGTGGGGGGAATACGCTCGCCGGAAATCTTGACCTTGTTAGGACCGACATTACCTCTGGGACGGTTGCCATAGTCGTCAGGACGGCCGCCCTGGCTGCCAGGACGAGCACCGGGGCCGGAAGGACGGGAGTCCGGGCCGTTCATGCGGAGTGCGATGCCGGCCTTCTCTATCACTATCCAACCGTCGGAGCAGAAGTCTATGTTCGGGACGATTGCGATGGTCTGCAGATACCTGTCGTGACGGTCATACAGCTCAATTGCAAAATCGAAGAACTCGTTGCTGCCATATACGTCGTCTTTCGTAGCGCCATACGTACTGTGTGCCTTGCGGGCAGTAAGGATAGCGGTATACTCGTTGGAAGGGCCCCAAAATAGGACCTCCTCTCCGCTCATGCTGAATGAAGGGTCATCGAAACGGTCATCGTAGCGGCAGAGGAAATTGTCTGAAAGTTCAAGTTCGACGCCGTCTCCGGAAGGCCTCACCTTGCAGTTTACAATGTCGCCCATGCGGAAGCGATGCCGGAACAAGGGTGTGCGATGAATCTCATTGATGGTCCTGGAAAGCCTGATACTCGGCGCCTCTGGAGGGAAGCGGTAGGTTATACCGGCGTTCTCCTCAGTAATAATCTTCAGGGCACGGTCTGCATACCGCTCGGGGTCGTACATGTTCTGAAGGTCGTAAGAATGAAGGCCGAGACCGCTGACAACATCCTCGTGGTTGATTTGGCGGGAGCGGCTCAGTGATGTGGAGAACGAAGGCATGGCAGGACAGTTGATGTCCCGCATAATCATCCAGGTTTCATTGCCCTCTGCGTTGTACACCACGCCTTCTGAATACTCGCCGTCAATCCAGCCCCAGCTGGCAAGCTCGCCTACCAGGCTTCCGTCAGCCTCGCAGAGGACAGCCTTTACGGTGTAAAGCTTGCCGGATAGAGGATCTGTCATGGAACCAGGGTGCTCTTTCATATCAACGACAGGCTCGAGGCGAACGAAGCGGTTATTGCCCCAATCTATCTGCAGTATGCTGCAGGTAGCTTTGGCACTCCATTTTCCAGGTATCAGATCCACGGCCCTGAGATTGTTGCGATGCAGGCGGTAACCGATAGGACCCACATGCCAGGAGGCAGCACGGACGGGATCTCCTGCCGGGTCATAGGGGATGATATATCCGGGATATGCATACTCGGAGGTTAAGTTAAGGCGGCTGTCGTATGCCTTGCGCACGAAATCCGCCGTGAGAGTGGTATAATTGCCGTAATAGTGCTCCACGGCCAGATTCTCGAAGGGAAGCAATACTTCGCCTTCCAGATTGATAACTCCCTTGAGCCCCGTCTCGGCACTGCGGGCTATGCCGATACCGTCATGGAAAGTAGGGGTTGTGGTAAACTGGGGCGCCCATAGCTCGTTGCCCTCGAAGTCGTATACACCCCACAGCCAGCCGGATCCCGGCTCGGTCTCACGCTCCGCATAGATGAGCCCCTCCTTCCTGACAATACTCACAGAGGTACATACGGGAGGGATTACTTCGCGCCCGGTCTCGTCTATAATACCATGGAATTTTGTCTTTTCCGGCTTGACGGTCACTTCGGCCAGGCCGTCCTTGAAATTCTTTGCGCTGAAATATGCCGGAGGTATTACCCAGTTTTTGCTCTTGTCCTGATATCCGAAAAGCTTCGTTCCTTTATCTTTTACGGGCTTCAAATCCTGACCTTGAGCCGTTGCCGCAAGCAGAATGGCGGCTAATCCAGCAATAATAAACCTGAGTTTCATAATTTCGTTCGATTATAGCAACGACAAAGATATAATATCTTCCGCTATTCGCCAAGTGGTGCGGATCATCCCGACAGAAAAAGCTCCGAGTTATCGGAGCTTTTTCTGTCGGGATGATCCGACTCGAACGGACGACCCCCACGTCCCGAACGTGGTGCGCTAGCCAACTGCGCTACATCCCGTTTTTTGAAAAATAAGACGCGTCGGGAACGCGTCTCAGAAGTCTTAAGAAAGCTTGTTGATGTATACCTGGATACCGCTCTTGAGGTTGGAAGCCTTGTTCTTGTGGATGACTCCGATCTTTGCAAGCTTGTCGATCATTGCATAAACCTTGGGAGCATTCTTCTCGGCCTCTGCCTTGTCTGTGGTGTTGCGGATATCGCGGATAGCATTACGTGTTGTGCGTGCATAATACCTGTTATGCAGGCGGTGCCTTTCGCTCTGGCGATCGGCTTTCTTAGCTGAAGCTGTATTTGCCATTGTATTATTTTTTTTAATATTTTTTGGTAGTGGGTAGGAGAATCGAACTCCTATTGCAAGAATGAAAATCTTGAGTACTAGCCGTTATACGAACCCACCAAACTCATTCCCACCCGACTTTACGGAATAGGGACTGCAAAGGTAAAAAATAATTTTTATACCGCCAAACAAAATTTAGCGCGGCATGGAAAGTTTGTAAATAACCGGATCTCCCTGGCCCCGCTTGGAGTTGGTGTTGGTATTCACATAAATCCAGCCGTCGCGAATAACCAGGTCTTCCATCTCGTATGGGATTTCCTCATCGAGATTGTATTTGGCGACGATGGTTCCGGAATCGGTATCGTATACACGAATGCGTGAGGGCCGTTTTTCGGGGTCGAGCTGGCCCACGCCGAAGCAGTAGAATATCTTGCCGTCGTACATGCATCCTGCCTGGGTGAACCAGGTTTCGAAAGGGAAAATAACTTCTGCCTGCAGGTCGGCGACGGTCAAAGTGACCTCGGCTCCTTCGGAAAGGGAAGGAATGCGGAACTTATAGGCGATGTAGAAGTTGTCTTCCGCCTTGAGGGTGACGGCCGGTGTAGTCCTCTGGTGGGCGGAAAACACCCATAGGGCCTTGCGTTCGCGGTCTATCAGCCAGCTGGGCGCGCCGAAAATGGGCTCGTGCCCGGCATCTGCAAAGCCGCTTATATCCAAGGTTATAGTCTGCACCAGCTCGCTGCTGAAACGCTTTCCCCGGCGGGTGATGCTCTCTACGAAGCAAGTCCAGTCCAGATCACTTCCCGGCTTGCCAATAGAGATATACATAAGAGGGAAAGAGGCTCCGCGCTTCTTTTCCACTCCGAACTCTGCATTGTTGGCATGATTGTCCGGGCAGGACGACGCCAGCTCGAAACCTCCGATTGGCTTGCCGTCGGCTTTCTTGAAGTCGTACACATTCACATGGCCTCCGTCTTCCAGGGAGAAGATGTAACGCTTGTACATCTCCAGGCCCTGCTGGGCACGCCCGCGACCCTGCTTCACAATGAATTCGGAGCAATCCGGATTCATCTGCAGGCCGCCGAAATACTGGGCCGAAGCAGGCACGCAGAATCCCAGAAAGAGAATAGCTAATAACAGTTGTTTGGTTCTCATAATTACAAAAGTAGAAATAAATTGCTAATTTAGCGGCATGACAGTTCTGATAATATTCGCGATTGTGCTGGCAATAGTCGGCATTATCGGCAGTATAGTTCCCGGTCTGCCCGGCCCGCCTCTCAGCTGGGTCGGAATGCTTCTGGTGTATCTGGCCAACAAGGCCGGGGCGGTGGAAGATCCGATGAGTACAACCGTACTGCTTGTGTGGCTGGGAATTACGGTAATAGTATCTATTCTGGACTACATAATACCTTCCGGCATGACCCGTATGGCCGGAGGGCATAAGGCTGCTTCCACCGGAGCCTTGATAGGACTGTTCGTCGGAATGTTCCTCACTCCTGTAGGCGTTGTAATGGGAGCACTCCTAGGTGCCTTCATAGGAGAACTTTTGGTGAACGACAAAGGCGTCTGGGCAGCGTTCAAAGCCGGCGCCGGAGCCTTTCTTGGCTTTATCCTCGGCACCGGCCTCAAACTGGTTTGCTCAGGAGTGATGGCCTGGCTTATAGTTAAGTACGCCTTCTTCTAGCGGATTTCCAGAACCTGCGCCTTGTCTGCAGGGGCTTCCGGTAAAACAATCGTTACCCGTCCGCCTCCGAGGCATACCGCTTCGGCCGGCAGGGGAGAGCCGTCGAGCAGCACTGCCGAAGGCTTCACGTCAACCCCTTCCAGCAGCACGCTGATGCGGCGGGTGGCGGGAGCTCCGGCGTAGGAACCTTCGCGGGCGCCTATTTTCAGCACGGTCTTGCGTCCGGAAACGCTCTTCTCAACAACCGTCTGCGCAAATTCTTTCTCGTAGCTCTGGGAGATTCCGTCATCCTCGTAATGCACAATCTTGCAGGCGGCGGAACCGGGCACGACCATCAGCCTCAGCACGTTGGATGCGTCCTGGAGGTTGCGTATGCCCTCTTCGGCCAGCGGCAGTACGGCTCCTCCGCGCACGAACCAGGGATTCTGGTCTAAGGTGTAGCTGAGTTCATACGCCTTGCCGCCCTTCAGCAGCTTGCCGTGGGCCATGTCGTACCATTCGCCGGCAGGCAGCCATACCTTGCGTGAGGCGGTCCCGTCGGCACCTACAGGCTCGCAGATGGCGGTGGCCAGGATGTTGTCGCCGAAGAAGTACTCCTCGTTCCAGTCGTAGGCTTCCTTGAGCTCGGAATAATAATAGTAGAGCGGGCGGCACATTGAGATGCCGGTATCGGTCGCCTGACGGGCTGCGTCGTAGATGTAGGGGCTCAGGGCGTAGCGGAGCTGAATGGCCTCCTTCAGGTAGTCGTAGTATTCAGGGTATATCCAGATACGGCAGTCGAGGTTGGCACTCTGGGTGGAGTGGGTCTTGAAGATGGGCGTGAATACGCCGAACTGCATCCAGCGGGTGTAGAGCTCAGCGTTGCGGGGGCCCTGACGGTCCTTGTGCTGCATGTGCCCGCCTATGTCGTGCCCCCAGTATCCGTAGCCCACATTGGAGGCGGTGGAAGTGAAGTAGGGGAGGAACTTCAGCACGGACCACTCCGTATAGGTGTCGCCGGAGAAGCCCAGCTGGTAACGGTGGCTGCCCAGGCCGCCCCAGCGGTGGTAGATGAGGGGACGCGGCGCCTGCAGGCCCTGCGAACGGGTCTGGCGGAGCTTGTCGTTCCAGAAGCTGAAGTTGCACCAGAAGGTGTTGGAGAGGTCCTTTACATACTTGCTCTCGCGCCACTGCTGCCAGTCGAGCCACCAGAAATCGACCCCCAGGCGCTCCAGCGGATGTATTACCGAATTGAAGTAGGCGTCCGCCCATGCCTGCTGGTCCAGGCGGAAGGGGACGGGAGCCCTCCAGCCGGCCTGTCCGCTCGGCTCATTGTTGCCGGCGAAGGTGTAGCCTCCCTCCGGGTAGATGTAGTCCTTCGGTCCGTCGTAGTCGGAGGTGCGGGAGAGATAGTCGGTCACGAAGCGGTCGTAGCAGTCCTCGTAGGGGCGTATTCCGGAAGCCGGATGAAGGTTGAGCGCCGTCTTGAAGCCCTTGGCGTGCAGGTCGCCCAGCAGACCCTCGGGGTCGGGGATGAGGTCGCGGTTCCAGGTGTACCCGGTCCAGCCGCGCCTCTGGTTGAATTCGTCGTGGCCCTTGCGCTTGTCCAGGTCCTTCCAGGTCTCATGCCAGTCCATGTCGATGATGAAGACGTCGGCAGGGATGTCCCGGGAACGCATGTCGTCCGCCAGCTGCAGAATCTCCTCGTCGGTGTAGATCCAGTAGCGGCTCCACCAGTATCCGAAGACGTACTTGGGGGGCAGGGGGATGTTTCCTGCCACCTTGGTAAAGTCCCGGAGGGCGGCAATATAGTCGTGCCCGTAGGCGAAAATGTACCAGTCGGTGCGTTCGCCTTCCGGGCGCTCCGCTACCCATTCGCCCCAGTCTGAACCGTCAGCCTCCAGCAGGTGGCGGGAGCTTTCGTCTACAAGCGCCCAGCCGTCGCGGGAGAGTATGCCGTTTTCCAGTTCTTTCTCATTGTGGCTCAGCTTGTCGAAGCCATTGCAACCGTCCAGCGTGCGGGTGGTGCCCTTAAGGTTGCCGGAAGGTGCGTCTCCCGGGTGCCAGGTCATGGTTTTTCCGTTCAGTTTGAAGCTGACGCTGAGGCTCTCGGGGTCAAACTTGCCGCCTTTGTAGCTCAGGGTGAGCTTGTCGGTTTTAATGCTGAGCCCTGCGCCGCTCCGCTTGACTTTGAAAGCGGGAACCGGGAGGTCGCGGTTGACTATCGCCAGGCTGGCGCGGTCTTCGAACACTCCGTCTTCCGCCCATTCCATACGGATAAGGCGGTCGGTAAGTACTGTGAAACGGGCCTTCTCGCAGGTGACTGTGGCTTCCGGTCTGGCTACCGGGTTGTTGGGCTGGGAAACAATGGCCAGCACCGAAATGAGGAATGATAGCAACATATGGTTATTATTTCAGGTATTCGGGTAGTTTTCCGCTGTCGGCGGCGCGTCCGGCTGCAGCGGCTTCCGTTAAACGATTACGTATATCTGCCAGACGGTAGTAGCCGTCTTCGTTGACATCCAGGCCTTTAAGCCTGATGTCGCAGCTCATGGGAGGGTTCTGCAGATCGAATGCCGGGAGCTCGCGGAGCTGCTGCCAGGAAGGGTATACCAGACGCAGGCGCACAAACTGCTCTCCGTCTCTGGAACGGCGTTCGATGACCAGTTTAAGGCTGATGGGCGTGTTCCTTTCAAGGGCGTTGTCCAGTACGTAGGGCTCGGTCCCGATTGCCGAAAGCAGGCTGAGGATGGTGGAGTCGTGCCCGCACAGGAAGGTGAACTTCCTGCCGCGGCGGCCTAGTTCCCGCTTCAGCTCATCGGCCATTTCCTTGCTCACGTTGAGGCTGACTATGGGGGCGGAGAACAGGATGTCCTGGTAAATTGTGACTATATCCGCCAGGCGGGACCAGCCTTCATCTCCTATGTCGTGCCCGAAAGCCGCCTTGGAGAGGTCGTCCTCTTCATAGGACTGCATCACCAGGGCATCGCAGGCCGACAGGGCCGTCTTCAGCATGCCGCGCATTTTTGACTCATCCCCCTTCATGTCGAAGAACTCGATTGTATCTCCGTCGAAAGGCTTGCCGTGTACTTTATAATAATCCGATTTGTAATAATCGAGCACTTCTTCAAGTACCGGATAGGCTTTGCTGAGGCTGTCCATGAGGCGTTCTTCCATGAATTGAGCCCTTTCCCTGGCCGCTTCCTCCCGGAAAGCTTCGGAGTCGGCGGTTATAATGGTTAGGAAGGTCTTGTTGAGCTTGCCAGGCAGGTACTTGACGCGTATGTCGGCAGCAGGAGCGAAGCCGGCGGAGAAGTGGCGGGCGGTGGCAACGGTGCGCTGGAGGGAGTTGGCGTAGAAGTATGCCTCCCGGCGGGACGGCTGCCAGTCCTGGGGAATGAGGCCCTCGCTCTCCAGCCACAGTTTGAAATACTGGCCCATTAGGGTCTCCGAAATCCCGCCTTTCAGGGTGAGGCGGCCTGCATCGGCTGACCATATGTGCCACATATCATGATGTGGCGTGAGACTGTCGAGCACGGAGCCGTTTCGGGTAAGGGGAGAGCGTATGTTGTGCCTGCTCAGCACGATAACCTGTTCCAGCTTGTAGGGGTTGTCTGCACTGACACCGGCAGGCGTTTCAAACGAGCGGTCGTTGCAGGACAGCACAAGCAGGACTGATGTCAGAAATATCGGAAGCCTTTTCATGGTCATTTTCTATATTCAAAGATGAACATTTTCGCCAAATAATGCAAAAATATCTTAACTTTGGAGTTGCTAACTACATAGTTGAAATGAACAACGTACTTAAGTACCTGACAACCTTCAAGTTTTGGAAAGAGTTGTTTCTCATGACCGCTGGAATGATGATTGCGGCCGGCGCGGTCTACTATTTCATGATGCCCAGCAACCTGGTTCTCGGTTCCATAACCGGTTTGTCGATAGTTATCTCCAACCTTTTCGGACTTGCAGGCATTACGGTCAAGGTTTCCGTAGTGGTCACGGTAATAAATGCTATCCTCCTGCTGATGGCCTGGATACTGATTGGCAAGGAATTCGGGGCAAAGACCGTTTACACTGCCCTTATTCTTGGTCCGCTGCTTGAGCTTTGGGAGAAGATTTGCCCTTATCAGAACCTGCTGGAGCCGGGAATGACGTCCGTGATGGGGGATCCTCTGCTGGATCTCATATGCTTCGTGCTTCTGGTCAGTATCTCCCAGACCATTCTGTTCAGCATCAACGCATCTACAGGAGGCCTCGACATATTGGCCAAGATAGTCAACAAGTATTTGCATCTGGATATCGGCGTGTCGGTCACCGTAGCCGGAGCCATAATTTGCTGTACCGCCTTTGCAATCAATCCTTTCCGTATGGTTGTGACCGGTCTCGTGGGAACATGGCTGAACGGTCTTGCACTGGATTATTTTACGGCCAGCCTGAACAAGCGTAAACGTGTATGTATCATAACGAAAGACCACGAGGAGATACGCTCTTACATCATAGAAAAACTGCATCGCGGATGCAGCTTGTATGATGTCCGTGGCGGATTCAGCGGCGAGAAGAACACCGAAATCCAGGCGCTTCTTACCCAGGACGAGTTTGCAAACCTCATGGAATTCATTCGCAAGCAGCAGATTCAGGCATTCATTACTGCCGGTAACGTCAGCGAGATATACGGTCTCTGGAACAAGGAGCGCCGCGGCAGGCAAAAATCGAAGGACTGATTTTTGCGCTTGTGCAAAAAATGCATTACTTTTGGAAACTTATTAAAGAAGTTTAGAATGATGAAACGTCTGTTTTTCTTTGCGCTTGCCGCAGTGCTGCTGGTAGCCTGCGAAAAGAATACCGATCAGGAAGCACCCACTATCACATGGCCCGCCAACCCCGGTTTCTCCCAGTTTGAGATGGGTACAGGTAATGATGCGACCGTCTCCCTCAATGCTCCGGCAAAGATTGAGGCCATAACCCTTACCCTGGGCATCGGTGATTTTGTATTGCTTGCAAATCCTAAAATCAGCATAGGCGCAAACAAGAGCTCCGGCAACAAGCTCCCCGTCTTTGACATCGTTGACGATGCCGGCGTGGCCTCATTCCTTTCCGGACTATCCATCGCGGCCGGAAGCGGCCTGCGTGGAAAAACCATGACCGTTATTGACCTTGAAGCCATACTGAACGCCCTTCTGGAAGGTCAGAATGTGCCGAACAATACCAATTTCTCTATAGATATAAAGCTTACGGACCAGGCCGGAAAGAGCGTCTCCAAGGTGGCCAAGTTCCATTATACCGTTCCTCCTACCATCAGCTGGTCAGACAACGACAGCTTTGCTGTTGTGGATCTTAACAACTATTCACCTTCAAAGACAGGCCCGTCCAAGGTACGTATTAATGCACCCGGCAAGGTTGCGGGGCTTACCGTCACGCTTGAGTACGGTGCTGCCGCCGAGCTCGCCAAGTATGTGACCAACAGGACCACCGGTTCCGTTATGGTCATCGATATCATCAACGATCCCAAGGCCGAGGAAGCCTTCAAGTTCCCTTCCGCCAAGGTGGTTTCCGGAAAGACCGAGTTGGCTTTGGACTTTGCATTTATCTACAATCTCATTCCCGACCTTTCCGCTTCCACCAACGTGTTCACCGTGAAGGTGGTGGATGCAAACGGCAAGGCTTGCTCGGAACAGCTGAAGTTTAAGAAATAATGGCGAAAGTACAACCCTACGTCCATGAGGTCAAGTATTATGAGTGCGACCGCATGGGCGTTACACACCATTCCAATTATGTGCGCTTCATGGAAGAGGCGCGCATTTGGTGGATGGACCAGCTGGGCTATGGGTACGAGCGCATGGAGGCGGAAGGCATAGTGTCGCCGGTGGTCGCCATCAGCCTGAATTATAAGCGCACCACCACTTTCAAGGACCATATAGAGATAGAGGTGAAGATAGCTGAGATGACGGAACTGAAGCTCAGCTTCTCCTATACCATGAAGGTGGACGGCAAACTTGTCTGCACAGCATCCAGCACCCACTGCTTCCTCGACGGAGGCCGTCCTGTGGTATTCGCAGACCGCTTCCCCGAGCTGCACGCCGCCATGGTGGCGACGCTTCAAGACTGATATTCCTATGCCCAGGACCAAGGAAATATTCAAAGTGACCCTCTGGGGCGGCGCCGGCAACCTTTTGCTTACGGCGTTCAAGTTCGTGGCCGGATTCGTGGCCGGCAGTGCCGCGATGCTGGCGGATGCCGTGCACTCTCTGTCGGATCTGCTCACGGACATCATAGTCCTGGTTTTCGTCCGAATCAGCGGCAAGCCGCAGGACGAGGGGCACGACTACGGGCACGGCAAGTTCGAGACGCTTGCTACCCTGTTCATTGGCCTCGCGCTTGCTGCCGCAGCATTGAGCATCATTGTAAGCGGTGTCGTCCAGGTGGTTCATTGGGCTTCCGGCGAAACCTTGCATGTTCCCGGCATGCTGGCTCTGTGGGCCGCCCTTGTTTCTATAGTTGTCAAGGAACTCCTGTATCAGTATACCGCCCGCGCAGGCCGCAGGCTGGAGTCGCAGGCCCTTGTGGCCAATGCCTGGCATCACCGCAGCGACGCCCTGTCGTCGGTGGCCGCCGCCATAGGCATCGGATGCGCCATCCTGTTCGGCGAACGCTGGGCCGTTCTGGACCCCATGGCCTCCATAATCGTGGGCGCGATGCTTATTAAAGTATCCGTAGACCTCGCTAAGACCAGCATACAGGAGCTGACCGACAGCTCTCTCTCAAGCGATCTGGAGGACGAAATATACTTTATCATCTGCTCCTGCCCCGGAGTGATAGAGCCGCACAACCTCAGGACCCGCCGCATCGGCAAGGAGACGGCGATAGAGGTCCATGTGCGCATGGACGGAAATATGTCATTAAGCGAGGCTCACGACAAAGTCAGCGTTATAGAGGACCGGTTGAGGGGACGTTTCGGCCCCGGGACTTTCGTCACAATCCACATGGAGCCGATCAAGAACGCCCAGAAGGACTCCTGACAATCGTTACTCTTCGTAAAGTAGATAAGGCCGTCGCTGTTCGCGGAAGCGGGCAACGTCATCCTGCCACATTGAACGGATATCTTCCACGGGGCGGCGTGCGAGTATCATTTCGCGCACGTAAGGAACGCCAACCTGGAGCTCGAAGTGATTGTTCTTCATGAAGAAGGCGCTGTCGGCAGGCATGTGTGCCAGGGCGTCTTTCAGGTACTCCAGATTGATGTGCTCCGCCCAGATTTCTGCCAGAGGCTTGTTCCGGAGGTCGACTCCGAAGCACTCCCTGTCCATATAGCGGGGCTTCTTCGCTCCCGGGATGCTGTGCGGGGTGAAGGAGAAACCGCGGTCTTCCATCGCAGGGTGGCCGTAAACCTCAAACGGGAACTGGGTTCCGCGTCCGGCGGTCACCTCCGTGCCCTCGAAAAAGCAGGTGGAGCTGTAAAGATAAACAGACCTCATGTCCTTCAGGTTCGGGGACGGGGGCAGTATAAGGGTGCAGTGCATGCTGTGGTCGTAATTCAGGCAAGGCACCACGCTGAGGTCGCACTTTAGCCCGTCCTTCAGCCAGCCCTCCCCGTTCATCATCAGAGCCAGCTCGCCCAAAGTCATGCCGTGTACCATAGCGATGGGCAGGGAGCCGATTCCGGACTTGTACTTCATGTCCAGGATGGGACCGTCGACGTAGAATCCGTTGGGGTTGGGACGGTCCAGGATAACCACCTGCTTGCCATAGACGGCACAGGCATCCATCAGGTGCTGAAGCGTGACGTAGTAGGTGTAGTAGCGCAGTCCCACGTCCTGTATGTCCACCAGCAGCAGGTCGAACTTGTCCATGTCAGCCTCGTCCGGCATCATGGAATGCTTGCTGTAGAGCGACAGGATGGGCACGCCGGTTTTGGCATCCACCTCCGACGACACCAGTTCGCCGGCGTCGGCAGTGCCTCTGAAGCCATGCTCCGGAGAGAAGATGGCGCTGACGTTCACGCCTTTCTCCAGCAGTACGTCCAGCAGGTGCGGCCCGTAGACCACCGGGCTGGAGGGGTCTGACGGCTGGCCGAAAGGTATGCCTGCAGTGGCCTCGGTGACTTCTTCGCCGCCCTTCAGGCACCAGCCTTCGACTTTGTCGCCCACTATGCCGCTGGGGTTGCTGTAGATTGCCACCCGTTTACCTTCCAGCATCGGCAGATAGACATCGAAGCGCTCGTCTCCCAGGATCACGCGGGACGAGCAGGAGGCCGACATCCAGACGGACGCCAGAAGCAGGAGGGACGCAAGGCGTTTCATTCAGATATGATGAGTTCTCCGAAGTATTCGGGACGGTGGAAGTCGGGGCTGGGGGTTCCTACGGGGTTCCAGCTCAGGAAGTGCGGATGCGCAGTTTTGTCGCCGCACTTGTAGATATTGCCGCGGAGAGCCGCCGGAAGGTTTTCCGGGTCAAGTCCGAGCAGCGCGAAGGGAATCATCAGGATAACCCTCCATGACCATACGCCTCCGGCATAATCCTGAGGGCCTTTTATGTCGGCCATACGGACTATGGTGGAGAACTCCTCGGGGCTGAGCGAAACGCGGTCGCCACGGCCCGTGCCGCGCGCTGCGGTCATGAAACCGGCGGCGTTCACCTCGAAATTGCAGTACTCGTCTTTGCCGGGGACCTGCAGGAAAATCTCGCAGCAGCTGTCTTCCCAGGAGCATCCTCCGTCTTCCAGATACTGAACCTTAAGGTCAAGGCCGCTTACGCGGAAGTCGACGACAATGTAGTCTTCCGTACGTGCTATGCGTCCGTTGCAGAAAGGTGAGTAGGGGAACTCTTCCGGCCAGTTGCACTGGTCAACGGAAAAACGGGTTCCTTCGAGTTCGAGGGCCGTGTCCAGGTCGTTGGTGCCCAGACTCTTGAGAAGGGGGATGATGAGCTTTTTCATATTATTCGTGTTCTGCCAGTCTTTTATCTGCCAGTAGCTGATACTTGGTGCCGGGGCGGCCCCAGTTTGCGTAAGGGTGGATGCTTATTCCGCCACGGGGCAGGAAGAAGCCTGTCACCTCGATGTATTTGGGCTCCATCAGGGTGATGAGGTCCTTCATTATAATGTTTACGCAATCTTCGTGGAAGGCTCCGTGGTTGCGGAAGCTGAACAGGTAGAGTTTCAGGCTCTTGCTTTCTACCATGCGCTTACCGGGAATGTAGCTTATTCTTATCTCCGCAAAGTCGGGCTGCCCGGTAATAGGGCACACGGCGGTGAATTCCGGGCAGTTGAAACGCACCCAGTAATCATTGTCGGGGTGCTTGTTCTCGAATGCTTCCAGTACTTCAGGAGTATAATCCTTATTGTACTGTGTCTCGCGTCCCAGGGCCTTCAGGCCTTCTTCTTTACGTGTATTCATATTAAACGTCTGCAATTTTAAACGGGTTGTAAGAAATGCCTTTGTCGAACGTGTCGACTTCCTCGTAAGCCTTGACCTTGCGAACGACAATGGAGGTTACAGGCAGCACTACAATTTCGTAGCAAACTTTGAAGCTGACCTGAGCCACCATCATCCAGAAAAGTGTCTTCACCGGAGTGCCCCAGAAGGCTATGGGCATGAAAATCATGGAGTCTGCGAACTCACCAACGACCGACGAAAGGATGGCGCGCACCCCGAAGTTACGGCCATTGTCGGCCACCTTCTTCTTGCTCATTACCATGGAATTGAGGGTTGAGCCTACAAGGAAAGCAAGGAGGGAGGCGAAAAGCACGCGGGGTGCCATGTTGAACATATAGTCGAAATGGGGAGCGCCGTCCCAGAAAGACGCCGCAGGCATCCACACCAGCAACTGGCCCACAAGAACCACGAAAAGATTCATGGCGAATGCGGTCCAGATTATAAGTCTGGTTTTGCGGAATCCCCACACCTCGCAGATGCAGTCATTAAGGATATAGGAAATGGGGAAAATGATAACAGCTCCGGGAAGGTTGATTCCCAGGATGCAGATTACTTTGGTTGCAAAAAGATTGGAGGCTATCAGGCAGACTACGAAGAGTACTGCCATAAGCAGAAACACTGTTGAATACTTATTTTTCATTTGCAGTTTTTTAAGTGGTACCTGTTACACTTGACGGCACATTTCGCCGTCGCGCTGCAAAGGTACGTATTTTATTGGATATACGTTCTTTTTTGCGAACTTTGTAGGAAACGAATAATTATGAAGAAGCTTATATTCGTATTGTCGGCTTTGATGCTCACAGCCGCCACGGCCGGAGCTGCATCCGGAAAGATTGTAACCGATAGTCTCAGGAGCGCCGTTCTGGACTCCCAAGTCAAGTTCAACGTTTATCTGCCGGCGGGGTATGCCGATTCCGGGAAAAGCTATCCGGTAGTGTACCTGCTGCATGGCCTGTATGGTAATTATACGGACTGGATGAACCGGGGCGGAATGAAGCCCGTCGCGGACGAGCTGATTACTTCCGGCGAAGCCCGTGAGATGGTGATAGTGATGCCGAATGCCGGCCACGCCGACGCCCGCAACGAATGGAACGGGTATTTCAATATGCCCGGCTGGAGTTATGAGGATTTCTTTTTCCAGGAGTTCATTCCGGCGGTAGAGAGCCGTTACAGAATCATAGCAGACAAGGGGCATCGCGCTGTGATGGGGCTCTCTATGGGCGGAGGCGGCAGTACCGTTTACTGCCAGCGTCACCCCGACATGTTCTCCAGCTGCTACGCCATGAGCGCCTGGCTGGACAATGAGCCCAACGCCGTAGCCAAGAACACAAACCCTGAAGACAAACTCGGAATAGTATGCCAGTCGGTCTGCGACCACTCGACTTTGAAATTCATGGATAACGCATCTCCGGAAGTGCTCCAGCAGCTGAAGGGCGTCCAGTGGTTCTTCGATTGCGGCGATGACGACGGCCTCATGCTCCTTTCCGTGAACCTCCACCTGAAGATGAAGGCGGCAGGCATCCACAGCGAACTCCGCGTCCGCAACGGCGCCCACACCTGGGAATACTGGCACACCGCCCTCCGCACCGCCCTTCCTTTCGCCTCCCGCAACTTCCTGCCGTAACCGCCGGCGACCCTGGTTGATTTCGTGTGGAGGGACTTCCTCAGGGTCTCCTACCAGACCTTGACACGTGCCTCGGGAGCGACGTACAGGGAATCTCCGGGCTGGATGCCGAAGGCGTCGTACCAGTAGTCGCATTGGGCGAGGGCTCCGTTGACGCGAAGATGAGCTGGGGCGTGGTCGTCTATCATCGTCATATAGCGGAGCATCTCGTCCGAGATGGTACCTGCCCAGAGATTGGCATATGACAGGAAGAAACGCTGCTCGGGCGTGAAACCGTTGTCGTCATCCAGACGGCCGTGCTTCTTCTGCCACATCTGGAAGGCGGTAAAGGCGACGTTGAGCCCGCCGTGGTCGGCGATGTTCTCTCCCAGGCAGACGGTTCCGTTGGCCTTGATCTCGCCGGGAATCACCCAGAGACCGTTGAAATAATCGACCATCGCATCGCAAGGCTTCCTGAAAGCCTCGGCATCGGCCTCGGTCCACCAGTCGCTCAGGTTGCCCGCCTTGTCATACAGTCGACCCTTATCGTCGAATCCGTGGGTCATCTCATGGCCGATTACCACGCCGATGGAGCCATAGTTGGCGGCCGCATCGGCATTCAGGTCGAAGAGCGGCGGCTGAAGGAATCCGGCCGGGAAGACAATCTCGTTGCCCGTCCGAATGTAGATGGCATTGACCATCTGGGCCGGAATATCCCACGCGCTCTTGTCCACGGGTTTGTTGTATTTTTTCTCATAATTGAGGTCCCAACAGAACTTCTCGGCCTCGCGGACGTTCTCCAGTAAAGATTTGAACGGATCCACCACCAGAGCGCCCAGGTCGTCCCACTTGTCGGGATAGCCCACCTTCACCCTGCAGGCAGCTAGTTTGTCGAGCGCGGTCTCCTTGGTCTCGGGGCTCATCCACTCCTGGGCCTTGATCCGTTCGCCAAGGGCGGCGCGCAGATTCTCAATCAGATCGAGCATCTCGGCCTTGGCCTCTTTCGGGAAATACTTCTCGACATAAAGCTGGCCGATGGCGTCGGGCATAAGATCCTCCACCATACTCTCGGCCGTCTTCCAACGTGGTGTTTTGTCCTGGGTGCCGTACATCTTGCTTTCGTAGTCGAAAATCTCGTCCGTGAAATCATCGGACAGGAAGCCGGCGTAATCGTTAATCAATCTCCATTCGCAGGTAGTCTTGAGATCCTCCAGCGGCAGGTTCATCAGCAGTTCACATCCCTTGGCGACGGGTTCGACCTGGCAGAGGTCCACGATGTCGGTCTTGTCGAACCGGTAGTCGGTGAAGTACTGTTTCCATGGGAAGCCTCCGCAGAGGACGGTCAGCGAATCAACGCTGATTTTATGGTAGTTATCCTCGGGGATACGCTTGCGCTCCTTTGAATAGTAGGGCACTGCGATGGTTTCCTCGATCGTCCAGAGTCGGGAGACCTTTCTGGCTGCATCCGCCTCAGGATAGCCCGTCAAGATGAAGAGATTCTTCATGTGCTCTTTCATCAGCTCCCGGGCGTGGACTTTCTGCGGATCGTCGGACAGATAATAATCCCGGTTGCCGAGGCTCAGGCCGTCCTGCTCAATGCATACGATATTGTTGTCCGCATCCTTTTCGTCGGCCACCAGATATATCGAGAAGAAAAGGTCGTTATGCTCTATGGCTAAATAGTTCAGGAGTTCTTCGCGGGTCTGCAGTGCGTCCACCTTGCCTATCAGGGCCTTGAGCGGCGCAGCGCCCTCGGCATTGAGGCGGGTGGAGTCCATCTTCATATTGTATAGGTCGCCGATCTTCCGGGCGATGGATCCTTCCTTATTGTCGCGCCCGGCAATCTCCCGGATCAGGGTGGCGAGGGCTTTGGAATTGTCATCCATAACCTTATAGACCGTACCCCATATCGGATACTCCGGCGACTGAGGATTGAAGTCTCCCCAGTGGCCAGTAGCGTAGCGGGCGAAATCGTCGCCGGCCCGCGCGGTCGTGTCCATAAAGGCATAATTGATACCGGCGGTCTTGACCGGCCTCGGACTGCACGCGGCCAGAAGCGAGGCTGCGGCAACCAGGAAATGCATAACTTTTCTCATAAATGTGTTACACGCCGTATAATCCGGACGGCTAATATACTAAAAAGAAAACGGACAAACCGATTTTTCAACCAATTTGTCCGCTTTGGCTCCCCAGACTGTCAAAATGTTGAACCTATGGAATGACTTCCGGAAGGTGGTGGCTTTTATTGACGAAAACCGTTCCTGGCTTTCTCATATCTGTACTGAGTCTGGCGGCACAATAGGCTTTGCGCCGTCTAATAGCGAATAATCAAACCCTATATATGATGGTTTGCCCTTCACATAGCAATGCTCTTTACCAGTGATGTCGGCAGTGAACATACGGCTTATTTTGCCGCCGTTTTCATCCACATAGGCTATTACATCAAAATCTTCCTCAGCCTCATTCCTGATATCATTCATCAACCTCAGAAGCGAGCCTACCTTATGAGCCTTGTTCATGATAACGAAAAACCTGCCGTCTGAAAGCTGGAACAACAGACAGTCATCATCCATCTCATCCATAATATCCTTGCTATTCACATTGGAAACAATGATATACTGTTTGGCTTGTGATGCCTTGAATCCATCCAAGCTCTTCTGGGCCTTCTTTATGAAAGCTGCAGATTCTTTTGCCGTTTTTGTTAGAGCATGCTCTCTTTCAATGATTGCGATAATCTCTCCAAACGCTATCAGAGTCAGTTCAACTGGGAATAATGTGATAATGTAAGCTTTAGAGAGATTTACAATAGAGAAAACAAAGTAAACTGAACCGCAAAAGAAAGGGAAAAAAGCAACTCCTCCATTTTTCTCTTCATCAACCCCCAAAGCATTATATAAATATAAGCATCCTGTTACGGGAGGCATAAATAGAATAACCGGAATAAACGGCCACCCGATATTATGCTCTTCGAGCAACAGGAATAGCAGTCCGGCAATCAATTGAATCCCCAGAACTATTGCCGTCAATGGCAAGAATATCTTGAAGAATCGTTTCATGCTCACAAATATAAGAAAAAACTGAGGGGATAGAGTAGAGTACCTTGCGGTACAGTTCAAGTCTGAACTACATCAGGCACCTCTAATACCTACGGTAGTGACCACGAACCTTCACGGTTTTGCCATTATAATGGCGCTTATGCGCCTTTACCTTGACAAGCTTCGCTAACTCCACCCCAATGGAGATGCGAACAAATGCTGGTCGCGTTCTTCTTTTCATATATGATGTAATTAGTGGGTGTAAGAACGCCGGACCTCCTTGCTTCAGTACCTCCCCTCAGTTTACGGGTCTAAAAAAACGGACGTCCACATAGAGGATAGGAGTCCGTTTAATTTATCCCACTAATGATGTCACATCATATATAGTTGATGCAAAGGTAAGCATTTTTTCTTCTCCTCCAAGACTTTGTTGAAGAAACTCCTGCTTACGAGCAAAAAGAAAGCGGACAAACCGTCGTTTCCGATGATTTGTCCGCTTTGGCTCCCCCTCGGGGACTTGAACCCAGGACCCCCTGATTAACAGTCAGGTGCTCTAACCAACTGAGCTAAGGAGGAATATGTTTTCCCTTCATTTCTGATGGGACTGCAAAGTTACGCTGAATTTTTAGAATTGCAAATTTTTTCCCGATTTTTTTGTATTTTTGCCTTGTTATGGATGTGGAATTTTTGTCCGGTATGATTGGCGAGCTGATGCTCGACCACGACAGCCTGAGCCTGCCCGGCCTGGGTACTTTCGTGGCCGAGGACATGCCTGCCAGTTTTTCAGACCGCGGATACACCATCAACCCTCCATACAGGCGTCTCTCCTTCACCGGAAAGCTCTCTGACGACAGCCTTTTGCAGGATCTCTATGCGGGATCCAATCCTCAGGCCCCGGAAGAGGCCGTGGCCGTCCTGAACCAGTTCCTTCAGGATCTCAAGGACGAGCTGCTCCGTCAGAAAAGCGTAGACCTGCCCGGCCTGGGCCGCCTCCGTGCCACCAGGGAGAACCATTTCTTCTTCGTGGCCGATGAGTCGCTCGACATTTCCCCGGAAGCCTGCGGTCTCTCGCCGGTTTCCCTGAAGACCCATAATGCCGCCCTGGCGACCCTTACGGGTATTGCCGCCCTCGCCAGTGCCGGTACCGCCGGGAACAAAACCGCCGATAATGTGTCAGAACGGGAGGAAAAACAGGCAAACGGACGCAAAACGGCCGAAAATGTGTCAGAATCCGCAGAAACGTCTGTCCGGCGGCCCGCCACCGGGGCTCCCGCCCGCGATGCAAAAGCTCCGGCGGCAAAGCCTCGCAAACTCAGCAAACCGGTCATATGGGCCCTCGGCATTGTGGCGGCGGCCGTGCTGTTCCTCGCCGGCTTCTTCGCCTTGTCCCGCATAGCCCCGGACTTCACGGACAAGATCCTCTACACCCCGGAAGAACTCGAAATCCTCAATTATCCCGAAGATGGACTTGGTTTACCCGGTTAGCGTCGCCCCACTTGCCTCCGGCAGCAAGGCCGGCAGGGAGATGCTCCCCATAGTCGAACCCACGGGGACCGTTATTGCCCGTGCCTCGCGCTCTTGGGTGCACCACGGCAGCAAGTTGCTGCACCCTGTGGTCCACCTTCACATAATAGACAGATACTCAAGGATATATCTCCAGCGCAGAAGCGCCAGTAAATCCCTTCTCCCGCTATATTGGGATACGGCGGTAGGCGGCCACGTCAATTACGGCGAGTACCTCCGCGAGGCGCTGTTCCGCGAGGCGGGGGAGGAGCTTGGCTTCTACGACTTCAATCCGCTGCCCATACGCTCATATGTATTCGAATCGAATACCGAGAGGGAACTGGTAAACGTCTTTGCCGCAGTAGGCAACTTCGAACTCAAGCCCGACGGGGATGAGGTGGCTGAAGGCAAATGGTGGGACATCCCCACCTTGGAGGCATCCTTCGGGAAGAACATAATAACCCCCAACTTCGAGCAGGAGTTCCCTATGATAAAGGAGAGCCTCCTGTCGCTTTTGTAATGGACCAGATCAGCAAGTTCATAAAAGACCAGCTGTCCATATGGCCCCTGGCCGCAGCCAATTTCCGTGCCCTCAAGTCCATGCGCGTCCGTACAGTCGAAGTGGGCGGACTGGAGGCGAAGATTCAGTTCAACCCCAGCCGCATCATTTCCAGTACGGCAAAGATCGACGAGGCCACGCTGGCCGCGCGCCCCTGTTTCCTGTGCGAGAAGAACCGTCCCCCGGAGCAGTTCCACCTGCCTTTCGAGGGCCGCAAGGGGCGCATGTACAACATCCAGGTAAACCCTTACCCCATCTTCAACAACCACCTGGTGATTGCCCGTTCCGAGCATCTCCCGCAGGCCATCTGGCACCATCTCCCCGACATGCTGGACTTTGCCTGGAACTACCAGAACTATACCGTCTACTATAATGGACCCAGGGCCGGAGCATCGGCTCCCGACCACCTGCATTTCCAGGCCGTGCCCCGCTGGTCCCTGCCGCTGGAAGCGGCTGTAGACGCGTTCCTGGACGCTCCCGGTGACCCCCTGTCGCAGGTGAAGGACGCCCGTATGTACCACTATCGCAAGTTTACCCGCGGCGTCTGGTGCATCAAGGCATCGACCACCAAATCGCTGGCCAAGCTGTTCTACCAGTTCCTGGACTGCTGTCCCGTTGCCGACCCCGGCCTCGAGCCCCGCTTCAACCTTTACGCCTGGTTCAAGCCCGAGTGCAACGAGTACCGTGTGATGGTGGTCCTGCGCACTGAACTCAGGTCCCACCATTTTTATACGGACGGGCCCGACCACCTCACTATAGGCCCCGGCGCTGCCGAAATGGCCGGAGTGTTCGTGGCCCCGCGGGAGGAGGATTTCGACAAGGCCACACCCTCCCAGCTGGAAGAGATGCTCTCGGAAGTGAGCGTAAGCGGGGAAGACGAGGCCATGATTGACTCCCGCCTGACCCGCAGCCAGCAGGATATCGAGGTGGGAATAATGTCCGCCGGAGAAATAGAGTTCGAGATTATCTCGGACGGCGCCGGCCCGCAGAGGGTGAGTGTCAAAGACGGCCGGATTAATTACAACGGAGCCCTCTACGACGAGCTCTACTTCGACTCCGTAACCCCGTCGACCCTGTTTGCCGAGCCGTCGTTCATATTGCGTAACGTGCCCATAGGCATCGACTTCCACTGGCAGCGCACTCAGACCCAGAAATTCGCCGGCTCCCTCAAATTCATAGTCGAGGGAGGGCGCATCACCGCCATCAACAAGGTGGGCATCGAGGACTACCTCATCAGCGTTATATCCTCCGAGATGCGTGCCGACGCCTCCCTGGAGTTCCTGAAGGCGCACGCCGTAATCTCCCGCAGCTGGCTGCTCGCCCGAATTGAGGACCGGAGGCATCCGGAGACCGCCGGATCCGCCATCCCACACGAACGCTACGACGTTTGTGCGGACGACCACTGCCAGCGCTATCAGGGCCTGACGCCCGCCGTGGGAGAGAATGTCCGTAAGGCCATAGACCAGACCTGGGGGCAAATCCTGACCTACGATGGTCAGGTCTGCGACACCAGATTCTCTAAGTGCTGCGGCGGCAGGACAGAGATCTTCAGTACCTGTTGGGAAGATAAAGATTACCCGTATCTTCAAAGTGTCGAAGACCCATGGTGCGACTGCCACGACTCCGCAATCCTCTCCCAGGTGCTGAACGACTACGACCTTGAGACCTCCGACTTCCATGACTGGGAGCAGCGCTACACAAGGCAGGAACTCTCAGAACTGGTACGCAGCCGCACCGGCAAAGATTTCGGCGAAATAGAGGCGCTGGAGGCGCTGGAGAGGGGTGCGTCCGGCCGTATCAAATACTTGCGTATAGTGGGTTCCAAACATACCGAAGTAATTGGCAAGGAGTTGGCGATACGCCGTGCCCTGAGTACCTCACACCTCAAGAGCTCCAACTTCGAAGTCATAATCGAAGGCGACAATATAACGCTCAAAGGCCACGGCTGGGGCCACGGGGTAGGCCTTTGCCAGATAGGTGCCGCCGTCATGGCCGCAAAGGGCTTCGGCTACAAAGAGATTCTTAAGCATTACTACACAGATGCGGACATTCAATAGCAAGACACCCTGGCTCTGGATCCCCACGCTGTATTTCGTGGAGGGCCTGCCATATTTCATAGTCAACACCATATCCCTGATAATGTTCAAGGATATGGGCATGGACAACGGCACCCTGGCCCTGCTTACCAGCCTCATCAGTATTCCATGGGTGGTAAAACCCCTCTGGAGCCCCTTCGTAGACATCTTCCGCAGCAAGCGCTGGTGGATACTCTCCATGCAGCTGGTTATGATGGCCACAATAGCCCTTACGGCCGCGAGCGTGCAGCTGAGTACCTTCAGCATAACGCTCATATTGTTTATAATAGCCGCATTCGCTTCCGCCACCCACGACATAGCGGCGGACGGCTTCTACATGATAGCGCTCAACAAGAAGCAGCAGTCTGCCTTTGTGGGTATCAGAAGTACCTTTTACCGCATAGCCTCCGTTTTCGGCCAGGGAGTGCTGGTAGTGCTCGCAGGCATACTTGAGAGGCGTATGGGCGATATTCCCAGGGCATGGTCGCTTACCATGATTATTTCCGCCGTCATCCTGGGCGTCTTCAATATCTATCATCTGTTTGCCCTCCCCAAGCCTTCCGACGACAGGAGCGCCGGGGAAGTTAAGAGCGCTTCGGACGTTATGAAGGAATTCGGAGGAGCTTTCGCTTCCTTCTTCAAGAAGAAGGGCGTTTGGCTGGCCATAGCTTTCATGCTGCTGTACCGCCTGCCCGAGGCATTCTCCGTAAAAATGCTTTTCCCCTTCTTCAAGGATCCCGCAGAGGCCGGAGGACTCGGTTTCAGTACAGACATGTACGGCATTGTTTACGGCACCTTCGGAGTGGTTGCCCTGCTTGCCGGAGGTATACTCGGAGGCCTTGCAGCGGCCCGTCTCGGCTTGCGCAAATGCCTGTGGCCCATGGCCTTGGCCCTGGCTTTACCTTGTTCCGTTTACCTCTTCATGAGTATAGCCCAGCCTGAGAACATATGGATAGTCGGCGGCTGCGTCGTGCTGGACCAGTTCGGCTACGGCTTCGGATTCTCGGCCTACATGCTCTACATGATGCACTTCTCCCAGGGGCCTCTCAAGACCTCCCACTATGCCATCTGCACCGCCTTCATGGCCCTTTCCATGATGCTTCCTGGGCTTGTGGCCGGATACTTGCAGGAAGCCCTCGGTTATGTCGGATTCTTTATTCTCGTAATGATATGTTGTATCGCAACCTTCTTCGTCACCTTCTTTGTGCGGCGGCGCTTACCGTCGGAATAAACCTCGCCGCCCAGGTCAAACCGGGCATAGAAGTCCTGCGGGACCGTGGTTTCGAAGGTCTGCAAGGCAAGCGCGTCGGTCTGCTGACCAACCCCAGCGGCGTCGACAGGCAGCTCCGCACCACCATCGACATACTTAACGAAAATGTGAACCTGGTGGCCTTGTACGCCCCTGAGCATGGGGTGCGCGGCGACATCTGGGCCGGCGGCAAGGTGGAGTCGGGCAAAGACGAGGCCACCGGACTGCCCGTCCATTCCCTCTACGGAGCCACCCGTCAGCCCACGCAGGAGATGCTTAAGGGCATCGACATTCTGGTGTACGACATCCAGGACGTCGGCACCCGTTCCTATACCTTCATCAGCTGCCTGGGCCTTGCCATGCGCACCTGCGCGGCGATGGGCATACCGGTTATGGTGCTCGACCGCCCCAACCCGCTCGGTGGCCTGAAAGTCGAAGGCAGCGTGGTGCGTGACGGATACTATTCCTACGTGAGCCAGTACCGTATCCCTTATATCTACGGCCTCACGGTGGGGGAGGTCGCGACCCTGATCAACGAGGAAGGCCTTAACCGCGGGCAGAAGGGCAACGAGGAGCCGCTGAAGTGCGAATTGACCGTCGTGCCCATGGAGGGCTGGGAACGCAGCATGACTTACGACAAGACCGGCCTCCCCTGGGTGATGCCCTCTCCCAACATCCCTTATCCCCGCAGCGCCATCTGCTATCCATGCTCCGGTCTTGTAGGAGAGTTCAGCGGATACCTGAACATAGGCATAGGCTACACCATCCCCTTCGACGCCTTTGCCGCAGAGTGGATAGATGCCGATTCGCTGAAGGCGAAACTGGACAGCTACAAGGTGCCCGGAGTGGCATGGAGGGCGGTACATTACACACCTTTCTACGGCGGAAGCGCCCGCAAGCTCATTCACGGAGTGCAGTATTACTTCACGGATTACGAGGCTGCACCGCTTACGTTGATACAGTTCTACGTAATGCAGGCGGTGTATGATTTATACAAAAAGAACCCTTTTGAACTGTCTCCGGACAGAATTTCCATGTTTAATAAGGTTTGTGGAACGGATTTTGTCAGTAAGGAGTTCAGCAAGCGTTTCCGGGTCTCCGATATTCTTGGCTACTGGACAGCAGATGTCGACGATTTCCGGAGCTTGTCGGAAAAGTACTACATTTATCGTTAAACCACTGACTTATGAAACACTTGATCAGACTCGCAGCATTGATGACGGCAGCCGCCATCTTCGCTCTCCCTCTCGGTGCCCAGTCTCGTGGCCACTCTTCCGGGCATGGCAGTGCTTCCCACTCCAGCGCCTCCCACTCATACAGCAATAGCGGTCCCAGCCACTCCAGCAGCAGCCCAAGCCGCTCCAGCAGTTCCGCATCCATCGGCAGCAGCCACAGCCATCACAGCTCCCCGGCCAGCCGCAGCCTCGACCGTCCTGCAGGCGGAAGCAGCATCGGCCGCTCCTCCGGCAGCAGTCACAGCGGCAGCGTCGGCAGCAGTCATTCCGGCGGCAACAAGCACAGCGGCAGCAGCGCTTCCGACCATCGTCCTTCGCACGACGGAGCAACGGCGCACCATCCGTCTGCCGGCAGCAGCCACAGCGGCGACGTTCAGCGTCCTTCGGGCCACTCGGGCAGTAACCACCATTCCTCAGGCCACGTTGCCGTACGTCCTTCCAACGGCGGTCACCCCAACGGAGGTCACCGTCCTTCCGGACATGTGGCACCCAGGCCGGCACCCGGCGCCCGTCCTTATGCCGAAGGTCACAGACCGGCACCTGCACACATGGGCCGCGTGCATGTAAACCATCATCCCGGTTATCACGCACCCCGTCCTGCTCGCCATCGCGAACTCCATGGCAGCCCGATAAGGTTCAGCCATCATGGCCACCACTGCTACGGCCACTACCTGCTTGCTCCGCCTCCCCACTACATCCATAGGGTCTATCACGGCATAGACTATTATTTCTGGGATGATATCTGGTACCGCTACTACGCCGGCCGTTACTGGGTCTGCCGTCCTCCTTTCGGCTACGTGTTCACTCCTCTGGCAGATGCCGTCCTTACGGCTATCGCCCTGAATGCACTGACCGAAGAGACCTCGGCCCCCGTGGCAAAGTCACTCAACCTGATACGCAGTTATGCTGCTGAAGGCACCGAGTACTTCTATAACGACGGAGTTTTCTACATCAAGGGTGAAGACGGACAGTATGTGGTAATCGTGCCTCCTGCAGGCGCCCTGGTGGATACCCTGCCCGATGATTACGAGATATTCGAATTCGAAGGCAACACCTATTACAAGGTAGACGACACCGTTTACCAGATGACAGTTACCGAAGACGGCAAAGCCTGCTTCGAAGTTCTTGGACAACTGGCTGAATAATATGGCGGTAATCGGGGTATTCGATTCCGGCTCAGGCGGCCTTTCAGTTCTCAGGGAGATTCGGAAGATTCTCCCTGATGAACGTTATATATACTTCTCGGACAACGCTTATTGTCCGTACGGAGAAAAGACAGCGGAATTCGTGACCGCCCGCAGCAGGGCCGTCACGGATTTGCTGCTTTCAAAGGGGGCTGCCGCAGTGGTGGTTGCTTGCAATACCGCAACGGCAGCTGCCATAGCCAGCCTCAGGGCGGAATACTCCGTGCCCTTCGTGGGGATGGAACCGGCGGTGAAGCCGGCGGCCAGCGGCACACGCAGCGGAGTCGTCGGAGTGCTTGCTACGGCCGGCACCCTCAGGGCGGCCAAATACCTCAATACCAAGGGCCAGTATGCAGATGCGGTACGTATAGTCGAGCGCGTCGGGCAGGGATTCGTGGAGCTTGTGGAAAGCCTGGACCTGGACAGCCCGCACGCCGAGTCTGTGGTGCGCGCCAGCCTGGAGCCGCTGCTGGAAGCGGGAGCGGACACTATAGTCCTGGGCTGCACCCATTATCCCTTCCTTCTGCCGCTGATGCGTCGCATAGCACCTGCGGACGTCCGCTTCATCGATCCGGCACCCGCCGTGGCAAGGAGGCTGGCAGACGTTCTGAAAACGGCAGGCGTGCCTTTGGGAGACCCGGCTCCGGGCGTAGAACTGCTTGCCTCGGGCCCTGATGCAACTTTGAGAAAACTATTCACAATCATATAGAAATGAGGCTTTTAAGAATGACAATGTTTGTCTCTGCCGCTATGCTCGCTGCAGGATGCGGCAATAAGAATGCTGAATTCAAGTATACCGTAGACCAGTTCGCCGATGTAAAGGTGATCCGTTACCAGGTGCCCGGCTGGGAAGAGCTGAGCCTTCAGCAGAAGGAATATGCTTACCACCTTGCCGAGGCGGCAAAATGGGGACGGGACATTCTCTGGGACCAGAACTGCCGTTGGAACCTCCAGCTGCGCCATGCCGTTGAGGATATTCTGGAGAATTATGCCGGAGACCGCAAATGCAGTGAATTCGAAGCGTTTACCGAATACGCCAAGAGGCTGTTCTTCAGCAACGGTATACATCATCATTATGCAGAAGACAAATTCTTCCCGGGCTGTGAGCCGGCTTATTTCGAAAAGCTGCTTGATGCCGTAGGACGTTCGGAAGAGGCGGGTTTCCTGGTCAAGTATGCCTATGATCCAACCGTTTGCCCCCAGCGCCGCAGTACCGCCGCAGACGGCGATATTGTGGAGAGCTCTTCCGTCAATTTCTACGAAGGGGTGACACGCGACGAGGTCGAGGCATACTACGCTTCAATTGCCGACCCCAAGGATCGCAAGCCTATTTCATACGGCCTCAATACCAAAGTGGTCAAGGAAGACGGCGTGGTGGTGGAGAAACCCTGGAAAGTGGGCGGCATCTACGGTCCTGCCATCGAGAAGATATGCGGCGAGCTGGAGCTTGCCCGCAGGGTGGCGGAGAACGACATCCAGAAGCGGGCCCTTGCCCTGCTGATAGAGTACTACCGCAGCGGCGACCTCCGCAAGTGGGATGAATTCAATGTGGAATGGGTAAAGGATACCATAGGCACCGTTGACTTCGTAAACGGCTTCGTCGAGGATTACAACGACCCTCTTGGCCGCAAGGGCTCATGGGAAGGTCATGTCAATATCAAGGACCTCAAGGCCTCCGAGCGTTCGGCCATCCTGAGCGCCAACGCCCAGTGGTTCGAGGACAACTCCCCGGTTGATCCCCGTTTCAAGAAGGCAAAGGTCAAGGGAGTGAGCGCTAAGGTCATCAACGCCGTCTGTCTGGCGGGAGATGCCTACCCTGCAACCCCTATCGGCATCAATCTGCCCAACGCCGACTGGATACGCCGCGACCATGGCTCCAAGAGCGTTACCATTGCCAATATCTCCCACGCCTACGACTATTCCGCAGAGGAGCAGCCTGCCAGCGTGCTGAACGAGTTCGCCTGGGACGATGCGGAAATCGCCCGTTCCAAGAAGTACGGCTCCTATGCCGGCGAGATTCATACCGACCTTCACGAATGCCTCGGACATGGCTCCGGACAGCTGCTGAAGGGCGTTTCCAGCTCCGCCATGGGAGAGTTCTCGTCAACTTTGGAGGAGGCCCGCGCCGACCTGTTCGGCCTCTATTATGCTGCCGACCAGAAACTCGTGGAACTTGGCATCATGCCCGATGCCGAGGCCTACAAGGCGGAGTACGACAGCTTCATCCGCAACGGCCTCATGGTGCAGTTCAACCGTGTCGAGCTCGGCCGCCCGAATACCGAGGCCCATATGCAGGACCGCAAGCTTATTGCCGAATGGTGCCTGCAGCAGGGTGCGGAGAACAAGGTCATAGAGAAGAAGGTCCGCGACGGCAAGACTTACTTTGTGGTGAACGATTATGATGCCCTCCGCGGCCTCTTCGGCAAACTGCTGGCCGAGGTGCAGCGCATCAAGTCCGAGGGGGACTATGCAGCTGGCAAGGCTCTGGTGGAGACTTACGCCGTGAATATAGACCCCGTGCTGCATAAAGAAGTTAAGGACCGCTACGCAGCCCTTAACCTTAAACCTTACGGTGGTTTTATCAATCCTGAAATCGTTCCGGTGGAGAAGTCCGGCGTTATTACCGATTACGAAATCCGCTACACGGACGATTATCTGGGTCAGATGCTCGAATACGGCAAGAAATACGGTATTCTGTAGTAACTATTTTCCGAAATACTTGTTCAGAAGAACCGCGAGGCGGTACCCGGCGTCACGAAGCTGGAGAGAAACCACCTCGCGGGATTTTTCTACCGTGTCGGGATCGAGATCCTCGGTCAGTGGTGCGTTAATCTCATATATGCAGGCGTTGCGGTCGCCGCTGGACTTGGCCCAGTCGTAGGGGTTTCCGCGCGCGATTTTCTTGCGCTGGCAGGCGTTGCAGTTGTCCAGCTGTGCAGCAAGTTCGTCGGGGTCGGCTCCGGGCCAGAGAAGTTCGGGCATTCCGTCGTATAAAGCGTGGAAGCTGTTGTACTCTTTTCCGTTAAGCTTGCAGGGCCAGAAGTTCCTGGGGCCGGGGAAGTAGGAGTGGACGGGGCAGTGCATGTCGCCCACGAAGTGTATGAGCATGCGCACGTTCATCACCACGGCTGAGTCGCTGAGCTCCTTGTAATGGCTCAGGTTGTAATCTGCAATATGCAGTGCATGTATTGCGTCGCCCTTTTCCAGGCGGGGATTGGGATCGTAGTTATGGTTCTCGTCTACGTTGTAAACATGCCAGGATGTGGTGTATGCGATGGGCTCGTCTTTGCGGTGTTTGTCCATCCAGACGGCATCCTGCTTAAGGTCGTAGTCGAAGTATTGGGCTATGTTGGCCTTGGTCTTTTCTGTAAGATGGCGCTGGGCAACGGCTATTACGGTTCTGTGTCCCAGGCCGCCCCAGGCCTGAAGATTAAGGCAGAGAACTGCTGCCATAAGGGCGGAAAGAATAAGCTTTTTCATATCTTTCATGTAGTTAGAACTATCAAAGGTATAAAAAATATTCGGAGAATTAATTATTATTCGTATATTTGCAGGCTTTTTGGCCACGGTGGTCATGAGGCACAATAACCAACTAAAAATTTTTTGCACGATGGCTGAATATTTAATGCCTGAGAAGAAGCAAGAGATTTTCGCGAAGTACGGGAAGTCCAATAAGGACACCGGCTCTCCTGAGAGTCAGGTTGCTTTATTTTCCTACCGTATCGCTCACCTTACCGAGCACGTGAAGAAGAACAAGAAGGACGT
>JAFZIO010000034.1 GCA_017554335.1 Bacteroidales bacterium | reverse complement strand
GTGGTGGTAGTGGACTGCGGCTGCAAGTACAACATCATACGCTGCCTCCTGTCCAGGGGCCTGGAAGTAGTACGCGTCCCCTGGAATTACGACTACAGCGGCATGGACTACGACGGCATAGTTCTGAGCAACGGCCCCGGCAACCCGGAGCAGTGCCGCGAGACCGTAGAGATACTGCGGAAAGTAATGGACGAAAAGCACCCGAAGCCCATCATGGGCATTTGCCTGGGCAACCAGATGCTGGGCATAGCAGCGGGTGCACGCGTATATAAACTGAAGTACGGCCACCGCGGCCACAACCAGCCCGCCCGCCTGAACGGCACTACCGAGTGCTTCATCACCAGCCAGAACCACGGGTACGCCATAGACAACGACTCTCTGCCGGAGGGATGGAAGCCCCTGCTGGTGAACATGAACGACGGATCCAACGAGGGTCTGGAGCATGAGCGCATGCCGTGGTTCTCCGTGCAGTTCCACCCGGAAGCCAACGGCGGACCGCTGGACACCGAGGTGCTGTTCGACCGCTTCGTGGAGCTTATGGAAAGCCCTCTGGCCGACGGCCTGCCGCCCATCAGCGGACACCTGAAAGAAGTTGCGCACGCCCCCGCCGGTAAGGCCGTCTCCTCAGTGCTCGTACTCGGCTCCGGCGCCCTTAAGATAGGCGAAGCCGGCGAGTTCGACTACTCCGGCTCGCAGGCCCTCAAGGCACTGCGGGAAGAAGGCATACGCACCATCCTCATCAATCCGAACATCGCTACGGTACAGACCAGCGAAGGCATTGCGGACAAGATTTACTTCCTGCCGGTAACGCCCGACTTCGTAGAAAAAGTAATACGCAAGGAGCGTCCGGACGGCATTTTCCTCTCCTTCGGCGGCCAGACGGCCCTGAACTGCGGCATACAGCTGTACGAAAGCGGCGTCCTTGAGAAATACGGCGTACGCGTACTCGGCACCCCCGTCCAGACCATAATAGACACCGAAGACCGCGAGCTCTTCGTAAAGAAGCTGGACGAGATTAACGTCAAGACTATAAGCAGCACTGCCTGCTCCTCCATAGAAGAAGCCAAAAAAGCGGCCGCCGAGCTGGGATACCCAGTTATCCTTCGTTCCGCATTCGCCCTCGGAGGCCTGGGGTCCGGCTTCTGCGACGACGAGACACAGCTCCAGAAACTGGCAGAAAAGTCCTTCTCCTTCTCCCCCCAGGTGCTGGTGGAAAAGAGCCTGAAGGGCTGGAAGGAAATAGAATACGAGGTGGTGCGGGACGCATACGACAACTGCATCACCGTGTGCAACATGGAGAACTTCGACCCGCTTGGAATACATACGGGCGAAAGCATAGTGATTGCACCTTCCCAGACGCTTTCGAACGAAGAATACCACTTCCTCCGCAGGCTTGCTATACAGATTGTGCGTCACCTGGGCATCGTGGGCGAATGCAACGTGCAGTACGCCTTCGACCCGGATTCGGAAGACTACCGCGTCATCGAGGTAAACGCCCGCCTGAGCCGCTCATCCGCCCTGGCGTCCAAGGCCACAGGCTATCCCCTGGCATTCATAGCAGCCAAACTGGGACTGGGCAAGGGCCTGTTCGAGCTGAAGAACAGCGTTACCCGTACCACATCTGCTTACTTCGAGCCCGCCCTGGACTACGTAGTCTGCAAAATCCCCCGCTGGGACCTTGGCAAATTCCACGGCGTAGACCGTGAAATAGGCTCCAGCATGAAGTCCGTAGGCGAAGTGATGTCCATTGGCCGCACCTTCGAGGAAGCCATTCAGAAAGGCCTCCGCATGATAGGCCAGGGCATGCACGGCTTTGTAGAGAACCATCCCGCGCAGTTCCAGGATATAGAAAAAGTGCTCCGTGAGCCCACCGACATGCGAATCTTCGCCATCAGCGAGGCCATGCGCCAGGGATACAGCGTGGAAAAGATTCACGAGCTCACCAAGATAGACCGCTGGTTCCTGCTGAAGCTCCTCAACCTGATCAACATAGATGAAGAGCTGCACAAATTCAGCCAGGAAACCCTCCCGGCCGACCTTTTGCGCAAGGCCAAGGTTTACGGTTTCTCCGACTTCCAGATAGCCAGGGCCACCTCCCCCGAAGGCACACGTCCGGAACCGCTGGCAATACGCGCCATACGCGAAGCCAAGGGCATCACCCCCTTCGTAAAGCAGATAGACACCCTCGCCGGCGAGTTCCCGGCAGAGACCAATTACCTCTATATGACCTACCAGGCAACGGAGAACGACGTTGCCCCCGGAAGCAAGGACTCCCGTCCCGGCGTCGTGGTACTTGGCTCCGGCGCCTACCGTATCGGTTCTTCGGTGGAGTTCGACTGGTGCTGCGTGCAGGCCGTCAATACCATAAGGCAGCACGGCTACCGCAGCGTGGTGGTGAATTACAATCCGGAGACCGTTTCCACCGACTACGACGTCTCCGACCGCCTCTACTTCGACGAGCTGTCGCTGGAGCGCGTGCTCGACGTGGTGGCCGTAGAAGAGCCCATGGGCGTCGTGGTATCCACCGGAGGACAGATCCCCAACAACCTGGCAGTCAAGCTGGCCGCAAGAGGCATACGCCTGCTGGGCACCTCCGCGGACGACATCGACCATGCCGAAGACCGCAAGAAATTCTCCGCCCTGCTGGACAGCCTCGGCGTGGACCAGCCCGAATGGGGCGAGCTCACGTCGAAGGACGACATCGCATCCTTCATCGACCGGGTAGGCTTCCCCGTGCTGGTGCGCCCGTCGTACGTTCTCTCCGGAGCCGCCATGAACATCTGTTCCAACCAGGAGGAGCTGGAGCGCTTCCTGCAGCTGGCGGCAACCGTATCCAAGGAGCATCCGGTGGTGGTGAGCCGCTTCATCGAGCATGCAAAGGAAATAGAATTCGACGCCGTGGCCGACCACGGCCAGATAATAGCGTACGCCATCGGTGAGCATGTAGAATTCGCCGGGGTGCATTCGGGAGACGCCACCATACAGTTCCCGCCGCAGAAGCTTTATGTGGAGACGGTACGCCGCATCAAGCGTATCAGCCGCCAGATAGCCGCAGGACTTCACATAACCGGCCCCTTCAACATCCAGTACCTGGCCAAGGACAACGACGTCAAGGTAATCGAGTGCAACCTGCGCGCCAGCCGCAGCTTCCCCTTCGTAAGCAAGGTCCTCAAGATCAACTTCGTGGAACTGGCCACCAGGGCCATGCTCGGCGAGCCCGTGGCGCCGCCGTCCAAGAACCTCTTCGACCTCGACTGCGTTGGCATCAAGGCCTCCCAGTTCTCCTTCAACCGCCTCCAGAAGGCAGACCCTGTGCTTGGAGTGGACATGGCCTCGACAGGCGAGGTGGGATGCATAGGCGACGACGTGCCGAGCGCCATACTCGAATCCATGCTTGCCGTCGGATACCGCATCCCCCGCAAGAACATTCTTATTTCTTCCGGTACGCCGGAGCAGAAGGCGGACATGCTGCCCGCGGCACGTATGCTGGTGGAGCACGGCTTCAAGCTCTTCGCCACCGGAGGCACCTCCCGTTACCTCACCCAGTACGGCGTGCCCAACACCCTGGTCCACTGGCCCAGCGAGCCCGACAAGACCCCGCAGGCCCTGGATCTGCTGCACAAGAAAGAAATAGACATGGTCGTGAACATCCCTAAAGACTTGTCTCCGAGGGAGCTTTCCAACGGTTACAAGATACGCAGGGCCGCTATAGACCTGAACATACCCCTTATTACGAACGCCCGCCTTGCCATCGCCTTCATAACGGCCTTCTGTACGGTGGACGTAGACAGTATACCCATCAAGAGTTGGAATGAATTCGCATAACAGTTAGTAGTATGAATCCGAAGTACATATTCATTACCGGAGGAGTTGCTTCCTCGCTTGGCAAGGGAATAATTGCATCATCCCTGGCCAAGCTCCTCAAATCCAGGGGCCTCAGGGTCACAATCCAGAAGTTCGACCCGTACATCAACATAGATCCCGGCACTCTGAATCCGTACGAACACGGAGAATGCTATGTAACTGAGGACGGCGCCGAAACGGACCTCGACCTCGGACATTACGAGCGTTTCCTCGGAATACACACGTCCAAGGCCAACAACGTCACCACCGGCAAGATTTACCACACGGTAATTACCAAGGAGCGCGAGGGAGCATACCTGGGCAAGACCGTACAGATAGTCCCCCATATCACCGACGAAATAAAGCGCAGGATGCTGCTGCTGGGCCAGAGCGGCGATTACGACGTAATACTGACCGAGATCGGCGGCACCGTGGGCGACATGGAGTCCCAGCCTTTCATCGAGGCGGTACGCCAGCTGCAGTGGGAGCTTCCCGACGAGGACTGCATGAGCATTCACCTTACGCTCATTCCCTACCTGAACGCAGCCAAGGAGCTCAAGACCAAGCCCACCCAGCACTCGGTGCAGATGCTCCAGCAGAGCGGAGTGAAGCCCGACGTGATAGTGTGCCGCACCGAGCATCCCCTTACGCCTGAGCTCCGCCGCAAGATCGCCCTTTTCTGCAACGTCAAGCCCGGCCACGTAATCCAGAGCATAGACGCATGGAGCATCTATCAGGTTCCCCTCAACATGCATGAGGAGCACCTTGACGAACTGGCCGTACGCAAGCTCCAGATAGAGAATTTCAATCAGCCGGACCTCAGCAAATGGAAAGAGTTCCTGAGCCGGCTCCAGCATCCCCAGCACGAGGTCAACATCACCCTGGTCGGCAAATACGTGGAACTCCAGGACGCATACAAATCCATTCTGGAGGCTTTTGTGCACGCCGGTGCGGCCAATAATTGCAAGGTGCGCATCAAGACCGTGCAGAGTGAACACGTGAACGACGAGAACGTAGCGGAGATACTTAAAGACGCAGACGGCCTGCTGGTCGCTCCCGGTTTCGGGGAAAGGGGCCTCGAGGGAAAGGTCTGCGCCGTACGTTACGCCCGCGAGAACGGTCTGCCCTTCCTTGGCATCTGCCTCGGAATGCAGATGTGCGTGGTGGAATTCGCCCGCCACATCCTGGGCTGGAAAGATGCCGCCTCCACTGAGGTGGATCCCCTTTCCGGACATCCTGTTATTTGCCTGATGGAAGATCAGAAAGCCACAACCGTAAAGGGCGGAACAATGCGTCTGGGCGCCTACTCCTGCCGCCTGGAGCCCGGTTCCCTAGCAGCCAGACTCTACGGACAGACCGACATACGGGAACGCCACCGCCACCGTTACGAGTTCAACTCCATCTATCTGGAAGAATTCGAGAAGGCCGGCCTCAAAGCCACCGGCAAGAATCCTGAGACCGGACTGGTGGAGGTTGTAGAACTTCCATCACACCCGTTCTTCATAGGAACGCAGTTCCATCCTGAATACAAGAGCACGCCGGAGAATCCCCATCCCCTGTTCAAGGGCCTGGTAGAGGCGGCTCTGCAATACAAAGAAGCTAACAAATAATGGGTTTCCCGGACGGCAGAGAATTGCACGAAGAGTGCGGCGTAGTCGGCTTCTACGGAGTCGGCCATGCCTCCTCGCATGCTTTCATGGCCCTCCAGGCCCTGCAGCACCGCGGGCAGCAGGGTTGCGGCATAGCCTCCGTTGACGACGGCAACTTCTTCCTGCACAAAGGAGAAGGTCCCGTCAGGGACGTCCTTGGAGAGCAGCAGATTGCCACCCTCCCCGGGAACTCCTGCATCGGCCACGTACGCTATCCGACTACGGAAGTAGGCGGGCAGGAAAACCTCCAGCCCTTCCTGTTCTCGCGGAAAGACAGCCGCTTCGCCCTTGCGCACAACGGCAACATAGTGAATGCCGCCAGCGTGAAGCAGTACCTGGAAAGGCACGGGCACATATTCCACAGCACCTCGGACAGCGAGCTGTTCGCCTACCTGGTGGGCTCCGGCCTGCGCGGGGAAGACTGGGATGCGAACATCCGTGCGGCCGCCCACCTGCTGGACGGCGCCTTCTCTACGGTAATACTCACCCGGAACACTCTATACGCCTGCCGCGACAAATACGGATTCCGGCCGCTGTCGCTCGGCAGTCTCGGGAAAGGATACGTGGTAGCCAGCGAGACATGTGCGCTTGATACTGTGGGCGCGAAATTCATAAGGGACATCGAGCCCGGGGAGCTGATAGCAATCGGGCCCGACGGCATACGCAGTTCCTTCCATTCACATTCCGGAAGCCGCTGCATGTGCTCCATGGAATATATTTATTTCGCCAGGCCTGACAGCGTGATAGAAGGTTGCAGCGTGCATGGTTTCCGCAAACTCTCCGGACGCCTGCTTCAGGAGGAGCATCCGGCGGACGCAGACCTGGTGACCTGCATACCGGAGTCCAGCATGAGCGCCGCCATAGGTTTTGCAGAATCCGGCGGACTCCCCCTGGAAATGGGACTGATAAAGAATATGTACGTGGCCAGGACCTTCATACAGCCGAGCCAGTCGTTGCGCGACATAGGCGTGCGCATGAAGCTTTCCCCCGTACGCAGCATAGTAAAAGGCAAGCGGGTTGCGGTTATCGACGATTCCATAGTCCGCGGCACCACGTCCCGCCAGATCGTGCAGATGCTAAGGGACGCCGGAGCTACCGCAGTACATATGCGAATAGCCAGCCCGCCTTACGCATGGCCCTGCTATTACGGCATAGACACAGGTACGAAGGAGCAGCTGCTGGCATACGGCCGCAGCGTGGAGGACATACGCCGTTACATAGGGGCCGATACACTTGAATACCTGTCCGTTGAAGGGCTGTACAAGGCTTCCGGGCGCACGCAGCTGTGCACCGCCTGCTTCAACGGGGCTTATCCTACGGATTTATACCAGAACAATGCAGAATAAACTTTTTAATCATATGGAACAGAACAAGTTAGACGTTGTACTCGGACTCCAGTGGGGAGACGAGGGAAAAGGCAAAGTAGTAGATGTGCTTACGCCTTCTTACAAAGTTGTTGCCCGCTTCCAGGGCGGCCCCAATGCCGGTCATTCATTGGTTTTCGACGGAGACAGCTTCGTGCTTCATACGGTTCCTTCCGGAATCTTCCGTAAAGGGACTGTGAACGTAATAGGCAACGGAGTGGTAATCGACCCTGTCATCCTGATGGAAGAAATCTCCCAGATCGAGGCCCGCGGCGTAGACGTAAGCGAAAAGCTGCTTATTTCCAAGCGCGCACACCTAATCCTTCCCACCCACAGGGCTCTGGACGCTGCCAGCGAGAGCGCTATGGGAAAGGGCAAGATAGGCTCCACCCTCAAGGGCATAGGCCCGGCTTACTCTGACAAAACCGGGCGCAACGGCCTGCGCGTCGGCGACATACTCCAGGACAATTTCAAGGAGATTTATGACGCCCACAAGCAGCGCCACGAGCAGCAGCTTCAGCTTTATCCGCCTTTCGAGCTTCCCTTCAACTTCGACGAATACGAGCAGAAGTGGTTCCAGGCGGTGGAACAGCTCAAGCGCTTCCCCTTCATCGACAGCGAGGTATATGTGAACGAGGCCCTGAAGGCCGGCACTCCCATTCTGGCCGAAGGAGCACAGGGTTCCCTGCTGGACATCGACTTCGGCACCTATCCTTTCGTCACTTCGTCCAACACCCTGTCGGCAGGTGTCTGCACCGGCCTTGGCATCGCCCCGTCACGCGTGGGCAAGGTATACGGCATCTTCAAGGCATACTGCACCCGCGTGGGCAGCGGTCCCTTCCCTACCGAGCTCTTCGACGCCGACGGCGAGCGCCTGCGTGCCATAGGACATGAGTACGGAGCCACGACCGGCCGTCCCCGCCGCTGCGGCTGGCTGGACATGGTTGCCCTCAAGTATACCGTAATGATGAACGGCGTCACCGACCTCATCATGATGAAGGCCGACGTGATGGACGAATTCGACACCATAAAAGTGGCGGTAGCCTACAAGAAGGGCGGCGAGCTGCTGGAGAGCTTCCCTTACGACGGAGGCAAGGACGTGACTCCCGTGTACAAGGAGTTCCCGGGCTGGAAGGCTCCGCTGAGCGGTCTGCGCCGCTACGAGGACTTCCCCGAGGCCTTCAAGCAGTACATAGCATATATAGAAACGGAGACCGGATGCCGTATCAGCATAGTCTCCGTTGGTCCTGACCGTGATGCGACGGTAATCCGTTAAGCGATTCCTACGCGCTCGAAGATTCCGTCGACGTTCTTGAAATAATAATCCAGGGTAAAGCAGCCTTCCAACTCTTCCGGAGTCAGGAGGGCTGTTACCGCTTCAGACTCCTTGAGGAGAGTCCTGTAGTCCAGGTTCTCCGTCCATGCCTTCATGGCGATGGGCTGCACGGTGTCGTACGCCTGCTCGCGTGAGAGGCCCTTGCCGATAAGGGCGTTCATTACCCTCTGGGCGAAGATGACGCCGCGGGTGCGCCAGATGTTGGCGAGCATGTTCTCCGGATACACCACCAGGTTCTCCAGTATGCCCTTGAAGCGGTTGAGCATGTAGTCCAGCAGCTCGGTGGCGTCCGGCAGCACGATGCGTTCGGTGGACGAATGGGAGATGTCCCTCTCGTGCCAGAGGGCCACGTTCTCGTATGCCGTAGCCATATATCCCCGCATCACGCGGGCGCAGCCGCAGATGTTCTCGCTGCTGATGGGGTTGCGCTTGTGGGGCATTGCGCTGGAGCCCTTCTGCCCCTGGCGGAACGCCTCCTCCACTTCACGCACCTCGGTACGCTGGAGGTTGCGGACCTCCATGGCCATCTGCTCCAGCGTGGAAGCTATCAGCGCCAGCGTGCCCACGTAGCAGGCGTGACGGTCGCGCTGCAGCACCTGGGTGGATATGTTGGCCGAATCGATGCCGAGCTTGCCGCACACGTAGTCCTGGATGAACGGGGGGATGTTGGCGAAGTTGCCCACGGCGCCGCTCATCTTGCCCGCCTCCACTCCGGCGGCGGCCGCCTTGAATCGTGCGACGTTGCGCTTCATCTCCTCGTACCACAGGGCCCACTTGAGGCCGAAGCTGGTGATGTCGGCATGGATGCCATGCGTACGGCCGATGCAAGGGGTGGCCTTGAACTCGAGGGCGCGGCGGCGGAGCACCTCCATGAAGTCCTCCAGGTCCTTCAGCAAGATGGCGTCGGCCTGCTTGAGCAGGTAGCCGTTGGCAGTGTCCACCACGTCGGTGGAGGTGAGGCCGTAGTGTACCCACTTGCGCTCCTCGCCCAGGCTCTCGCTGACGGCACGGGTGAATGCAACCACGTCATGACGGGTCTGCTCTTCTATCTCCTTGATACGGGAGACCTCGAAGCGGGCCTTCTCTCGTATCTTGTCTACGTCTTCCGCAGGAATGACGCCCAGCTTGCTCCAGGCTTCGCAGGAAAGTATTTCGACTTCCAGATAGGCGCTGAACTTGTTTTCCTCGGTCCAGACGTCACGCATGACCTTCCTTGAATAGCGTTCTATCATTTCTTGAGGAAGTTAAGGATATTGTTTTCTATACGTCCGGCGACGTCTTCGCACTCCGCACGGTCGAAAGCCTTGCCGGTAATATTTTCGTAAAGCTCGATGTAACGGTCGGTAATGCCGTTCACGACTTCCGGAGTCATCTCGGGCACCTTCTGGCCCGCCTGTCCCTGGAAGCCTCCGGCCATGAGCCACTCACGTACGAACTCCTTGGAAAGCTGCTTCTGGTGCTCGCCTTTGGCAAGACGCTCGGCGTAACCTTCAGCATAGAAATAGCGGGAAGAGTCAGGGGTATGGATTTCGTCCATAAGCATGATCTTGCCGTCTTTCTTGCCGAATTCGTATTTGGTGTCCACCAGGATGAGACCGCGTTTGGCTGCGATCTCCGTTCCGCGCTGGAAGAGAGCCAGGGTGTATTGTTCCAGCTGCTCGTATTCATCAGCCGGGACTATGCCGCGGGCTATTATTTCTTCCTTGCTGATGTCTTCGTCATGTCCCTCGGCAGCCTTGGTCGTAGGGGTGATGATGGGTTGAGGCAGTTTTTCGTTTTCACGAAGGCCTTCCGGCAGGGTAACGCCGCAAAGGGTGCGCTTTCCTGCCTTATACTCACGCCAGGCGTGGCCGGCGAGGTAGCCGCGGACTACCATCTCCACTTTGTAAGGCTCGCAGCAGTAACCGATGGTTACCATGGGGTCTACGGCGGCAACTTTCCAGTTGGGGAGTATGTCTTCCGTAAGGTCGAGGAACTGGGCGGCAATCTGGTTCAGCACCTGTCCTTTGTAGGGTATGCCCTCCGGCAGCACCACGTCGAACGCGGAGATACGGTCGGTTGCGACCATTACCAGATAACCGTTGTTGAGGAAATAAACATCGCGGACTTTGCCAGTGTATTTGGCCTCCTGTCCGGGGAGATGGAAATCAGTTTTTACTAAGGCTTTCATATACTAAACTAATCTGATACAAAAATACGGATTTCCGGACTATTTTGCAATTGATTTTTAATTACAATTTGCAAAGTTCAAGAAAGAAGTCTATCTTTGCTATTGACCACTAATAGTGACTAATAGCCACATGCACATGAGAAGTATCCTTCCCATAATGTTGCTCCTTGCCGCATCCGTACGGCAGGGCTATACCGGTATTACCTGTACGACAAAAAGATGATAGTGATATGATACCTTATTTCGCTCAATCTTACGACTTCTCGGATTATAACGTTCTCGTGGTGGACGATGTGCCCCTGAACCTTATCCTGGTAGAGAAAATGCTCGCGCGCTTCAATTTCAAGCTGCGCAAGGCCGCCAACGGGCAGCAGGCCCTCGATGCCGTGGCTGAGCTCAAACCGGACCTGATCCTCCTGGACCTCATGATGCCCGGAATAGACGGATTCGAGGTCATACGGCGTCTCAGGGCCAATCCGGATACGACAGACCTCCAGATTGTAATCCTCAGCGCACTCAATTCCAACGAAGACGTGGTGAAAGGCTTCAACTTAGGCGCCAACGACTTCATAATGAAGCCCATCATCATGGAAAAACTGACGACCTGTGTGGTGAATTACCTTAAGATAGCCGGGGCAAAGAAAAGCTAGACTAAGTGAAGAAAGCCCTCACACTCATTCTCGCTATATCATTGTGCCTTGTCTGCAGGGCGCAGATAGTGAACCGTCTGGGGGTTGACAAACAATCGTTCGAACGTTACGCTTGGGCCCGTATGCAGGCCTACAGTACAGACAATCTTGCGATTGCGGACTCCCTTTATGCTGTGGGGGTGAAGAACGACGATTTCCGTTTAAAATGCCTCGGGCTGGCGCTGGAGTTCCCTGTGCGGTTCTCGACTGGGGAATATGAGAGGATGGATGCGGCCGTGGCCGAAATCAAGGAGCTTACACGAGGGAGGAAGGACCTGCGTTCTTTCTATTTTCCGGTTATGCATGAGTACTGCCAGTATCTGGTACTCACCGGCCGTATTGCCGAAGCCGTGCTTGAAGCCAGGGATATGCAGCGGATAGCCGGCTCGGAGAAGAGTCCTCTTGGCAGAATGTATTCCAACAGGATACTGGGGCTCATCCAAAGCGAACGCGACAACCATTATCTTGCCGTCGGTTATTTCAACAAGGCCATCCAATATTGCAACGAAGCGAATCTGCAACAGGACCTTCCGAACCTCTACATACTGATTGCCCAGGAGGAAGTCAAAATGCGGGATTTCGCGGACGCGGAGAAGTATTGCGCGCTGGCGGAAGAATATCAGGAGTTTTCCTATCTGATCAAACTGAAATGCCGTGTTACCAGGGCTATCCTGTATTATGCCTCCGGACAGATGGAAGAGTTCTGGCAGTATTACGACCTTCTGCTCCACGATCAACGCTACCCGCTGCAGATTGACCTGGACTCAAGGAACAAGATGGACATTTGTTATTTGCGCTCCAAGGGTCTGCTCAAAGAAGCACTTGCCAGAGCGGATTCACTTGGAACGCCCCGGGAGCGTTTTGAGCAAAAGCACAGTATATTCGCCGAGCTCGGGGATTTCGATGAAGCCTATACCCAGATTTCCGCATTGCTGGGCGAGAAGGATTCCATTTACATCAAGGTCCAGAACGAAGACCTTGCGATCTTTGACGCCGAAATGAACAATGCCCAGCTCCGCGAGGACGCCCAGAGGCTCAAGGCCCAGAACCAGATAACCATCCTGGTGGGTTTCCTGCTGATGTTCTCAATAGCCTTCTTCTCGATCCTGATTCAGCAGTGGCGCCTCCGTGAGAATCTCGAGGATATGAAGAAACGTAACGCGGAGATGCTGCGCGCCCGCCGGGCGTACCAGCGTGCACTCGAATCCAAGGAAGCCGAGAATTCGGTCAAGATCAAGATACTACAAAACAGAAAATCGTCAACAGTTAAGTTATGAAACTGTCCGCACTCATAAAAAACCACAGGAACGAACTCATCGCCTTGCTGCTCTTTATTACGGGCGGTACGCTGGGCATGCTCGGCCTCATACAGAAAGTTCCGCTCGTTGCAGGCATACTGGGGATTGTTATTCTTGCATCCGGGTTGTTCTATTTCTGCTTGCACTATTCTTCCGAACAGGTTTACAAGAACTACTATAAAGACAGCTACGAGATTGAGCACGAATCCATAGAGGAGGAAATCCGCAAATCAATGGTGTACCACAGGCATCAGGAGGCCGTCTTAAACCGTTATGAGAGCGCCTGCCGCGACCTCGGACTGACCGACGAGCAGAAAGACTGGTTGCTCACTCTGCTTCTGGAAGAAAAGAACAAAGTTGACGAAGAGCTTAAATCCCAGGGCGGAGGTTACATTTGATTATCGTTCAGTTATTTTAGATATATGCTTATTCACAGGTTCATATATTTCCCTGCAGCGCTGCTCATTGTCGCGCTCATGTCCTCATGTGTCAGCCTGTCTGATGATTCCGCTCCAACGCCGAAGCAGCAGAAGGTAGACTTCGATGTGGTGGTGACCAGGGACGGCAAGGTTATTCCGGCCGAGAAGATAGGAATGATGACCAAGTCTTCTCCCATGGTCGATTCTTCCGAGAAAGCAGGCACGATGGACGAGTCCATCCCGTTCGGCCTGATGGGCGTGGATGAGGCAACCGGTTCCCTGCTGATAGACAATGCCAAGGCTTCGTTCGACGGCTCATCGTACAGTTTATTCCTGAATCCGTATATCTGGGACGTGCCAGTCGACCGGGTACTTGCTCTAAGCGCATACTATCCCTTCGTAAACGAAACAACATACAACGAAGATGAGGTCTCCTATTTGATTCCGTATTCCGTAGAAGAGACATCGGCCGGTCCGCTTGTTTCCAAGACAGTGAAGCAGGCCGTAGCGATGCTGGACATGGTTCCCCTCGTGTTCCAGCACATCACCAACGACATCGGCTATCGCATCTGCGACGTCACTCCCGTTCCTGAACTTCAGGGCCTGGTTCACCTCCGGAAACTCACGGCATACAATGTTGCCTCTGCCGGTGTTTTCAAAAATGACATAAACCTCGGCCAGGGCCTGTGGCGCCGTCAAGGGTATTATCGCAACGTCGTCGTATTCGAGGGAGATGCGAAGGTCGGAGTGGGTTCTCAGAATGAGAAATTCGTCGGGTTCAACACCCTTGAAGACCGGATGGCAGACTCGCACCGCTACTATTCAATTCCCGATGAAATAGAAATGGGCAAGCAGTATGTGGAAGTGGTATTCGACATTGACGGCTTCACACTCAACGGGTTCTATTATGAGCCACTCAAGAACCAGGTTGCCCGCTACATGCTTTACGGCCTCCTGCCCGACAACACTTTCGTTTACGGAAAACAGTATACGTTCCACATCGGAATCGATCTGAGTACCGTTTATACCCAAATAACTTTTGACGCAAGCGTCGCGGGTTGGGAGAATGCCATCTACGAGAATAACGACGAGTTCTGACAGACTTACCGGCACTAATTGAATATGAGAGGTTTTTGCGGGTTCGCCCTGTGTTGTGCGCTCTTGCTGTGCAGCCCCTCACTGCGTGCACAGTGGTCGGGCAGCGCGGATTTGTCCGGAGGCCTCGGCGGGATGGATGGAAGCTTGGTAACGGACGAAAAGCCCATGTATCACGCGCTGGCGAAAGGCGTTTTCAAGCTGAACTATAAAACGGAAAAGTTCAGCTGGCTTACCAAGGTGGAGGGAGAATGGGAGCCTAACACTACAGACAATACCCGCATCGCCGCCAAAAACAAACGCCTGGATATCACATATAAGGCGGCCACCACCAAACCGCTTACCGCCAGCCTCAGGTCTGATTTCTTATGGACGCCGATGCCGGAGAGGTCCTATTCCACCTGGGTACTGTACCAATACAAATACGACGCAGCCTACAACCATTCCATGTCTTTTGACGGCAACGCGGAGGAGATGGAAAACCTTTAATTATCTGAGCGTCCAGATAGAGCAGTATGTGCTTGCAGACCTTCGCTGGAAGAAGCTGGAAGCCCATGTCGACTACGCCCTTCAGGAGTATGCCCGCCGCCTGAACGACGATGAGCATCAGCAGCCTTTGAGAATAAAGGGCCTGTACCCCGTGGGAAAGGCAAACTTGAAATGGGCCCTTTCTTCCAGCCATTCCCTCAATCTGATTCAGCAGATGGGCGTGAAGCATCCGGATTACCTGCAGATCTGCTGGTACGACCGTACTGCCGGCTATCTGGACAAGTTGTACCGGGGGAACGAGCAACTCGTTTCTCCCCAGACAATGCTCTATACTCTCGAATACGAGTTCAAGCAGGAACGCTTCCTGTCCAAGACCGCACTGACCTACAAGGAAGTCCTGAATGAGATAGACCAGACCTGGAGCAACGAAGAGATTGACGGGCGCCAGTACAAGGTATTCCACTGGATCAATTCGTCTGACAGCCGTACCGCCGGCATTACGCAAAAGCTGGGCTGGCGGGGAAAGGTGATTACTGCCAACGCTTCGGTAACCTATAACCAGTCGCGACGCATGGCCAAAACCAGCGATGTCGTTAAGAATTCCTTCAACTGGAAGCTCACTGGCGACATTACAGCCAATTTGGGCAAGGGCTGGAGCATAGGGGCCGATGCCAAGTACCAAAGCAAGGTTGCCACCTTCTTCACCATCTTCAAGGAATACTGCGAACTCAACGCCAATGTCCAGAAAGATTTCAAGCGCTTCTCCCTGTACCTGAAAGGCAACGATTTGCTGGATATGCCCCGTGAAACCCGCTTCGAGTCGGAAGAGTTACAGGAG
>JAFZIO010000033.1 GCA_017554335.1 Bacteroidales bacterium | reverse complement strand
GCCTGCAGGAACTTCGATTATGATCTCAGAAGAAGTGGAATTGTCGAGCTCCAGCTTGCTGGGGAACTTGTAGGAAATGGAGTGCTTGCTGGAAGAGTTGTTCTTGAAGGTAGCCTTGCCGCTCTTGGGATTGACGGTAACGTTACCGGACAGGATGTTGTTGGTGTTGGCGTCCTCGATGGTGAGGGACTGGATGTTGCCCTTGCCGGAGAGGCTGAACTTGATAGCACCCATGAAGCTGCTGAAGTTGATGGTGGCAGCGTCGTCTGAATAGGCGAACATGGGAGCGTCGCCTTCCCTCTCTGCAGCGATGGTGGTAGAGAAGGTGTTGTGCTGTGCAAAGGTCATGTCCTCATTGTAAGGATATGCTGCAAAGTAGCCCTTGCCGCCCTTCTCCAGAGCCTTGACGCCGGATGCGGGAGCGAAGGTACCGTTGGCAGTGCCTGCGCCGCCGGTGAGGACGTACTTGGCCTCTACGTCGTTACCGTCCTGGGTAACATTGTAGATCTGGATTGCGTCGCCGTCTTCCCAGGCCTTCTTGATGTTGGAGCCTGTGAGGGTTGCGCTGATGGACTCGTAATACTCTACCTTGGGAGTATCGGGGTTGTCCGGATTGTCGGGATTGTCCGGATTATCCGGCTTGTCGGGATTGTCCGGATTGCAGGCGAACATGAACGCCGTGCAAGTCAGCATAATAGCAAAAATACGTTTCATTGTGTAAAAATTTATGGTTGGTTAATTAATCTGTAGTGGATTCCTTTCCGTAAATGGATTTGCACAGCGCCTTGAGCAGCGTGTGGTTGGAGTCGTCGTGACGGTACTCCCAGAACATGGCGCCGCCCAGCTTCTTGTCTACCACGAACTTGCCCTTGTAAGGGACGGACTCGGCATCGTCGTAGCTGAGCAGTATGTTGTTGGCCCCGTCCACCAGGTAGGGCACCTTGGCGGTGTCGTCCCACTTGCGGATATTCTTGCCGGCATAGGTGCCGGTAGTGGCCTTGAGTATGGCGTCCATCTCGTTGAACTTGACGTCGGATGCATAGGGATCCTTGCCGTGGCCGTAGAAAGGCACGCCCAGGTTCATGCGGCTCAGGGCTACTCCGGCCTTGCGGTGGAGCTCAATGCTCTCTTCGCAGCCGTCCTGGTTGAAAATGGTGCTCTTCTTAAGCGGAGAGTTGTGGCCCTTGGGGGGCTTGCCCATGTCGTAGGTCATCACGTTCACGTAGTCCAGATACTCCATGGCGTCCTTCCAGTTCATATACTTGGCGCTGGAAGAAGATGCGTAGGAGATTATCTTGGTGTCGCCTATGGTCTCGCGAAGTTCCTTGAGCACCAGCACGAAGTTCTTGGGGTCGTCGTTGCTCTTGCCGTTGGTGGAAGGGCCGCCGCCCGGATACTCCCAGTCGATGTCTATTCCGTCGAAGCCATAGTTGTCTATGTGGGACTTGCAGGACTGGCAGAACTCCTTACGCTTGTTGGGGTCGCGGGCCATCATGGAGAAGCCGTCGGCATGCTCGCCCCAGCCGCCTATCATGAGGAGCACCTTCAGGGTGGGTTTCTTTTCCTTGAGGGCAAGCACCGTCTTCATCAGGTTGTTGTCGCCGGTCGCTATGACTATGCCGCCGTCTCCCGTCTTGGGATTCTTGAAACGGCCGTGGGCATAGTTGATGTGCGTCAGGCAGGTGGCATCCAGGGTCGAGACCTTGGTGTACTCTGTCATGTAGGCGATAATCCTGGGAGACTGGCCCAGATACTCCTCCTTGCACAGCCTGGCAGTGGAGCTGGGGGTTTCAGGATTATCGGAGGTCTCAGGAGTATCGGGCTCCTGGGTGCCCCCCTCGTCAACCGCCGTCTTGTCTATGGGCTTGGGCACGTCCGGCTTCTTCGGTTCGCACGAAGAAGCCAGGACGGCCAGGGCCAGAACCACAAGCAGCGGCTTTAAAGCAATTCTCATGGTTTACCAGTTTACAGTTTGAGTGAGCTTGTAGCCGCGCATCTTGTATTCGTCGATCTGCTGCTGGCCTATAGGAGCCATGTAGGAACGGTCGAAGAAGGTCTCGCGGTTGGAAGCGTTGCGCACGCAGTAGAATCCCTTCATCTGGTCTGCATTGCCGCCGTTGTACTTGACGATGGTACCGTCGGCCTGCTGTACCTGGAGGATTCCGACGCGCTGGTTCAGGTAGTTCCTGTTCACCTTGGGCACGCTCTCGTCGGCGCCAAGCTCCACTGCGCAGTCGATCCAGGGACCGAGGTACTTGTCGGGATCGGTATCGTAGTCCATGTAATCAAGCTTGTACCAGCGGAGGAGGTCCTTGATACGGCTGCCTTCGTGGAGGAACTCCATGCGGCGCTCGCGGCGGATTTCCCAGATGAGGGCGGGCACGTCGTAGTCGCGCTTGGGATCGTTGGGGATGTCGTTGATCTGCATGTGTGCCGTCTGCTTCACGCCTGCAGCAGCCGCATGGGTGCTGAGGGGACGGTCGCGCAGCGCGTTGATGGACTTGTCGAGGTCTGCCTGGGTGATGGCGGCACCGCCGTAGGACTGTGCCAGTTCGGCCTTGGCCTCGATCCAGTTGAGCACCACCTCGCCGTAACGCATTATGGGAGCGTCGTTGGTGTTGTAGATACCCTGCCAGTTGGCCAGCTTGTCACCTGTCTCGAAGAAGTACTGCAGAGCTTCGTAGGAGGCGTACTTGTAACAGTAGATCATACTGTTGGACTTGATGTTCACCTGTCCCCAGAATACGTCGAAGAAACGGGGGTCGCGGGTCCTCACAAGGTTGGCAAGGGAGAAGTCCTTGGCGCCTTCCACGCTGGAGATGCTCCAGGGCTTGCCGTCCTGGCAGTTGAAAGACTTGATGTACTCCAGGTTGACGTTGCTGCCGGAGTCGGAGCCGCCGTTGTAGGAGCCTATAGGATGGCGGACCTGAAGAGCTTCGTCGTAGTGACGGTAGAGCAGGATTTCAGGGTTGGAAGCGAGGTCTTCCGAGGTAAACAGGGCCTTGTAGGAGCTGCCGAAGCTGTACTTGCCGCTGTTCATGACCACCTCGGCGGCCTTTACGGCCATCTCCAGGTACTTCTTGGCATGCTCGCTGTCGCAGTTGACCTTGCCGTCGCATCCTTCCTCGCCGTCGTGATACTTCTGCCAGGTGCCTTCATAAAGCATGAAGCGGGAAATGAAGCCGGCGGCCACGTAAAGGTTGACGTAGTTGGGGCCGTCGTCCGTACGCATGTTGTTGAGCACGAACTCGCACATGTCGTAGACCTTGTCCATTACGAGCTGGCGGCTGTCGCGGTCCTTGTACTGGGTGTCGAAGTCGTCGTCGCGGACGGTAGTCTCGAAGTAAGGGACGTCGCCGAACACGCCTACGAGGTCTGAGTACTCATAAATCTTGAAGAAGTAGGCCACGGACATCCAGTGGTTGTAGGCTTCCTCGGAGAAATTGGCCTTGTACTCGTTCAGACGGTCGATGAGGATGTTCACCTTGTGGATGCGTCCGAAGCCCCATGAAGGCCCGTAGTACTGAGCGTAGCATGAACGGGACTCGGAGGAAGAGCCGCGGGAAGTGGGAACCTTGTTCTCGAAGCGGCTCTGCGTACCCTCGCTGATGAAGTCGTCGCAGAATGAGGTGCCGCCGCGCACAGGGGCGAATTCCTGGCTCCAGTCTTGTCCGTAACCCTCGAAGTACAGGGGATAGAAAGCGTTGCAGTAGAGACGCACGTCGCCTTCTCCTCTCCAGAAGTTGTTGTCCACTACGGTGGTCAGGGCCGGACGGTCAAGAAGATCGCTGCAAGAGCAGAGAAGCAGAAGGGCAGCGAATATAGCGTATAATGACTTTTTCATGATCATCGTTCTTTAGAAGTTAAGCTGTGCACCGAAAGTAACGGTCTTGAAGACAGGGGTACCTACGCCGGTCCAGCCCTGTGCGTAGTTGCTTCCCCACATGGAGTAGCCGGTGACGCATTCAGGATCGATAGGGAGTCCGCGGAGGTTGTCCCAGGTAAGGATGTTCTCCGCTGTGAAGTAGAAGCGAAGCTTGGAGATGCTTACCTTCTGGGTGAGCTTTGCAGGAAGGGTGTAGCCCAGGGTGACGTTCTTGAGCCTCAGGTAGGCCATGTTCAGGAGGAAACGGTCGTTCTTGAGGTAGTTGTAGCTGTCTACGCTGGTATCACGTCCCATATTGTAAGGGGCGGAATAGTATGCGTTGGTATTCTCGGGAGTCCAGTAGTCGTTCGCGAAGGCTGCGGCCATAGCACCGTCGGAGGTGTAGAAACCGGCAACTGCGATAGGGCCCTGGCCCCAGATCTCACGCTTGCCCACGCCCTGGAAGAAGACGGACACGTCTACGCCGTACCAGTCTGCAGCGATGCGGAAGCTGTATTCGTAGCGGGGGGTCTCGTTACCGATGACCACGAGGTCGCCGTGGTCGTCGATGGTCCTGGTGCCGCGGGAGAGCTTGCCGTCCTTGTCGGCGTCCACGTACTTCACGTCACCGGGGCCGAAGTGGAAGGAGCTGCCCTCGAAGTAGGACTGGTAGACTGCCTTCTCGCCGTTGGGGCCCTTCTTGAGGATGAAGGAGGACTTGCCAATACAGTCGGGGTCGTCGGTATCGTCGGCGGTCAGCTGGCGGAAGATGAGGTTGCCGTCGGCATCCTGCTCGAAGTCGCTGAACTGATAGAGGCCGTCGGTCTTGAAGCCCCAGATTTCGCCGTAGGTCTTGCCCACGTACCAGCTGCTCAGGCTCGTGGTCTCGCCGTAAGCGGTAATCTTGCTGGTGGCGTCGGCGAGCTGGAACATGCCGCTGATGCCCAGGCCGTTCTGGAAGCGGTAGTTGCCGTCGATCTGGAGTTCCCAACCGTTGGTGCGGAGGGAACCGAGGTTGGCCTTGGGAGCGGAGGCGCCGTAGGTTACGGTGTTCACGCCGTCGGTCGGGACTATCATGCCTTCCGTGTCGCGGATGTAGTAGTCGAAGGTGACGCCTACGTGGCTGTTGAAGAAGCGGGCGTCGATACCTGCGTCAGCAGTCTTGATCCTCTGCCAGGTGATGGCGTCGGACACCGTGGAAGGCGTTCCGGCATAGCTCATGAGGCCGCCGGTTCCGGCGATCCAGCTGTTCTGGCCGGTGGAAATCTGAGGGATGTAGAGCGAAGAGGAAACACTCTGGTCGCCCACGGAACCCCAGGAAGCACGGAGCTTGAGGGTGGAGACGTAAGGCTTGAGAGGTGCCATCCAGGGCTCTTCGATCACGCGCCAGCCTGCGGAGAATGAAGGGAACCATGCCCAGCGGAGCTTGGTGGGGAACTTAGAGGAACCGTCGCGGCGGATATTAGCCTCCAGGAGGTAGCGGTCCTTGAAGTTGTAGTTCAGACGGCCGAAGAAGCCGAGCTGAGACTCCCAGGATGCGCGGCCGGAGCCGGTCCACACGCCGGTACCGAAGGCGAACTGCGGATTGGTGTAATCCGACAGGTTGGTGACGCGGGTGCTCTGCCTGGTGAGGTCGTAGGTGGAGAGGTTCATACCTACCATGGCCTTCAATGTATGGGCCTCGGCAAAGTTGAGCGTATAGTCGGTATAGCCGTTGAAGGTATGTCGGTAGGAGTTCTCGTGGGTACGGGAGAAGAAGTGGATGTCGGTGTTCTGCACGTAGTCCTCTTCGTACGGGAAGTAGTAGGCCATCATTGCGCCTTCAGCGGTAGATGCCACGGGGTTGCCGTCGGTGTCTACGTAAATCTGGTTGCCGTTGGCGTCTTTGTACTCAACGGGGGTGGTACTCTTCCAGTTGGCACCGGAGAACTTGGCGCCCGGCAGGGTCTGGATGTACTCCTGGTTGGAGAAGGTGTAGTCTGCGACTATGTTCCAGTTTTTGACGGGGGTGATGGTGGTACCCAGGTTGACGTTGTTGTAGTTGTACTTCATGGAGGCGGTGTTGGCCTGCATAGCCTCGGACATGACGCCGCGGATTATGTTACCCCTTTCGTCGTAACCGTAGGGGAACACGGGAGACCAGCGGTACAGGTAGAGCCAGGGGCTGTAGGAAGTACTCTCGGCGATGAGGGGGTACCTCTTGGTTCGGGAGGAGTACATCATGCCGGCGCGCACGGTCAGCCAGTCCTTGACTGCGGTTTCCACCTTCACGGAGGCGTTGTACTTGCTGAAGTCGTCGGTGGCGACCTTCATCATACCGCTCTGGAACACGTAGCCCAGGCCGATGTTGAAGGTGGTCTTGCCGCTCTTGCCGCTTACGCTCAGGGTGTGCTGGTTGCTGGGGGCGTTCTCGCGGACGAGGTAGTCGTAGATGTTGTATACACGCACGCCGTAGTTGACGCCGCCGTTGTAGTACCAGTCACGGCCGTACACCATGGGGTCGTTGACGCCGAGCTCCCTCACGCTGCCGCCCTTGCCGTACTTGGCCCACCATTCCCTGGAGAGGGCGATGGCGTCCATGTCGGTTGAGAAGTAGGAGCCGGCACGCACGCCGTCGTAGTTGTACTTGCCGGGGGTGCGCTGCGCGGGCTCTGCCGACTCGCTGAAGCTGGCCTTGGAACGGGCGGCCGCATCGAGCATGTACTGGAGGCCGTTGACGCCTGCCATATCGTACTGCTTGGCCATGTTCTCGAAGGAAACCATGCCGTTGTAGGAAACGGTTACCCTGTCGGTCTTGGCGCCCTTCTTGGTGGTGATGAGGATGACGCCGAACGCTGCCTTGGCACCGTAGATGGAGGTGGAGGCGGCGTCCTTCAGCACGGAGATGGACTCTACGTCGTCCGTGTTGACCACCTGCAGGGAAGGCACCTCCACGTTGTCCACCAGGATGAGGGGGCTCGCGCCGCCTTCGATGGAGGCGATGGCGCCACGGATGCGGATGCGGGCGTCGGAACCGACTTCCGCGTCAGGCAGGGTTACGGACAGACCGGCGGCGGCACCCTGGAGGCCACGGCCTACGTCAGGGATGGAACGGCCGGCGAGGGACTGGCCCACGTCAACCGTCGAAACGGCGCCGGTGAGGTTGGCCCTCGACTGGACTGCATAACCCACCACGACTGCATCGTCTAGGATGGTGTTCTCGTCTTCGAGGATGATGGTGACCTTCTGGCCCGGTCTCACGGTAACGGTCTGGGTCTTGTAGCCCAGGCAGGAGACCACGATGCGGGTGGACTTGGTTTCAAAGGTGAAAGCGCCGTTCATGTCGACCATCGTATAAGACTTCTGAGCCTCATCCGAGATTACGGCACCAACGACAGGATTTCCCTTTGCGTCCTTCACAACACCGGTGATCTTGTCTCCCGGTGCGGCGAATGCCTGGACCGCAGACACGGTCAGTAGGAGCATCGTCAGGAATAATCTGAAGATTGATTTCATGTTTTTCTTGGTTGTTATAGATTAGATATTGTTAAAAATATTTAAAATCTTCCGTTTGTTTAAACAAATATAATATAATAGGCGCCCTAGAAAATTCGCAATTTGCGTTTTTGTGTACACATTTTCCGCAACTATTATTATATTTGCGGTAAATAATCGCTGTTATGAAGTACAAAATTCTTTTGATTATCGGCACTGTGCTGCTGGTTTGCAGCTGCAGTTTAGCATATCAGTCCTCTTCCGGAAGTTCTTCTTCCGGGAGTTCTTCGGCCAAAACCACAACAAGTTCCAGCGTCTCTACCGCAAGCAGCTCCGGTTCCGGCAGCGGGAGCCTTACTTCCAAAAGCGGTTACCAGCCCACCCGCAGCGACGTGAGCCGATACAACGACGACATCAAGGCTTTCCTGACGGCCAACCTGCCTAACGCAAAAATCATTAACGACGCCGCCGTTATAGTAGACGACAAAGTGGTAAGCGACGTCTCAGCCGTCAAGCTCAGCGCCGTAAAGAATATCAGCGTACTGGAAAAAGCCCCCTCCCTCACCATCGGCGACAAATCCACCCACGGCGCCATAGTTATCAGGACGAAGTAAGGGGGATAGAGAGGCGTAAAACATTAGAAATTGACACAACAGGTTGTTCTGGATATGTACATGACCGCGGGAGTGGGTGTGGTGGCCCTGCTCCTGGGGCTTGTGCTCACCAGGGCCGTGCCATTCCTTAAGCGATTCTGTATCCCGGCCCCGGTATCCGGAGGTATTATCATTTCCTTGTTGATTCTCCTCGTTCACGGGCTGCTAGGGGTGGAGTTCTCCTTCGACGGCACCATTAAGGACATCTGCATGATGCTCTTTTTCACTTCGGTGGGCTTTCAGTCAGACCTCAGGGTGCTCCGGAAGGGAGGCAAGCCGCTGGTGGTGATGGTTGTTCTGGTTGCCGTGCTCATCACGCTCCAGAATATCCTCTCTGTCGGTTTGGCAAAGGCGATGCATGTCGATCCCCTCGTAGGCATGGCGGCCGGGTCCATCTCAATGTCCGGCGGCCACGGGACGTCCGGAGGCTTCTATCCGGTCCTCGCTTCCATGGGGCTGGAGGGAGCAGATTCCATCACTATGGCAGCCGCCACCTTTGGCCTGGTAGCCGGCTCGCTCATCGGCGGGCCATTGGGCGAGAGGCTCGTGCGGAGGCATCATTTGTCTGACGAATCCGGTGCGGCAGACGGCTTCGAAGGGGTTGAAGCCATGCAGTCTACTAAAGAAAGCCGGGCTAAGCATGGAATATCCGAGGAAAGGGCCTTCCGCAATTACACATGGGCCTCGTGCCAGCTGATTATTTCTATGGCGCTGGGCATGGGCTTGAGCAGGCTGCTGTCTAAAACCGGTATTACTTTCCCTACATATTTCGGGGCGCTGATAGTTGCTGCCGTAATCCGCAATGTCTTCCCTGAACAAAAACGCCGGAAGAGCCCTATTTGCAAGGATGAAATTACGGCTATAGGAAATATCTGCCTGTCACTCTTCCTCGGCATGGCCATGGCTACCCTTAAACTTTGGGAATTGTCCGGGCTGATGATGTCCCTACTCGCTATCCTGCTGGCACAGACGGTACTGATCGCGCTCTATGCTTCCCTAGTGGCATTTCCGGCGCTTGGAAAGAATTACGATGCGGCAGTACTCGTGAGCGGCCTTTGCGGTTTCGGGCTGGGTGCCACGCCCAATGCCATGGCAAACATGTCGGCCGTGTGCTACAAGTATCACTATGCGGTGCAGCCCTTCATCATTGTCCCCATCATCGGGGCAATGTTCGTGGATATTATCAACACCGGAATTATTACCCTGTTCCTGAACCTGCTGTAGGGGAGATATTATTCCGCCCAGCCTTTCAGCAGTTCCAGCGTTTCAGGCAAGGTGGAAGGGATGGTGTTGCCGGACTTGAACCAGGTGTCTATCTTGACCTTGATAACGTTCTCTATACCTGTCGCCGACATCTCCTCAGTGAAGCTCAGCGACGTCAAGAACATCAGCGTTATAGATAAAGCGCCCTCAATCACCGTAGGCGACAAAGCTACCCGCGGCGCAATTGTGATCAGGACCAAGTAACTGCCGTTCAGCGCAGCCAGCGGTCTGCAAAATCCAGATAGCGTTCCCAGTCGTATAACAAGATTTCGTGCTTGCCGGGCCTGACGTGGCGGCCGGTACGCTCTTCCGCCCCGTAGAGCCTGTACACTGGCAGGGCGTTCTGCAGCCCAAGCTCCTCTCCGCGGGGATCCGACCAAAGGTCTTCCGTACCGCTTTCTACATACAGCGGGCGCGGAGCGATCAGGGCCAGAAGTTCATGCTGGTCGAAGGGTAGCTCGTCCTCTTTGTCGTTGTAAGTGTGAAACTTAAGACAATACCACCAGGGGAAATGGGTATTGATTCTGCGCAACGTTTCCCCGAAGCGGCGACGGCTTATGGCGGCACCTCCGCAACCGGAGGCGTTGGAAATCATCATTGCAAAGCGACGGTCGCGGGCAGCCGCCCAAAGAGCCGCCTTGCCCATACGCGAATGCCCAAAAACGGCAACGAGCGCGCCATCCGCGTCCGGGTCTGTCTGCAGGTAATCCATGGCGCGCGACAGGCCCCATCCCCATGCCGCCAGCGCCCCCATGGTCTCATCTGGATATAGACGATAGATGCCGCTGTCGACGGCATACGGGTGGTCCCAGGCAACATCTTCGCAGCAGAACGTTGCGACGGCATACCCCCGCTGCAGAATTACGTTTACCGGCCAGCGGTGCGCCTGGGATCCTCGGGCGGGGAGACTGTAGTCCGGCCGCCACCGGAGAGTGTCCGGGAGGGAGATTCCGGGGTCGTCACAGATGGTATGGTTCCCGAAGAAGTTGATGCCCAGGAATACCGGCACACGACCTTTCCGTCCGGCGGGAAGCAGAAGCAGCAGCCGCAGGTGTTCGGTTTCCGCTTCGTCGAAGAAAATATCCACCTCACGCCTCAGGACCGCTCCGTCGAGGGCCGGTCCTTCGGAGACCGTACGCCAATGCAGGCCGGCTGGTTTTTCGGGCACGCGTCCATACATTTCCGACTCGAACAGCTGCAGAAGCTCCGGCCGACGAATCTTCTCCCACTGACGGACATTCTTGATCTTACGACCGTCGGAGGCGGTCAGGACGTCAGGAAGCGTATACTCCGGGACCTTGCTCTCGTCGTAGCAGAAACCACCCTCAGGAACATATGATCCTTTGACGAAATGCCTGTCCTGTGCTGCTGCTGAAACGGCCAGGAAAAGCAGGAGTAAGGTGAGGCGGCGTCTCATGGAATCAATAGAAATCGACGTTGTAGCGCGTCAGAATATCCATGTGCATGAAATTATCGCGCCGGGCGGGGTGTTTGCCCAGGACTATGCGCTCAGACAAGGCCTGAATAGCCATGGCTACCTGCTCGTCGGGGTGCTGACATATAAGCACGGACACGGCGCCGCGGCTGAGCGCCTGCATGTTGGCTTCCAGATTGTCGAAGCCCACCACCCTGCGGCCGCGCTGGGGATGCTTGTCCAGCCACGGCACAAGCAAATGGATGCGCGAATTGAACATGACAATATGATGAGTATCCGGATTGGCCTCGAAATACTCATCCATAGCTTTCTCTATACCGACCGGATCTGACGGGTCTATCATAATATTGTGAATAACACAGTCAGGGCAATGCTCATGCATGTAATCCATGAAACCGGCACGTCTGTTAACGGTAGGATCCGATTTACCCTGTAAATCCCGCTGGATGCGGACCACCAGCACGTTATTAACCGGACGGCCTCCGGTAAGCTGATCGGCACAGAGATAACCACTTCGATACATAGGCATGCCAAAATATGCCAGATAGCCAGAATCGTCTATCTTGGAGTCTATGAAAACATACGGGATTTTCAACTCCCGAAGCACCGAGGTGATCATTTCAGTACCGGTGCGGAACATAGGAGCGATTACCACGCCCGAGGGATTGCTGTCCCTCATCTTTTCCGCCGCAGCACGGAGGGACTCGGCATCCGTGGGATTATAGCCGAAGTGCTCAACCTTAACTCCCCCGGTAAGCAATGGGTCTTTGGATTTGTTCATGCCGGTGGCAGCCAGATGCCAGAAACTGCCGGGAGCATCTTCAGGCATGAGCACGGCTATCAGATGAGAACCGCCTTTGGCAAGCATTGAAGCAAATACATTCGGCTCATAACCAAGCTCCTGGATAGCCTTCATCACCGCCTCGTAACTTTTCTTGGAAACCTCTCCACGATTGTGCAGGACGCGGTCTACCGTGCCCTTTGACAGCCCGGTCAGACGGGTGATATCCATAATTGTAGGTTTTTCGTTCTGTGCCATATTGCAAAGGTAAAAAAGTTTTGCGAAGGTTCCGTGCCCGTACACGAAAAAATTTCCGTGAACGTGCACGGAATTAAAAAATAATTGTATATTTGCACGCAGACACTAAGTACGAAAGCCAATGAAACACTTTATATTTACACAAATGGTCCTTGTCGCTGTATTCGCCTGCGCTTGTGCATGCGGCAGCGACGCATCATTCGTAATGCCCAAGGTGGCCACGCCGTCCATCCCCTCCCGCAATGTCTGCATTACCGATTTCGGTGGCGTGGGAGACGGCGTAACACTTAACACGGAGGCGTTTGCAAAGGCCATCGGCGAGCTTTCTGGCAAAGGCGGCGGCCGGCTCACGGTACCCGCAGGCATATGGTTCACCGGTCCCATAACCCTTGAAAGCCGCACCGAGCTTCACCTTGAAGAAAACGCGGTTCTGGTATTCAGCACAGACCAGAATCTCTACCCCATAATAGACACCAACTTCGAAGGCCTTGACGTCCGCCGCTGCGTCTCCCCCATCAACGCACTGGGAGCGCACGACATCGCCATCACAGGCAAGGGCATCATCGACGGCAACGGTGAGGCATGGCGCGAGGTCAAGCGCCGCAAGGTGTCTGATGACGAATGGAAAAGGGTGAAGGCCCGCGGAGGATACATCCCCGAAGACGGAAAGGCATGGTATCCCGACGAAGGGTATTACAAAGCCCGCCTGACCGCCGGCAGCCTCAACTTCCCCGACCCTTCGCTGAACGAGCTGGAGATCAAGACTTTCCTGCGGCCGGTGATGGTATCGATCCGCGAATGCGAAAGGGTTCTGCTCGAGGGGTGCACTTTCCAGAACTCCCCCTGCTGGAATATTCATCCGCTTTACTGCAAAGATCTGACGGTCAAGAACATAACCGTACGCAACCCGCACTGGTCCGCCAACGGCGACGGAATTGACATCGACGCCTGCGAGAACGTACTGCTGTACGACTCCACCTTTGACGTAGGCGACGACGCAATCTGCATCAAGTCCGGCAAAGACGCCGACGGACGCCGCCACGCACGCAAGTGCCGCAACCTCGTCATCAGCAACTGCACGGTATATCACGGTCACGGCGGCTTCGTAATCGGAAGCGAGATGTCCGGAGGCGTGGAGAACATACTCGTTGAAAACTGCAGCTTCATAGGCACCGACGTAGGCCTTCGCTTCAAGAGCACCCGCGGCCGCGGAGGAGAGGTTAAAGATATATGGTGCCGCAACATCTATATGAAGGATATCGTCGCCGAAGCCGTTACCTTTAATTTGTATTACGCAGGCGTAGCCGCTACGGAAAGGGCCGATACCGCAGAGGAAGACCTTGTGCCGGTTGACGAGACCACGCCGGTATTCCACGGATTCCACTTCAGCACCATAGTGTGCAGCGGGGCCAAACAGGCCATCTACATCAACGGCCTGCCGGAACTACCCCTGAGGGATATTTCCTTCACGGACTGCGTCTTCACTGCAAAAAAAAGCGCCGAGGTGCATAATGCAGAGAACGTGGAGTTCAATAACGT